>CAIWTU010000094.1 GCA_903915655.1 uncultured Geobacter sp.
ACCAGCGTCGAACTGACGGTGCGCGTCCAAAGCCAGCGGCCCCCGGTGGCCAGTTTCATACGGGCCATGATGAAAGAATTGGCGAATTCACCCAGCAGATATCCCGAAAAAGATGCCAGAAGGAGCCTTGGCGTATACCCGAGAATGGACTGGTAGGAAGACTGCCCTCCCCAAAAAGAAGCCGAGGGCAGGAGCCCGCCGACCCAGGCGAAAATGACGAATATAAGGTTACATCCAAAGCCCAGCCAGATTATGCGCTTCGCCCAGCGAAAGCCGTAGACCTCGGTAAGGATGTCGCCAAAGATGTAGCTCAGAGGGAATACTATCACTGCGGCAGGCACAACGACCCTGCCGAAACCAATGATTTTAACGGCGATGATATTGGCTGTGATGAGGCAGGTTACGAAAACGGCCGCAATAACAAGGAGTCGATTTGTGCTTTTCATTCCTTCAACCCGGCTGACGCTATGCAATATTCTACCCCAACCGGAGTGGGGAATGAAATCCGAGTTGACATGGGTAAGGCTGGCCTATAAAATTATCTTCTGCTTGGCGACGTAGCTCAGTGGTAGAGCAGGGGACTCATAAGCCCTTGGTCGGTGGTCCAAATCCACCCGTCGCCACTTTTTTTATTTTTATTCACACTGCAACATATTAAACGCGGTGTTGCTAAACTCCGCCTAACCACTCCAGCACCCCAAATTCTACGATAGAGATGGCAACTGAGAGACAAACTCCAAGACCCAAGCCCCTTGCTATGTCTTTTTTTTGCAGTAAAGCCAACCCTACTGCTGCTATTGCAGATATACCAATCAATCCACAGCCTGCAATGAAACAGATGTTGGATATGTCTGAAACCTCGATCGTTCCTGCCGCGTTATGCAGTAATTGAAAGACAGTAGATACTATGGCCAGCATCAAGACCGGAATCACCGTCGCCAGTATGGCAATTTTACGCGGAGAGGATGGATTCTTTCCTGGGTTAAGCCACCAGGCCAAGCCGATAACGATGATAAGAGGAAGTATAATAATCATGGCCCGTACCTCCGGTTGCCGTTCTCGTGTTATATCATATCGCCTTGCAAGTCATAACAGGACAAAAAGAGGATTGCGTGTCTAAATAGATTGTCTCGATGTCTATACGCAGCAATCAACGTCGGGAGTGTTCCCCAATTGGCTAGCTTTATATTCCATTTGGTATGCCCGGCACTGCAAATTGACTATTTTCGTCCGAAATTCGTGTCTCTCGTCTTTCAACGCGTTAAATAATGGTTTCAGATACCTGGCGTTTTCCATGGGCGATGCCCTTATTATGCAAGCTATTGATTGCCGGCGCAGCCGTGTATATACTGACTCTGAGGTTCATAACAGGGGGCACGTATGAAAAAAGTCAAGATCGGAGCAGAAGACGTAGCGATGCCTTCAAGAAGGCAATTCATCAATAAAGCCGGATTGGTAACTGGTGGAGCAATACTAGGAAGCCTGACTCTGCTAAACGCTTGTGGTCTTATGGCTTCACTAACCAAATCGCCGTCATCTACTGAGACTATTCCAACAAAAATATTGCGTATAGAAAATCTGTCTGCGGTTACTACTGTGTTACGCACTGAAAAGGAGCAAATCAACTCTTTTAGTAATGTTCTTAAACAATTCCAGCTTGATATGAATGAATTTGATGCGATATTAGCTCAAATAGGTCGTGCACAGGACTCAATGGATGGCATTTCGGAAAATTTGGATTTCAAGCTGCATGTATTGATGGAAAAGAGGTCTCAATTTATGAGTACAATGAGTAGCCTCATGGAAATGCAGAAAGATACACAGAAAGCACTGATAGCGAATATAAGGGGGTGATAAAGCCGAAACCGGTCACTCAGAAGCCCTTGGTCGGTGGTCCAAATCCACCCGTCGCCATTTATCCAACTTCCTACCTTGAGGAAAATCAAAGTTGCTTTGGGAATGTCCTCATACGAATGTTTAGCGAATTCTATTCAGACACAAAATCGTTATATTACGCT
>CAIWTU010000095.1 GCA_903915655.1 uncultured Geobacter sp.
CAGATGATGAAACTTGCCATGGTGACGACAAGCCAAGGGCTAGTTGAAAAAGTTCGGTGTCTCTCATAATGGATCTACAAGTATCATTTTTAACAACTCATTAACAAGAGACTACCCACTTGTAATAGCGAGCAGCCAAACACATTATCTTCCTGTTATTGTTTTTGGGGCTTGCCGTGTTGCCTGGGTATGCCGCAGAAGCCTTGCCTTCGGCATTTGACACATTTCTCACCAAGTTTGACTATGAAACCCGCGCCGACATGAAAATCGATAGTAAGACGCTGATTGCCCTGCTGCTAGAAAAGAAGGCGGTAATGGTGGATGTCCGCTTTCCTGAGGAGATGAAAGCCTGGAAAATGGGTTTTGGTCTTTACATCCCTCTTAATGAACTCCCCAAGCGCCTTGCAGAACTGCCCAAAGATAAAATCATCGTCGCCGCCTGCCCCCACAAGGATCGTTCATCTATCGCCATGGCATATCTACGCACCAAAGGGTACAAAGCCAAATACCTTACTGACGACTTGATCGGTCTTGCAGAAAGCCTGCGTGGTGATAATGCCAAAGACTTTCTAGAGGATTCCGGTATCGCAAAACCATGACAGCTTCAATATGTGGGGCACGTTGACGTTTAGCTGGCCCTGCTGACCAAGCGGGTTCGCAGAGTTTTATATTGGTCATGATTTCTGACGGCAGGTGGTGCCGGAAGTCAAGGCATTGAATGTTTCCCTTCTCAGGAGAAGATAATCACCATCTTTTCTCTGGAAGAAGGAAGGTTTTCTGGTTTTCCAGAAACCGCTCTATTCTCTCCCGGTTCTTTCTGAAAGGGTAGTGCCGGCCACTCAACCAATCCGACAGTTGTTCGGGATCACGTCCCATTGCCTCACCCAAATGATCCAGATTCATCCCCATCGATCTCTTATACCACGCAAGTCGCCCCACAGTGTCATCCGGGCAGTCGAACGGAATATAACCTAGAAATTTGATAATACTTGGATTATATTGCAGTTCTGGTTCGGTGCCATGCTCCCAGTTCCAGATTGAGGATTCGGTGACGCCGATGATCTTCGCGAGTTCTCTCTGGAGGAGTCCGAGATCCATTCGTTTCTTGCGGATGTGTTCACCGACTGTGATGGGGAATTCGGGATAACCGGGAAGATGCTGTTTTTCGAGGGGAATGTGAATTGAGAACGAGTGCCGTTTTGAATGGGAATAGTAGAGAAAGGTGCACACACCCCTGAATATATGTCATTCTGATATAAAATAATGCACGAATGTAAACTGATAGTTTACATTCGTGCAAGCAATTGCTTTAAGAAACGGCTTTTATGGCCACTTTCCTGCTTTCCTTTTTCTCTCCACCAGCACTCTTTTCAAGAGGGTTGGTAAACCCCCGTGGCGGCGTGTAGTCCCAAGCCATCAGGTCGCACATTTCAGCATTCAGAAGATTGATCTCTTCCCGGATCTGCTGACTTCTCTCGATAAACTCCTGAGCCTTTTCAAAGGTAATGTTGCTGTTGCGCCCCATTGTCATGCGCAGCCTGTGGAGTACATTGTCATGGGTGTTGAGCATGGTGATGAAGTCGCTTTGATCCAGAGTTTTTCTGGAAATGACGTCAATGTCATCCCGAACTACTTTTTTAAGTTTCCGGTCCTGCCAGGACTCTTTTCCCGATGGTTTCTTCTCGTTCGATTCTTTCTTGTTCTCAGCCATAGATCCTCCCTTGTGTGGTTAAATTCTTCCTGTTGCCCGCAAGGCGATACCTTTGCCGAAGCGGTCTGATAATTCCGAAAACACCGTGTCATCGAATTTCTTCATATTCTGGACGATCATTTCTACTGCGTTAATCTCCGATGCCGCATTGGCGTAACTCTGCTGTGCTACGCTCAGCAGTTGCAGCGTTTTTTCCTCCAGTGTCTGAATATGCTGCATCCCTTCACCGAGAAGCGCCAACTGGCAGGTCTCCGGCGATGCACCGGCCTTGTTCCCCTTCTGCGTAGACATAATGTTGCGAGCCATCTCCTGCATCTGGACCGCCCGTCCAAACAGGTCGAGCAGCATATAGTAGCCGTAGGCCCGGGCAGTCAGTTCCGCCAGTTTACCGATGACCTCACCCTCGGTATTGGTAGCCGTGGCATTCTTGAGGATCAGGCCAACTGACAACGGAGTGCTTTTGAGAAACGCCTCCTCGTCGGCGGTGAGTGCCGTCTTTGATTTGATCTTGGTGGCGATGGACTGCATCTTGCCGGCCACGTAGACCATCAGGTTCTTGTTGGCGTCGGTGATATCGGCACAGGCCCCGGCGGTATCACGTCCCTGGGCGGAACCGCTGATGAAGGAGTCGAAGCTGTTGTTTTTGTCGCAGGGGGGGATGTACTGGGCCTGGTAGGTTGTGCCGGTCGTCGCCGGGTTCTGGATGACTACATCGCCGATGAAACCGCGAACCAACTTGACGTACTCGCTGCTCAAACCTTTCTTGCCGGCCAGGTTTTCCAGAACTGATCCATCTCCGAAGACTTGCAGGACTTCGGTCGGGCAACCGGCAGTGGCGCTGGTGGCTGAGGTCTGGGTTGTGCCCGGAACGCCAGGCTTGTTACCGGCATTGGTCTTCTGTTCGCTCTCGAACAGCTTGCTGACATCCTGATAAAGATCCTTGGCGCCGCTTGATACCATGAAGTCGGTCTGGGCTGTTTTCATCTCAGCTTTCAGACTGTCTGACATGACCGACGAAAACGGACTGGCAGCAGTGGCCACCAGCGCCTTGGCCGCCTTGCAGTCGTTCAGTTGCAGCGAGTTCAGCCGGTCGGTGATGGCTTCGAGGGTCTTGATGGTATCGGCCACTTGGGGAGCAAGGGTCTTCAGGGCGATGTCGAAGGCCGCCGCCGGAGCTGCCGACAGGATGTTCTGGAGCTTCTGGACCAGGTAATCCACGTTCAGAAACGAGAAGCCACCGAGGAACATATCGATCCCGCCGCAACCAGACTTCAATTTGGGCAGCGAGGCAGTAAACAGATGATCATCGGTGTTCGCCCATCTGGCAGAGAAACTGCCGCCAGTGTAGTAGCCACGCTTTGACCCTTCATAATAGCTGGGCGAAGTGGAGCTTTTCTGCTGCACCCAGTCGTCGACCCAGCCAGACCAGGAAAGTACCGGGTTCATGGCAATGGTTGCCGCCAGGCAGGCGGCGGTGGTTCGGGTAATAATGGTTCGTTTCACACTGACACCTCTTTTCTGTTGCAGTGGGACCGGCAGACTCATGGCCGCTCCTTTTCCTGAAGACGGCGTTTCTTCACGTCGAAGCTGCCTCCCTTCTGGAATTCGTAGAGCGAATATTCCTCCGGGGAGATGTCACCCTTGAGGAGGCGAACGGCCCGGTATGCCTTGTCCTCGATCTCATCGGCGGAGATGACGCCTGCCGAAACCGGCAGATAATCCTGATTCCCTTTCTGGATCAGAATCAGGGTCGGCGTGATCTCAACGCTGAACTTGGCTGCCAGTCCAGGGTTCTCACTGATGTTGACCTTCTTCACGGTCCAGCCGGTCTCGTTGGTGAACCAGTCCAGGATGCGGGATTGCTCATCGCAGTAGCTGCAGTCAGGTCTCTGGAAATAGATCAGGGCAAAGTCATCCCGGTTGTCTCGCAGTATGCGCTGCCGCTCCTCATTGATCTGGTAGATCCGGGCCAGGTTGCCGGGAGTCGTGATCGGATAGTCCTTCTTGGTGGTCAGCTCCGGGTATTTCTGCCAGACGAACTGGGCCACGTTGGAAAAAGCCAGCGCCTTCTTGCGGGCGATTTCCTGGACCTCGAAGTACTCCTTCACATTTTCTTCGCTCGGCTTCTGGACAGCCTTTTTCTTCAATGCCTCGGCGAACTCCTGGAACTGGTCGGGGTGCATCTCCCAGATTTGCTCATAGGAATAATCCTTGAGGGACGGCGCACTTTTGGCCGGTTTCTTCTTCTTTTCCGTTTTGTCGGACTGTTTCTCAGGCTCTTTCTGGTACCACCACCAGCCTTTGGACGACTCGGTGTAGTAGCCGGCAGATGCGGTAACAGACA
Source organism: uncultured Geobacter sp. (assembly GCA_903915655.1). Lineage (GTDB taxonomy): Bacteria > Desulfobacterota > Desulfuromonadia > Geobacterales > Geobacteraceae > CAIWTU01. Next base: position 4,056 of record CAIWTU010000095.1, read on the forward strand.
TTGAGAGCATCGCCACAACCATCAACGGCCAACGCATTGTTCCACCTCTTTATTCTTGGGCTTGATTTCTTTCACCATCCGCTTCAGCTGCGGGGTTTTCAGTTCCTCCAACGCTGAAGGCAGCACTCCGAACGCTTCTGCAGTGAAGGGAATCAGGAGATACGGAACCCTCTTTCCACCTCCGGTAATGATAGAAACCTGCGAGGTGTAGTAGCCGTCTGCAACATGACCGGTTGCGAGGGCGTTTTTGGTTCTGGCCAGTTCCGATACGACGGTGTACATCAGATTCCGTTTCTCTGATTCAAATCCCTCCGAGGCATACACCACCGGATCGTAGCAGCTGACTTCCTTGATGGTCTCCCAGAGAGCATCGGGATTGACATAGATCAGGCCATTAGGCATGGAAACAACAGACCACTGCTCACCCTTCGAAGTGGTTTCCACAACATTGATCCGATTTTTCAACGAGGTAATAATGGCGTCAGCGTTGAACCAGTCAGGAATGTCGACGGTCGTTGGCGTGAACTTCTCTTTGGCCGGGTTAAATCCGAGAGGGTTGTCCCGCTCTTCGACCGGAGGTAGTGATTTGCTGGAACCGGCATGTTCTGCTTCGACCTTGGCGGTTTGTTCACCACTGTTTTCCATTTCACTTTTTTTGCGCTCCAGCATTTCGGCATACAACGCTGCCAACTCGGTTTGTCGTGCTTCATGGTCACTTTGCTTGAGTCCATCGCTCAGGATATTGTCGCATTTCATCAGGTGATGGCCGGTGACGGCACGGCTGATATCTTCCCGATTGGGAAGTGACATGAATGCCGGAATTCCTTTCAGGATGAGCCCGGCAATTATCGGATGGTCGCCACTGCTGTACATGCTGTCGTGATAGGATGGTATTTTGCCGATGTCATGAGCCAGGGCGATGAGGATCATGTCTGCCAACAGCGCTTCTTGATCAGCCTTGGCAATAAAGTTGCGGGCAACCGTCAGGGTGTGGCGATATAACGGCAATGTCTCCAGCATGGCATATGAATCGTCGGAGTAGATGCGTTCAGCTTCATCCTTGTGTTTCCTGACAACGGAAGGACAATCGCCTTCCTTGTCAAGCAAGGAGAGAATCCAGATGATCAAGTCTCTACGGACACCATTGATGGATGACCGGTGCTCGATCATCTCGCTAAAAAACTGCTCAATCTCTACATGCTGAAATGACGGGCGTGGCCCAGGTGAGGTTTTTTGCCTTCTCTGTTCACGCCAGAGGTGTGAGGCTTCCTTAATTTCAACCTCTTCGCCTAACCAGAGATTGCTCAATTCTTCCAGTCTTGCTATCTCCTCCGGCAGCTCATCTTTCTCTAATGCCGGTTCATCACGGTGAGACCATTTCCTTGTGCCATAGCAGCCGAAACTGATTGCTGCTACTGCAGATATGCCAAGCAGCAACGTATTCATGGCGAGGCAGCCTCTTGGGACTGGATGGGAGACAGCATCGAGGTAATGACTGCCGGCGCCTCGGGGAATATGATTTTCATTTTGGGGTTTTTGGCATCGCAAGTGGTCCCTTTGAACCGACCGGCATAGGTCATCAGATAGAATTCGCGCGGTTTCAGACTCAATATGTCCTGGACGCGGAGGATGTCCTGTTCCACTTCGCGAGTCGTGACCTGGTTAGACCCGAATATCCCGGTCAGTACGTTCTGCACCCCAAAGTGCTTGACCACGTAATCACTGGTCTCGGCGTCGGAGCAACGCATGAAGATCTTGGTGTTGGTGTTGTCGAGGATGCTCTTGCCGAACTCTTCGCCGATAACGGCATAGATCTGGTTCACCGACTGGGCAAAGGCGGTCACCATGACATCGGCTGATCCAGCCTTGGCGAAAAGCTCCTCCACCCCCTGATAGAGCAGGCTCTGCGCCTCATCAATGTAGATCGAAAGCGGTGGATCAACCTTTTGCCGGTTGGAGAGATAGACCCTGCCGACAAAAGACTGGATCATGGAGAGGAGCACCTTGCCGAGTGTGGCCGAAGCCTCGCGGGTGATCATGGCGCCGGTATGGACAACCAGAATGACCCCTTCACCGGCCTCCAGTTTATTGATGAAACGGTTGGAATCTGCCTGGCCGATTATCTTGCCGATATTTCCGGATGAAAGTTCCATCAACGCGGTACGTAGCGTTGAAGAGACCTTGGCGTAATATTCCATGGGCGACTTGAGGATGTCCTCAATCATACCCGCTGTAAGGTCAGCTTCAGTGGTGCCGATGCTGCGGAGTGATTTCATGGTTGCATCGAGAGATTCACGGCGAATGCGTTTCCGTATTTCATCGATGTTCATGATCGGCAGGTTGCCGTGTTTTTTTGCCTGGATGATGTAAGCAGAGACCACAGCTGTTGTGATCTCCTTGGCAATGTTCCGGTAAAATGGTTCGCGGCCTCCCATAATGCCCGAAACGATATGCCCGACCAGTTCGTCCGGCATAAAGTAGAATGCCATCGGATCGACCACGGCTGAATATTCCGGGAATATGGGGGTGACGAGCATCAGATCATTCAGGCGCTTTTCTTCGCGGGCAACCTCATAGATCTTGGTGAAGATCTGTTGATCACCCTTGGGGTCAAAATAGACCACCGAGTATCCTTTGCGGATGTCCTGCTCTATCAGGTTTTCACACAGGCGGGTCTTACCGACACCGGTGGTGCCGAATACGAAGGTGTGCCGCTTCCTGTCGGAGTCAGGTATGATGATGGGAACAAGCTTTGTCCTATGATCCATGTTGACGCCGGTTCCCAGCTCGGTCATGAATTTTGACGGATTATCGTCGCGCTTCTTGAATGGAAACATGCAGGTGCTCCTCCAGTTCCTTTCCAACTGAGTTGATGATTTCTTTCGGTATTCTTGCCGGAGTCACTACGGAACTGTAGGCTCCTGGTACGCGCTCAATGCACGTGATTCCAGCAATGCGGCTGCGCTCCTGCAACAGGAGGCGGGGCAATTCTTTCGATGTGCGACTGAGCATTATCCTGACTTTGGAATACCTCTTGTTGACCATGACCGGGACAACACTTGAGATGTAGAACTCCTTCACGCTGCCGATGCCGTAACGCCCCACTTCATGAAACGGCTGGAATCGGGCCGGGCAGACTCCGCAGAGGATCAGCCGTCGGTAATAGTCGGCAATCTCCAGCGAGACAATCAGTGCGCCATCGTCGGCTATCCGGGAAATCTCGCCAGGGGCAGAATACCCTCTCAACTGTTTCAATCGATCAGCCTCATTCAGTGTTCTGCGTTTCTGTAGCTCCAATTTGATTTGATACAGCAGATGTCTCCGCAATTTTCCGTTGATATCATCCAGGGATATATTGATCGGTTCTCCATTTCCATCTGGGTAGGCAACTATCTCCAATTGCTCATCTATCCTGACACACACATGTGATCGGAGGGTGCCAGTAAGAGTTTTGGCAATGGCAACCTCAACGGCATCCATCGCTTCCTCAGTCGGCAATCCGCTTTCAGCCAGGATTTCAGCGGGAAGCGACGATGCCAAAGGCTTCCTCCCAAGGGGTCATCTTCGAGACTCTGGTAATAGAGGCAAGCTGTTCACTTCTCTGAAGTGGCCGTTCCTGTCTGACAATGCGGGCGATCCTGGCAGCATACCGGTCGCGCTTGGACGGGGTGCGGGAGTTGTAACAGCCAACTGCCGGCCAAGTGTAGCCGTAGTCACGAATACACTGGGAGAGTACCCAGGCGCCGACCATGACGTTTGTGCAGGGATCGGCGAGCGTCCCCCAAGGAATGCCCAGTTTCCGCAGCGTCGGCTCCCATGAGGAATTGATCTGCATGAGGCCATAATCGTAGCTGCCGTTTGTGTTGTAGTTAATTGCAATCGGGTTAAAGCTGCTCTCTCCCTTGGAGATCGCATAGAGGAGGTTTGGCGAGATTCCGTACCTGGTACCGGCTTCTTCATAGCAGAAAGCGTCTGCCGGTCTTGTTGGAACGGCAGACATTCCCAGTAACAGTATCAGAGTGGCGAGTCGCATGATTCCCCCTACGTATATAATCTATAGGGGGGGCAGGTAGTTGTTAATGCGCTTCAAAGTAGCAGCGGAGTTCAAAATGATTTTAGCGTTTATATATACGCGTTTCTTTTATTTGCAATCCGATTAAAACCTGATATATCATACCGTTGTTATAACTTCTGCCTCAGGAGTGCTTTTAAATGGCAATGATCTTGCACAGACAGACAGACAGACAGACAGACAGACAGACAGACAGACAGACAGACAGACAGACGAATTATTCCTGACAGATTCCGATGTCAATTGTTATTTTGATGCATAGAAGTTTGAAACGGCGTTGCGATTTTTCGTGCGCCGTTTTTTATTTTGCTGGTTAAATGGTCATATTCAAGAAGAGTCAAGCTATGTTTAGTACGCAAAAATACCGTTTTTTTACGTTCATTGTAGCTTTGACGCTACCTGTTTTCTTGATGTTCATGGGAATGCGGGTGCCGAACTTGTCTCAGCCTCAGAAGCCAAGGATAATGAATCGGGCCGTCCTTCACACTTCTGATGGCAAATCCTTTCAGCAACTTCCGGATGGCTACAAAGGCCACCTCCTTATCAAGCATCAGATACCATTTATCAGCGCTGCTCCCCGTTTGTATTCACCCCCGTTACCACACTCTTCGGCTCTACCTCATGTGCCACCTGCAACATCAATATCTCGTGCTCCTCCTGTCTTTTCCCGCAATGCATAGGCAACTGTGCCAATAGTGTTCTGGATATCAACAGGTTTTCGTTGACGTCCATTTCCGGCTCTATTGGTTAATTGTTGAGTGCCACTACATCGATAACGGTTTTATGTGTCATGACATCGCTAACACTCAGTTGATTTAACGTAATTTGTAGTTGAATTCATCAACCTGGTTTTTGTCCAGGAAGAGTTTCAGTTTCTGCTCTTTGACATCGATAGTAGCCACCACGTATTCAAGCATTGTCTCCGGCGGAACCGAGAATAATTCTCCGAAGATATTCAATTTAAGATCGCTGCGAATTAGGCGCACAACGTGATATTTGCCCGCCTCCGGTTTATCTAACCGATACTTGGGAGGGTTCTCTTCTGTTGGAAACCTCAATTTGGTGTTGGAAGTGGCAAGGGCTTTCAGCGGCGTATCACCTTTAAGTTTGCTATAGCGATACTTACTGTTATGACGTTGTTCGAACACCAGTGAACCTGATCGCAGGTCTTCTAATGATTTCATAAGGACTTTGCCGAGAAACCTCTGCTGATAACGGTCGTTGAAGTTCTCTATCATTCCGTTTCTCCATGGCTCGGCCATTGGAATAAACCAGGTTTCAACACCGTTGAGTAAACAAAGCCGGATAAGCGGTCCCATTCCACGGGGATGTGTCGGGCTTCCAAAGAAAGACATTGCATTGTCAACCTGGATGCGATCTGGGATTCCCATCCGTTTCCATGCACCCCAGAATCCATCAAGTATCATTTGACCTGACTTGGTAGGGGCAGGATGCAAGCCACATCTGACAGTTGCTGTATCGACGATATTCAAGCTATAGAAACGAACCGGGCCCTTCAGGTAACACGGACCAACAAGATCAGCTTGATGGGTCTGATTCGGTAATGTTGAAGGCAGAACAGGGTATACCGTGCCCTTGGCTTCATATTTACCCGTCCGTCGATGTGTCAGTTCGTTTTTGGAAAGAATCCGGTTGATTGTCCTGACCGACGGTAACTGTTTGACGCCAAGGTCTTCCATCTCCCACAGGATTGCTTGGGCACCACAGAACAGATCCTGATTATAGAGATTGAGTCTAACCATTTTAACGATTTCCTCGATCTCAGATGACATATGGTTTGGAGACGCAAGAGGCCGACGAGAACGCTCCTCACACCACAAGAGCTCGTTTTCGGTGTATCGCTTGACCCATTTATACAGCCAGAACTTTGACTTGCCGAGCGATGTGCAGATGGATTCAGGTCTCTCGCCATTCTTGAACCTCTGAACGGCCAGAATCCGATGATGCTTGATTACATCTTCCACGAACACCTCCATATTCAATAGGGTGTTCACAGTATGGCGTGGTGGCTAACCGATACACGGTTATGGGTATTGTCGGCATCAGCTATTCTGTATGCCACCGTAAGGTTTGTTGAGGCATACGGATTATGGCGACGACAGTCATGGGCTGAGTGGTTCGCGGTACTGACGGGAGGAATTTATATTCCGATTGAAATGTTTGAACTTCTGAAAGGTGTAACGTGGGCAAAAGTTGTCGTATTGGCCGTTAATACGGGGATCGTTGGTTACCTGGCGTATGTATTGATTACCTCGCGTAATAATCGAAAAATTTACCACAAGCATAAGCACTCCGCTAATTGAAAACGTGAGAATAAATCATGCAATTCCCATCAATTGACCCCGTATTTCTGAGTATTGGCCCACTTCAATTCCGCTGGTATGGGTTAATGTATGTTCTCAGCTTCATCGCTACCTACTATATTTTACGAGCAGAGTCTCACAGGAAAAAACTGCCCTTATCTTCAAATGACATCGCTGACTTGGTCTTTTATGGCGCAGTGGGTGTTGTGCTGGGTGGGCGAGTAGGTTATATCATTTTTTATAATCTTGATTTTTATGTTACCAACCCGTTACGAATCTTCGCTGTTTGGGAAGGTGGCATGTCATTTCATGGCGGTTTTTTTGGTGTTATTACTGCTTTCTTGCTGTATTCAAACCGGAAAAGCATTCCATTCTTCAAGCTGATAGATATGGCATCACAATGTGCCCCGGTTGGTTTGGGATTGGGTAGAATTGGAAACTTTATCAACGGGGAACTATACGGCAGGCAAACCGATATGCCTTGGGGGATTATCTTTCCTGACGGGAGTGGAGTACCACGCCATCCGTCTCAGCTCTATGAGGCATTTTTAGAGGGCGTAATACTTTTTCTGGTTGTCCGCTTTGCAGCACGGAGATCATCTGTTACCGGTATTCAGGCTTGGACTTTCTGTGCTGGGTATGGACTGTTTCGTTTCATTATCGAATTTTTTAGATTACCGGATGCGCAATTAGGAATTTTTTTTGGGATGTTTTCAATGGGGCAACTTCTCAGTCTACCAATGTTTGTTCTTGGTACGGTCATGGTTATCAGGCTTTATAGTCAGCGCTCCGTATAGTCAATCCGCTGAAAATTCAGCCTGGAGATGTCATGACAACCAGTGTACGAGTATCATTCAAAGATTTTCTGGCAACATATCCGGTTATTTTGGTTGAAGGTGCCGTTATCGAACGATTACGGCGTTCGGCCGGAGTCAACCTTGATGAACATGTGGTGAATTCTGCCTTGATCTACAATGATGAAGGCCGGCCGGCTCTGGAGGCTATCTGTTGTCAATATTTAGAAATTGGTCTGCGCTACCATTTGCCGCTATTGCTCTCAACACATACGTGGCGTGTAATATTTGCTTACCCACCGTTTACAGCCGACTTCAATAGAGTACTGGGTTTAAATGTGAGTACACTACGAGCATCGATAGTGATGGCTTCCCCGGTTTGAGGATTCCTCCCCTTGCGTGCATGCTTCTTTTTCACCTCGAATTTACCGAACCCTGATATTTTGATATCCTCACCGTCTTCGAGAGTTGATTTCAGTATGCTGAAGACCGATTCCACCATGTCAATGGATTCTCTTTTCGTGATTCCGCAATTTTCTGCGATTTTTTCAACGATATCAGCCTTGGTCATTTTCGCTCCAATCAACTTGAGGTAGTTTTCTCTATCATTATCCCCCTCCCCCGACTCGGGGGAGGGGAAAGGGGGGTAGTTATTTCTTCGTTTTTCAGTTGGCGTGTTTCAAACGGTTACGCACGCCTTTCATTCCGTCGAATATGGACTGAGCAACTTCTTCAGGAAATGATGATGGCAACATTCCCTGCACATTCTCAATAACAAAATCCATCTTCTCAAGCAACTCATTGATAATAGACTCCATCTCATCTACCGGAAACCCGCAGACACGTGCTGTAGACAGCCAATGACGGAGTTGTATTTTTTCCCACTGGTAATGTGTGCTTTTTCCCCTGACAGCCATAGCCATCTTCATTTTCTGTGATTCAACCTGTCTCTTTGTTACAAGTGGATACGCAGACATGACATCATAGATGGGAGCAAGCTGAAAGCTGCCGCCTGGCAGCAGGAAGATGCTGAAGTTCTTTGCGTGGCCATCAATGGCGCCGAGTAGCCAGAACAGCACCTGGGTCTTGAGAAACGAGCTCCGATCTGCCAGTGCGTTAGCCGATCCCAGAAGCAGGGTCATGATTCGCTCAACACCCGGACCGCCATCGCTTTCATATTTCAAGGCCGGCGATATGTTTAACGCCTGGCACATATCTTCTTGCGGCAAACGAATTAACCAGGAACGGTCATCGGCCCACCTTCGATCAAATCGCTCTACCACCAGAACCTTTACGTCTTCGAATGTTGCTATCTCAGCGTTGGCAACCGGAATGCCGTAGGCTTTCAGAATCAGATGGCACAACCATTCGTTTTCCACGCTGTCTGTCAGATCCATACCGCTGTGTGCGATCTTGCCGATGGGGAGCTTGAATATGTGACTGGTTGGAGTGACACCGAGTGGGCGGTGCCATCTGTCATTCAATCGAAGCAGGGCTGTCTTTTCCTGTGCGCCGGCAATTGAGATGCGGAAGTCGTCATCGCCTTTCATACCGAGCGGCATGGTAGCGTAATTGCGTAACACTTCGGCGATTTGTGTATCGGTGAGTTCTTCGGCGTCAATGCGTCGCACATCAATGGAGGCTGCATCTTCGGGGAGAAGTTGCAGGGCTCCGACGCAATCCCGACCAACATGCCAGAGAAGATCAAAGCAGCGATTGCTCTTTGCCCCGAATCGGGCCTGAATTCTGCTGCGTATCGGTTGGCTGTCCGGTAGCAGGTTGTCAAAGAAGTTTTCTACCACATCGCCAATGTAAACCTTTTGACTGAGAGGCATGGAGAGTGATAACGGTCGTCTCAATTCAGAATGCAGCCATTCATCGCCGTATTCAAAACGGAGCTGTCCGACAGCGGTCCGAGTAAGACATCCTACGTTCTGACCGTTCATAAAGAGGTGAAGATCGGCTGTAATCTTTGGCCGTGCCATTTACCAGGTGTCTCCCGTGCTTTCTATCGCAGGTTTCTGACGAGGTTGAATATTCAGTTCAAGGTCAAGGGCTGCGAGGAGTCGAAAAAGTGTGTTCAATTCAGTTCCCGGATTTCCTTTTTCAATTTTGGATATAGTGTGCTGTTCCATGCCTACCGAATGCCCGACAGCTTTCTGCGACATCCCCTTATGCTTGCGTTCTGCCCGCAATGCCTGGCCCAGGGTTTCTGGAGAGCTGATTTTCTGGATCATTTCTGACTCCTGCTGCAATTCGGGAATAGCAATCTTCCTGAACAAAAATATACCTTGAAAGACATAATGTCAAAATATATTCGTAACGACATAACCCAAATTCATATTCTATCGAATATAGAGTATGCCTACTGCTGAGCAGCAGATTGTTCTATTGATTGTTTGGGTGACAATAGTTCGAGGAGGAGAGCTTCCCACTTCAGAAGGGCAGCTTTTTTCTCGTTATCATAGCGATACTTATTGTAGACACCGATAATTCCAGGCTTTGTGTGGTTTAGTATTTCTTCAGCATGTTCGTCAGATACTCCAACTCTTGGCATATTGGTACGAGCGGTACGCCGGAGATCGTGAGGAGTCCATGGAGTCATACCGAAGTAAGGAGATTTTCTTGCTTTTATTTTTCTAGTGCCAACTACTTTAATTATTTCATCGGATAGGTAGCCTCTGGTTATTGCCTGGGCAAGCGTGTTGACGGCAACATGTCCGGTGCCTCCCTTCTCTGAAGGGAAAATATGACCCTTCCTGTTTCCAATAAGAGACATGGCGGTGTCTGTCAGGTAGACTCGATGTTCCCGGCCGTTTTTTGCAACTTTCGCAGGAATCGTCCACCACCTATCGATAATTTGATCGCTGTGCATCTGCGCAACTTCACCGGAACGTTGTGCTGTGACAAGAATCATTTTGAGAGCACGTTTCACTGAATCCGATGAAGGCGATTTTGAAATTGCATTCCATACTTGGGGAACCTCGATGTCATCCAGAACACGATCACAAACATTTGCTATGGCCTTTGGAACTGCCTTTGTGATCTGTAAAAATGGTTGAGTTTCAACCCATTCCCGAAGTAATGCATATTCAAAAATTTGCCTGCCCGCTTTAAGAACATTTCCTGATTGCCCTGGCGCACGTGCCGCGACATCTTGTATAAGAGCAATGGCATCTCTACGGCGAATTTCTGTAATGAGTTTTTTGCCCATGACCGGAATTATTCCGCTTTTTGCAGTATAGAGAAAATTCCTTTGAGTCTGGAGCCCATGGTTTTCTTTTGAATACTTTACATAGTAGACTGCGACGAGTTGTTCAACTGTTGTCGGAATGAAATCTTCAGGAATACCTTCGTCAATGAGGAGTTCGAAGGTGTATTGAATCAGGGCATTCGTTGTGGCTTCAACTTCCTCAGTCTTTTTTCTTAATTCCTCAGTAAGGGTCTTCTTTTGCTCGCGTGGATCGATGCCGTTCTTTACAAGCTTATATGCTTCGTTGTAAGCTATCCTCGCATTAGCAAGTGAGCAATCCGGATAATGACCAAGAAGTACGTACCCTTTGCTCTTGTTCAACTCAAACAGATATACAAAAGCTTTGGCTCCAGAGGGAAGTATCTGCAGAGCAAATCCACGGCCCTCTCTGAGGTAGTATCTTTTGTCTTTGGGTTTTGCAGCGGCGATGGCCTTTTCCGTGAATTGCTTGCCCATTTTGATCCTTTTTTGTGTTTCCGTTTTGTTTCCGTTTGCTCTTTTCAAACAGGCCGTGTTTCCGTTTTGTTTCCGTTTGGTAGTTGGCAAGCGGGGAATAATTTTGAAACAAACAGATACACAAAATAGGATAAATTCACTTACAAGTCAAGGACATATGAGATATGATTGAGGCACTTGGAAACACCTGTAAAACTTTTGAAACATCCGCCTGCAAAATTGCCAAGGTTGAAGTCGCGGGTTCGAATCCCGTTTCCCGCTCCAAATATTTCAGGGGGTTAGACAAATTGTCTAGCCCCTTTTTCTCATTCTTGTCTACTGTGCATCCGTTTTTGCATCCGTTTGACTTTGGTTAGCCCAGAAACGTTGTGAGATATTTTGAAAAATGCTGCAACATGCCAAGTCTGGTTGCTTTCACCCAACTCATCTCACTTCCTCACTCCAGGATGCTATCCAATATACTGCTGCTACCGCTTTGAGGCGTTAACTTCAATGAGTTGAGCGCTCCGGATATCAGGTCTTGCCTTGCCACGCATGCTCGACCTCCTCTCCACGGCCATATAGCTGGTTCGCTGTTCGCTACGTACACGGATTCTGCCTCATGCTTCCTCCGTACACCCCATTACTGGTAATACCCTTGCCTTGTTGGCGTTGCCCTTTTAAACTCCTTTCGTCAGCTTGACTCAACATTCTCCGGTGAAATATATTAAAATAATTCGTTATCTTGTTTGTTCCCTTTTATTTCAACGCCCATTGCCATTTCATAGCCTCCTGAAGTTGTTTTTAAATGAACCTTAAAGCGGCTTTGCGGCCTCCGGCGGCTTTGAGGTCATTGGACTCGCATATTGGGTCAGAGTCGATGTTATCGGGATCCACCCAGGAAGAACCTGCTCCATCTCATATTCCTGACGCGAACCGCGGGCGATAATCGGTTTAGCCCATTCTTCAATCGGTTTCCCCTTCTCACCCCAGTAATGTTCTTCGAGATTCCATCTACCTCAATTCTTGAGTTTGAGGGGGGACAAGACCCAGTGCGGACGCATCGAGCCGCACCGATTCGATCTCGCCGGGGACCAGATCCCATAACCCGATTGCGCGGAACGTGACGAAAAGATCACTTCCCAGTATACGGTAGCGCTCATCAATTCCGGGGTCGCTTCAGAAAATGGAATTTATAGTCCGTATTAAGGGTATTTATCAGAGTATACGCACGATCAGCGGGTTGACTCACTCTCAGTAACGGGTTACCCTGCCGCAACACGTCGGTGTCAGGTAATGAGTTTCATCGCAGCTTTCAAGTCAGCCTTTGTTCTCCATGAAGAACACAATTCTATTCCCCGATGATCTTTACAAGCACCCTCTTTCTACGTTTACCGTCGAACTCTCCGTAGAAGATCTGCTCCCAAGGTCCCAGGTCCAGTTGCCCCTCCGTCACCGCAACCACAACCTCCCGTCCCATAATGGTGCGTTTGAGATGAGCGTCGGCGTTGTCTTCATAACCGTTATGACGGTAGCGCGAGTAGGGCTTCTCGGGCGCCAACCCCTCCAGCCACTCCTCGATGTCCTGGTGCAGGCCGGGTTCATCGTCGTTGATAAACAGGCTGGCGGTGATGTGCATGGCGTTACAAAGCAACAGACCCTCGCTGATGCCACTCTCCTGCAGACAGTCCGCAACAGTCCGGGTGATGTTGATCAACTCCCGGCGTTGCCCGGTTTCGAACCAGAGTTCCTTGCGGTATGTTTTCATGGATCACTCTCCGTCGAAATATTCAGAGTAATTGATTGTGCCCCACTTTCTCAAATTGCGGGTTTTCTGCCGTTAATGGCCTTTTAACTTCATCAAGATGGCCAAACCAATTATTGATTCAACCTTGAGATGCTCCGACAGGCCGAGCAGTTCCCGGATATACTCTTCCGCGGATTTACCGTCGTCCTGTTTACGGTTCCGGATCTGTATCCCGCAACTTCCCAGGCCCAGGGAGAGTGCAGTCATCTGAACGAGTATCTGTCGATCATGATTCTCTCATCTTTTCCTTCACACTGTTGACTTTGTCTTCCATCGTCTGATCACGATCTGTCCTTGTTCCCAGTTTTATGGTTGTAGAAATGCGTGGGGCGCCCATTTCATGCACGACTTCATGACATCGCCTGACAGCCGCAAACACTGCATCCCATTCGCCCTCGATATTCGTCCCGTATGAATGCAGTACGGTCTTCAGTCCCGCTTCGGTCAACACTTTTTCACAGGCTGCTATGTATGATGATAGTGACACTCCAACACCAATAGGGACGATACACAAATCCACTAGCACTTTCATTCGCTCATTTCTCCTTTCATTTATCGCCTTTCAGTGAACCCATCCAGCATTATTCATATTCCATATTGTTCCCCGCCAATTGCTGATTAATCCACAGTCTCCGCATGCCGGACATATCCAGACAATATCATCAATACTTGATCAGTCAAACCGCAAATATAGCAACTAAAACAGCTATATTTGCCTCAACAAATTTGTATACTCCAAATTTATCTTAGCATCTTCCGTTTTTCTGCTAAATTATCGTCATATTTCTCTACCCATCTATTCCTTTTTCAAGGAAAGACAAATTCACCGGTTAAAGCCCCGGTGTCTGAAAAGATTGCCACGGCACGCGATCAATCATGAGTCGGTGAACCTGGTCGCAACCTCCCTGAACCTTGCCGCGTCGGCCAATTACGTTAAGAACAGGGTTTTCCCATCCGGACCGGACACCCTACGCCCCAACAATGTTTCCGGCAATATGCCAATAGTTTCATAGAATAGGTGTGTCCTGAATCCGGACCCGCCTTTTTTCATTTCACCCGACCCGTTTCGGCAATTTCGCCGCAATCGGTTTTTTTGTACCTCAACCATCCCGACCGGGGTAGACAGATACCGCTCCCGTGAGGGCGTATTGTCTATTTACGACCGGGAAACCAACGAAAGGAGGAAGTATGGCCAGCTTGAACAAAGTGATGTTGATTGCGACGTTGGGAAAGGACCCGGAAGTCCGCTACACCACCTCCGGGACCGCTGTAGCAGGCCTTTCCGCCGCGACAAACGAGAAGTTCAAGAACAGGAACGGCGAATGGGAAGAGAGGACGGAATGGCACAACATCATCCTATGGGGAAGGCTCGCGGAAATCGGAGGCGAGTAGCTGACCAAGGGGAAACCGGTCTACATTGAAGGTCGTCTTCAAACCAAAAAATGGCAGGATCGCGACGGAAAGGACCGCTACACCACCGAGATTGTCGCCGATAAGATGCAGATGCTCGGCAACAGAAACGGCAGCGAAACTTCCGGCGGCGGTAATGGTGAAGCAGGAGGTCTTGGGGAGCAAGGAGGGGCTCATGACTGCATGCCTCATCTCAACCCGGATGACGACATCCTGTTCCTGATGTCACTGATGTACAGCCCGGTATTGTAAAAAGACGCATCATTAACCACAATGCTCGTAGAAGGTACGGGCGGCATCGTTTTTGGCGTCAATAAAAAGTCCAATTACACCAGCCTGCTCGGCAATAATGGATGTCCGGTAAATCGCCTCGGTCAACAGGAGTTCTCCATGCTACCGCTGCCGCAAATCCCGATGGCACCAATCCGATCCCTGTCAAGAAACGGCCGGGTACCCAGGAAATCCACCGCAGCACTAAAATCCTCGGCATAGATATCCGGCTAAACGGCGTTGCGCGGCTGCCCCTCACTCTCTCCCCAGAAAGACAAATCCAAGGACAACGTTACGAATCCCTGTTCAGCCATTTTCGTGGCATAAAGATTCGCACTTTGTTCTTTTACCGCACCCATAGGATGCCCGACAATGATCGCAGGACTTATGGATACCAGGCAATGCGTGGCTCGCCATCGAAGTTATCGAGGAAACTGAGAAACTTACCATTTTTCTCCCCATTCAACCCATAGAGCAGTGCTTTTGACATACTTTCCTTTTATCCCAGTTACTTGGCTCTAGGCTTAGTCATTGCACTATTCTTTAGCTCGCCAAACCGTAACAATCCAAGAATGCAGAGATTTGACAACGATTGGCAAAACAGATAATCTTTAGCAGATTTAAAAACATAGCAACATTTAATTTTTTTCAATTAAGACGTAACTGACGGCGGCATGGCTGCCAGATGATGGCTCTCGGCTCTTTGTTTATTGAATCCATTTTATATTTTGTGGTTCATAGCTGCTTTATATGATGCCGGCTAAGCTGTCGCCGCAAACAATCCCTTCCCCATCCCCTCAGTAACCTCCCGCAACTCTAACTTCGCCAACCACTCCTCCAGTATTGCACCCTTGCCCATCATCGCCCCAAGAATATTCCCGGTGATCGATCCAGTGGAGTCGGAATCCCCTGAATGATTGACCGCCAGGCGCACTCCCTTGACGAAATCTCCTTTAGACGC
Organism: uncultured Geobacter sp.; assembly: GCA_903915655.1. Lineage (GTDB taxonomy): Bacteria > Desulfobacterota > Desulfuromonadia > Geobacterales > Geobacteraceae > CAIWTU01. The sequence goes on from CAIWTU010000095.1 coordinate 19,382, forward strand.
CAGGGCGCAGTAGAGTGACATGACCAGCGCCTCGTCTGCGACCCAACCTCCACCAAGACGCTCCAATGTTTCGGGAGAAGGAGTTTCCTTAATACTGCGCCGCAGCGCCCGTGAAATCATGGCTGCCAAGGTGCTCTTTTCATATTCAGGGCGATCCACCAGGATAAGCATGGCATCGGAAAGAGCTTCTTCAAGACTCTTTCCGGATACGAGGGAAGAAATGAGTGAGGCTTGATAGCCTGCCGGAAGATACCCAAGAGGATGCCCGTGGGTGATAGCCGCAACGTTGCATCCCAGTTCAAAAGCAAATTTAGCAGTCGTCCTCTGTTTTCCTGACGTCGAAATGGCTGCACAAAAAAGTCCTACCGGAGCAACCCGCATGATGCCTCCACACCCCTTACTGGTATTGACCGGTCTGGCCACCGTCCCCATCTTTCCCGATATAAGTGCAGATAGACAGGTATTACCTGGTGCCCGTCGGTGGTAGAGTGCCGGAACCTTCAACAGATCACCATCAAGGGAGTCCCGAAATTTTGGGTCCCGCGGAATCTCCCCTTGTGTATAGAGCCAGCGCAGGTATGCCCGATAGACCGCTGTGGGGTAATCCGGCTGCACGCCAGTTTCCTTGGAACGACGAAACTCACGCAGCAACCCCTCCGCGGTAAAGAGTGTCATCTGAGTGTCGTCGGTGATTGCGCCGACGCCACCCAGCGCCTCTGAAAAATCGCAGATTCCTTCCGGCCCATATTTCTTCCGGATCTCTTCAAGGGTCATAAATTCTACCGGCCAGCCGAGCGCATCTCCAACCGCTCCGCCAAGCAAACAACCCAATAATTTATCGACACTTGTATCCGTTCCTGGAGCATCTTTTATCATCAGTCGATTTCCCCCCTGCCATGACTATTTGTCATGCACTTTACTGTACAACGCCTATGTGACAAATTTAGACATATTCAAGGCAATCCTAGCCAGAGTGATGCTAGGTGATTCGCATTTCGTAGACTTGTACTGACCTCGCTCAACCCCTTGAGCAAATCCAGACGATTTGATGGCCAAATAAACGCCACCAAAAGAGAAACCGACTCATTTCTCTTAGCCTGCCTGCCAGATCTCGCCCTTAATCTGCAGGAGAGAGAATATCCCTGCCAATCTTTGCCCATGTCTACCGGAATAGCAATGTAGTAGCAAATGTCATCATGATACACGACAGCTGTGACAGAATTAGTCACAACCAAGCAGATTTAGGTTAAAAAAGGTGGGTGTTACTAGTTTGCCGGGTCATCCTGTAGACAACGCGCGAGAGGACATCAGTCCACGTTGATGTTCTGTTTGAGCATAGCGCTCGGTTTGAAGGTGAGGATCTTGCGTGCAGTAATGGTGAGGGGTTCGCCAGTCTGGGGATTGCGTCCTTTCCGGTCGCGCTTCTGATGGACGATAAACTTGCCAAAGCCGGCAATCTTGACCTCCTCACCCGGAATCAGGGTTTCCTTCATGATGTCCAAAACGGACTCCACAATCTCCTCGGCCTCTTTTCTCTGGAAGCAGCTATTGGAATAGACGTTGTCAATCAAATCCTTTTTGGTCATAGCAGGAACCTTGATCACGAATTTAGATGCAAAGGCAAGGGGATAACAGTGAAAGGCCCGCTGACTGTAAGGGGCCTTGCGTGAGTTTTAGCAGAGCATTACTTCTTCTTGGCCGCCTTCTTTTTCTTCGGCTGTACCGCTTCCTGGAAGGCTTTACCCACCTTGAATTTCACCGCCTTTTTGGCAGGAATCTTGATTTCAGCGCCGGTCTGCGGGTTCCGCCCTACCCTGGCGGCTTTATCGTTTAACGAAAAAGTTCCGAAGCCAACGAACGTTACTTTGTCGCCATCCTTGAGGGCTTCGACAATGCTGTTCAGAAAGATTGTTGCCGCTTTATCCGCCTGTGCTTTGGTAATTTCCGCCCCTGCCGCGATTTTCCCGACAACTTCCGCCTTTGTCATATCCCCTCCGTTTGTTGTAATTCCCCTTATTCAGAAGGGGTCGTTATTTCGCATGAAAAATCTCAGCCAACTTGGGCCGTCAGTTGAAACCTGTCCGCTAGCGCCTTCACGAACTTCATCTGGCCATGACCGTGAAATGGCTTTGTCTCAACCTGCACTAGACCGGCCGCAGCCAGAATATCCACGTCACGCTTCACCGCGCTCCGATCCCGGTGAAGGCGCCGGGCAATTTCGGCGATGGACCCGGGTTCTTCTTTGACTGCTCTGAAAAGGTCCACCCTGGCCGCAGTTACAAGTTCCAGTATATCTTCCGGATCTTCAAAAGTAATGATATTTCCGGCCGCTATACTTTCCCCTCTATCCAGTTTCCTGGCGAGCGTCCTCCCTCTGCGGAAGAATTCCTCTTCAGTACCGGTTGTAATCGTCAGTTTAACCATAGTAAGCTCTCCTTGGGCAAGTCTTAACGCTCCGACAGAAGCTTGGTCCATTCCCTCTCAAATCGTGCTTCAACATCTTAGAAGGAGACAACTTTATCATGCCTGTAGCAGAATTCAACTTTAAAATCGGGTAATTTATTTCGTACCCTTTCCTTAGCTTGGTCGCCAGCAACCTGTTCGCCCGAGCCAATGCCTCCGACAACTCTCCTTCCGGAAAGAAATGCTCTTTCATTCGCAGCTTTCCTTCTCCCATCCTCCCCCCATGAACGTATGAACGCCGGACTGAAGAGGCCGGGTTCCACTGAAATGCAATAGTACCTTCCTATTCAGTTCCGGAACGTTCAAGAAGATTTCCACCTTTCCATAATTCTCGAATGCCATCGGTCACCCAACACACGAGTTCGTATTTGAAAGATCTTGACAAATCAAGGAAACAAAGATTAATCTTAATAAAAGCAAATGTTCCCGTCTAATTCAGACAAGGATTAATCATGAAGGTAATAGTTGAATATCTCGATGCAACCAGGAGATCGCCGCCTTGCTCGGTCAGGTCAGAGTGGAGGATGCTGTCGGAGCAGGGCCTAAAGTCGTAACGCTCTTTTCCCTCTAACTCCCACTCGGTAACGTCCTTAACCTTCAAGGATTGGGCGATTCGGCGTAACTTGACAACATCAGTATGGGTTCCCCTGAAACGGACTTCAACCAGTTTTTCAGTAGGGCGCTTTTTCGTGAGTCCCTGCATATATATAACCTCCAGAAGTCTGATTTTTTCCTTATCCTCACGCCATACCACCACGTACAACGAGAGCCTGGGCGATGAAATCGACATTACCGGGAACTATCAGCTCCGGTTCACGGCGGATGATAGTTAGTGCCTTCTCTTTCCTGGCCGATAAGGCCTTTTGCTGCTCCTTGCTTGACGGCCATGCCACGACAGACCCGTTCGGCAAGATAGGCGTGGGCGGCATCCTTCTAGCGCTTTACACCTGCGGCAAGTCGCTGGGCTTCAGGAGGCAGACCATATCCCCCTCGCAGCAAGAGAAGGTGCTTGACCGGACAGAGATCGATTTCCGCTCCTTCTGACTGTCGAACACCGACCAGGCGGCACTCTCTGGTTTCCTCCTGAGCAAGATCGACAATTTCAAAATCGGGTTTACGTACCACAGAGCGCAGGGCCAGATGAAAAATATACGGCTGGGTGGCGGTAGGATCGACGAAGAGCGCTCCACGAAGGGGATCCCTGCCCAATCGACTGCGAACCAGTTCACGAAATGATTCGAAAACCGGCTCACCGGGATGCATCCAAATGCACGATTAACGGTCAGGCGGCCGGAGAACGGAAAGCTGATTTCTCTGGTACGGTGGGTAGGACTCCAAGGTTGCCAGCAGAGGATCTGCGGCATTTTTCTGAACCGATTTCAGGTTGAAGAAGCCGCCGAGATCACCATCAATTTCCATGCCTATCAAGTATGAGGCAGAGGAAAGAAACTTATTGCTTTGCATCCCCTGGCCAAAGAGCATCCTTGAGTCCAGACTTCCGGACTATCCTCCTGGAAACAGCAGTGAGGAACAGATCTTTACTTCCCCATATATCCACATTTGCCTTTGCCCTGGTTATGCCGGTATAGACCAGTTCCCTCGTGAGAACTTGCGAATCGGAATCAGGTAGGAGAAGCAGCACCTGGCTGAACTCAGACCCCTGGCTCTTGTGTACCGTCATGGCATAAACCGTCTCGTGCGTTGGTAGGCGCAACGGAGATAAACTTCTCACCCCGCCGTCAGGAGCAGCAAAGAAGACACGGGGGTGCCAGTCGGACTCAGGGTCGGGAAGAACTATCCCCACATCACCATTGAAAAGCTTCAAACCGTAATCATTGGCAGTGATCATCACCGGCCGTCCAGGGTACCATCGGCTACGCGGGTCAATCAGTCCCTTTTCGGCAAGAATTTCCTCCACAAGACTGTTGATGCCGGCAACACCATGAATCCCCTGCCGCAGGGCGCAGAGGATACGGAATGAATCGAATGACGCGAGCGCCTCCGCCGGTGATTGGGCAGCAAGGTACCTGCCATACCCATCAACGACTTTACAGACAAGGGATTTTTTCATATCAGTGGCCTTCGGAAAACTCCGCCATGCGATATCTTTACATCTGTCCCCTTGCAGAAGCGAAACAGCATCATAGCCTTCACCTGCATTAATGGCTCTGCTCACCTCCCCTATTCCGCTATTTTCATCGAACCGGTAGTTCATTTTCAGGACCACCAGGGAGTCTTGGAGAGGTGGAAGGGAAGTTTCCGGGGCTCCGTTAAGAATCGTTTCTTTTGCAACCTTTTCCACGAAGACTGCAAATCTATGGGAATACGGCTCGAGGCGGCTTCCGCCACAAATGTCACCGAGCACTGCCCCAGCTTCAACTGATGAGAGTTGGTCCCTGTCACCAAGAAGGATGAGCTTCGCTTCGGGTTTGAGGGCGGTTGCGAGCTTGGACATCAGGGGAAGTGCAACCATGGAGGCCTCGTCAATAACGACCGCGTCGAACGGCAACGGATTTTCCTTCGAAAAACGGAATCTTATTGAATTACCAATGGCGCCGAGCAACCTGTGGATGGTCGTAACCTCATCCGGGATCCGATCCTTTACATCCTCGGCACAGTCCAGCTTTTCCTTCAAGAGGCGTATGGATTCCTTGAGCCGGGCAGCAGCCTTGCCGGTGGGAGCCGCAAGGGCTATCCGTAAAGGGCTATCCTTCGCCTGCTCTATAAGCAATGCGATGATCTTTACTACCGTTGATGTCTTGCCGGTCCCAGGCCCCCCGGATATTACCGTGAACCTCTTTCGCACCGACGCAACAGCCGCCACCTTCTGCCAGTCGGTCTCGTCTCCCGATTTGCCCGGGAATAACCGTCGGAGCCCGTCCGAAAGGACAGTTTCTTCAATTCCAGTACATCTGCCAGCCGCTTTATCGAGTATGACCCTTGCCAGTTCCTGTTCATAATTCCAGTACCTGTAAAGGTAAAGCCGGCCGTTGCCGTCCAGAACCAGTGGTCGGAAATCACCGGGTTGACCCACAACCGGGAGGGACTGGAGATACCCCCTCAATTCCTCCATTGAGGGGAGGCATTTCTCCTCTCCATCGACACGAACAACACTGCCTGCGTAATCGCCCAGATCAAGGCAGATGTTACCATTTCCCACGGCGTTGCTGGCGAGGGACACAACCAGTTTGAGCACGGGAGAGGTGTCACCCGCCTCCCGGCAGATGAAATCCGCAAAATACTTATCAATGTGACTCAACTCGAAATTCATCCCTATCCCCCGACCGCTACAAGTGTTCTTGTCAGCTCCTCGATCATGCCTACAGGCGGGAGATCCCTGAAGATGCTAAAATTCTCGCCCCGCTCAGGGCTCACCCCTCTGAGGAACACGTAGATCACGCCACCAAAGTGGGTTTCATATCTGTAACCCCTGACCCGCATGGAAAGGTAACTGTTCAGGGCAACCGTATAAAGGAGATACTGCAGTGGATAAAGGTTGAGCTCCATTGCCTTCCCGAGGCTTTCTTTGCCGTAATCTTCATGCCTCTTGCCGAGGTGGTTCGATTTCCAGTCAAGCAGGTAAAACCTCCCTCCATGCTCAAAAACCATGTCCATGAATCCGCGGACTATACCACTCACCGGCCTGAAACTCATCAAGGAACAGACCTTTAGAAGGTCTGCGGATCCCTCGCTGTCGCTCCACTTTCGGATACACTCTTTCAGCAGATCGGAAGTGATGAACTTAAGCGGGAAGAAAAACTCGAGTTCGGTGATCCAGCTTCCCTTGCGGAGATTGGAGAGTTGAAAAGTCCCTGCTTGCGACGACAAGGGCGTAGCAAGGACATTGCCGACCATATTGCAGAGATGTGGCTGCCAATCGGCAGGGTAACCATGTTTTTCTCTTTTTCTCTCAACCAGTTCCCTGACCAGATCTTCATCGGCGTCACTGAAGTCGATCTCTTCGAAAATCTCATGCAGAAAAATCCCCGCCTGCACACCCCTGGGAAAGGTGAAGATGCTCATCCCCTTTGACTCTTCACTGGCAACAGCAAGCTCAAGAGCAGCAGCTCCTCGCCCTGTTTCGTCCCGGTCCGGAAGTTCAACGACAGCGGCATCGTGCTTTGCGAACGATGTGAAGCTTGCGACCCGCCAGTCTCTGTCGATGGCAGATGTAAAATTCCTGAGGACAACTGGTTTGCCTTCGTCCCGCGACGGAAGATAAGGGACCTGGAATTCTGCAGCAGGCATTTGAGAGATGGAGATGGTACCTTTTCCCTTCCCGGCGACGTTCCGCAACTGCATTTCCAGTTCTGCTGCCGAGAGACTCTTTACCTCTCTCGCAACCCCTGCAACCAGGTCATCCTGAGTCTTTACCTCCGCAGGGGCATGAAAAAGGTAGGAAATCGGCGAGGTCTCGGGCCTGTTTTTCACGTTTCCGTTGACCTTACCTGCAACGAGGTAGCACCTGTATTGCGCTCTGGTAAGGGCCACATAAAGGAGACGGAGATTCTCCGCGAGGATCTCTTTCTCCGCCAGAATTCGATGACTTTCGAGCTCGGCTGAGCCGAAATCCTTGATCATCGTGAAGTTTTCGTGAAAGGTTACCAGATCGCCGTCTGTCTTGATCCCTCCCCACATGAACGGACAGAAGACGATCGGGTACTCGAGTCCCTTGCTGACGTGGACCGTGACGATCTTTACCGCTTTCTCGTCAGTCTCAAGGCGGAGCTGGTACTCTTCGGATTTTTCTCCTGAGCTGACCTTCTCGCCAAACCAGGTCAGCAGACCTTCTCTGCCGAGTCCCTTTTGCCGCCCTGCCTGATGAATGACCTCGAAGCAGTGCAGGAGATTGGTCAGCCTCCGCTCGCCGTCAGGCCTCCTGAGAAGCCTGCCGCGCACCTCTTCACGCGCCAGGAGTGCCTGCGACATGACCATGAACCCACGTTCCAGCCAGGACTGGTGGTAGTCCCGGAATTTCTCGAGGCATTTTTCCCAGGCTTCCTCGTCCTCGAGAAGAGAAGCGATGTCGTTTCCAGACCGCCCAAGTATGGCGGTTGCCAGCGCCCCCCTCACCTTGTACTCGCTCCCAGGGTCTGCAAGGGCTGCGAGAAGGGTACAGACTTCCCTTGCCTCGTTGGTGGTAAAAATGCTTTGATCACTGCGCATGACGCTCGGTATGCACAGTTCTCTCAGCGCGTCCTGCAGATAGCCGGCCTGGCGGTGACTCCGCACGATAACGGCCATGTCCCCCGGGACAACCGGACGCTCTTTGATAGATGCCTTTCCCTTCGCAGCATCCTGAAGAAGCCGAGCGATTTCTGCTGCGACGGCCAGCGACACCGCATCGTTCGCCTCACCGACGGTGAGCGGTTCACCGTCCTCGTTGGGCGGCATGGTCCAGAGCTGGAGGGGGGCGTCATCCTCCACTTTAAGCACGAGACCCCCCTTGCTGTCGGTCTTGCCGCTCTTTATCGGATGGTAGGCGATTTCATTGTACACAAAGGGCTTCCCCTCGTTGTCGAAAACCGTGTTGAAGGCATCGAGGAGCCGTGGCGTTGACCGCCAGTTGCTCGTAAGGGTGAAGCGCCTGTCACTTTCAACACGACCGGAAGCTTCCATGTAAGCGAAAATGTCTGCTCCTCGGAAGCTGTAGATAGCCTGTTTCGGGTCACCTATCAGGAAAAGAGGTATCTCCGGGCCGGCGTATATCTTCTGGAAGATGTCATACTGGACCGGGTCGGTATCCTGGAACTCATCGATCAGGGCAGCACGGTATTTACCCCTAAGACACTCGGCAAACCTGTCACCTGACTCGCCGTAGAGGGCAGTGTAAAGGTCGTTTAGGAGATCGCTGAAAAAACGAATGTTCAGTTCCCTCTTGCGCAAGGTGATCTGCTTCCTGCAAAACTCGACCAGATCCCACTTAAGGAGGAGGAGCCGCTGCTCCACCCTTGACTTCAGTCTTTCGCAGATGTCGAAGAAGGGGTGTGCCGGCGCAGTGCCCGTAGGTTTGGTACCCTTGAGGATCCCTGAAGTGCAGAATTTATTGAACCCGTTGAACAGGTCATAGGGATTGTCGGCAGCCAGGAAAGAATCCATCCCCTCATAGAGTTCAGGCAGAAGGTCGGACTTGTAGACGCCTGCCTTTCTGCTCAGACCCTTGTCGGTATCCAGAATATTAACGATTTCATTCTTGTACTTTTTCCATGCGTTGCTGACCTCTTCCAGGGAATTCCCGCAGTCATGGTCGAGAGAAGAGAGATCAGATGAGCCAAAATCGGGAACGATCTTCATCTTCGGGTTGTCGAGCATCTTCTTGATGAAGCCGGCAAAGTAGTCGGGAGAATACCCTTTAGCCAGGGCGGATATCATAAGCGGCGCCTGGTCGCCGAAAAAGTTCATGCGCCAGAAGTCATCTGCGGCCTCCTGCAGCAGGTCGGAAGGATCAGTGACGAGCTCTGTATTGTAAAGCGAGCCGCTTTCGAAGGCATTATCCTGGAGTGCTCGAAGGCAGAAGCCATGGATGGTGAAGATGGAGGCGATGTCGAAGGACTTGAGCGCCAGGTCGAGAATATCCCGCGACCTCTCCCTGCCAGGACCTTTCTCGTTTGAGTTTTTGAAGAGGTCTTCGAGGAACGAGTCATCTGTGAAACCCCCGGAGAAGAGATCGAGTGCCTCGCGAATCCTTCCGCGAATCCTTCCCCGCAACTCTTCAGTCGCCGCCTCGGTGAAAGTGACCACGAGAATCTGATCGGGAGTCAGTTCCTTCTCGATGAGAAGGCGCAGGTACAGGCAGGCGATAGCATAGGTCTTCCCCGTGCCCGCACCGGCCTCGATGAGGTTACTCCCTGACAACTCGACTTTCAGATGATCCAGTTCTCTCATAACTATTCCTCTGACAGATTTTGAATAAGGGGCTCGAAAAAGGTTCTTGCAATTCTTTCAAAATCGTCGTCAAACGGGTCCACGTCACCGAAACAGAGCCGGAAATAAGGGTCATCCCCTTCCCCAGGGAAGTCGTTATAACCCGTTGCCCATTTTTTCTTCGCCTTTTTGATATCCCATGCCTGCTTGTGTGCGTATGCCATTGAAGACTCTGGAAAAAAACGGAGCGCCGTCGTCAACCCTTCCCAGTAAAGATTAAATAAGTCGAGGAGAATAGTGGACGTGTCACCCACCTCTCGGAACGTTATGGAGTCCCCGGTCATGAACAGTGTACTTTCCACCGGGTACCCGCTCGGCATGAGGTGATTGAGGACAAGATGCTCTATCCAAGTCCGGATCTGGTCCTTTGCCTTCATCTTCGCACACCTGTAGCGTATCATCCGGTGCTCCCAGATGCGGTCGACTCTTCCTGTCAACCTGAAACCTCCAAGGGAAATTTCAAAATCCAGGGGTTTCATCGGAGCAATCCCTGTCACCAGTCCCCTCAAATCATCAACAAACTCAGAGACCCCGGCAGCAACGTCCTCGAAAACCGCCTCTCCATGATGCGCCGGCGGTAGAATCCCGCAGCAGCGGGCCACGGGGAGAAGGTCATGGACATCGCCGCCATGAAGGACGCATTCCACAAGTTCCTGCTTCAGTTTATAGTTATCGAGTCTTTCTACGGCGAAAGGTTCCCTCTCTTCGAGCGGGGCGGCAACCTCTTCGAGACGGATACCGAGCCTGTTTTCCAGGAGGAACCTGGAAGGGTTGTCAAAGAAGCGAAGGAGCCGCTGGAGGGGGATATCTTTCCATTCATCGGGCGGCACTGAAATCGCTGTAGAAATGAACTCGCTCGGATACCAAGGGTTGCTGCGCCGTTCTGCAAGCGCCTCGCAGTTTTCATTGGAATAGCTGAAGAGTCGCGTTCCTCCCTCGAAGTAATCCGAACTGAAGGCTTGCAGCCTGTGCGTGGTGACGATGTAGTTTTCGGCATCCCCACCAGGCGAGGTAAATCCATCTTTTATGTAGTCGACAAGCTCGCTCACCAGGACCGATGGAGGAATCTCGCTGTTATCCTTGACACTCTGTCCGACATAACTGATGTAGAAACAGTCGCGGGTGGACAGGAGAGACTCGAGAAAAAGGTACCGGTCTTCGTCGCGAAGGGACCTGTCACCAGGCTTCGGGTTCCTGGCTATCAGGTCGAAACCGGGCGGACGGCCCTGGCGGGGGAAAGCACCATCGTTCAATCCGACCAGGGCAACAACCCGGAACGGTATGCTCCTCATGGGGAGCATACCGCAGAAGGTCACCCCCCCAGTCATGAAACCGAGTCCCCTCTCGTCCCTCGCGAGTCTTTCGGAGAGCCATGAACGGATCACACCGATCTCTACCTGCCCGGAAAAACCGGACCCTTCTTCGACCACACCCATGGTTTCCGCAAGATCGGCAATAGCGGCAACCTCACGGGCCGAATCATCGTCCGCCGCGATGAATTCCGTGAGAAGCATGCGGATCTCGTCACGCCATAGGGTGAGCGACCGGGGGCTCCCCAGGCGACCTGCAAGATCCCTGATCCTGCTTAGGAACAAGAGAAATTTTCCAAGGGTCTCGGAACGGTTCCCTTCGATCTCGTCGTAGGGCAGGATGCCGTTGAAGATGCTGTTGTCCTCATCGGGCATGGCATATCCCAGGAGAAGCCTGTCGATTCCAGCCCGCCATGAATTTTCCCGGTAAGGCGGAAGCCCCAGGCGGGCCCTGTCTTCCGAATCCAATCCCCAGCGTACCCGGGTCTCTTCCAACCAGACGCGAATTGTGTCAAGCTCTTCAGTACCCAGGTCGAACTGCTTGGCAACCGGCGGGGATTCAAGGATATCGAGCACCTGAACCACGGTAAACCGGCTGCCGGGGAGTGCAAGGAGTTTCAACAGGACCGAGGCAACCTGCCCCTCGTTCCCGAGACTCCTGTCGGCAATGGAAAATGGTATCTTTTGCAGCGGATCCTGGCACCCCTCGAAGACCGTTGATATGTAAGGAGCATAGGCCTCGATATCAGGGGTCATGACCAGAATATCCCTGGGCGCAAGCCCTGCAACTCCGTCCAGCAGTGAAAGGATGTTGTCGTACAACACCTCCATTTCCCTCATGGGACTATGGCATGAATGGATCTGTATCGAGATATCATCTCCTGCGATTTCCCTCCGTTGCCTCCCCTCCTCTGCTCCACGCAGGTTTAGAATGTCGGATTGGATCGCCTTCAACATCGTGCTTCCATCCGTATCAACGAAGATATCCTTTTGACAGACTGATTCCCCGCCACATTCTACGATCATCTCCGAAAAGTCCCTACCGACTTTCCCGAGTGAGGCAAGGAGCGGATTACCTTCTGTAAGGACTGCACGTTCCTCGGGTTTCCTGCTTGCCTTTTGCCTTGCCGAAACGATGTCCCCCCAGTATTCACGGGTAGGGCTCGGCAAGAACAGGTTGACTTCGGTCCTTGAGGAAATGGCCATCAGGACATCCATGTGGTATTCCGGCAAGTAGGAGACACCAAAGACCGATATCCGTTCCGGGAGCTCTTCTGCTAACGAAAGCCCGTCCGCTATTTTCCGGCAGAACTCCTGCTTCAGCCATCCTCGGTGCTTTCCATCGCCACCTGAACTCAGTTCCCTCCAGAGAACCTCCTGCCAATCTCCCCCTCTCCTCTTTTCCCACTCCAGGAGCATGTCCGACCGGAACAAAGTGTACTGATCGAACGCATCGGCTATCTGCTCTGACAGCTGAAAGAGTTTAAGCCCATCCAAATCTCCCGCAAGATAATTTTTCAGTTCGGAAAATTCTTCCCTATCGAGGAATCCAGGCAACAGGCCCATAATCTTCCATGTCATAATGTCAGCTGAAAATGGCGAGGAGTCAGGCACCTCCGGCAGGACAGTGCAGAAAAGCCGCCATACCAGGGAGTTAGGGAATGGAAAATCACCGTTTGCCCAGACCCCGAAATGCCTGGAGAGTTCCATCGAGAGCCAACGTTGCATCCCCTTGCTCTGCACTACGATCAATTCGGATGCGAATGGGGAATTCAGCGGTTCCTTGAGGACGGTAAAGAGCGTTGTGACCAATTTTTCCATCTGATTGCTTGTGTAGATTCTAAGAGGCATAACTTCATCCTGTGGTACATTGCATCTGAATTAGTATTAATCTTGGGGAATAATGTCGTAAACCTGGCCTTCAGTCGATCAGGACTTTACCATCCGACCCGTTCCTATTCGAACAGGCCATCTCGCTCTCCTGCTTGCCCCGCAGGTTAACACAGATTTCTCACAGAGAGGCGAACATTATCCTGACAGAGGGGGGCGATGGGACAAAGACCAGCCTGTTTGGATTGTACCATATGGATGCATTGCAGGAACGAAACTGGGGAAACTAGGTACACTCCCCAAATTACCTGTTGCTAAACCATATTTTTGATCCTATTATCTGCAGGATGCCAAGAATTGCACGCATCGTAGCCGTTGGTTATCCGCATCATATTACGCAACGCGCCAACAATCGTGCTGTTCTCTTTTCCGATGACGCAGACCGTCAGATCTATTTGAAATTGTTGTCAGGATACGCAAATAAATATCAGATATCCATCCAAAAGCTGCCAGGTCAGCCGAAGCCCGTTGAACAGAGTAAAGCTGAGATATATAGGAAAAACAGATGAAAAAGGTGATTATCTTGATGACGTTACTAATGAAACAGAAGTTGGCATTCTTAACCTGATTTATGGGGGGAAGGCTGCGTGTTGATGGCAATATACTGAATTAGCTGTAAAAACAATAATTACGTCAAGAAGTTTGACGCGTCGTCTATCCAATAAAGAAGGGGGTTTTATGATAAAAACAAGAGTTCTCCTCGCCATTGTAGCAATGTTTGCAATTACAATCATGGGTTGCAGTTCCAGCAGCAGTAGTAGTGATACAGTTTCGCTTACTATACTTCAAACCTCTGATATACATGACCATGCTGAGGGGTTTGGCTCAGCCGCATCATATTCTCCTCTTGTTACTGGTAATGATACCGTTATTGGCGGTTATTCGCGTCTTGCAGCATATATTTCCGGAGTTAGGAATGAGAAAGGGGCCAACAGCGTACTTCTTTGCGATAGTGGCGATTTTACGATGGGTACAGTTTATAGCATGACACTTCCCTCGTCTCCGATCTCAACCATGTTTATTTCTATGATTAAGTATGATGCAATTACAATCGGGAACCATGAAACCGATTTGGGCCCGGATGCATTAGCCGGGTTTATAACTCTAGCGAAAAACAGTGCTGAAGCACCGTTAGTTTCTCCGATACTTGCCAGCAATATGGATGCGACTGCTTCTCCTGCAATAAATACACTTGTTGGTAATGGTACGATTGTTAAAAACAGGATTATTGAGAAAGCAGGAATCAAAATCGGTCTTCTTGGTCAGATGGGTCCAAATGCAGATTTTGATTCTGCTAATGCTTCACCTCTAACATTTAATCACGATTTTTCGGTGCTGCAATCTCAGGTAAACGCGTTAAGAGCCAGAGGAGCACAACTTGTTGTGCTCCTCTCCCACGAAGGTTTTACCGTCAATACGGCAACAGGTTTTGCGGAGGGCAATGATGCTGAAATTGCCAAGGCTGTTACCGGAATTGATGTAATTCTTTCCGGTCATCTCCACTTGAATCTAACAGCAGTAAAAGCTGCTGCTGATCGTGATACAATCCTTGTCTCTCCAGGCGAATATGGGGAACATATTGCAAGGCTTGATCTCAAAGTAAACAAATATTCCGGTAAAATTAAAGGTTATACAAGCACAAATGTATCTATTGATGACACCATCAAGGGTGATCCGTCTATAGAACAGGTACTGGCAACTCAGGTTAACCCAGCCCTTAATACCGCCCTTGCTCCTGCATTTATCGGACTTGGATTGACTGGCGTGAATTCAATTTTTGATACTGTAGCAATAAATAATGTCCCGATAACTAAAGAGTCAATTACGCCGGGCTCTCGATTTGGAGAGTCGGTTCTTGGTAACCTTGCTGCAGATTCCTATCGGAATGCTATCAACGGCATATGGGCGTCTGCATACGCTGCTCATGGCGAAGCAGCTGCGAATGCTGCTATGGCTGCAGCAACAGGTGATTTTAATCGAGTTCAGATTGCTTTTGTTCCGGGCGGGGTAATCCGCGATCCACTAGCAGTATCTCCTCCTCCAAATATATCATTTTCTGATCTTTACAATGTATTACCTCTTGGAGCAGACCCCTTGGATCCAACTTCGCTTGGTTATCCGCTTCTCACTACTTACATTAAAGCTGCCGATATTTACACTGTTGCTGGTATATCGTTACAAATGGGGATGGCTGCTGAGAATAGCGATTATGTGATAAATTTTGCCGGTATTTACGTTCAAATACTTCCGACAACTTCTTTGACAGGTTTGGGTTATGATGTTTATCTTTGTCCGACTGATACTAATCCATCGAGTCCAAACTTTGGCATGAATAATAATATTCCTGCTGGTACAGGTACATTCATAAATCCTGGAGATGGAGTGACTCTTTACAAGATATCTATTGATCTTTACACACTCATGATGATGTATAAGGTTCACGATCTTTATCCGACTTATGTAGTCAATACTTATGACTCTTTGGGTGCGCTGCTGCCGAATTATGGCGCTGCCGGTAATCGGGTTATGACTGGGGCGACTACAACTATGCGAGGGTGGCAGGCGATAGTTGCATGGTCATGGGCTGCATCTGGAGGGGCAACTTCGAATCTTTCAGCTGCTGGATATACCTCCGATTTATCTTACAGGCGCGTAAAGTGATCCGGGGGTGTCAGATCTGTAGACAAGCTCCCTCCTCAGAAAACTAGGAGAACTAGAGAACTAGGGAGAAGCAGGGACACTTTCCAAATTACCTGTTGGTAGTCCATATTTTTGATCGTATTATCTGCACCATGCCAAGAATTGCACGCATCATAGCAGCTGGATATCCGCATTGTATTACGCAAGGCGCCAACAATCGTGCTGTTATAACGCTGGTCCAGCGCCAAAGCGCAGATACCGGAACAAACGACCCGTTGCTGTATGCAACTCCCTGGTTGTCACCCCAGGAACGGAGCGCTTATGCCGAGTTTGTCAGAGAAGAAGATGAAGAAGCAGACAATGCAATCCGCCGAGCCACCAGAACCGGACGACCATATGGAACGGATCAATTTATAGATCCCATTTTTCACGAGCATTTCCCCAAATTGCCGTTGGCCTGCAGATTGCCATCGGCGCGGCGTGGATATTTTTGGTGGCGGGCAAGATGCTCGGGGTCCGCTCCGGACTTGGCTATCTGATTATTGACAGCCGCGACAACCTGCGAACCGATCTGGTAATGGTCGGCATTGTGCTCATCGGACTGCTCGGACTGATTATCGATCGGATCGTGACTTATGGTGAGAAATGGGTGAAAAAGCAGTGGGAGATGCCATGAGCGCATACGCTTCAACAAAGATACCAGATGGGCGGAGTAGCAAAAAGTTTCCGCTCCGCTAAGGGCGATGAACAGACAGTGCTCTCCCAGGTGGACATAGACATCACCGCCGGCGAGTTCGTCTGCCTGGTCGGCCCCATCGGCTGCGGAAAAACAACGCTTATCAATCTGCTGGCGGGGTTCGAACACCCGTCAGAGGGCCTCCTGGAGGGCGATTTACCTGGGACAACGGGTGGTGCTGATGGCCCCCTACCCCGGGCGCATCCAGAGGATTCTGAATATATATCTTCCCGAACCGAGGGAACGTACCGGGGAAGATTTCGCCCGGATCCGACGGGAACTGTATGAAGAATTCCACTTGGTGCACCGGCAGGCCGCTTGCGTTTCCGAATACTCCATTTGATATCCTGAAGCAACCAGGAACTTCCGCTCGAAAAAATAGTATAGATCCTTCCGTTCCTGCGCACCAGCAGTTGAGATGCGGAAGTCGTCATCACCTTTCATACCGAGCGGCATGGTATAGCGATACTTGTTATTTGCTTGTAACGATGTTGCAACTGTTGGTTGTCAGGTCGAATACCAGCTTCGCTTTCCTATCTTTCAACTGCAGCCGGACTTGTTCAATCTTCTGATCCAGAGTGAAAGAAGCGTCTCCTAACTCCTCCCATTCACGCGTGACGAACTCGCTGATCAGGTTGCGCATGGTTTCCGGGTTGACGCTGTCGATCGGGATCTCTATCCCATTTTCATTATGGCTATCCGGTTCGTCATACCAGATTTCGATCTCAAGTTCTTCCATAATTCCCCATTCCCTCTCATTTCTTATCTTGTCGCTGATAGCGTATCTTTACCTTGTCAGCACCTGCCCAGTCGTTATGGTCTCCTTCAATCGTATGTAATACAGCGGATGGTTTGCTGTCGGCAAGGGCTTTGGCATGGGAGATCGGGACAATGGTGTCCGCTCGTGCGCCAAATATTTCCAACTCCCCCTGATATCCTTTCAGGGTGGTGATGTTATCCCAGTTGTCGCGTAAAAGCAATGTTACTGGCAGGACAGGATAGTGACCTTTCGCGACATGGGAAAGCTTATCAAAGGGGAGTATCAGCACGATCTTGTCCGGTGGATGCGGATGAGTGGCTAGAAATGATGCGGGGCCGGAGCCAATTGATTCTGCCGCTACGCAGACAGGTCTATTGGGGTACTCCTCTCTGAGAAGGTCGTACGCCTGCCATGCTGCCGAATTGATCGTTGCCATGGATGGAGAACCGTCACGTATTCCGTATCCAGGATATTCAAGGATGTATACAGAGTCCTGTTTTGAAAATGACGGAAGTGCATAGATACGATCCGTTGCCTGACCACCATTGCCATGCAGAAACAGCCAGACTGTTTCGGGAGATGGTAGGTGTCGCGCATAGCCGATCAGTTGACCTCCCGCCCTCCATTCCGACAGTCCATTGTTTTCTTTATGATGGGAGGGGAAGTATAAGAGCTTGCGTTGCAATAAAGCGCAAACCAAAAGTAGCCCCAGATAGATGGCAGCAGCAAGTAACAGGATGTGTATCAATGACTTGAACCGATCCATGCCGCTCCAATCACTCCGGCAGAACCCCCCAGAGTGTTTTTTTAGAGACGCAGCCCCGATTGCAGCAGTAACATTCTGCACCCTGTGGGTCTACCAAAAAGGGGTCCCATTCGCCGAAAATTCGGTGTGGACCCTCACGGAGTCAGCTATTTTCTTCTGTAATATCTGCCCCACAATGTCCAGGGAGATGACCCGCTCTCTTCTTTCACTTTACCATCTCAACGTTTTCTCTGCAACTTAACATACATAATGCTGCTCTGCGCCTGCGTCGGTGGCGGATACACCTTCGCGGATTGCCATGGAAAAAACTATCGCTTTCCAGATCGGAAAGCGATAGTTTTTCATCCGGAGTTTCAGGGTGGAGACAATTTACAGGCTGGGCCCAGGGTTTGTTCTTGCCGCCAGTGCCAGGGTTCGTAGGTAATGCCCTCTTTGCCGTCCTTGGGATACGACATTACAAAACAGAACTTCGCCGCGTTTTTTATCAGCCACGCAAATTCCGGCTGGGCGTCGAATTCTTTAGCGGTCTCTTCGCCCAGACTCTCTTCATTGATAAAGTCAATCGCCTGATGTTGCGGCGAGCCATGTTCGCTGTAACCTGGCAAGGCCACAAACCTGGCGGTTTCGCGGATGGAATAGAGATGATTGCTCAAATAGAAGATGAAAAGATAAAGCTGATAGGCGCTCGAACGATAGCCCGATTCGACATAGAGCCGCTTGCCCAGATCCTTCTGCATCGCAGCCATCATATCGCCATATCGCAGATAAACGTTTTTCGGCAGAAACTGCGGTGGAACCTCTTTAGTGCCTCCTTTTTCGAGATCTTTTACCCTCTGCCCCTTGAGAACAACCAGCTCTTCCTTCCCGGTGGCCATGCCGCGAAACGGAATTTTGACCCCCAGCTCGCTGCCGTTGAGATTTTGAAATTGCCGCAGAAATTGTTGTTCATCCGTAGTCAGAGGGGCATAGAGTTCATCAAAGGTCAGTGTTGCGAGCGTCTGCTGCGACCGCCGAGCTTCTAGCATCGGCGTGAGTTTTTCCAGCATCCCTTTCACCCGGACGATATCGTCATCGGAAAGCTTTTCGATATTCACCGTCGCGACCGGCAGAGAAGAGGGGTGCAATTGCTGCGAGGCGCAACCGGCCAGAAGAATACTCAATAAAAGCACCGCCGCCATCAAGAGAGAAAGATGACAGTTTACTTTTAAAACTTCCTTTTGCATGATCATATCTCCATGTCATCATATATAGGATAGGGATTTGGTTATTAGGCCCCATAACAGTACTAACAAAATGAGCCACCGTCTACACTATTTATAGGTTTTGTACAGTGAGCAATCGTCTGGTCTGCCTTGGACGTCTCGAATGACTGGTAGCCCGCATAACCGGGGAACAGCAACTGCCCTACGGTCAGCCCTTTTCCGTTGATCCCGTCTGACAGAAGGGGGGTCCGAAGTCATTCATTCCAACAAAGCCGTATTTAGTTAGTTTCCGTCCGGAGTTTCAGGATGGAAACTAACTATTAAAAACCAGGCACTAAAACCATCTACACAAAACTATTGACAGGCCCCCGGAAACAGGCTTACGGTGAAAGACATCGACGTTCTCGACGGCTGCAGGAGACGAAGAAGTTCATGGATTTTCCGTAGATGCCTGAGACATCCGCGATTTTCATCAAATACCGGTTCAAACCCCTTTTGGGCACGATGTAACTGACCCAACGTCACTCCGGCCTTAATGGATTCACGCATGCCCCTTGGAATCCTGAAAAGGGGCACAAGAAACGGAGAAAGACAGCTGTGAAGATAAGGTACGAACTCCCTGCTATCCTCCTGGTAGTCGCGATCTTCGCGGTAGCGGACTTCACCGGCCAGAAGGAGATCATCTTCCCGGAGATCGCGGCCCTGGCCCTCGGCGCATGGGTCATGGAGAAGTCGCCATGGCCCGGCGCGGATATCTACTTCTGGCTGTCTCCCACCCTGGCGGCCCTGACAGGGATACTCATCGTTCGATACTTCACTTTTGCGCCGTTCTGGATGATAACGGCGGCTTTCTGCCTGGTTGCCCTGGAACTGAAGCTGGCGCGCTCCGCCATGTTCCCTTCCATCTCCGCCGCGATTCTGCCCATCATCACCCATTCGGACAGTTGGTACTATCCCCTCTCCGTATGCGGATTGACCGGAATCATTACCCTCGGACGCCGTGCGATGAACTCCTACGCTTCAGCAAAGTGTCAAACACGCGCGCCCACGGTGACCGGCGGATATGCAAGAAAGGAGACATGGACCCTTCCTGAATCGGCCCACTGGGGCAAGCTGCTGGCAGGCGTCATCCTTGTCACGGCGGTCGCGGTGAGATTCGACTTCCTGTTCATGGTGGCACCGCCGCTGATAGTCGCATTTGTGGAATTGTCAAAACCGGGGGGGGCGGCACGGGAGAAGGCGGGAACGGCTCTAATCCTGCTCGTGCTCGCTGCGGTTTTCGGCGTGTTCTGGCTTCTGCTCATTCAGAACGTCTTTCACCTTCCGGTCTGGATCTCCGCCTGTGTCTCGACACTGACCGTATTTCTGCTGTATCACGCCCTGCGCATGCCGTTCCCGCCAGCCGTGGCCATCGCCCTGCTGTCGACGATTCTTCCGGAGGATATTCTCTTGATGTATCCCGTACAGGTGCTTGCAGGGAGTGCGGCATTCGTAGTTCTAAGCAAGGTGTGTTTCGGAAACGGCGGTTTCGCCCCGGGAAGAACAACAGATGCGCCTGCAGCCGAAGGCGCGTCTGCCGACATCTGACCCCATCCTGACCCCATCCTGACCCTCTTTCCGAGTAGATCGAATTCGTTCTGTCGGACAATTGCTCGACTCTTAATGGTTCCATGGGCGAGTGGGTAATATCTCGGCACTTCATCGGTCTCGCCGACCATTCAAGGCTGTTTCAACAGCGAGGTCACATCGCTCAAACCTGACTTCTGCAGGTCGGCCAAGCTTATTTCCTTGATCTTCTGCAAATCCCAGAGCTGCGTACAGTCCACTTTGAAGAAATTGAGGCCTTCACTGGTCCGAACGTAATAGGCGCCGTTCTTCGTGTCGCGCAGGGATGTCCAGATCGTGACATCATACGGGGCATTGGGGAGTGAGGTGTCTTTTACTGTTCCGAGCGCAACATCGACATTATTGATGATGTGGGAGACAAGAGTGAGTGCCTCGGCGGCATTCGCCGGAGTCTTGACGGAGTTGCGCTGGACAGCCATCCGGACGAAACGGCTCGGTGCGGTCATGTCCCCGGGAACACCAAAAGAGCCGTTGCCCATGTTTGGAACGGTGACGTTGAGTCCGCCAAATTGCTTCTCATGTGTCGAGATCGGGGTGGTTTGCACATAATTCTTCAGGTTGATCAATTGCCAATCAAAGGTAGGGTCGTTCGTCACGACGCCGACCTTGTTGTCATATACTTTCGTGACGGAACCTCCCGTGGTCTCATCCTTCACCCATTCGATGACGATCCCTTTGCCGGTGGGATCGAAGAGGACGATGTGAAACGGCATCTGCTCTTTGGTCCAGATGGCGACCTTATTGAGATTCGCCTTAACCTCGTCAACCGTTGCAAACTGGCTGATTAGCCAGAGCGGGGAATCAAAATTGGACAAGGCTTGCTTCTTCTTCTCAGAAGGAACGGTTGTTGGATAGTAGGCGGCATTGAGTATCTGGACCGATAGGGTCAGCCCCTTCTCGTTCATGGCATCCGTGGGTGTGGTGGAGCCGATCACTGGCAGACCAAAGCTGGAATAGTTTGCTGTATAAGAAAGGCCGGGGCTGCCATCGGGATTCGTTGATTGGATTGCCTTGCCCCGGGGTGTGAAGGCCACCTTTACCTTCATGGTCGCCGGATTGTCATCCATTGTGCGGGCGACAACGGATGAGCCATCTGCGGCACGGAGTTGCACGCTGGTGCAGGTAAGCGCCGGAAAGGTATAGATAAGGGATACGGAGAGTAGCAGGACGGTTAGTTTCAGTGCGGCGGCGATCCTCATTGATATTTTCATTCTTTGTTTCCTCTCGGGATTTGATATGTGAGTTGAATAGTAGCTTTCTCCCGCAACTACTCTCTTTGTCGATAACCTTTAATAAGTAGCGCGGTGCCATAAATCGCAGGTATCATCGGGAACAACGCTGTCCACATCGCTGGAAAGTAATGAAACCGCCCCCCTTCAAGGAGTGGAAAGACCAGATAATGCGTCGGTTCGCCGATAATCATCCCGAAGAAGATAAACCAAACCAGATAATCGCCCAGTGGATGATGGTAATAATATAGCACTGCGCCCAATATCCAAAAAACTGGTCCGACAAATACTATGAGTATGGCGAATTGGTCGAGTGTCCACTCGGTATTGAAGATACCGTCGATGCGTCCGGGGAAATCGGTCAGATATTCCTCGGTAATGTGAAAAAAGAAAATTGCCAGCGTCCAGAGATAGGCAAGCATTATTTCTCGGCTATAGAGTGGTTTCTTGAAAGTTGTCTTAATCCAGATAATCATTCCGCCGAGCATCGAGCCGCAGACGATCAAAGTTGGCCGCAAACCGGCATGGGCGTACATCGCGGCAGCGAAACAGGCGATAAAAACTAGTACCACGGGAATGAATTTTCTATTTGGTTTATCCCCTACGGGAACAGCGGGCGTTTTTGGCGCCGAACGTCTGGATAACAAGATCCTCAGAGCTGAAAGCGCTACGAGCATCGAAATTGCCGCAAACAGCTGGCCGGGAAAATAACTGAAACTTCCTGAAAATAACGGCAGAACAAAATGTAGCGCCCCATCCAGCAACGCCCAGACAAACACGAAATAAGTCATGTAGTCGCCCAAACGGTTTTTTTGGACGATTCCGACCGCGCCGAGCATGAAAATCGCGGTGAGCAGGCAGGAATAAAATGCGAAATAATGCCGGTTGTCAAAAACTGCGACATTCGGAACGAACGACGGTACAGCATTAACGAATGAAAAGGTGAAGCCAAACTGTAGCTCTTCGATATTTTTTAGCAAAAGCGTTATCGAGGTCAGCAGATACAGAGGCAAAATCCGGTCGTTAATTCGCTCTGACTGGGTGCGGCAAAAATACCAGAAGAGCAACGCCACGATGCCGGTAACGCATATCAATGCCGCGGGAATACCCCCAAAGAATATGTAACTGGCCGCATAGGCGGTAATCAGGGTGCAGATTATCAAGCTATGGTAAATGTAGCTTAAATTACTGTCTTCCATAAAAAGCGCCACGCCTTTCGCACATTGTTAGTCGGGACAGAAAGAGATCTAAAGATTGCTAACCGATTGCCACCGAAGCAATAAAATTGGCCGAGATAATCATAATGCAAACGGAAAGAATGTGTCAACAGATTCGGGATGGCTGAGGTGATCGTTCTATGCTGAGGAGATATTGAAAGGGAGGAATGAGTCTGATATGCTTGTCGTCAACGCTCTGATGAGCGACAATTAGAACTCCCGACTGACGACAATTATAATTCCCGAAAGTAACGGGCGTTGTAAACTGTCCACCATCTCTTTGGAATAAGAATGGTCGGAGGGAGAAGTTTCATCTTGTTATTACCTCATGATAAATTATCTGAATTTTCCATAGTAAGGGCCTGTAAATAGTTTTGTGTAAATGGTACTGGGTTTCGGTTTTAAAGATTCGGCATTCTGTCTTCAAAAAGAATAGAAAAACGATTCATGGCAGC
>CAIWTU010000096.1 GCA_903915655.1 uncultured Geobacter sp.
CGTATATTCTGACCAAGGAAGAGGGGGGTCGGCACACACCGTTTTTCAATGGATACCGTCCGCAGTTTTATTTCAGGACAACAGACGTAACAGGTGTGGCAGAGCTTCCGGAGGGGATCGAGATGGTGATGCCGGGAGATAATGTTGCGATGACGGTAAACCTGATTACCCCGATTGCAATGGACGATGGGCTACGCTTTGCTATCCGTGAAGGCGGTCGCACAGTCGGCGCAGGCGTTGTCAGCTCAATCATAGAATAAAAGTATATAAAGAGGAAGCGATGCCAAGTCAGAAAATAAGAATACGGTTAAAAGCTTACGATCACAGATTGCTTGACCAGTCGGTTTGCGAAATTGTCGATACGGCAAAAAGAACAGGGGCCAAGGTTGCCGGCCCGATCCCGCTGCCAACTATAATTAATAAGTACTGCGTCTTGCGCGGACCACATGTCGACAAGAAATCACGCGATCAGTTTGAAATCAGATCACACAAAAGGCTGATCGATATTTTAGATCCAACGCAACAGACTGTAGATGCTTTGATGAAGCTAGATCTTTCTGCAGGTGTAGATGTTGAAATCAAGTTATAATATTGACTACAAAGAATAGGGAACACCAGCCATGAAGAAGGGTTTAATTGGAAAAAAACTGGGTATGACCCATATATTCACTGACGACGGGATCCGCATTCCGGTGACGGTAGTCGAAGCTGGGCCGTGTGTTGTCCTCCAAAAGAAAACAGTGCCGAATGATGGTTATAATGCCATTCAACTCGGTTTTGGAGAGCAGGAAGCCCATCGGGCAAACAGGCCATCAGTCGGCCATTGCAAGCCTGCGGGAAAAGGTGTATTTCGCAATTTCCGTGAGTTTCGCATCGAAAATGTCGATCAGTATAATGTTGGGGACATGATTAGCTCTGAAATTTTTACTGTCGGTGACTTGGTCGATGTTACAGGGACCAGCATAGGTAAAGGGTTTCAGGGAGTAATAAAGCGATGGAATTTTCAGGGAGGGCGCGCTTCGCACGGTTCGCGTTTTCACCGCGCTCCGGGGTCGATTGGATGCTCGGCGACTCCATCGAGAGTTTTCAAAAACAAAAAAATGCCGGGTCAAATGGGAAATGAAAGAGTTACTGTCCAGAGGCTGAAGGTAGTCAGGATAGATGCCTCAGATAATCTTATTCTGATAAAAGGCGCAATTCCGGGGTCGACAAACAGTCTTGTGCTAATCAAGGACAGTATCAAGGCGTAGTAATCAAGTTTTTTGGAGTTAGCTATGGCTACTATAGATATCTATGATATCGGTAAGAATAAAGTTGGTGAGTTGGAACTTAATGACTCCGTTTTTAACTGTGAAATCAAGAAACACCTGATCCATGATGCGGTCAAGGTTTATCTTGCCAATCGCCGTGCCGGAACTGTTGCCGTGAAGAATCGTTCGGCAGTCGCCGGCAGCGGTAAAAAACCTTTTCGTCAGAAAGGAACCGGACAGGCTCGTCAGGGCTGCAGAAGAGCCCCACAGTATCCGGGCGGAGGGGTGGCTTTTGGCCCTCAGGCCAAGACTTATAACCTCTCTATGAACAAAAAGGCAAGAAAAGCTGCCATGAGGTCTGCGCTGTCTTTTATCTTTAACGAAAATAAAATGACAGTATTGAATCAGTTTGATTTAGAGCAGATTTCCACTAAAAGTTTCGTAACTGTGTTAAACGGTTTTGATATCGTCAAATCGTTGGTGATAATTGATGAACCTAATATAAATCTCGAACTATCGGCCCGCAATGTTAAGCATATCAAGGTCTTGAAAGCTGAAGGCCTTAATGTTTACGATATGCTGAATTACAAGAACATCATTTTTACCGAGGCAGCGGTGCGAAAAGTTGAAGGAGCTTTGCAGTTATGAATATCTTTGACGTAATAAAAAAACCGCTGGTTACAGAAAAGACAACTCTAGAGAAGGATGCGAAGAACATAATTTCTTTCGCGGTCAGCTCGGATGCTAATAAAATAGAAATCAAGAATGCTGTAGAAAAGTTTTTCAAGGTTGAAGTTACCAATGTGAACACTATCAATGTCGCAGGAAAAGTTAAGCGAGTCGGCAAAAAAATTGGTAAACGTTCTAACTGGAAGAAGGCTTATGTTACCTTGAAAGAAGGCAGCACAGTTGATTTTTTCGAAGTTTAAATCTTTAAAACGGGGTTGATACAATGGCTATCAAGAGTTATAAACCTACTTCCGCCGGCCGCAGGCATCAGACCTGTTCGACATTTGATGAGATAACGACAGCAACGCCTGAAAAGTCTTTGCTTCAGACTCTTAAAAAATCCGGTGGCAGGAATAACAATGGGCGCATCACGTCGAGGCATATAGGCGGTGGGCACAAACAGAAATACCGAATAATAGATTTTGTCCGTAATAAGTTAAATATACCTGCTAAAGTTGCAACGATTGAATATGATCCTAATCGGAGCGCCAGAATAGCCCTGCTCCACTATCAGGACGGTGAGAAGCGCTATATACTTGCTCCTTTGGGGTTGGGCGTTGGTGATATGGTTATTGCAAGTATTGGCGCCGACATAAAGCCCGGCAATGCACTTCCCCTTAAAGCCATTCCACTTGGCTCCATAATTCACAATATTGAGCTAAAACAGGGCAAGGGTGGCCAGATGGCCCGTAGCGCCGGAACGTATGCCCAGTTAATGAGTAAAGAAGGAAAATACGTTCAGGTAAAGCTACCTTCCGGTGAGGTCCGCATGGTTCTCCAGGAATGTTATGCCACTATAGGGCAAGTCGGTAATATTGATCACGAAAATATAAGCATTGGCAAGGCCGGTCGATCAAGATGGCTTGGAAAAAGGCCCAAAGTACGTGGTGTTGCCATGAACCCTGTAGACCACCCTCACGGTGGTGGTGAAGGAAGAACTTCAGGTGGTCGTCACCCGGTCACGCCATGGGGTGTCCCGACCAAGGGATACAAGACTAGAACCAATAAGACCTCTTCGCGCTTTATAGTTAAAAAACGTACTAAATAATTTTCTTCTTAAAGGAATGACTGATGGCAAGATCGATTAAAAAAGGACCGTTCGTTGACGGTTATCTGTTGGTAAAAGCACAAGTAGAAGGCTCCGGTTCAAAGAAGATTATAAAAACCTGGTCCAGGCGCTCAACCATAGTTCCTGATTTTATTGGGCTTACCTTTGCCGTACATAATGGCAAAAAGTTCATCCCCGTATTTGTAACGGAGAATATGGTTGGACACAAGCTTGGAGAGTTCGCTCCGACCAGGACTTTTTACGGTCATGCTGCTGATAAGAAAAGCAAACTTAAAAAGAAGTAATAAATAAAAGGAGCTGTACATGGATGCAAGCGCAAAATTGACATTTGCCCGTCTTTCTCCTAGAAAAACACGGTTGATTGCCGACCTGGTACGTGGCAAAGCAATTCAAAATGCTCTTAATATACTTCGCTTTTCTCCGAAGCCTTCAGCTAAGCTACTTGCAAAGCTTTTAAAGTCGGCTGTTGCAAATGCAGAGCAAAAGGGAGTATCTGATGTGGATCTGCTTTACGTAAAGACGATCTACGTTGATGGCGGCGCCTGCCTGAAACGATCATTGCCTCGCGCAATGGGCAGGGCGAGCAGAATACGAAAACCGACTAGCCATATACAAGTAGTATTATCAGATAAGAAATAAGCTATTGAGTTGGAGGTGGAGATTTGGGTCAGAAAATTAATCCTATTTGTTTCAGGCTCGGTGTAATAAAAACTTGGGATTCCAAGTGGTATGCTGAAGCTGATTATGCAAAGCTGCTTCATGAGGATCTCAAGCTCAGGGATTTTCTTAAAAAACGGTTGTACCATTCCGGTGTATCCAAAATCGAGATTGAACGTGCGGCAAACAAGGCAAAGATAAATATATTTACAGCGCGTCCCGGACTTATAATCGGCAAAAAAGGTTCAGAAGTAGAGACGCTTAAAAAAGAACTGGCTAAACTCACCGATAAAGAGGTCTTCCTGAATATTCAGGAGGTTCGAAAGCCTGAGCTTGATGCGCAATTGGTTGCCGAAAATGTTGCCCTGCAGCTGGAAAGACGTATTGCTTTCCGAAGGGCAATGAAGAAAAGTGTTACTTCGGCGCTTAAATTTGGAGCTAAAGGGATCAGGATCCAGTGTTCAGGACGTCTTGGCGGCGCAGAGATGTCAAGAACAGAATGGTACCGAGAGGGTCGCGTACCGCTCCATACATTACGGGCTGATATCGACTACGGTTTTGCCGAGGCAAAAACCACATACGGCATCATTGGAGTAAAGGTCTTAATATTTAAAGGTGAAGTTCTCCCTGAGAAAAAATAGATACAGGAGTTTTTTGCGATGTTAATGCCCAAAAGAGTTAAGCATAGAAAGCAGATGAAGGGCAGAATGAAAGGTTCTCCGCAGCGGGGAGTCAACCTTGCTTTCGGTGAGTTTGGTTTACAGGCAATCGAGTGCGGTTGGCTTGACTCAAAACAGATCGAGTCTGCTCGTATTGCCTTGACACGTTATATTAAAAGGGGCGGTAAGACCTGGATACGTATATTTCCTGATAAGCCGTTGACTTCCAAACCTGCTGAGACTCGTATGGGTAAAGGAAAGGGCGCGCCTGATTCCTGGGTCTGCGTTGTTAAACCCGGTAGAGTTCTTTATGAAATGGAAGGAGTGACAGAAGAAGTTGCTCGTGCAGCTTTTAGGCTCGCAGCGTTTAAACTTCCTATTGCCACACAATTCATAGCGAGGAAAGAAAGTCATGAAGATTAAAGAAATCAGAGGTCTGGGTGTTGATGAACTCAGGGTGAAAGACAAAGATTTAGCCCAGGAGTTTTTTAATCTTAAATTTCAACTTCACACTGGACGTTTGGAGAATAGTGCCAAGCTGTCTTTGCTGAGAAAAGACATAGCAAGGGTAAAAACCATCCTCCGGGAAATGAAAGGTTAAAAGAGAGGTTGTCATGAGTGAGCGCGGAACAAGAAAGACTCAGGTAGGGGTAGTAGTTAGCGACAAAATGGATAAAACTGTTGTTGTCAAGGTTTCCCATTTGGTAAAACATCCTGAGTATAATAAATATATCAAGCAGAGCGTCAAATATAAGGCGCATGACAGTGAAAACAGCTGTAAAATCGGCGACAAGGTGCAAATTGTTGAAACAAGGCCTTTGAGCAAGGATAAGCGTTGGAGAGTGAAGGAAGTTGTAGAGCGGATTTCTTAAAGCAGGAGTTAACCAATGATACAGATGCAGTCGATACTAGATGTGGCTGATAATTCCGGAGCCAAAAAATTAATGTGTATCAAGGTGCTTGGCGGATCTAAAAGAAAGTACGCCAGCATTGGGGATATAATAGTTGCGTCGGTGAAAGAATCCATTCCGAACTCGAAAGTTAAAAAAGGCGATGTCGTTAAAGTTGTCGTAGTTAGAACGGCTAAAGAGATAGCCCGCCCGGATGGTTCCTATATACGATTCGATGATAATTCCGGTGTAGTCATCAATAATCAGAAAGAGCCTGTCGGGACCCGAATCTTCGGTCCGGTTGCCAGAGAACTCAGGGCTAAAAAGTTTATGAAAATAATCTCTCTTGCCCCTGAAGTACTTTAATTATTTTGGAGAATTGTTATGCTTGGTAAAAAACTGCATATAAAAAAAGGTGACACAGTAATGCTGATTACCGGTAAGGACAGCAAAAAGACCGGGAAAGTATTGCGGTTATACCCCAAGAAAGAAGCAGTCGTTGTTGAAGGGCTCAATATTGTAAAGCGACATACGAAAGCCCGTGGTAATGAACCTGGTGGTATAGCGGAAAAGGAAGCTCCAGTTCATTTTTCCAACGTCATGTTATACTGTGCTAAATGCAGCAAACCTGTCAGATCTGGTAAGAGCACCCTAGAAAATGGGGAAAAGGTTCGCCTCTGTAAAAAATGCGGCGAGGCCTTTGATAAATAGGATGGAGGAGTAAATGGCGAGGCTTAAAGAGCTTTACGAAAAAGAAGTCGTTCCCCAGTTGATGAAGGATTTTAACTACAAAAGCATCATGCAAGTTCCGAAGCTTGAAAAAATTGTAGTTAATATGGGCCTGGGTGAAGCAATTCAAAATATTAAAATACTCGATTCTGCCTCAGAGGAAATAGCGTTGATAACCGGTCAGAAGCCGGTTATTACTAAAGCTAAAAAATCTATTGCCAGTTTTAAGCTGCGCCAAGGGATGCCTATCGGATGTATGGTCACCTTGCGCAAGGCAAGGATGTACGAGTTCCTGGATAGATTGTTGAATGTTGCTTTACCTCGTGTCAGGGATTTTAAAGGACTCTCTCCGAAGGCCTGTGACGGTCGAGGCAATTACACGCTAGGTATTAAGGAGCAGCTGATCTTTCCTGAAATCAGTTATGAGAAGGTCGATAAAGTTAAAGGTCTGAATATAACCATCGTAACATCTGCAAAAAACGATGAAGAATGCAAGGCTCTTCTCAAGCTTTTAGGCATGCCGTTTAGGAATTAAATAGTTTCGGAGGAAACAGTGGCAAAGAAATCTATGATGTTAAAGGCAGAGCGCGAGAATAAGTTCAAGGTCAGAGAATATAATCGTTGTCCTCTCTGTGGAAGACCCAGAGCCTATTACAGAAAATTCAACATGTGTAGAATATGTCTGAGAAAGCTGGCTTCACACGGGAAGTTGCCCGGTGTTATCAAATCCAGCTGGTAAACTAATATAAGTATTTTAAGAGGAGTACGTTAAATGTCGATGACTGATCCTATAGCTGATTTGCTTACAAGAATCAGGAATGCCAGTATGGCTAAGCATCAAAAGGTAGACATTCCTTCGTCGAATGTTAAAGTGAGTATCGCCAATGTGCTCAGAAGCGAAGGTTTTATCAAGAATTACAAGGTAATCGCCGATGACAAGCAGGGCATACTCAGAATTTATTTGAAATATATCGATGAAAAAGAAGGTTTATTCAACGAGCTAAAAAGGATCAGTAAGCCTGGCGGTAGAGTGTATGTTAAAAGCGAAGACATCCGCAAAGTTAAAAATGGGCTTGGCATATCTATTCTTTCAACATCAAAGGGTATAGTTACGGATAAATTTGCACGTGAAGCAGGAGTTGGCGGCGAAATTATCTGTACGGTCTGGTAAATTAAGGTTCAAGGAGTATAGAGTATGTCCAGGATTGGCAAACTTCCCATAGAGATCCCTAGCGGAGTAAAAGTTTCGTATAAAGATACCGTAATCGACGTTCAGGGTCCGAAGGGTACGTTGAGTCGTGTACTTATGGATGGAGTCGCAGTAGAGATGAGCGACAAAAGCATCCATGTAACCCGTAAAGATGAGAGCAAAAACTCGCGTTCCGCGCATGGATTGACAAGAACGTTGATTAATAATATGGTTACTGGTGTTACAAAAGGATTCGAAAAAGGGCTTGAGATTACCGGAGTAGGTTACCGGGCTGAAGCAAAGGGCGAGACACTTAATTTAAGCCTTGGCTATTCGCACCCAATTAATTTTTTGCTCCCTGAAGGTGTAGCTGTAGAAGTCGAAAAGATGACAAAGATTTTTGTCAGAGGTATCGATAAGGAGCTGATTGGACAGACGGCAGCTAAAATCAGATCTTTTCGTCCCCCTGAGCCTTATAAAGGAAAAGGGATCAAATATGTTGGTGAGTCCATCCTTCGAAAAGCCGGAAAGACCGGCAAGAAATAGACATTCTTGCTTAAGGAGTTGGTAAATTGAGTTCTTTAGCCCAAAAAAAAATAGCGAGACTAAAGCGTAAAGTCAGAGTCAGAACAAAGATAAGCGGCACACCGGTGTGCCCCAGACTAAACGTCTTCAAGAGTGCCAGGCATATTTATGCACAGATAATTGACGATGTTCGTGGCGTTACCATCGTTGCAGCATCTACAGTTATGAATGAGGTAAAGTCTGGCTTGAAATTCACAGGAAACCTCGATGCAGCTACAAAGGTTGGTGCAGCTATAGCAGTAATGGCTCGAGCTAAAGGTATAGAAAAGGTTGTTTTTGACCGGAGTGGATTTTTGTACCATGGCCGGATCAAAGCCCTTGCAGATGCAGCCCGTGGAAATGGACTTTCCTTTTAAGGGAAAGATATCAGGAGGCGATACTTGTTAAAGATTAATCCCAGCGAATTAAATCTGACAGATAAAGTAGTTCATATTAACCGCGTTGCCAAGGTGGTTAAAGGTGGGCGAAGGTTCAGCTTTTCTGCCCTTGTCGTGGTTGGTGATGGAAATGGCCATGTTGGATACGGACTTGGCAAAGCAAATGAGGTTCCAGAAGCCATTCGTAAGGGAGTAGAGCAGGCCAAGAAAAACATTATTAAAGTTCCTGTAGAAAATGGAACCGTACCTTATGAAGTCCTTGGGCATTTCGGCGCTGGCAGGGTTTTGATAAAGCCGGCCTCAGCAGGTACCGGTGTGATAGCAGGCGGCGCTGCTCGCGCAGTTTTCGAGGCGGCAGGAGTGCATAATATCTTGTCGAAATGTCTCGGTTCGAACAATCCGCACAATGTTGTCAAGGCTACGGTGTCCGGTTTGAAGCTATTAAAAAGCCCGCAAGAGATTATTGCAAGAAGAGGCGTGGTAGAATAGACGCTATCTCCATAACCAGGGAGTTGAATACAATGTCTGCAGAATTAAAAATTACGCTTATTAAAAGTCATATCGGAAGACCTGCCAGTCACAGAGCTGTTCTATCCGGCATGGGTCTTTCGAAGGTCAATAAAACTGTCACACTTGAAGATACACCTCAAGTTCGGGGAATGATCAATAAGGTTGTCCATCTTGTCAAGGTTGAAGAGTAATAATAATTGAGGTGCAATAATGGATTTGAATAATCTGAGCCCTGTAGAGGGCTCGACTAAAAATAGAAAACGGATTGGTCGCGGAGTCGGTTCTGGGCACGGTAAGACCTCGACAAAAGGTCATAAAGGCCAAAAAGCGAGAAGTGGCGGCAGTATTAAAGCCGGCTTTGAAGGTGGCCAGATGCCGATGCAGAGGCGACTGCCGAAGAGGGGATTTACTCCGTTAACACGTAAAGTCTACTCCATTATAAATATCGGGCAGTTAGAAATATTTGAGAGCGGAAGTTCTATCGGCCTTGAAGAGTTTTTGAAATGCGGACTTGTTAGAGATTTGCGTGATGGTGTCAAAATTTTGTCCGATGGCGAAATCACCAAAACTTTTACTGTTAAAGCACACAAATTCAGTTCTGCTGCTCAACAGAAAATTATAGCCGCCGGCGGTTCGGTTGAGGTAATATAGTTTGCTAGAGGCTATCCTCAATATATTCAAGATACCAGATCTTAAAAAGCGTATATTCTTCTCACTCGGTATGCTAGCAGTCTACAGGGTGGGATGTCATATTCCTACCCCTGGTATTAACAGTCAGGCATTGGCTCATTTTTTTGCTCAGGCCAAAGGTACTCTTTTGGGCATGTTTGATATGTTTTCTGGCGGAGCGCTCGAGAAGCTTACCGTTTTTGCTCTCGGAATAATGCCTTACATCTCCTCCTCGATTATTTTCCAACTTCTCACGGTCGTTATACCTTCTATAGAGAAGCTCTCCAAAGAGGGTGAAGCCGGCAGAAAGAAAATCACTCAGTATACCAGATATGGTACGATTGTTCTCAGCGTAGTGCAGGCTCTCGGCATAAGTATTGGCCTTGAGAGCATGCGCGGTCCGGTAGGTGAGCTGGTCGTGCCATCACCAGGCTGGGGATTCCGCCTTATGACGGTTATTACATTGACAGCCGGTACGGCGTTTATAATGTGGCTCGGTGAGCAGATGTCAGAGAAGGGGATTGGAAACGGGATTTCTCTGATTATTTTTGCTGGTATTGTTGCACGAATCCCTACTGCAATTCTTAATTCTGTCCGTTTGATTAAAACCGGCGAGCTTTCGCTATTCATACTTATTTTCATAGCAGCCGTGATGGTGGCCGTCATAGCCGGGATTGTCTTCGTTGAAAGAGGACAGCGGCGCTTGCCGATTCACTACGCTAAACGCGTAGTAGGACAAAAAACTTTCGGCGCTCAGACATCTCATCTCCCTTTAAAAGTTAATATGGCCGGTGTTATACCTCCTATTTTTGCATCTTCGATAATTATGTTTCCGGCAACTATTGCAAATTTTATAAATATTCCATGGATACGTGATGCCGCGCAAAAAATGACTCCTGGAAACTGGATTTATGAACTTTTTTATATTGCTTTTATAGTCTTTTTTTGCTATTTCTATACGGCTGTAACTTTTAACCCCTCAGACGTAGCCGAAAATATTAAAAAGCATGGTGGCTATATTCCCGGCATACGTCCGGGCAAAGAGACATCTGAGTACCTGGATAAGGTGCTGACCAAGTTAACCTTTGCAGGGGCGGCGTATATTTCGCTGGTTTGTGTACTTCCCTCGATACTTATAGGAAAGTTCAATCTTCCTTTTTACTTCGGCGGGACTGCTTTACTCATAGCTGTTGGAGTCGGCATGGACACGGTTGCGCAGGTAGAGTCGCATCTGATCGCCAGAAACTATGAAGGTTTTATGAAGGGCGTAAGAATTAGAGGCAGGCGTTAAAGAATAAAGAGGAATCCATATGAATCTGATACTCCTTGGTCCTCCCGGCGCAGGAAAAGGGACACAGGCTAAACTTCTAAGTGCACGGTTTAATATCCCGCAGATCTCAACCGGTGAAATATTAAGGAGTGCTGTCAGGGAATCAACCGTAATGGGGGTAAGGGCGAAAGGGTTTATGGATAGTGGGTCGCTCGTCCCTGATGAAGTTGTGGTCGGTATAGTTGAAGAGAGATTGCTTAAAGCAGATTGCCAAAATGGGTTCATACTAGACGGGTTTCCTCGTACGATTCCTCAAGCCGATGCCTTGGGACAGACATTACAAGGCCTTGGTAAAGATCTGAACCATGTTATAGCAATAACCGTTGATACGAATGAGCTTATTGCGAGGATAACCGGCCGACGTACTTGTATTAAATGCGGGAAGGGTTATCACATAACTTTTGATCCCCCCAAAGTTGATGGTGTCTGTGATCTCTGCGGCAGTGACCTTTGTCAGCGTGATGATGATAAAGAAGAAACTCTCCGTATGCGACTGCAGGTGTACGATAAGCAGACAGAGCCACTCATTTCCTACTATACTGCACAATCACTGGTGCGGACTGTATTGGGGCAAGGTTCAATCGAAGATATCCAACGTAGCATTATCAATTTAGTAGAGGAAAGGGCTTGATTATTTTAAAGTCTCCCAGTGAGATAGAAAAGATGAAAGCTCCCTGTTGTATAGTTGCAGAAGTTCTGGACCTGTTAAAAGAGGCTGCACAGCCTGGCATAACAACGTTGTTTCTTGACAGGCTGGCGGAACGCGAGACAGTCAGCCGTAAAGCGAAGTCGGCTTTTAAGGGGTACAGCGGCTACCCATTTACCCTCTGCTGCTCTGTTAATGAACAAGTTGTTCACGGGATGCCGAGTGACCGAGTCCTGCTCGAAGGCGACATTTTAAGTCTTGATTTTGGTGTAATCTTTGGTGGCTTTTACGGGGATGCTGCGGTTACCCTGCCGATAGGAAATGTTTCAAAAAAGGCTCTCGACCTGATTACAGCTACCGAACAGTCTTTGTATGCAGCGATTGATGCCGCGCGGGTCGGGAACAAGCTAACAGATATATCTTACGCAGTTCAGAGTTATGTAGAAGAGCGCGGGTACTCGGTAGTGCGCGATTTTGTAGGCCATGGTATCGGAAGAAACCTTCATGAAAGTCCACAGGTCCCTAATTTTGGTGCACCGGGTCGTGGTGTCGTTCTGAAATCTGGTATGGTGTTGGCAATCGAACCGATGATTAACGAAAAAGGCGCTGATGTTAAGGTGCTGAGCGACGGCTGGACAGCGGTTACCTGTGATAATAGTTTGTCGGCTCACTTTGAGCATACTGTTGCGATTACTCCGTTTGGACCGGAGATATTGACACAGATATAAATTATATATTCTGATTGTTTATATGATTCATGAAAGGACCATTATGAAAGTTAGAGCATCAGTCAAAAAAATCTGTGACAAGTGCAAGATTGTCAAGCGTAAGAACGTTGTACGAGTTATCTGTGATATCCCGAAGCACACCCAGAGACAGGGATAACTTAAACATTAATTAGGAGGAGCGGGCATTGGCACGTATTACCGGAATTGATTTACCTAAAAATAAGAGGATAGAAATTGCTTTGACCTATATTTACGGTATCGGGAGGTCCTCTGCGCAAAAGATTCTTACGGAATCCGCTATTGACTTCAATACTAGAACAGATAATCTGACCGAGTCAGAGATATCCAAAATACGCGACATTATTGATAAGACCTTTAAAGTTGAGGGTGATCTCCGCAGGGAGATATCGATGAATATAAAGCGTCTCATGGATCTTGGTTGCTATCGCGGGTTACGTCATAGAAAAGGACTTCCCGTACGAGGTCAGAGATCTAAAACAAATGCACGGACGAGAAAAGGTCCTGCGCGGACCGTTGCAGGCAAGAAGAAATAGCTTTAGGTAACCGGAGGGATAATGGCAAGTCCAGCAAAGAAGGTTGTAAGAAAGAAGAAGGAAAAAAAGAATATACCCACAGGGGTAGCGCATATACAGGCTACTTTTAACAATACAATGATTACAATCACTGATCCTGTCGGTAACGTGCTGGCTTGGTCTACGGCCGGAAGTAAAGGCTTTAAAGGCTCAAGGAAGAGCACCCCCTTTGCAGCCCAGATTGCTGCCGAGGATGCAGCTAAAAAAGCTCAGGAACATGGCGTCCGGAATATAGAGGTCTACGTAAAAGGGCCTGGTTCAGGGCGCGAATCTGCTTTAAGGGCATTGCAGGCGGCAGGATTCAATATTAGTTTCATCAGAGATGTAACTGCTATACCCCATAATGGTTGCCGTCCGCCGAAAAGAAGAAGGGTATAAAATAAGGCATACGTTTCAAGGAGGTTGTAATTGGCTAGATATACTGAGGCCTGCTGCAGATTATGCAGAAGGGAAAATATGGAGCTTTACTTAAAAGGTGAAAGGTGTTTTACCGATAAGTGTGCAATCAAGCGTAGGAACTACCCGCCAGGTCAGCATGGTCAGGCGCGCGTCAAGGTTTCATCTTATGGTATCCAGCTCCGCGAAAAACAGAAGGTAAGAAGAATATACGGTATTCTTGAAAAACAGTTTCGTGGATATTTTCACGAAGCTGATAGAATGAAGGGTGTTACTGGAGAGAATCTTCTCTGCCTCCTTGAAAAACGTCTTGATAACATAGTGTACCGCTTGGGTTTCGCTGCGTCGCGCAGTGAGGCTCGAATTCTGGTCAGGCATGGTCACTTCAAGGTAAATGGCCGAAAGGTCAACATTCCGTCCTTTCAGGTAAAAGTTTCAGATGTTATCGAACTTCGTGAAAAAAGCCGTTCTATAGCCTGTATTAATGAGGCTTTGGACGCTGTTGTTCGTCGCGGGATTCCACAATGGCTGGAGCTCGATAAAGAAGGGTTCAAAGGGGTTGTAAAGGCTGCTGTCACGCGAGAAGATTTGACTACCCCAATACAGGAACAGCTTATAGTTGAGTTGTATTCAAAATAATCCTTACTACACCCACTTTGGGGGGATATAGATGTACAGAAATTGGCGAGACCTGATCAAACCTAAAAAAATGCAGGTTGATTCAGAAACTTATACAAATACTTATGGCAAATTTCATGCTGAACCGTTTGAAAGAGGTTTTGGCACCACTTTAGGGAATTCCTTGCGTCGTGTACTACTCTCTTCTTTGCAGGGAGCGGCGATTGCTTCAGTGCGCATCAAGGGTGTGTTGCATGAATTTTCCGCGATACCTGGGGTCACTGAAGATGTAACTGATATAATTCTGAATCTCAAGGGGGTTCGCCTGAAGTTGCACGGTTCAGAACCACGCACCATCCGGATTGTATATAAAGGTCATGGCCTTGTTAAGGCATCGGACATTGTATCAGACGCGAATGTGGAGATTCTGAATCCTGACCACCACATAGCAACCTGTTCAACGGATGCTAATTTTGAGATGGAAATGGTTGTCAAGATCGGCAAGGGTTATGTTCCTGCAGACCGTAACAGAGATGAGAATGCTCCAGTTGGTACGATCCCGATTGATTCGATTTATTCTCCTATACAGAAAGTTAATGTTGGTGTGACGAACGCTCGTGTAGGTCAGATGACAGATTATGACAAGCTGATACTGGAAGTCTGGACGGACGGTGGTATAAATCCTGAGGATGCAATTGCTTACGGGGCTAAGATTTTAAAGGAACAACTTTCCATTTTCATCAATTTTGATGAAGAGGTAGAGGTTGAAGAAGAATCATACTTAGAGGAAGACAGCGAAAAAATTAACGAGAATCTTTATCGTTCAGTTGATGAGCTCGAACTTTCGGTTCGTTCCGCAAATTGTCTGAAAAATGCAGGAATCAAGTTAATTGGTGAACTTGTTTCACGTTCTGAAGCTGAAATGCTGAAAACTCAAAATTTCGGCAGAAAATCTTTAAATGAGATTAAGGACGTTTTATCTGAGATGGGGTTGACGCTTGGTATGCAATTGGAGACCTTCCCTGATCAGGAAATAATGCGCAGACTGCGCGGAGAAAAGCAGGAAGAAGTATAACTCGCAAACCGAAATTACGTGAAAGGAATCGTGTATCATGCGTCACAATAAAGCAGGAAGAAGACTCGGAAGGACTACAAGCCACCGTATTGCGATGTTCAGAAATATGGTTACGTCTTTGCTGAATCATGAAAGGATAACCACAACTGATTCTAAGGCAAAAGAGTTGAGGCCTATTGCAGAAAAGCTGATTACTCTCGGCAAGCATGGCGACTTGAATTCAATCCGTCTGGCTGCTTCTTATGTCAGAGACAAAAAGATTGTAACAAAGCTCTTCTCAGTTATTGCACCACGATATAAAGAGAGAGAAGGCGGGTATACCCGTATAATAAAAGTAGGTGCACGATTGGGCGACTGTGCAGAACTGTCAATAATCGAACTGGTTGAAGAGGAATTTACAAAGAAAGAAGTAAAAAAGCCGAAAATGAAAGCTTCAGCGCTTTCACTCGAGCCGGTTACCGCAATTGAAGCCGTTTCAGAGGTAGCTCCGGTAGCAACGGTATAGTTTGTCTTCTGTCGATTACATGTAGTTACACGAATTGATCGGAAGCTTGATTATTTATTATACTTGTTTCATATATATATAAACAGCTCCATTCTATAAAGAGAAAGACAATTTAATTGTTGTCTTTCTCTTTTTTTTGCTCTTCTCGGTAATTCAGTCTAGGTCATCGTTATCCCAAGTTTAACAGCCATAAAAATAACGGTTGATACCCTATAAAAGTGCTCTAGCCGCCGCCAAGACTGCATCATAATCAGGCTCGCTTGTTACTTCCTGGACAATCTGGATGTAGCGAATGGTGTCGTTTTTATCAACCACAAAAACAACTCTGGAGAGAAGCAGCAGTTCCTTTATTACTACGCCATATCCGTTACCGAATGAACGTTCGCGGTAATCAGAAAGAGTAGTTACCCTGTCGATTCCTGCAGCGCCGCACCATCGTTTCTGGGCGAAAGGGAGATCGAGGCTTACGGTCAATACCACTACATTTTGCGGTAAAGTGGCGGCAGCCTGATTAAAACGGCGGGTTTCGGTATCGCAGACTGGAGTGTCGAGTGAAGGTACCGCGCTTATTATCCGGATCTTTCCGGCAGAACTGGCCAAAGTAACCGACCCAAGTCCGTTGTCCACCAAGTTAAATTCCGGTGCTTTATCACCAACCTTTAGTTCTGGTCCGAGCAGTGTCATCGGATTCCCTTTAAATGTTATTATTCCGCTCCGTTCGCGCATTATTTATCCTCCCCTTTTTCAGTTGTCCAGCACTGTTGCAAGAAAAACAAACTCCACGGTACTTATCAATTTTGAAGGTTTCGCAAATTATCAGAAACGTCCCCTCCCCCTTGGCGGGGGAGGGCCAGGGTGGGTGGGACGTTGCCATGAAAACTCCAAGTAGCGGCTACACCCAACCCCCTTGCCAGTCAAGGGAGTTGGAATGACTTTTCGCGAGTGTATAAATTTTTGCATTGATAAAAACTTACTTTAAAAGTATAGCATCTTTTTTGTTCTCGCGATGTCAGAATTAATTGTTTTACCGGACGGGTGGATCTAAAAACGCTGGGCAGCCGATATTAATCGTAAACCGGATCATCCCCGCGTCTGCGGGGAACATAAGAAAGAGCCGTAGCGCGTCGTCCCGATTCCCCTTCAAACCGGCAAGAACAGGCGCTGACGGAATACAGGTCTTGCCTCCCAGCCAGATACCCCAAACCGGATCAGCAAGAGCATTGGCAATTTCACTCAGCAGGACTTAATTTCTTTTCAGGGTAACCCTAAAAGCCGCATCTGTCAGGTATTGACGATGAGTTAGAACCGCTATCGATTGGCCATTTTTTGCTCGTGGCGTACCACTCCCTGACAAGCTTCGCCTACAAATCGTTCAACGCAACCCAGACCAGCGCGGCGAGCCGTGCATCGTCCAGTGCCCGGTGCAAACGAAAATCGGCAGGGATGCCACCCAGAAGGTGCCTTGCCACCGCTTCCAACCGGTGGCTCTCCAGCCGGGGGAAACGCTTGCGAGCCAGACCCAGGGTGCAGATGCTACTGTTGGGCAGGGATAACCCCAAAATGGACAACTCACTACGAATAAAACCGGTATCAAAGGAAGCATTGTGGGCAATCAGCGGTGAGTTGTCCGCAAACTCCAGAAAAATCCGCCAGACCTCTTCTGCTCCCGGGGCATCCCTCAGCATCCGGCGGGTGATGCCATGTACCCGCGCGGCAGCTGGGTGAATGACGCACTCCACATTGATCATGCTGGAGAATTCGGCGCTGATTTTCCCATCCCGAATTTCCACAGCAGCCACCTCAATCACCCTGCTACCTCGAAGAGTGCTGATACCGCTTGTTTCCACATCAATGGCTACGTATCGTCTATCTATAATAATTCCCCCCACGTTACAATGTTGAAACGAGATGACCCTCATGCTCCAGATAAGGTAATAAGGGACAATCCCGAGTATTAGTGCGAGATTGCCCCTGTTACCCAGGTTTTAGTCAGCGTTGTCCATACGGTATTCCAGCCGCTCAAAAATATATGAGAATCGCCCTATTTAACTCTAATGTTTATCTGCACTTTGACTGATACTCTGTTTTTTGTCGCCGGAAAGAGCCACTGCTTTGCCAGGTCGATTAAGCACTGTCGGAGTTTTGCATCTTTAATATCACCGGCGGCAACCCGTACAATTTTCACAGTGCCGTCTGAGTTGATAGTCAGATTCAGCTTAATCGTTCCAGGCATATTTTTACCGGTGAAACATTTTTCGATGGAAATCAAACTCGCTTGAGCAACAGTGAGAATTTCAGCTTTGGTCAAACCTTTTCCTGTAGTAACGCTTATAATAGTGATCTTTTGCGCTTCGTACTTCTTCTTCGGTTCCAGTACCCCCGGCGTGGCTTGCTTATCCTCAGCCAACACTCTTTGGCTTCCAGGACTTCTCATGACAATGCTCTTTCGCATGGATGGAGCCGCGCCATAATAACCTCTCCCGCCGACAGCATAATCGGACACACCTTCGGGGAGTGGTAGTGGTTGCTTTACGGTTGTGAATTTGCCATCTTTATTGCGCACTTCATTGTCAACGGCGACAAACGAGGTGTAAGGAGTCAGGAGGTTATAGTTTAATCCTAGCTCGGTGACTTCCTGCACGCGTTTATCATCACTGCGCAGTTTATTGTAATCGGAAAGTATTGTGATGCGATGCCTTGCCCATATATATTTCAATGCTGCATTATCCTTGGTCGGCTGAAACTTTTCCACTTTTATTGTTTCTGAATATTTGCCATCGCCTGCAATACCGGTTATTTTGATTGATCCCTGAGGAGCGCCGCGCCATTTGCCGAAAACCAGAACAGGACGCTCGGCCAATACATCCGGGATAGACACAGGTTCAACATCGTACGCTCTGAACCCGTTAAAGCTTACCTTTACCTGCGTAAGCACCGGTGATGCAATCAGCTTGCGGAAGCGCTCCGCCTGAATTTGCGCTCCATCCGGCTTTGTGATAATAAAAGGCTCACCCATCCCCACATGTGCCATACCTTCAATTATGTGATGGTTGACGCTGGAACCGATACCAAAGGCGAACATATTGGCATTGCCAAGATTATTGCGGATAAGATCAAAGGCCTCTTCCTCGATACTGACATAGCCATCAGTGGCAATCACAATCGTTCTAGCATAACCGGCTTCTTTTTTGAGCGCCAGGGCGCGTTTGAGTGCGGCAAGGAGTTCCGTGCCACCGCCACCCTGCTGATGCTCTATCATATATATAGCCTTTTGAATATTAGCTTCCGTTGCCGGAAGAGATTCTTCGGCCATCAGAGATGATCCGCCGGAAAAGAGCAAAACATTAAAGCGATCAGTGGGACGCAGATTCCCGATAAGGTTGGACATCAGCTTTTTAGAGATATCCAGCGGAAAGCCATGCATCGACCCGGAGACATCCACGATAAAGATATATTCACGCCCAGGAATGCTGGCGCTGACGACTCTTTTTGGCGGTTGCATCATAAGGACAAAGAAGTTTTCTTTTTCACCCTCCGTCAAAAGAAGTCCGGTTTGAATTGTATCGCCACCTAAACGATAACGGAGGATATAATCACGATTCCCGCCATTGGCGTCACCCTTATCCAGCAATACTTTTGCGCGTGACCCGCTTTCATAGGCGGCGTTTACTTTGTGTGAAGTGACAGTCAAATCTTTAATAGGCATACCGGCATTGATCGCTACCTTAATGTCAAAGGTAGTTGCAGATAATTCGCCTTGATGCAGAAAGGGATTTTTCACCCACTGTTCAGAAGGAGCTCTGCCCACCCCCTTTTGATTGGAATATCGCGGTCCCACAACTGTCGGATAGACAAACTCATAGACTCTATCTGTAGGTATCAACAATTCTGTGTATTTGAGCTCCACTTTAATCTCATCGCCGGGCATGATATTGGCAACATTCATCTGAAATACATTGGGACGTTGCTCCTCCAGAAGTGACGCGCTTTTACCGGCTTCCTTCGCTTTTTCGTATTCTTTGCGCGCTTCATCGCGCTTTTTTATCTTTGCTTCAATCACCCTTTTGCCGATGGTCATTTTCATTCCGTAAACAGCGGCGCGGGTAGATGCCGGAAAAACATAGATTGCTTCCAGCGGTCTGCCGCTATCATTCTTATAAACTTGTGTCACCAACACATCGGCAATCACTCCGGAAATATTGACTGCTGCCGATGTGGATTTGAGCGGTAACCTGTCC
This sequence comes from uncultured Geobacter sp., assembly GCA_903915655.1. Classification (GTDB taxonomy): domain Bacteria; phylum Desulfobacterota; class Desulfuromonadia; order Geobacterales; family Geobacteraceae; genus CAIWTU01. The sequence continues at coordinate 19,443 of CAIWTU010000096.1, forward strand.
GTATCCGGGCTATCGCTATTGACAAAGAAATAGGGCGACAAAGTCCGCTCCTCCGACTTCTGCGACTGACCGGATGCCAATGCCCATGTAAATACGGACACCAAGACAAAAATAACCATTAACCCTCTTTTAACATTTTTCACTGGTAACCTCCTTTGAGTTATCGTCGTGCAGGATTCAAACTTCCCATTGAATCTGATCAATTTAGAAAGTCTATGAGCGGCACCCCCTTTTGCAGATACCTTTGAAGTATATCGCGTTCAGAAGCAGACAAACAGAATCTGCAGAAAGCTTCTTGAGGATATTCTCGATCTTTCCCTCTCTCTTCTGCTTGACCCAACTTTTATCGCCTTACCGTATTCTCTGTAACCGAAAAAATCCTGATCTTAGCTGTTAGACAATTGCGGATAGAAGTTTGTTCCCGAAAGATGCTTCATACAGGATAATTGAGAGGGGTTTTCGACTTCAGGGGGGAAACTACTTGATCAGAGCCATTGTTGGCAGGGGAATTTTGTTCTTCGTTCGGGGGAGCGCCCTCAGGAAATAAACCAATAAAGAGGTGCTGATTTCCAAGGTGAAGGAGTCGAGGACTGCCGATACTTTTATTGAATAAAAAAGGTGGAGCGTCTGATCAAGGTCATCAAACTACACCACCCTAAGGTTCATCGGCGCAACAACGGCCAGCTATTTGTCAGCCTTGTTTCTGCCAGACGTCATCATTTGGAAAAAGATGAAAACCTGTTGCTATATCAAGTGGTTTGGCAAGCCAATCCTTTGTTGTTTCAACCCAGCGGACAAAGTGGGGCGTGCTCTTGTGTGCTTCAAAGGCCGCAGCATCCCGATATACCTCATAAAGATGAAGGCAGTTTGAGTCGGCTTGGTCTTGAACGACATTAAAGAGCAGGCAAGCTGGCTCTTTCTGTACTGATCCGCGGCCATCGTCAAGCATTGCATCTAAAAACTCTTTTTTGTGTTGCGGTTTGATATGGACTTTTACAATAACAGCAAACATTTTCTCCTCCTTATATTTAAGTACTTTTCTATCATAACACCGTATTCAAACTACTAACACAGTTGGGATATTGATGCAACAGACGAATTCAACATTTTTTCCACAATTCAGCTTTTTCAGTCCGACATTATCGGTTTGCACCAGGAAATCCGACGGGTAAAAATAGAATCATCTCCAGAAGCGGCGGCCACAAATACCCCGAACTGTGCTATGCTTCGATTACCGGGATGAATAACCGGTGATCTTCTCTCACCTGTGCGGGAGTGGGTTTCTCATCCGGAGTTTCCGGATGGAAACGGATTACTTTTGATGGAGGGTAGACCATGAAACGAAAATGCCGTATCCAGACACCATTGGGTGAAATGGACGCGCTGGTGGAGTGTGACGCCCTCTCAGGGCTCTGGTTTGTCGGGCAAAAATATGCTCCGAAAGATCTCGGGGGGTGGATGGAGGACTCTGACCATCCCGTTTTCGTGGCGCTACGCAGTCAACTTGCTTCCTATTTTGACGGGGAGCTCCGCTCCTTCGATCTTCCACTTTCCCCCAAGGGGACCCCATTTCAAATGGCGCTATGGGCGCTTCTGCGCACCATACCGTCAGGGGAGACGACAACCTACGGGGCTTTGGCCCGGCAACTGGGAGCGGAGCGTGAATCCCCCACCCCCTCGGCCCAGGCAGTTGGGGGTGCCGTAGGGCGCAATCCGCTTTCTATTATCATCCCGTGCCACCGTGTGGTGGGGACAAACGGTTCCCTGACCGGCTATGCCGGGGGTCTCGATCGCAAGGCCGCCCTGCTTGCCCTGGAGAAAGGTGAAGATCCGACGTTCCGGAATTGGGGTGTGAGGGCGGAGTTGGTCTCTGCTCGACAAAAAGCAGCCGGTTGTTTGGTGCAACCATTCGAGGGAGGGGAGAGGGGCATGCTGAACAAAATACAAGGTCAATTGGTGACTCTCTCAAATCCCGAGGATGCCCTGTTCCTGCAGAGGTACTTCAAAACCGGACCTGGCGAATACGGTGAAGGCGATATCTTCAGGGGGATTCGCGTTCCGGTCCTTCGGAGGCTTTCCAAAGAGAACCAGGATATCCCCCTTGAACTTGTCGAACGGCTGCTCCGGTCTGACTATCACGAGGAGAGGTTCCTTGCCCTGCTGATCCTGGTACATCGGTATGCCAGAGGTGACAAAGCCGTCAGGACCGATATTTACGATAGCTACCTGGGCCACACCCGTTTTATTAATAGTTGGGACCTTGTCGATCTTTCCTCAGAGCAGATCGTCGGAGCATACCTGGCTGAAAAGAGCAAGGCACCCCTTTATCAGCTGGCACGGTCAAGCAGCCTCTGGGAAAGGAGGATTGCCATCCTTGCAACGTTCCACTACATCAAGCGGGGTATCTTTGACGAAACGCTGGCGATTGCCGGGATGCTCCTGTCGGACAGTGAAGATTTGATTCACAAGGCGGTCGGCTGGATGCTCAGGGAAGTGGGGAAGCGCGACCTCCAGAGGGAAGAGCTCTTTCTTGCCATACATTACAACCAGATGCCGAGAACGATGCTACGGTATGCAATAGAGAAATTTCCGCTGGACAAAAGGCTGGGATACCTGAAGGGAACAGTATAGGCGTCTGCCGGACTTGCTATGAATCCAAAGAGAATGCCTTCCTGGGATATTCGGAGAGTGACACCAATTGGGGGCGGCCGCCTTTGAGATATAAAAACTTTGCCATTGACATGTTCAAGAATACATTATACTTTATCCTCGGAATTGATATTCCGCACAATCAAGCGCTATTACCTTTACACCCGTCCAGTTTTCCATAAATTCCCCACCCATTTTATATGCGCTCGTAGCTCAGCTGGATAGAGCAATGGCCTTCGAAGCCATTGGTCGGGGGTTCGAATCCCTCCGGGCGCGCCATTTTTGGTTGGTTTGTTGGTGCAGGGACTGTAATATTTGGGATTTGGTTTAGTACTCTGCTTTTGAAGTTTCGCAGTTAATTTTATTTTGGTTTAACGGTATCAGCGCTATGGGATAGGCCTTCTTCTCGGTATCAATCAGTCGATACCGTTCCCCGACTCTTTCGCGAAGAAGACCGCCGCCTTTTTTAATATTTCTCGCTCCAGCCTCAACCGATGGTTCTCTTTCTTCAGCCGAGCTAACTCTGCATAAAGATCTTCTTTTTCCGGAACTGACGCACTACTGTTTTCAACTACCGCAGCTTTTTTCCAGCGGCGTAAGACACTGAGATTAACTCCAAGACTACGTGAAGCCTCGGAAAGCTGATAACCCTGCTCAGTTATCAGTTTCACTGCAGAATCTTTAAACTCCTGCGTGTACTGCCTTCTCTTTTCTGACATTGAACACCTCCCTTGAGGGGTATTAACCCAATCTTCGTTAAGTGTCCATTTATTTCATACCACTTCAGGCTACCTTGGCTTTAAAGTCTGCACTGTGGCGTGTTCGGTGTTGTGGCATGGGATCTCTCCTTTTTTTGTTCTACCCATTGCTTATACACCTGTCTCAAAAATCCGCACCACTTCAGAATATAAAGCTTTTACCGGTGTGAAAGTAAGAGACCTCCTTGTTAAATTCTCAAGTCCCATAGTCCGTATAGCCTCCCTGACCCACCGATAGCCTTCTCTAAACGCCAATCCACTGATTTTTTATATAACAAAAAACGATTTAATACATAAAAAATTGGTCATAGTAGTATGACGAAATATTGACTACCGGCGGGTGTCAAGATAGTTGTCGCCTCTGCTGAATATTTATGAGGCGGCAAGAAGTGTGACTTCCGCCGTTGATTCAGGGTTAAGATAAACAGTTTCCACTGGTTCCCAGTTTCGGATGTTTTTTGACCAGCGGTTC
>CAIWTU010000097.1 GCA_903915655.1 uncultured Geobacter sp.
GAGTTTTTGGTAATCCAATATTTCTTTGATCTTGTGCTTCTCAGACAGTTGGTTAATCAAATTTTCAAATGCTTTTGGCTGGAAAAAAGATAGCTGTTCCTTCTCCGGAATGGCAAAAAACAGTTGCGCCAGGCAACTCTTGCCGTTTCTCATGTTTTGTCGGGAATAGGCTATCCGTAAGCCTTCCCCCTTCTCTTTTCGTACCCTTACTTTTTCTGTGAGGATTCCTTTCATGGCTTCCCGGAACAGGAAGCGCGATTGCATATCCCGGTAAGTGTATTCAATGGGGATAGAAAACCAGAATTCCAGCAGATCTTTATCGAGCAATGGATATTTGTATTCAAACCGATACCGTTCGGCATGCATCCCCCAGTTATCCATACGTTCCGGGATATGGTAATTTTCAAGTAAATTCAGCATAAACCGGGTACGGTTTCCATAACCGAAGATATTTTTCCGTTCATGGAACAACAGCAACTTCCAATGTTTCAGAATAAATAATGCTTTCAGAAAACGTAGCTTTGACCAGTCGGTATACTGAGCTTGATAGGGTTTAATCAAACCAAATGGCACCAGAAGGGGTAATATATCCGTCCGAAAACGGCTAACAGTTGATCTGATCCCGACTTTTCGGATAAATATCAGGAGAGTGAACCATTTGAACTTGAAAAACAGATGGTTAAATGTTCCGCGTGTACTCAGCGAAACAAATTCATCTCCACCCCATCCAGTAAAAAGAACTCGAACGCCATCTTTTCCGGCCATTTGCATTGTCGGATGCTCAATATGCATTTGTTCGAATTCCGGGAGAAGAGAGTCCCTGACGGATTCGTTTTCTTCCAGTCGCAGGTATTTTACCGGCACCCCCTTTTCGACGGAAAAGGCTTCAATAAATTCCTTCTCATTGACCCCTTCTACTTCCCCCGTCAACTCTTCCGGGGACCAGGAATAGCCGAGCAGTTCTGTTTTATCCCCGATCTGGTCAGCCACAATAGAAGCAATACCGGTCGAGTCGATCCCGCCGCTGACGTGCGCCCCGGTTTTGCCCGGCTCCATCCTGTTCAGCGTAGCAGCCAGCAATAACTGCCGCAATCGTGCAGCGGCATCCTCAAACGAAAGGGTTTTATTTTGCTTTATATCTTCCGGCCGCCAGTATTTCGTGATTTGTTTCCGGTCCGATAAAAATGAAACAGAATGCCCCGGCACTACTTTAAAGATGTCGTGAAATACTGTTTGCGAATATTCTTCTTTAAAGCGGAAGAACCGGCGGATCAATTTTTCTTCGGAAAGGGAAGGTGATACAAGCCCTGACTTTACGATGCCGAACTCATGCGATGCAAAAATCAGCCGCTTTTCATGGAAACAATAGGTTAAGGGGCGGGCGCCGATCTGGTCGCGAAACAAATGGACTCCGTTTTTTGCCCGGTCAATCACCACCACGGCAAAATCGCCGTTGATCCGGTCGGCGCAGTGAACGCCCCAACGGAGATAGGCCCTGGCGAAGGCTTCTGCGGGGCTTTCAAAGTCAACTGATTTTTTTAATTCTCCGGCATTATAAATCCGGATATCGGCCAAAACGATAAGTTCTTCGTTTTTGAAAATTCCGGCCTTCGGATTCCGTTCAGGATGTCCGCTATAACCGATGGCACAACCTTCCTCAACCTCAATCTGTTCGTTGAAGCCTTCCCATTTTACGGCATGGGCCAAAGCTCTGATTTCCTCCGGTTTAACAGGCTTTTTGCTAAAATCAATGACACCGAAGATAAAACTCATCGTTTATAATCCATAATTCATAATTTCCCGTGGGTTATGCAAGCAGTCTGCTCCGCTCATCTAACCTTCCACCTGCAATAACCCATCTTCTCTGAGTTCTTCCAAAAACGCCAATACGTCCTGTTCGCAAGTCTCACGGTCCACGTCGTATTTCGTAAGCAGTGCATCGATAAGGTCCGATACTTTGACCGGTCCCTCGATCAGCTCCCACACACGGCTGCCGATGGGATCCAGACTGTAGTACTGGCCCTTTTCTACACTCATCATGACCTTCTCATCGTCAATGTCGCTGGCGACAATGTCTTCAATCTGGTGGACGATACTCCCTGTTGAAATGTTCTTATTCTTCATGGATGCTCCTTATAAAATATAATAATATTCATTGCCCATGATGAACCTATAAATCGTCGTATCCACCATTTTCATCGGCAACATCAAACTGTCCCCGGTACTTCTGAAAAACGGCCTCGCATTCATCCCCCAAAGCCATTGAGCATTTACATGTTTTCTGCCACCGCCGGACCATTTTTTCCCGCAATAACGGGTCAGGGTGCCGGGCCAACTCCACAAGCCACTGCCCCGCCCGACGCAGTTCTGCAATGCTCGACATGGGTTGCCGGTCGGAAACCCTTGCCAGGGCCAGATAGTCGGGCAAAGGGGTGTGGGGGTACAGGGTGTAAAAATAGGAGAACCGATATTTCTTGAAGTCAGACCTTATTTGTTTCATATGAACATTGACGGTTTGGTTTTGATGTACACGGCAATGAACAAGAACTTCCGGAACATTGCCCATTCGGAACCTTGGCGCCAAACGCGTCCACATTTCGTAATCATCAGTGTATGTAAACTCATTGTACGGATATTCCTTCAATATGGATAGCGCCATTATGACGGCGGGATGAGGCAAGCAAATACGGAAAAGCAATTCCCTCTGCATGGCGTCGTGATCTTCTGGAAACCATAAAACACCCTCTCGCTTTCCGAATAATCCTGCCTGGCTGCCGCACAGATCCACGCCGGTTGATTTGATCCAGGCAAGCTCGGTTTCCAGCCGGTGGGGAAGTGAGAGATCATCGGCATCCATACGAGCGAACCATTGACCTCGCGCATGTCGAACACCGATGTTGGTGGCGCGGGCAGCGTAACTATGCTCAAGAAAGAATGGACGTATCCGCTTGTCCTGTCTGGCGTAGTCACGGATGGTATCCGGAGTACCGTCTGTGGACCCATCGTCCACGATGATAAACTCAAAGTCCGCAAAGCTCTGCACAAGAATGGATTCTATAGCCTCAGCGACAAAAGCAGCACAGTTATAGACGGGCATGACTACGGAAATGGTCGGCGTTGATTTGTGGCTTTGTTTCATCTTCGTTTCCGCCAATAGACGCATGACCAATTGACAAACTGAAGGGGCTCGTCAATGTTCTGTTTGGTACGATACTCTTCTACTGCCTGGCGGCAGACTGCATAATAACCGTAATCATCCACAATGACGAACCCTCCAGGCGTGACCTTGGGATATAGGTACTCCAGGGCGTCCAGCGTTGAAGCGTACATGTCTGCATCCAGTCTCAGGATGGCAAGCTGCTCGATGGGAGCGGTCGGGAGGGTGTCGGCAAACCAGCCTGGCAGAAAAACGACCCCCGGGTCTAAAAGATCGTAACGGATGAAATGATCCCGCACACCTTCGAGGCTGAACGCCAATTCCGGAAAGAGTGGTTCGGAAAAGTCGATGCCGGAGTCCAGGTCAAACTGAGACTTCGGTAGAGGAAGTCCCTCAAAGGAATCCGCCGCCCACAGGCGGCGGTGCTTATCGCCATAGACCGTCTGAATGGCCCGCATGAATACGGCGGCGCCGCCTTGGCAGACGCCAGCTTCCAGAAAATCGCCGGGTATATCCTCGGCAAAGACTATTTCGGCGCATCGTTCTATGTTATCCAGCGCAAGCAAGCCAATTATAGTATGAGAAAAATAAGCTTTCTTTGAGGCTTTACCTGTTACCTGTTTTGAGGTGATCAATGCCTGGTGCAAATCAGGTTCCCGATACCGGATATCGCGCAGGTAACGTCTTCGGTCAAGATCGCTCATTCCGGCGTCCTGCTTTTCGAGAAACCGCATCCGCAGTTCATGTTCGGGATAGATCAGGTTGACCAGGGCGCGTTTCAAAAGCCATAGATAGCGGAACCGTTGCCGTTCTTCAGGCGACGGCGCATCGCTTCTGGTTTCCACCAATTCCCGTTCCTGCAATGATGTCAGGAATCGTCCCGTATCCTCGACGATTTTTTTTATATCGCCCGCAAACTCGCAGGCCAGCTTGCGGGCGATCTCCTCGACTGTGACAGGGTATTCCAGATATTCCCAAATCCGTCTTCCCGTTCCCGCCAGACTTAAAAGCTTGTCTCCATGGGGCGGCTTGACGAAAAGCGCCCCCTCTCGACAGTATGTTAGCACCATACAGCGGCGATAGTTCAAGGACATGGGCCTCCTGAGATGCAGTGTAATATCCCCCCGGCATCGCCATGCCGTTGATCCGGCAAGGCGATGCCATGCGGGGCTTGAAGCGGGCATATTCGATTTCCCGTAAAAAATTCTCTGCTTATGAGCCGTATTGTACCATATCACCCCCTGTTTCATTATCCATCAAGGCTGTTTCCCTGAAATCATGCTCCTTAATCTCCGGTGATTGCCAGGGGCGCTTGAGCGAAGCTCTATCGACATCCGTCAGCGATTTGCTCATTTGGTTCATGCCTTTTCCGTCAATCGTCTCGTTTTCCATCTTTTCTTCTCCATACGTTGTTAAGTTGATAAATTCATGACAAAACGCCCCGCCATGACCCCCCGCATGAGGAGTGACGCCGCCTGTCGGTTTGTCCGGGGTGTGATCCCCGCCGATAAAGAGTGCCATACCCTCCGCAGGGCGCGACAGTCCAGATATACAGCGACCGCCGCGTGGGATTCCAGCAACCTTAATTCCTCTTCCATTTCATCCCGGTAATCCAACAGTCGCCGTCCCACATCGGCAGCCTGTTTCCCCCGGATGACATTCCAGCGCACCTCCTCGGGCAGGATGCCGGCCATTGACCGGCGCACCAGCATCCGTTCTCCACCGTCAAGGTTGTGTTGTTCTTCGGGGACGCCAAAGCAGTATTCCAGCAACCGAATATCGGCGGTCGGATCCCGGACATCCATCTGGAAGGCGGCGCCTGCGTGGTGATGAATATAACAGAGGGGGGCATTCACCTCAATAGTACGCCGCCGCTCCAATTCAGGAGACCGTGGCCTCGCGAACACCGGATCAGAGTTATGCTTGCAAATGGCATCCATCAGGCCCAAGCGGCGGGCAAATTCCGGGTGAATGGCGCTCTGTTCACCCCAGGCCGCTTCCGTGGGGTGAGTGAGCCGTCGCCGCCTTCGCCATAGGGGGCCAAGGATAGGAGCTATCAGATGGCGGCGGAAGGTTCGATACCAGGAGCAGCCCAGTTTTTCCCTGTATGCCCGCAGGGCGTTCATTCCCTCTCCCCAGCGATGCTGCGCCAGAAGATACAAAATTCTGTTGCTCCCGCCGCTCCAGGAGATCCCGCCGTTTCCCAACTGACCCGTCAGGATGACCCCTATTCCATGCTGCCTGGCCTCATCGTTGATAGCCCAAAGCCAATAAAGGTTCGCCGCCGCGTGAAGGGGATGACCGAACATGTCGAGTCTGTCATGAACCGCCTTGAGAGGGGATATGTCCGTTGCCCCTATGGGGACATGCTCGATATTGTTATATTTTTCGGCTACGGTGCGGGCAAGAGGCCATTCATCGGCCAGCGCGCCAGGGACAAGATGCGCAGCAGGGTAGAGGGGCACGGATGTAAAAGCGGTCAGGGTCTGTCCGGCGGCTTGGAGAGCCTCTGCCGCCAGGGCCGTGACGGAACCTGAATCAAGGCCGGCGCTCAGTGTGCTCCCTACAGGGCGGTCGGAGCGCAGGCGCACCTGAACGGCTCTCCGAAAATGGGCGCGAAATCCTTCCAGATATTCCGTATCGGAGGCGAGGCGGACGGGAGTGATGTTGTCTATGCGCCAGTATTTCCTCAGTTGCAGCACCTGGGGAGTTACGGTCAGGCAATTGGCGGGCAACAGAATACGGATATCCTGCCAGAATGTTCGCGACCATTCGTCTTCAGCGCTCGGGAAGATGGCGAGATAGTGGGCAAGCTTCCTTTCGTCCAGAATCGCAGGGAACTCGGGAAGGGCAAGAATTGCCTTCGGGGTTGAAGCAAAAGCGAAAAAAGGGGGCTTGTAGCAGTAAAAGAGTCCCGTATTGCCCAGATGATCGCGGGCGACGAAAAGGCGGCGGCGCTTCTCGTCCCAGGCGGCAAATGACCAGTCGCCGAACAGACGCGCAGGGGCGTCTTCCCCGAAGCGTTCAAAGCTCAAAGCGACAAGGCGGCCATCGGGCAAGGTGGATCGCTCGTACAGAGGAATGTGGAAAAAGTCGCAAAGATCGTCCCGATTGTCCAGACGGGCAGCGGCGGTTACGAAGATTCCGGAATCAGTTCCTTCCCAGGGCATTTGTTCATGGTGGGCTTCAGGCGTGGTGCAGAGATGCGCGTGTCCAAGGCCGGCGCAACCTTTTATGCGGCTGTCCATGCCGTCAGGACCCCAGCCGTTGAGGGCGCGGCGCATGGTTTCCATCCGCTCCGGTGGAACAGAACGGCCATCAAGATAGACAAGACCAAAGATAGCGCTCATGCAATAGTTCCTCTCCCATCCAATCTGGGGCTGGCGATGATTTCAACCAGGGGAGCAACCCCATTCATCCCTTCTGTTCCACTGTCCGGATCAGGCCCTTGGTCTCCAGTTTTGATAGAAAAGCCAGAACCTCCAGACGGCATTGCTCAGGCGACACGTCGAAGTCATTCAGCAGTTCGGCGCAAAGGGCCGCGACAGTCACCGGATTTTCCAAACATCGCCAGATAGCGGCGGCCATCTCATTTAAGCCGTAGTATTTACCGGCGTCCACATCGAACATCACCAGTTCCTCCTGAACAGGCGCTGACACAACGTCCGCAGTGCGAACGATCTTTTTTTGCAGTTCCATCATTTCCCTTTTCCTCTCCATAGTACAGACATCGTTCCCATAACTCAAGGGCGCCAATCAAATGCCGCTTTCGCTATCCAGAGAGAGCTTCTGTGATATACCATAAATAATGAATCAACATCAGTTTGATGTATGTTATGCCAAGCGCAATGTCATGTATAGTAAAAATGATAATGCCTTATACCAAGGCATCTTCCCGAATGATATTTTCACGTATGAGCCGCCCCAAAAGCATATCGACAATATTGGCCACGCTCTGTATTTCAGTTTCCACAACAACCTCGGGGTCAGGCGGCTCTTCATACGGCGAACTCACGCCAGTGAATTCAGATATTTCTCCTGCCAGCGCCTTTTTATAGAGACCATGGGGATCGCGTTTGATGCAGGTTTCCAGACTACAGTTGACGTAAATCTCGAAAAAGCCTGTTTTGGGGAAGAGGGAACGGACAAACTGCCTGTCCCTCGCGAAAGGAGAGATGAAGGTGCAGATGACGATATGGCCGGCTTCAAAGAAAAGCTTCGCGACCTCCCCTGCGCGGCGGATATTTTCCTGCCGATCCCTTACCGAAAAACCGAGATCCCCGCACAGGCCGTGCCTCAGTTGATCCCCATCCAGGAGCATCGTCCGGTAGCCAGCATCAAAAAGCCTTCTTTCCAGGAGTTTGCCAATCGTCGTTTTACCGGCACCCGAATAGCCAGTGAACCAGAAGACGGCGGCGTGGTGACCGTTTTGCCTTTCTCTCGTCTCGCGGGGAATGTTCCAGTCGCTCCAGACGGTATCGGGCGATTTTGACGCAGCGTTCCCCGTCCCGGCGCCCTCTGCACGGACAGCACTGATCTCGCATCTGATATTTCGTGGGGCGTTCCGGATCATCCCTGCGGCGACTGTGTTGTTCGTCAGGGGATCAATGAGGATAAAGCTGCCAGTTGCGTGGTTGATTCGATAAGGATCATAAAAAATGGGGGTGGCGACGCTGATCTCCACCCGCCCGATTTCGTTTAATAAAAAGGTGTCAGCCGGCATCCGGTGCAGAGTATCGATCTCTATTTTATAGACTATCTTTTTGATAAGGGCCCGGACATGCCGGGTCGTCTGTTTCAGGATGTATGACTTAGTCGTCGACAAGGCCGTTTCATCCATCCAGCAGATGATCGCTTCCAGGCTGTTTCCTGCCTGCGGCAGGTTCTTTTCCCGGACAATCATATCCCCACGGCTGACGTCTATCTCGCGGTCCAACGTCAGAACTACCGATTGAGGGACGAAGGCCTCTGGCAGATCGCCGTCGTAGGTTGTGATGGATTTGATGACGGCTCTATTCCCGGAAGGGAGAACGACGATCTTTTCTCCAGGGACGATTGTTCCGGAGACGATTTTACCGGCAAAACCACGAAAATCCTGATGGGGACGAATGACATACTGGACGGGGAAGCGGAAGTCGACGAGGTTCCGGTCGGCGGCGACATGGATATTTTCGAGGCAATAAAGGAGGGTTGGGCCGTCATACCACGGCATCTTCCCGCTCTTTTCAACGACATTATCCCCTTTAAGGGCCGAAACCGGGATAAAGGTGACGTCGTGGATGTCGAGCTTTTGCGAATAGTCTTGATACGCCTCGACGATGGCGGCATAGGAATCTTCCTGATAATCTACAAGATCCATTTTATTGACCGCCACGATCAGATGGGGAATTTGCAACAGAGAAAGAATGAACCCGTGCCTTTTAGACTGGGTCAAGACTCCGTTGCGGGCATCGATGATGATGACGGCGCAATCGGCATGGGATGCCCCCGTGACCATGTTGCGGGTGTATTGAAGATGCCCCGGCGTATCCATAATGATGAACTTTCGCTTCGGCGTCTCGAAATACCGATGGGCCACGTCGATCGTTATCCCCTGTTCCCGTTCCGCCGCCAGGCCATCGAGGAGATAGGCGAGATCAGCTTCCTTAAACCCTTTCCTTTGGGAAATTTTTTCAATCGCCGCATACTGATCTTCATAGATCGATTTCGTCTCGTAGAGGAGTCTGCCGATCAGCGTCGATTTCCCGTCGTCGACACTACCGGTGGTCGTAAAGCGGAGCAGGGATTTTTCACCGTACTGCATCAGAAATACCCTTCCTTCTTTTTTTGCTCCATCGAACTGTCGCTGGTCAGGTCAATTACACGATTTTCCCGTTCCGATTTTCTCGCGGCCCGTACTTCGCCGATGATTTCGTCGATCGTGGTAGCTGTTGAAGCAATGGCGCCCGTACAGGGAATACAACCCAGAGAACGGAAACGGCAGATGACTCTCGTGATTTCTTCCGCGGTGGCATTCTTTCCGGCTTTAGGATCACCATAGGAGCAGGCGGCAAGGGGGATGAGTATCCCGTTGCGAACGACAACATCCCGCTCGCGAGCGAAATAAATCGGGACGATGGGAATTTTCTCCTGTTTGATGTACTCCCAGATATCCTGCTCCGTCCAGTTGCTCAAGGGGAAAATCCGCACCGTTTCCCCCTCGTTGATCCGGGTGTTGTAGAGATCCCACGGTTCAGGCCGTTGATTCTTCGGATCCCATTGACCGAAGGGGTCCCGGACGGAGAAAATCCGCTCTTTGGCGCGGGATTTTTCCTCTTCCCTTCTCGCGCCGCCGAATGCCGCATCAAACCGATGCTTGCGCATAGCGTCCAGCAAAGCGCCGGTCTTCAGATAACTGCAACATTTATCGACACCGCTCTTAAGCGGATGACACCCTTGGGCAATCCAATGCTCATTTCTCTCAACGATCAGTTCCGCCCCGATCTGACGGCAGAACTCCTCCCGGAATGCGTACATCTCGGGGAATTTGTATCCCGTATCGATATGCATCAGCGGGAAGGGAAATTTGCCCGGATAGAAGGCCTTTTGGGCCAATCGCACCATTACGCTGGAATCCTTGCCTACGGAATAGAGCATGACAGGATTCCTGAATTCAGCCGCAACCTCGCGCATGATGTGGATCGATTCCGACTCCAGATTCTTCAAATACGACAGCCTATAAGAGTTCATAGTTCTTCCCGCTGGTGCATTTTACTTGCCCCAAACCTTGTAAAGGACCCACAATCCCTCGAAAAGAACCAGGGCGCCCAATATTTTTTTCAACTTCGCGGGGGATTTTATTTTACTTAGACAGTTTGGTCCGAAGAAACCGCCAATGGCTGAACCGATACAGAGAGGCAAATACAAAGCGGCAGGTGGAAAACCATTGAAAAATACCCAGAGCAAAAAACTGAAGAGACAGATCGGAGCCTCAGCAAAATCGGTGGAGCCGATTGCCCCCTTTTCCGACCGGTCGCGGAAAACAAGTTGCCCCCCCGCAACAAGAGGACCGAATCCACCCCCGGACAGTGCCTTATTGAAAGCGCTGACAAATCCCAAGAGATAAATCTTCCCGTTGGTCAGGATCAGGGATCGGCCGCACAGAATCATTACACCGATGACGGCTACAAGCAGACCAATATAGGTATTCAGTACCTTGGGAGAAATTGATACGGATGTAAATACGCCAAGGAGAGAGGCAAAGACGCCGAACCAGATGATCGTTACCGCAATCCGTTGATCGGTGGTGCCGGAATTGAAATCGGCGTTTTTAAAATGATGATGCCGGTAGGAAGCGATGAAACCGCCGATGGCTTGTGAAATAAGAATGGAAGGGACAACGTCTTTCGCATTGTAACCCATGATGATCAAAAGCGGACTGAGAACCGTTCCATACATCATCCCCAGAAAGCTGTCGATAAACTCCATGATCAAGGCAGATATGGCCAGACATGCATATTCCAGATTTCGGTATTTCTCCCTTCAAAGGATAGGAATCTGCTTTGCGCAGATTATAGATGAATACCACCTGAAATGGGGAACAGTCAACAATTTTTCAGAAACTTCGATTGCGATTTTTTGGAGAGTTTTTGATATTTTATCCCGACAGTCATGACAATAAGGTCTTTTGGAACCTTCAAATGAAATAGCGGTTTTCCTTTCGGTAAAAGGATATTTTGGTCTTGAAAAAAAAGGCCGACCCCCTTGGTATCTCATCTGGTATCCCAAATGAGAAAGGGGTCAGCCTATTTTCTTGCAACTCTTTGTTTTTACAGAGTTTACTGAGAACTTGGTACCGAAGGCCGGAATCGAACCGGCATGGAGTTACCCCCGCTGGATTTTGAGTCCAGTGCGTCTACCTATTTCACCACTCCGGCATATTTTTGGGATTATAACGGAAGAGATATGCTCCGTCAAGGATGAATTCCCGCAACCCAGGAATAAATATTATATTGACATGGCATCACTCTTTTGATATAAGCAAGAGTCTATGTGGGGCTGTAGCTCAGTTGGGAGAGCGCTTGACTGGCAGTCAAGAGGTCGACAGTTCGATCCTGTTCAGCTCCACCATAATAATGACAGGGAGTCAGCCCAACAGGCTGCTCCCTTTTTGTTGAATGAAACGCCATAGATATCCTCTCACGTACCCTTCGAGCTCTACAAACAGGACAAACTGCTGCATAAGCACTACTACAGCTGACATGGTAGCTTGTCATCGTTTATTCGACCCTCTTCGCTGAATTCAGCTCTACCCCCCTACCCTTCAAAGGTAACCATCCCGATCGGGAATCCGAAGTCGTGGCCCCGCCGCTACGGTCGCCGACGCTCAGCCTCTATCTTCTGCCGGTCAAGGTATTCAGCTCGACCGGAGTAACGTTATCTGCCGTCAAGGATGTTAACGACAGAAAACTATCTATCGCAAACAAGGCTTACGGGCAGAATCAAAACCATGTTCACGCGATTTAAACCATACCACTCTCTTTTCTCCTGGAAAAGTCTGGAATTGTTGCCTTCTATTATGTTATACAAATAGAGGTTTATTATCGGGGGATCTATTTTATGAAAATCTGTGTTATAGGTACCGGCTATGTCGGTCTGGTAGCTGGAGCCTGCTTTGCCGAAAGCGGCAATAATGTCATCTGCGTTGATATGAACGAAGAAAAAATCTCTTTACTGCAGACCGGTTGCCTCCCTATCTATGAACCGGGCTTGAAAGAATTGGTTCTGCGGAACGTTGCGGAGGGCCGACTCTCTTTCACTACCGATCTCTCAACTGCCGTGAAGGCTTCCCTGGTCAACTTTATTGCCGTCGGCACTCCTCCCGGAGATGACGGGTCTGCCGACTTGAGGAATGTGCTTGCTGTTGCCTCGGATATCGGCCTTCACATGGATAGCTACAAGATTATTGTCAACAAATCGACAGTTCCGGTCGGAACGGCAGACAAGGTTCACAAGGCAATAAGTGAAGAACTTGCAAAAAGGGTTGTCGAATTAGAGTATGACGTGGTTTCCAACCCTGAATTCCTCAAGGAAGGGGCTGCTATTGATGACTTTATGAAGCCGGACCGGGTGGTCATCGGCACGGACAATGTCCGGACTGCAGAAATAATGAAGGAGATTTATGCCCCCTTCATGCGTCGGACAAATCGATTGATAGTAATGGATATCCGTAGCGCTGAGATGACAAAATACGCAGCAAATGCCATGCTGGCTACAAAAATCTCCTTCATGAACCAGATTGCCAATCTCTGTGAGTTGATGGGCGCGGATGTGTCGGCAGTTCGGGAAGGAATCGGTTCCGACACCCGCATCGGCTACGATTTTCTTTTTCCGGGTGTTGGCTATGGGGGTTCCTGTTTTCCAAAGGACATCAAGGCACTGATAAAGACCGGTGAGGAACGCTGTTATGACTTTGTAATTTTGAAAGCGGTGGAAGAGGCTAATAACCGACAAAAATTGCTTTTGTCTGACAAGATCGGTAAATATTTTTCCAGCGACTCTGGTGCAAAAGCACTTCAGGATAAGACCATTGCAGTCTGGGGCTTGGCATTCAAACCGCGAACCGACGATATGCGCGAGGCACCTTCTCTGGTTATTATTAATCAGTTACTTGAAATGGGGGCAGTGGTTCGTGCCCACGATCCGGTAGCGATAGAAGAAGCAAAAAAAATCTTCGCTGATCGGATCACCTTCAGTTCGAATCAGTACGATATACTGCAGGACGCAGATGCACTGGTAATAATTACAGAATGGAACGAGTATCGCAATCCTGATTTTGACAAGATAAAGCTATTACTGAAAACCCCCCTTATCTTCGATGGCCGCAACCTTTATGATCCGGGCAGAATGAAATTCATCGGATTCGAATATTCAGCCATCGGCCGCAACGGCAGACATTTCAACTCTTAGAAGGAATTCTCCCATGCGCATTCTTGTCACCGGTGGCGCCGGCTTTATCGGCTCGCACCTCTGTGAGAGATTAGTTAACGACGGGCACGACGTCGTATGTCTCGACAATTATTTTACCGGCAGCAAGGCAAATATTGCTCCGCTTCTCGGAAAAACCAATTTTGAGATAATCCGACACGACGTAACCGAACCCTTGCTCCTCGAGGTAGACAGAATCTACAATCTGGCCTGCCCGGCCTCTCCGGTTCACTATCAGTTCAACCCGGTAAAGACAATCAAGACCAGCGTGATGGGGACCATCAACATGCTGGGACTGGCCAAGCGGGTCAAGGCAAGAATCCTTCAGGCCTCCACATCGGAAGTCTATGGCGACCCGCTGAACCACCCACAAAACGAGGAATATTGGGGAAATGTCAACCCGATAGGTATCAGAAGCTGTTACGATGAAGGGAAACGGGTTGCAGAAACTCTGATGATGGACTACCACCGGCAGAACTCCGTCGAAATCAGAATTATGCGCATCTTTAACACATATGGCCCAAAGATGGCTCTTAATGATGGGAGGGTTGTTTCAAATTTCATCGTTCAGGCTCTCAAGGGGGAAGATATCACGGTCTTTGGTGACGGACAGCAGACCCGTTCATTCTGTTATGTGGATGATCTGGTTGAGGGAATGATCCGGATGATGAACTGCGATGGGATAACCGGGCCGATAAACATCGGCAATCCCGCCGAGACGACGATTCTGGAATTCGCATCGCGTATCATCGCCCTGACCGGTTCCAGCTCAAAAATTGTTTTCAACCCGCTTCCATCTGATGACCCGAAGCAGAGACAACCGGATATTTCCCTGGCCATGGAAAAGTTAAACTGGAAACCAGAAATACCCCTCGATTCCGGTCTCAAGAAAACTGTCGACTATTTTGTCGCGGTATTGAAAAAAGGCTAGAATCTTTCCGGAGATTACATGCACAAAAGGATGTACCTCATCCCTGCCGGGGTAATTTTATTCATTCTCTGCTTTACCATCTTCGGGGAACAGGGCCTGCTTAAGATTTCTCATCTGGCCAGGGAAAAAGAAGCCCTGCAACTGCGCGCGGCAGCACTACTGTTAGAAAATCAGCAGCTGAAAAGAGAGATCGAGGCTTTGAAATCAGATCGACGCTACCTTGAAAGCTTAGCCAGAAAGGACTTCGGCCTGGTGAGGAAAAACGAGATTATCTATCAGTTCCCAACTAAAAAGTAACTGTCGAGGATAAGAATACCACAATACCAGGAGAAATTATGAAGGTGCTTTTACGGGATATTATCAGGAGAGGTCTCGAAGGTTGCTATGCCGATGGAACCCTCCAGTCCGGGCTGATCCCGAATATAGTAATCGAGAAACCGGCCCATGACGAACATGGTGACTTTGCAACAAACGTCGCAATGCACCTGGCCAGAGTGGAAAAAAAGCCCCCCAGGATTGTGGCGGAAATCCTTGTTGGACACCTTGACACCGCTGCCGATATTTTCACCAAAGTCGATGTTGCGGGACCGGGATTCATTAATTTTCATATTGCCAATAAAGTCTGGATAGAGTACCTGCAATCTATTGCCAGAGACGGGGATGCCTACGGCAGGAGCCGTGTCGGAGCCGGGAAAAAAGTTCAGGTGGAGTTTGTCAGCGCCAATCCTACAGGTCCCCTGCACATCGGACATGGCAGAGGCGCCGCAACTGGGGATGTTCTGGCGTCAATACTTTCGGCTGCGGGTTTTGATGTCTCAAGAGAATATTACATAAATGACGCCGGCAACCAGATGGACACCCTTGGAAAGTCGATTTATCTCCGCTACAAGGAACTCCTCGCGCATGAAATAGAATTTCCCGCAACCTGTTATCAGGGGAGTTATATTAAAGATATCGCCAGGGATGCGATCACGAAATTCGGCGATAAACATCTGCTTCTACCCGAAACGGAAGCAGTCGCTTTTTTCTCCAAATTCGGCGGTGATATTATCCTTCGAGGGATAGAAAAAGACCTGAAGGATTTCGGTGTGGCTTTTGACAACTGGTATTCCGAGCAATCTCTTTTCGACGGCGGAAAAGTTAATGAAGCTATAGAATTGATGCGAGAAAAAGGGTTGATTTATGAGGATGAAGGCGCCCTCTGGTTCAGGACCACCGATTTTGGAGATGATAAAGATCGTGTCGTAGTACGGAGCAACGGAGCAACCACCTATTTCGCATCGGATATCGCCTACCACTATGACAAATTCGGGCGCGGACTGGACTGGGTTGTTGATGTCTGGGGCGCCGACCACCACGGTTACGTGCCAAGGCTTAAAGGGGTCGTACAGGGACTCGGCAGAAACCCGGATGATCTCAGAGTTGTTTTAGTGCAGTTGGTCTCTCTGCTGCGGGACGGTGTTCCCGTATCGATGTCCACCAGAAGCGGAGAATTCGTCACATTAAAAGAGGTCGTTGATGAAGTGGGACGAGACGCAGCCCGTTTCTTTTTTCTGATGCGCCGCTCCGACAGCCAGCTAGATTTCGATCTCGAACTGGCCAAACGGCAAAGCGCCGACAATCCTGTATACTACGTCCAGTATGCCCATGCCCGGATCTGCAGTATTTTAGAATCTGCCAACGAAAAGGGGCTGGTTATTCCCGCAGTTTCCGGTGAGATCGCAAGAAGAGAGCTCGGAACTCCCGAAGAAATGATCATGATCAAGACTCTCAGCACTCTCCCCGAGGTGGTTGAAGGGAGCGCACTATCTTTCGAACCACACAGAATCACATACTTTCTGCAGGAGCTGGCCGGACAGTTTCACAGTTTCTACAATAAAAACCGGGTTATCGGAGAAGATCCCGAGTTGACCCTTGCAAGGCTTTTCTTGCTGAAGTGCACTGCTCAGACGTTGAAAAACGGCCTTTGTATGCTTGGAATCTCCGCTCCAGAAAAAATGTAACAAAGGCAATACTCCATGGTAATTGATTACAGCGAACGAAGACAGGTAAGTAAAAATCGTCCAAGAAAACAGGCGCCCGGATTATATATTTTTTTCGCTCTCGGGGTCATTCTTCTTATCTACACCGTTGGTTTTACTTCAGGGTGGTTCATTCATAAGGCATGCAATAAAAATAATGTACCTCCAACCACTCTGCCCGTTTCGCAAACGGTGGTAAAACAGAAAAAATCCGGGGCTGCAGCACTCCCCACTGATGCGCAAAAAACTCCCGCTCCTGCCGGCACAAAGCCACCCGACGCCCCTTTGACATTTTATTATACTTTGCCAAAAGGAGGCACTACTGCAATGGGTAGCGGCATTAATCCTCCCCACGTAGAGAAACCGGTTACGGCAAAAACCGCTGTAGCACCCCCTGCCAAAGCTGTTCAGTCAACCACCGAGACACAACAACAGCAAAAACCGCCTGTCAAGCAGTCGCCAGATAAAATCACCGGACACCAGGCGGTAATTCCTGATGTTATCTCCCCGGACTCGGCGTCAGCGGCAAAAAAACCTGCCGTCGATAAGGCAAAGTACACCGTCCAGGTTGCCTCTTATCACCTCAAAAAAGAAGCGGATGATTTAAAAGAAACACTCGACAAAAACGGCTTGCTGGCAAATGTAATCGAATCGAAAATAGCTGGCAAGGGAACTTTGTATAGAGTCCGTCTCGGCAACCGTCTCGACCTGGAAACTGCAAACAAAATTGCCTTAAAAGCCGGTAAAGGGGCAATAGTAATTACGGAATAACCAACAATCTTGTTATTCCTGCAATTTTTATATTGACAGCACTATAGGTCTGTGTTACTTTCGTCGAGTTAGATGACGCGGGGTGGAGCAGTCTGGTAGCTCGTCGGGCTCATAACCCGAAGGTCACAGGTTCAAATCCTGTCCCCGCAACCAAACTATACTAGGGATTCAGCTTTTGCTGAGTCCCTTTTTGTTTTTCTATTTCACCTTTCGAGGGGACGATATAGTGGGTACCGCTACCGAGCTCATAAATCGAATACATGAAAAGCTGGGGAAGCTATAACAGGAGTCAGAATAATGGGAATCGATCGGCGCAGCTTGCGCAACCTGATAAGCAAACAAAGAGATGAGATTGAACGGGCTGTGCAAGGGACCGGTTATCTGGCACGTACGGTCATCGGCGTTGGAACCTTTTTGCTGGATAATGAAGTGAACCTTGATCTGCTCTCTGCAAAACAGCTGGCAACCTTTGAAAAATTCATCAAACCTCTTCTTGAGAAGCCGCTTCAATAAGGGGCAGACGCCGAAAAGGTAAAAGATGCCCCTTCACTGGACTAAAGCCCTTGCGCCCTGAAGCGGGTTAAACTTGTTATGGGGCCGCTCAATCTGATACGTTAACTGACCGGTCACTGCTCGGCACTATGGATTGTTCAACGGCTGAGGGTAACCGGGTCCACCGGTTCTCCCGATTGTTGGCTTCTTCATAATGGCACCGAAACTGCTATTGATGTTTTACGGTGACAAATAAATAGACGATAAGCTCTGCAATTAGATCTATACTTTTCCTCTTATCAGTTTTATCTTCTTTTCTTGCTCAACATTACTTATCAAGTTATCAAGTCCTGAACATCCCCCCCATCCCCCCTGTAATCTAAAGTCCAGTTCACTTACTGAGAGGGATTGAGTGAATAGATCTGATTTGATTGACAAGCTATGTGTCGATGACGTCAGTCAATGTATATAAATATGTTTGAACATCATGGATCCAGGTATATACTCCGCAAACTATGTGACTATGGCACGGGCTTAAATCCTTGGGATTCCGCTCGGCTATGCCGCAGAAGTTTTGAGAGAAGCCTCGTCGAAGCGTGCAGCAGCTCCAGTAAAGCTGCAGTCAGACTTTGGCGGGGAGATTCAGCATTCTGTTTTTACATACGGACAGCAAATAAAACTGGGGGTACGCACACCCGACAAGGAGTATAAGGATATGCTCAGAAAACTGTTTCTAATGTTTACCGTCCTATTGATTGCCCTGATGCTGTTGGTTCTGGGAGGGTGCGGGGCGGACAACAGCCTAAGCAACGGTGATCCCGCCGTATTGGTCTCAACCGAGTTCCAGAGAAGTTTTTCCAGTTTAGACGAGGTGAAGCAGGCATTACTAGAAGGCGGTGCGGACAAGACAACAGTGAGTAACACCCTTGGCGGCTACGACACCATAGCATACGCAGACAAAAAAGGTGCCGGCGGCATACTGCCTACGATCGATATCATCGCTTTAATTGGGACCGTTTGGAATGCTGCGGGTTTTCTTCCCTATCTGCATACAGCCTTCGTGGACCTCCACAAGATCGTATACAAACAGACCAAGGAGGGCCCGGAGCTGACCGGTTTGTTGATGATGCCACGATATTCACTTTCTCATTACCGGGGCATTCTGCTGTTTACTCATCCGACCGAGACGCTGCGTGCATACTCCCCGTCGGTGACCAAGCCATTCATTGACGGCACGTTTACCAAGGTTTTCGGCTATCTGTTCGGAATGCTTGGTTATGTGGTGGTGATACCGGACTATCCCGGCATGGGAGATAACAAAGATACACACCCGTATTGCCTGACCACCCTTGGCGATACCTCGGCTGCAA
>CAIWTU010000098.1 GCA_903915655.1 uncultured Geobacter sp.
CGATTTGCTTTTGACGGATGACCTTTTCGAGGGCTTTGAAATCGGTAGTCGGGATATCCAGATTCTGGGCGATGCGCAGTGTGCCGGCATTCCCGGGCGCGGCGAAAACTTCTTTTACTTTGGGGCTTTGAGCTATTTTCCAGACAAGAGCGTGTTCTCTGGCGCCGTTACCGACAACTAATACCTTCAAATTTCACCCCCACGGTATTTTCCATTGTCATTCCAGTGAAAACTGGAATCCAGAAAGATAAATTCTAATATGGAAATCTGAAATCCTAAACAAATACAAAATTCGAATTATAAATAAGGAACCTCTCCCTTCGTAAAGTCCCAATTAGTTGGGATTAGTTTTGCGCAACGGAAGGAGATTGTGAGGGTTTTTCCCAAATCGACCTCACCCCTTTTTGTTCCCCTCTCCGTACACGGAGAGGGGCTAGAGGAGAGGTAATCTATAGCGAAAACCCCTTTTAGTCCCCTTTGCCAATAAGGAGGTCATTCTATTTGTCACCCTCGCCTTAGTCCTCTCCCCTCAAGGGAGAGGAGGAACCAGGCCATTTCCCATTGCGAGCCCGAAGGGCGTCGCAATCTCACGGAACCTTTGTGCGTGGTGTTTATTCAATTATTAACTCGCCCGGATGGATAATAATCTATTCCCATTCGATGGTTGAAGGCGGCTTTGAAGTGATATCGTAGACCACCCGGTTGATTTCCGGCACCTCATTCACAATGCGGTTGGAAATCTTTGCCAGCAGGTCGTAAGGCAGGCGCGCCCAGTCGGCTGTCATAGCATCTTCACTGGTGACCGCCCGTATGCCGCAAAGGTAGCCGTATGTCCTGTGGTCTCCCATTACGCCGACAGACCTCACATCGGTAAGCACAGCAAAGCACTGCCAGATATCGCGGTACACTTTGGCTTTCTTGATTTCATCCATACAGATGTATTCAGCCGACCGCAAAATCTCCAGTTTTTCTCTGGTCACGTCGCCGATGATGCGGATTGCCAGGCCGGGGCCGGGGAACGGCTGCCGCCAGACCATTTCTTCGGGCAAACCGAGCTCAAGTCCCACCTTGCGCACCTCGTCTTTAAAGAGAAACCGGAGAGGTTCGATGAGCTTGAGTCGCATCTTGGCCGGCAGCCCGCCGACATTATGATGTGTCTTGATTTTGGCTGACGCCGTACTGCCGGATAGTGCGCTTTCAATTACGTCCGGGTAAAGGGTGCCCTGGGCAAGAAAATCCACTTTCCCCATCTTGAGAGCTTCTTCTTCGAAAACAGCAATAAATTCCCCGCCGATGCTCTTCCTCTTCACTTCGGGGTCAGTCACGCCCTTGAGTTTATCCAGGAACCGGTCGGTGGCGTCTACATAGATAATATTCATGCCGAGGTTATGCTTGAACGTGTTGATGGTCCGCTCCACTTCTTCCCTGCGGAGCAGGCCGTTGTTCACAAAAATACAGGTCAACTGGTTGCCGATGGCCTTATGAATAATGCTCGAGACAACTGCCGAATCGACGCCGCC
>CAIWTU010000099.1 GCA_903915655.1 uncultured Geobacter sp.
TCGTCTGTAGTCACTGAGCCATTGTGATGTTATGATCTTATGGTTACTGCGAATGATTGATATCAAATATTCTCTGATAGTTGAAGCTACTGAAGATCCTGCGTTCTTTTCTTTCTATTCGCCGGATCTCGAAGGATTTACAGGGGTCGGCAGCTCTGTTGAAGATTGCCTGTATAAAGCTAAATGGGGCATGGAAGAACATATTGCACTACTTAAATCACGCAAAATGCCGGTACCGGCGAGGAGTCCAAATCCAACTGTGATGATAAAAAATACAACCCTCTCAGCAGTCTAGGCTGTTTGCGCCCCGGCTCAGGTGCTGGTAGTTGGGCATTTAGCGCTGATAATTTCTTTCCGGCATTGCCTCTTTTATCTCTCTCGGTCTCTTCCATTGTCGGATACGCATCTTTCACCGAGTACTCGTTTTGTTCGACGCGTCTCAATCCATAATCCCCGGTTTATCATTGTCGGGTATGCTTGTGCCAGGGTGTCCTCAGGTTGACCCGAAAACCAATGAAGTGCATGCAACTATATTTTCAGAGGCAAAGGGTAAAAGCTTGTATTGCCCAAAATCAGTGCTACACTCAAGGAAACTGAGTGTGGTACTCGATGCTAAAAGGAGCAAAATGGCATGTTTATCCTAAGGTTAATTGCCTTTATACTCATAATAACGTTAGTTGCCGGTGTAATATACTTCCCAACTCAAGACGCCAAAAAAAGAGGCTTCAGCGACGGCAAAGTGTTTTTACTGCGAATAGTGTTATTGTTCACATTCCCGATTGGGTTGATTCTATATTTTATGCTTAGACCAGCGTTAAACACCGCTGCCTAAACTTAGAACTTATCCATTTCATCCTACCACAGTAAAATGTCTCATCCCGGCTCACGATTGGGATCCAGAATCTCCGTTTGTCATTGTCGGGCTTGCCTCTGGTTGTCCCCCGGGGTTCTTGTCCTCGAGGGCATCCGGCAACCAAAATCTCGTTTTGTAGGGGCACGGCGTGCCGTGCCCTCACCATATCCGGGGACCCATTACCTTGGTCCGCCTGGGCGGATCGCGCCGACAAACAATAGATGTCATTCCCTATCGCCGTTTGTCATTCCGCGTCCGCCAAGGCGGACCGGAATCCAGAGACGATTTAGCGCCGTTCATTTCTCTTTTAAATAGAAAAAGCCCCGCTGGATGAAGAAGCGGGGCTTTTGAGTCCTTTGAATTTTTAGCTATTCAGTTCGGATATTTGTTTCGTGACTGCTACGATAATGTTATCTGAGACAGGGTATCCGGATTAAAAATCGCAGTCTCTGGAACCCACTCATGTTCCAACAGCAGGTATGCCAATACTTCCCATTGTTTTTGGGTTCCGCTCATGGGCATCCCGGAAATTTTTGCCAGCAGTTTCTGCGCGTTCTGGTATTTGGCCAGAGTAACAGCACTGGAAGCTCCCGTGGACAAAGATTCGCCGTGGCAATTGATGCAGATGCTGCCATAAGATTGTTTCCCGTTCACAGCCAGTTGACCGAATGTAGACGTCGCGGATACGGAGGTAGCAGTGGTTGCCGTTGTCGTTATTGTCATGGCGGCCATTATCTGGTTATAGTCCTCCTGGGAAAGGTACTGCGGTTTGTATACTATCGCCTGTTCCTTTAATTTGGCCGTAAATATCTCCAGATGATTTTGGGAACCGGCCATCAA
>CAIWTU010000100.1 GCA_903915655.1 uncultured Geobacter sp.
ATACTACCTGAACCGCTCTGCCTTGTCAATCTCTTTTTTTACGCTTTGAATCTTTTCTGCCAGACCTTCTCTGTTTCCCTCCCGACCTTCCGGAAGCCCTTCTTTCTACCAAAACCTAAAACATCTGTCAAGCTCTTTTTTTCAAATTCTTTACCGCTCATTCACCGCAAAAAACTTTGACTCTCGCTGCGAAGCCCATCTTTCTACCAGACCCGCACTCTCCTGTCAACCCTTTTTTTCTCAATGATCACAAATCTTTTAACAGCATGCTTACTCTGCTATCTCTCGCTCATTCGCAAGAGGAGCGTTTATATCAAAACCATCCCCTCTTGTCAAACCTTTTTATCGGGCTTTTTTCACTACCTTTACACCTGACGCTGAAAACTTCTACCATTGACTCTTCTGTCACCCGGTAATCCTTGCTCCACACCCGGAAAAGCCCCTCTTTACAGCAGGCCTGTTTTATTCATCATCCGAACCGGCCCGGTTCAATCCCGACAAACGCAATGCCTCGATATATACAGTAGTGCGAGCTATGCCGGTCTCGACAGCTATTCGCTTCACCGCGTCTTTTAAAGATAGCTTGTCTCCCCCCATGAATTTATCCAGGAGATCCGGAATGGAGACCTCTTTGGTTGTCGTTCGGTTCTCCCCCGGGGCGACCAGAATAACTATTTCACCCTTTACCTGCCGTTTCTCGTATTCTGTTATGAGTTGCGACACAACCCCCCGTGTAAACTCTTCATAAATCTTGGTAATTTCCCTGGCAATTACCGCTTCTCTATCACCCAGTATTTGCAGGATATCAAGCAAAGTTGCCTGTAGTCTGTTTGGCGATTCGTAGAAGATGATAACCCGCTCCTCTTCCTTTATGGCAAGCAGCTTATTACGTCGCTTTCCCTGCCTGTTCGGGAGAAACCCTTCAAAGACAAAAGAATCCGTCTGCAGACCAGAAGCGGAAAGGGCAGCCAAGGCGGCAGATGGACCTGGAATTGGTACCACCGGAATACCGAGCTCAACGGCATTCCGTACAAGCAGATAGCCCGGATCCGATATACAGGGCGTTCCTGCATCCGAAATAAGCGCAACAGAAAGTCCCTGCATGAGCTTCCCAAGTAGAACGGTGCCTTTTAAATGCTTGTTATGATCAAAATAGGAGGTAAGAGGATTAGATATGCCAAAGTGTGAGAGAAGCTTTCGAGAATGCCTGGTATCCTCTGCCGCAATGAGGTCGACCTCCCGCAGGATACGTACGGCACGGTACGTTATATCCTCCAGATTGCCGATCGGGGTGGCAACTATGTATAAAGTTCCTTTTTTCTGATTGTTCAAGGTTCCTCTCACTCAATAGGCAAGGTCAAAAGCATTAGTTATATGATCTATATGCGGGGCCTCAATATTTTCAAGCAGTATCGCTATTACGTCGAAACGGGCGTTTGTCCCTTCAAGTCTCTTTTGGGCCATATATGTAAGCGCTGCCTTGGAAATCTGCCGCTGCTTGAAGGGGGTCACCGAGAGTTGCGGTGGTCCATATGACAGGTTTTTCCTTGTCTTTACTTCAACAAAAACTACAGTCTTCCCTTCTCTGGCGATTATATCGAGTTCACCACACCGGCACCGGTAATTCTGCTCAAGTATCGTATACCTCAGTTTTTGGAGATATTTTAAAGCAATTGCTTCACCCTGAACCCCAAGGGCCTTATTCCCCGGCTGCACTTCGCCATTCTTCATATAAGTTTCCAGGGGATCGTTGGTTCTTCCAGGCCTCCGAGATGCTCTTTCACGCCGCGGAAGGTCTTCCTGTGGATCTCGCAAGGCCCGAATGCCGCTATCGCCGCCAGATGAGCAGCAGTACCGTAACCCTTGTGCAAAGCAAAATCATAGCCGGGATAAAGATCGGCATACCGGGTCATAAGCCTGTCCCGGGTGACCTTGGCTACAATAGAGGCTGCAGCAATCGACAAACTTGCTGAATCCCCTTTTTTGATGGTTTTCTGTGGAATTGGAACAGATATTTTGAAAATGCCGTCTATGAGGATATAATCCGGTGCGAGGGGTAAATTATCAACCGCCAGTTTCATCGCCCGCAGTGTGGTCTGAAGGATATTTATCCGATCTACAAGAGCATGGTCGCCGAGTCCAACTCCGACGGCTGATGCATTTTCCATAATCAGGAGATACATCGCTTCGCGTTTGGCAGGGGTCAGTTTTTTTGAATCATTCACCCCGGGAAGGGAGACTCCATTGGGGAGGATGACCGCCGCGGCAACAACAGGGCCGGCAAGCGCTCCTCGACCTGCTTCGTCAACTCCTGCAAGAGAGCTGAACCCCTGATCAAGGAGTTGTTTCTCAAAGTGAAGGAGGTCAGGCGGTCCTTCCGGGTCAAACAGTCTGTTGCCGTATTCCGAACCAGATAAAATTGAAATCATCCAGCCTCACGGTACTCTGCCGCAAAAAACAAAGCCCCGGGTTGTCCCGGGGCTTATAAAAAAGTTTACGCAGCGATATATTTTTTCTCGCGAATCCTTGCGGCTTTGCCGCGTAATTTTCTAAGGTAGTAAAGCTTGGCACGACGAACCTGACCACGGGTTACCACCTCGATCGCATCCAGACCTGGGGAGTGGAGGGGAAAACATCTTTCCACGCCAATACCATTGGAAATTTTTCTTACGGTAAAAGACTCTCTGAGGCCGCCATTCTGACGCTTGATAACAACGCCCTGGAACGCCTGAATACGGCTTTTGTCACCCTCCACAATCTTCACATTAACCTTTACCGTATCTCCCGGCTTGAATACCGGTATGTTTTTTTTCATCTGTTCAAATTCAATTGCATCGATTTTATTCATTTCTGTTATTCCCCCTTAATCTATACCATCAATTAATTGCGAGTTCAATGAGGCTCCTGCAAAACTATTGTCATTAATGCCCAAGAAGCCTGTCCAGTATTATGGCTACTGCCGATCTGACGGAGAGATGGTTATAATCGCCTATCCCCTTTATCGGTGATAAAATATGATCCGCTTGTGAAAGTATCTCGTCCGTCAACCCCCAACCGGTGCCGAACAGAAGCAGGTACGGTTGGCTGAGATCCCGTAAGAGCAGTTTCATCTCCGGGTAAGTTATGTTTTTACGATCGCCTTTTGCCCCGGTAGCTATGATCCTGACCTTCTTATCGTAAAGCTTCTGCAGATTTTCAACCACCCGGTCAAGAGACTCTTCTATCGTTACCAGATCCAGAGCTGCCTTGCGCTTTGGATTATAAGAGGCGCCCCATCCCTCCTGCCAGTGTTGCACAATCCGCAATGCCAACAGCTGCTGTTCCTGCAATGGAGTTACCACAAAGTATCTATAGAGACCAAAGGTCCTGCTTGCACGCGCGATGTCGTGCAAATCAAGATTGGTAACGGAGGTCGCAACTTCGATCCGATTTTTATCATAAACAGGATAATGGAGTAAAGCGATACTTAAATTATTCCCTGTAGTAACATTCGGTGTCAATTCTTATTCCTGACCATACTCTCTGAGAAATTTTTTATCCTCTTCGGATAAATCCGCTGCAGCAAGCAGATCAGGACGGCACTTGAATGTTTTTATCAAAGACTGTTGCCTGCGCCACAAGAAGATTCCAGCATGATTACCCGACAAAAGAACCTGCGGTACCGCCAACCCGCGAAACTCGGAAGGCCTGGTATAGTGCGGATATTCCAGAAGGCCATCGGCAAAAGAATCACTACAGGCCGATTCAGCGCTACCCAGCACCCCGGGAACAAACCGTGAAACTGCGTCAACGATCGCCATTGCAGCAAATTCGCCCCCGGTCAGGACAAAATCGCCAAGGGAAATCTCGTAATCAACAAAAAGTTTTTTAACCCGCTCGTCGACACCCTCATAACGGCCACAGATTATGACCAGCCGATCCTCTCCAGCCAGATCTTTTGCCATGGCATGATTAAAAGGACGCCCCTGCGGCGTTGTCAGTATTACTTTCGCCTTCCGACCGTCGGCCTTTACAGACTCAATACAGGCGGCAATCGGATCGACCTTCATAACCATCCCGGACCCGCCACCATAGGGATAATCATCTGCACTCTTATGCTTATCTACGGCATAGTCACGAATATTATGAAGAGCAATCTCGATTAAGCCGTTTTCAATGGCCCGTTTCAAAATACTCTCGGAAAAAGGTGTGGCAAACATGGCAGGGAAGAGAGTAAGGAGATCGAACTTCATAGTTCAAGCAATCCTTCTAGAGGACTCACTGTCATGACACCGGCATCAAGATCTACAGTGACAACTACATCCTCTATGGCAGGAATAAGATATTCCTTTTCAGCCTTTCTTACCAGATAGACATCGTTACTACCGGTAGCCATTATGTCAAACAGTTCACCAAGGTGTTCACCGGCTATGGTTACAACCTTGAGCCCGATCAGATCAGACCAGTAATACTCCCCATCAGGGAGTCTCGGCAGTTTGTCACGGTCTACATAAATCTCCCGGCCAACAAGCCGTTGCACTTGATTTATATCATCAAATCCTTGCAGGACGAGCAGAACCTTCTTACCATGTACAGACGAAGATGCTATTTTCAGCTCTTCTTTCTCGCCATTCGGCCCGCACAGAATTACAGTACGTTGTTTGCTTATACTCTCGAAATCTCCAGAATAGAGAACAATTTTTAACTGTCCTCTGACTCCATGGGTGCCGGTTACCTTGCCGATTATTATCAAATTACTATTTGTATTTGAACTCATTACTCTACAATTTTAAGGATAGCCTTCTTGTTGCTTTTCGTAGAAACCGCATTGAGAAGGGTGCGCATCGCCTTGGCGGTCCGTCCCTCTTTGCCGATTATTCTTCCCATATCCTCTTTCGCTACTGTCAACTTGATAACGGTGGTCTCATTTTCCATTTCTTCGGTAGCAGTAACTTTGCTGGGGTCATCGACAAGAGCCTTGGCTATCATCTCTACGAGTTCTTTCATGTCGGTATCCTCTGTACGTGTAGTAGTCCGGCAAACCGGAAAATAAGATGTTACACTGCTTTGGAAACGAATTTCTGCCATATGCCGACTTTCTTCAGCATCTGCTTGACGGTATCGGTCGGTTGGGCCCCTTTGCCAAGCCACTCAAGAGTTTTCCCCTCTTCAAACCTGAATGCAGCCGGTTCCTGATTCGGGTCATATGAACCAACTTTCTCAATAAAGCGACCATCTCTTTTATTGCGTCCATCTGTTACAATCACTTGATAAAAAGGCTTCTTTTTTGCGCCCGCACGGGCAAGTCTAATTTTTACAGCCATCTTTTCCTCCTCGGTTTTCCACGGTACTGGGACCGGAATGTTATTATGTTAAAACAGCGAAATATCTTCTCACAGGTTCGGCGCCGGCCATCCTCGACCTGACTATCTGAATTGTCAAAACGGCATTGCACCTTTCCCGAGCCTTCCCATGCTCTTCAGCATACCTTTGGGGCCCAGTTTTTGCAGTTGCCTTACAACTTTTTGCGCTTCTACAAAACGCTTGACGAGCTGGTTTACCTCTTGAACTGTCGTTCCGCTTCCCTTGGCAATGCGCAACCGTCGACTCCCGTTGATAATGGTGTGATTTCTCCGTTCAGCCATTGTCATCGAATCTATGATCGCTTCGATACGTTTCATTTCATTTTCACTCGGCTGGGCGCCCTGCATCTGTTTCATCATCTTTCCCATGCCTGGTATCATTCCCATAATAGATTCAAGGGAGCCCATCTTCTTTATCTGCTGTAGCTGAACTTTAAAATCTTCGAGATTGAACTCGTTCTTCTTAAGTTTCTGCTGTAACTTTTCCGACTCTTTCAGATCTATGGTCGATTGAGCTCTTTCTATCAGGGTGAGCATATCACCCATTCCAAGTATCCGGGAAACAAGTCGGTCTGCATGAAAAACTTCGAACGCATCAAGTTTTTCACCGAGACCTACAAATTTTATCGGTTTCCCGGTTACCGCTTTTATGGAAAGCGCTGCCCCACCCCTGGCGTCACCATCGAGCTTGGTAAGCACGACCCCGGATAACCCGAGACATTCATTAAATCCAGTTGCAACATTAACCGCCTCCTGGCCGGTCATTGCATCAGCAACCAGAAGAATCTCTTCAGGGTCAATCGCCGCTTTGATCCGCGCAAGTTCGTCCATCAAGGGAGCGTCAATCTGCAGACGGCCGGCAGTATCATAAATAACCGTGTCAAAACCTGAGAGTTCAGCATAGCGGAGCGCATCACGGCAGATATTCACGGGATCCTGGTCGGCCCTCGACTCAAATACCTCCAATGCAAGCTGGCGTCCCAATGTTTTAAGCTGCTCTATCGCCGCCGGACGGTAAACGTCGGCAGGAACGAGTAGCGGCCGCCTCTTCTGTCCCTTCAGAAATCTGGCCAGTTTACCGCAACTGGTTGTTTTACCGGAACCCTGTAGACCTACAAGCATTATTGAAACCGGAGGTTTCACCGCCAGGTTGAGGCTGTTATCCTCGTCCCCTCCCATAAGAGAGACCAGTTCGTCATGGACGATCTTTATAACCTGCTGGCCGGGAGCAAGGCTTTGAAGTACCTGCGAACCGATCGCCTTGCTTCGGACAGCCTCGACAAAGTCCCTGACGACCTTGAAATTAACATCCGCTTCGAGCAGGACCAGCCGCACTTCACGCAAAGCCTCGCGGATATTCTCCTCGGTCATAACACCCTGACCGCGAAGTTTTTTGAACAGCAAATCCAGTTTATCGGAAAGATTCTCGAACATAAAACCCTATTTCGCTAGCCCCCGACCTTGAAGCAAAGTCACGTCTCAACAGGATAAAGGCCTGCAACAGCTTTTTACAAAGAGATAACTTTAGATGACAGCTTTACTTTTTGTCAAGGATAAAATTTATTTCACCTCCAATCGGAGTGATAAATCCCCTTCTCCCGAGCTTTTCTGCCGCTAACATTCTCTGCCGTTATAAACTCATTCAGTTCCATTGCAGACAATTTCTAGGTGAGTGCATCGGCCCGAAAGAAGTGAGATCAGCGCCGTCACATGTATAGCCACGGACGTATCGATAGTCATAGCTGATTTACTCCTCGTCTGCCGGTATGATGAGTGGATCGGACAGATTAAGACTTTTTATCAAGTTATCATTTAAAAAAGATCTGTCAAGGTTCACAACTGGATTTCTCCGAGGGGTGGCTCCAGGATGGGAATTAGTTTGAGGCCGAAGAGGCTTCGTCTTCCTGCAACATCTCCCATTCCGCATAAAGTCCGGCAATACTCTGAATAAGTGTAGCATGCTCTCCAACCACCGTTTTGGCAGAAGCAGTTGTCTTGAAGAAATCCGGATCTCCCATCTTCTGTTCGAGGAAGAGGAGGAGTTCTTCCGCCTCTTCAATCTCTTTTTCCACTTCGGCAACTCTCTTTAACCGACTCCGCTCCTTTCGCTGTTTTTGCTTCTCTTCATCCCGCCGTTGCAAACGTTCCTCCTTGTGGGAAACGACTGCCTGCTGAAGGGAACCGGAGGGGTGGCAGACAGGCAGGGGCTCCCCTCCCGGATCTAGACGCATCATACCGAGCTTCTCCAGGTAATCCTCATAATTCCCAGGAAAAGATCTTATCCCGCCATCAGCCACCTCAACAACGCGGGTAGACAACGCATCGATAAAGTAGCGGTCGTGGGATACAAAAACAACGGTGCCTGAAAAAGATTTCAGAGCTTCCAGTAGTACTT
Organism: uncultured Geobacter sp.; assembly: GCA_903915655.1. GTDB lineage: Bacteria > Desulfobacterota > Desulfuromonadia > Geobacterales > Geobacteraceae > CAIWTU01. The sequence continues at coordinate 7,738 of CAIWTU010000100.1, forward strand.
CCTTGCTGAAGAGGTCAAGGTGATTGGTCGGTTCATCCATCAGAAGGAGATTAACCGGACGGAGAAGCATCTTTGCGAGGGCAAGGCGATTTCTTTCACCTCCGGAAAGCACCCCGACCTTTTTATGGATATCGTCACCGGAAAACAGGAACGCACCGAGAATATCACGAAGTCCCGGAACGGCGTCAAAGGGAGCATCGGCCAGCAATTCTTCATAGACGCTCCTTTCGCCTGCCAGAAAGATTGACTGGTCCTGGGCAAAGAGATCAACAGCAACATTATGCCCTGTACTCCTCTCACCACTCTGGAGACCGTGACCTGCAAGGAGACGCATCAGAGTAGATTTGCCGGCGCCGTTATGACCGACAAGGCATATCTTCTCGCCTCGTTCCACAAGGAGATCGATACCATCAAGCACAATATTCTCTCCATATGACTTTGATACATTTTTGAGTTCCATTACAATTCTGCCGCTTTTTTGTGCTACCGGGAAGTTGAAGCGGATCCGCTTCCGTTCGGGAGGCAATATTATCCGCTCCATCTTTTCCAGTTGTTTTATACGGGATTGGACAAGCGCGGCCTTGTCGGCTTTGTATCGGAATCGCGAGATAAAATCTTCTATTTTCTGCATCTCTTCATCCTGACGTCGCTTCGTCTCCCGCAACCTAGCAATACGTTCTTCACGCTGCAGGAGATATTTACTGTAATTACAATGATAGTCGGTTAGCGCGCAATTCCAGACCTCCGTTATCCTGTGACAGACCTCATCCATAAAAAACCGGTCGTGGGAGACCAGAATTACCGAGTGAGGGTACCCTGTGAGGTACTCTTCCAGCCAGTTGCGCGCCTCTATATCGAGATGATTGGTCGGCTCATCAAGGAGCAGCACATACGGTTTCTGTAAAAGAAGTTTGGCCAGCGCAATGCGCATCTGCCATCCTCCTGAAAATTCGGCGCAACCCCGCTCCCAGTCGGCAGGAGAGAACCCTAACCCCCGCAACACAGTCCCTGCCTCAGATTCCATCGAGTACCCCCCCCCCAGGCGGAACTGCTCCTGCAGATCACCCAGCCGAGAGAGTAACTCTTCATCTTCCTCCCCACCACCCATGGCCTCCAGACGGAGACCGAGCAGCTGCAGTTCCTTCTCTATACCCTGCAAACCGGCAAAAGCCGTCATCACTTCGGCAAAGAGGGTCGTTTCATGACTGACAATCCCATCCTGGGGAAGGTAGCCGATCGTCGCCCCTCTGGCCAGCAGGATAGCGCCAGCAGAGGGGTCCATCTGCCCGGCAATAATCCGCATCAAGGTGGTCTTGCCTGCCCCGTTTTCCCCGACCAGGCCAACTCGTTCTCCCTTTTTCAAATGCCAGTTTATATTCGAGACAATCGGTCTTCCGTTAAATTCTTTGGAAAAATTATGAAGATGTAACATTATCGTTTTTTGTCCTTCCAGAAGGTATTGTCACCATTGTACGAGGAAGCGGACACTTTTGTCAATTTCCGCTGATTCTCAACTCGAGTCTCAGGGGGAGAAGAAATAAAAGATCATTCAGATCGCAGTTTTTATCCCAAAATTAACTAAATTTTGCTATAATCTATAAATTTTAATGGCTGGTTGCTCTCGGTCGCAAAAAGAGACCGGCTTAACACTACACTGTATATATAGAATAGCGGAATGTCCTCAGTAAACCTGCCGTGGTTGGGTAACAAAAACTGGATATTTTACCGGCAGAGTCAATTTTTATGAAATTCGGAAGCAGACGGTTACTTATGCATGTAGAAATATACGGGAAGATGGGCCGGTTCGAACTTCTCGCCTCTACATACAGACAGAAGCCCCACGGGTTCCAAGACTGAAGATATTTTCCGTAAAAGCCTATGAGAAGGGAAAGGGATATAAACAAAATGGCAAAAATGATGTTGATAAATGTAATGCACCCTGAAGAGGCTCGCGTTGCCATTATTTCGGACGGTCAACTTATCGAACTAGATGTCGAAACAGCAGGGAGGGAACAGACCCGCGGCAATGTCTACAAGGGTTCAGTCGTCAGGGTAGAACCGGGTCTACAGGCCGCTTTTGTCGATATAGGACAGAAAAAGCTCGGTTTCCTTCAGATGGGGGAGATACAACCCGAATACTGGCAATGGCGCGATGACGTCGCGGAAGAACAGCGCAACCGCCGCCCCAGAATCCAGGAAATCCTGCGCCGGGGCCAGGAGCTAATTGTCCAGGTAGAAAAAGGTGAGCGGGACAACAAGGGCTCCGCACTAACCACATACCTGTCATTACCTGGCCGCTACATGGTCCTCATGCCCGGAAGCGATTCTGCCGGTGTCTCACGTAAAGTGGAAAGTGAAACCGAACGAAAAAAACTTAAAGAAATTGTGGCAGAAATAGGTATTCAGGAGGGGGTAGGCTACATAATCAGGACCGAGGCGGTCGGTAAACGGAAGAGTGAATTGGCTAAAGATTTTCAATACCTCCTTAAACTGTACGAAAGCATCAAGGAAAAAGCTGCTGAATCTGGCGCACCTGCCCTCATCTATCGTGAATCCGATCTCGTTATCCGCACCATCAGGGATTATTTCACCGCAGATATAGAAGAAGTTCTGGTCGACAGCAAGGAAGTATATAAGCAGGCCACGGATTTTTTCAAAGAGGTTATGCCCAAATATGAATCAAGGGTAAAACTTCACCAGGAAAAACGTCCCATCTTTTCAAGATACCAACTGGAAGAGCAGATCGATCTCATCTATGAAAAAAAGGTCCCTCTCAAATCGGGCGGATCTATCGTCATCGAACCTACTGAAGCCCTGGTCAGTATCGATGTAAACTCCGGGAAATCAACAGGAGAGAGGGGGGTGGAGGACACCGCCTTCAAGACAAATATGGAGGCAGCCGAAGAGGCTGCCAGACAGCTCAGGCTTCGGGACCTCGGGGGTTTGATAGTAATTGACTTTATCGACATGAGGGATCGCAAGCATCAGACTGAAGTTGAAAAAACCCTGAAAACCGCATTAAAAGAGGATAAAGCCCGGGTCAGTGTAGGGAAAATATCACAATTCGGGATGCTTGAGCTCTCCAGGCAGAGGATCAAACAGACTATAAATGAAGCAAACTACCTGGAATGTCCCCACTGCGGTGGACACGGCAAGGTTAAATCGATAGAGGCAATGGCTCTTTCTTTCCTGCGCAAGACACATACCGTGGCAGCCAGGGGGAATATTGCCGAGGTGCTTGGCGGGTTACCGCTTGATGTCGCCTATTATCTGCTGAACCGGAAAAAACGGGAACTTGTTCAAATAGAAACCGATTATAATATAGAAGTCACCGTTAAAGGCAAACCATCCTTCATGATGAATCAGATGGAGCTGGAATTGAACAAAAGAGAGAAGGCGCCTGCGGCGGAACAGGGGCAGGAGCAAGCGGAAATGGTATCGGAGGCAATCCTCCCCCTCCCGGCTGTCGCCACGGAATCTGAAGAACAAAAAAACAAGAGAAAACGACGGCGGCACAAGAAAAAACCCCAGCCTGCGATTGAATCGCTTTCTCTGGAGGAAGGATTTCCCGAACAGACCCTTGATGGGGAGATGCCGGGGGAAGAAGCCGTCTCGTCACAGTCAGAAGCGTCAGAGGCAATAGCTCAGGATGAGACCGAAAACCCCGTATCGGAACTCAAGAAAAAGCGCCGCAGGAGAAGAAGGCGTAGCGTAAAACCGCAGCAAACCGAAGAAACGTTGGAAACGCCGCAGGATATAGTCCCGCAGGCTGAGCAGACGGTCCAGACTGACCCTGTAACAACGGGGGAACCTCATCTGGTCCTCCCCTCTTCCGAAGAACAGGTGGAAGCAACGGCAGAAAAGAAGAAACCGGTACGCAAGAAGAGACCGGTTAAAAAGCCGGAAGCAGAGAAGCTTATTGCCGGACAGGAAACTGTACTGCCAGCAGGAGACCCTCTCCATCCAACCGAAACAGCCACAGAGGGCACTTCGGGCTCGGCTGAAATTGTTCCTAAAAGGAAGAGCAGACCTCGAAAGAAAAAAGTATCGGCTGCAGAATCGAGCGAGACCCCCGAGGTGATGGTCAGAGATGAAACCGTTATAACAGATTGATTTCTCTCTCGGAGCTATCTCCCCTGTAAAACTGCGGCCGATCGAGCTGACGGGTCCACCCGCTAGTTCGCTGGTTCGGCTTTTATATTGACTGAAACAGCGGCTTACGCTATAAAAATGAGTTGTGATTTTATTTTAGCAAGGAGGAAAGTATGCACTTGGCAGATCAAATCAAGTCAAAAGCGAAGGGTAATCTACAGACTGTTGTCCTTCCGGAAAGTTACGATGAAAGGATGCTCTTTGCCGCAGAGAAAATCGTTGAGCAGGGTTTGGCAAAGGTTGTCATGCTTGGAAACCCTGAAAAGATCAAAGCCGCTGCCGCCGCTAAAAGTATTATTCTGGACGGTGTTGAGATCATCCAGCCGTCGATATCCCCAAAACTTGAAGCGTATGTAGAAAAACTCGTTGAACTCCGCAAAAGCAAAGCCCTTTCACGTGAAGACGCCCAGAAGCTTTTGACCGCATCCGATAACCTCTATTTCGCCGGCATGATGGTGCGAATGGGAGATGCAGGCGGGTGCGTAGCCGGGGCGACCAGCACAACCGGCGATGTCCTGCGATCTGCTTTCCACACGGTCGGAACCTCCAGCGGCATAAAGACCGTATCGTCATTCTTCCTCATGGTCACTAATAATTCGGCTTTTGGAGAGAACGGCGTTCTTCTTTTTGCAGACTGTGCAGTCAACCCGAATCCTGACGCGCAGGCTCTCGCAGAAATAGCCGTTGCAACGGCTAGAAACTGCAAATCCTTCCTGGATGTAGATGGCCGGGTAGCGATGCTCTCATTCTCGACAAAGGGAAGCGCCTCCCATCCCGATGTCGACAAGGTAAGGAATGCTGTTCAAATTGCCAGGAACATCGAGCCATCGATATTCATAGACGGTGACCTGCAACTTGATGCAGCGATCCTACCAAGTATTGGTGAACGGAAAGCGCCTGGGAGTCCTGTTGCCGGCAAGGCTAACGTATTGATATTCCCCGACCTGGATGCTGGCAATATCGGCTACAAACTGGTTGAAAGGATTGCCGGCGCAGAAGCGATCGGACCGATCCTCCAGGGATTGGCAAAACCGATAAACGACCTCTCTCGTGGTTGCTCAGTTGACGACATCGTCAATGTAGTTGCAATAACGGCCGTCCAGGCTATGGCCATGGGATAGGACGAAGATAAACCGTATAGACAAACAGTCAGAAACAGGAAAGGCCGACGAATCTTCGCCGGCCTTTCCTGTTTCACTCGCTTGATACCGTCTAATCAATTCCCGCCCGGTAAGGGAGGGGAAGAACAATCTAGAGGGTAAAATCCTTCTTTGAAAAAGAATATTCGAAATTCATATGATCGGTATAGGTACCTTCCAGAATTGCAGCAACATCCTCGGTAAAAACAAGTTCCTCGTTTGTCGGGATAACAAAAACCTTGATCGGCGAATCATCGGTAGTAATAAGACTCTCCCGTTTTCTGGTCATGGCCGCCTTGTTTCTGGCCTTATCAAGCTTGATACCGAGGCATTCGAGTCCTTCAATCGCCTTTTCCCTGACCTGCCAACCCATTTCACCGACACCGGCCGTGAAGACGACTGCATCAAGACGGCCAATGGCAGCCATATATGCACCGATGTATTTCTTTAACCGATATCCCTCTATCTCAACCGCAAGCTTACAGAGTTTATCGCCCTTTTCCGCATGTTCAATAACGTCGCGCCGGTCGGTATATTTGCCGGTTATACCTAGAATACCACTCTTTTTGTTCAGAACATCGTCTATTTCTTTTGCTGAAAGACCCTCCAACTGCATCATGAACAAAGGAATCGCGGGATCTATATCACCGCAACGGGTGCCCATAACTGCGCCTTCCAGGGGAGTGAGCCCCATGCTGGTGTCGATGGAAACACCATGTTTGATGGCACAGTGGGAAACACCGTTTCCGATATGCATGGTTATCAGGTTACAGTCCTTGGGCGCCTTACCGAGGAGAACTGCCGCCCTTTTTGAGACGTAGAGGTGTGAGGTGCCGTGGAATCCGTAACGACGAACTCCGTACCGTTCATACCAGTCATACGGGAGAGGATAAATAAAGGCGCAATCCGGCATGGTCTGGTGAAATGCGGTATCAAAAATCGCCACGTTGGGGACATCGGGGAGTACGGCACGGACGGCTTCTATACCGGAAATGTTGGGAGGATTATGCAAAGGGGCAAGATGCTGAACGGCTTTGACTGCTTCGAGGACTTCATCGTCAATTAGAACAGACTTGGTAAAACTCTCCCCTGCATGAACAACCCGGTGACCAACCGCGGAAATCTGGGACATCTCCTTGAGAACGCCATGCTTGGGATCGGTCAATGTTTTAATGATGAGATCGACAGCGATCGTGTGATTCGGACACTCCGATTCTTTTCGGAATTTTTCACGCCCGGGAACTTCATGAATGATAAAAGACCCGCCCAGGACGACCCTTTCGACCAAACCTTTGGCGATGATCTCTTTTTTTTCCCAGTCGAACAGCTGGTACTTTACAGATGAGCTTCCACAGTTAATTGCCAAAATATCCATAATACTACCTACCTCCCCTTTAAAATCAATGTAATAATCATCCTGCGTAATCACCAGATAAAACTTCAAAAAAACAACCGGCTGACAACAATCAGCCGCCAGGCATATCCGCAGTACGGATGACGGCAGAGACGCCTCCCACTTCCCATATCCCAACTGTTGATTTTATAAAGAAATCCGCCCACTGCGCTACAAAAACCGGAGAACTGCACCGCTGAAAACAAACAACTTTTAACTGTACACTAAAGAGCACTATTGTTCAACAATTTTATACTCACAGTTCCAATCCTTACGCAACCTTTACCCTAGACATTTATTTTGGCATATGATATTTTGGCGAGATAAAAAAGTGAGTCTATCAAAGATAGAAAGGGAGGTGAAAATCTTGGCTTATACCATTTCTGATGAGTGCATTAACTGCGGAGCATGTGATGATTCGTGTCCGGTGGGCGCAATTGCCGAAGCTGGAGAAAAGAGGGTTATCGACGAGGATAACTGTATCGACTGCGGAGCCTGTGTAGATACCTGTCCGGTAAACTGCATCAGCGAATAATTTTTCCTATCCTTCTTTGTAATGCCGGCGTCTCGGGGACAACCCGACGCCGGCCTGTTTTATCCCCTCTCGTCCAGACCGCCGGCAAACTCCATAAGGAACCTGCATACCGTCCTTTCTTCCCTGCGCCCCACCTCTCTGCCATACAGAATTCTATCACTGTAAGAGCTTTTCACACTCTACCGCTCAGCAGCGGTCGGCACGACCGCCTCAACTCCAAACTCGCCGGCGCCCTGAGGTACGTTCTTGAAAACTATAGTGAAGGGGATCACTTTCCCCGGAGGTACCAGCTGATTGTTTTTTGTGCTACCAGTTTGCTCGTTCAAAATATTGTCAATTTCGGAGAGGGAAGAGTTCATTAATTGATCGTTGGAATAGGTTTTGCCGCAGGTCACAGATTGTTCTGCGACCACGGCCCCTTTTGCCCCGTAAATAACCCCTTTTACCCTTGATCTGGTCCTGCCATTTTTTGCGCTGTTAAAAGCTTCGCCCCTGACAACGAATATTTCCCCGGCTTCACTGTTTACCAGAAAAGTTCCCTCGACGCTTTTAATGGTAAAATCCCTGCGCCCCTGCAGGTCGCACCCGGACAACCACGCCGGTAAGCCCCAGCCAGCCAGGGAGAACGTCCAGGAAGGACCAATGAAAAGAAGGTACCCCGAGGCAGCCAGCGCAAAAAACATAACAAGAGCTAGAACGACCTTTTGAACGAGAGAAGCGCCCTTGCGCCGGGATGCAATCGGAAGGGGTGGCAATTCGTCATCATCCGGGCCGTCAAATTCGCTTGAGATCGTTCTCTCCCCCACTGGCCCCCCCCATTCAGAGATGGAAGGGGGGGGTTCTTTACCGGTTTCAATATCCCGGCAATCCCCGTCGGTTGATTCATCCCCGTCGGTTGATTCATCCCCGTCGGTTGATTCATCCCCGTCGGTTGATTCATCCCCATCGGTTGATTCATCCCCATCGGTTGATTCATCCCTGACGGCAGAGAGCTCACTGTCGGGAGCGATTGCGCCTGAGAGAAACGTATCAGCATCGCTATTGGAGGCGGTTTCCTCTGGATCGCCCGCGTGAAGAGAGAATGATTCCCAAGAAGACTCGGTCTCGCCCCCCTCCTCCGCTTTTTTCCCTGTATCTTCGTCGAACGTAATCTCTGGTCCACTTTCTTCGTGTATCCCGAAACCTTCGTTTCCTTGATCCGGTTTTTCTTCATACGAAGGGGCTATCCCTGGCATAACATAATCATCATTTTCATCAGAGGGGAAGGGTGCAGAACCAGGCAATATTTTGTCAAAATCAGGCTCCTGTTCGGCAATTGCCTTTTCAACGACAAAAGTATGTTTACACCTGGAACAGCGCACCTTGACTCCTGCTTCCGTAACTCTGGAATCGTCGAGCCTGAACCTGGTTTTGCATTGTTCACATTGAATAATCATTTGGTATTCTCCAAAAAAAGATCGAGCTTGATTTTGGGGTGGAATTAAAGCGGCAATTTCACCAGTAAAACAGTAATCAGATGAGAAACTATCGGTTTCCGGACGGAAACTATTTAAATATCGGCCGGTTAGCTTTTCCTGTATAACAAAAAGCAGAATAACAGTCAATTGATTATAGTCTCAAGGGGCTGTTTGTGCTATAAACTAGGCAGACCATGCTTTCTAACTCCTACATATGAGGTAATCAGCAATGAATTTCAGAATGTCCCTTTTTTCTGTTTTGGCCATGACGCTTTATTTTGCCTCTCCGTCAATTGCTGCACCCCGCGCTGTTGTTGAGAGGCCGAGCTTCGATTTCGGCACAATAGACCAGGGAAAGAGTATCGACCATGTTTTTATGGTCACAAACGGCGGCGATACCCCCCTCACAATAGGCCAGGTCAGCACATCTTGCGGATGTACTGTTGCCGACGTATCTTCACGTAGCATAGCGCCAGGAAAAACTGGCGCGATCAAGACCACATTCAACTCGACCAATTTTTCCGGCAACGTCAGCAAAACAGTGCACTTTCATTCCAATGACCCTAGAATGCCGGTCTATACCCTGACTATCAAAGGGATCATTTTAGAACGACTTGTAGTAACCCCAAAACAGTTAGACCTAGGAGAGATACAGGCGGGAACAAGGAAGAACATCCTGATCAGAATTGAAAACAAGGGTCCTCAACCGATAACGGTTATTTCCGCAAAAACCGCCATGCCTCAGGTTACGGCAAAAATAGTTACCAATAGGGTAAAATCCGGCGCAACAGGCACCATTTCAGTCGACGTTACTCCACGCAAGGAAGACCGTTTTCTTACCGGCTATCTTGTTATAACAACCAGTAGCCCTGAAAAACCGGAAATAACAGTGCCGGTTTACGCATCAACTACAAAATAATTTTACGGCAGTCAAGCTTTTCAAGGAAGTGTGGATTTATCAATAATCAGGATTTTTGAAAGCGTTATAAGCAAATCATTTTTTATCCGCTGGAAGATAAAACCTTGAGTAAATTCCACAAATAAGGTAAAAAGATACAACAGGGGCGGTTAGCTCAGATGGATAGAGTACAGGCCTCCGAAGCCTGGGGTCGTGGGTTCGAATCCCATGCCGCCCACCATAAAAACAGGCACTTACAGCTTTGTGTTGTAGGTGCTTTTTTGTTTATTATGATTGTGTAACCCCTGGTTTAACCTCTATTCTCCTTGATGGGGACTGATGTACTGATTTTCGTTTGTTCGGTAATATGCGCTTTGGCGCTGGACCAGCGATATAACAGCACGATTGTTGCCGCGTTGCGTAATGCCGGAAGAACTGCGGGAGCTCAGACGGATACTGCGCTACCGGAACATGATTGTGCGAACCGCCGTAAAGATGAAGAACAAGATGTCCGGCTTATTGATGGAGGTTGGAGCCCAATACAACAAGAGGCAGCTCCACGGTAAAAAATATTTTGCCGCACTTCTAGAGCGGGTCGAAGATATTCCTGAATCTGTAAAAGGCTTGTTGAGGTTGAGTCGTAATGGTTTTGAGATGTTTGACGACATCCAGAAAAAACTGATTATGGCGTTACGAAAAAACAAACTGATTCAAGAACGGGTTCTACGGTTGATGAGCATCCCAGGAATTGGCGAGGTTACTGCTCTTACCTGGGTTCTGGAAACAGGCGAGGTGAGCCGCTTCAGCTCATCACGCCATGCCATCAGCTACTGTGGTTTATGCAGTGCCCAACATGAATCCGCAGGAAAAGAACAGCGCAGTCCGATTTCCAAACAGCGCAACAAACACCTGCAGACAACGCTAATAGAGGCTGCCAAACTTGCACCTCGCTGGAATGAACAACTTGCAGTGCTGCATGAGAAAGAGCTGGCTCGTGGTAACCGAAACCGCGCCACCCTGGCGGTAGCCCGCAAGCTGGTAGAGTTCATGCTGGCAGTAGACCGGCGTAAAACAGACTTCGAGATGTTAAAGAAAGCGGCATAACAAAGCGCACATAATCCTTCATAGCAATACTATTTTCCCGTCAGGCCTTGCCGAATTAGGGACTGCGTGAACAGATTCTGTTGCACGCCCTTGGAAGTGTTTCAAGGCTGACGGGTTGGCCCTAACTCAATTTTCTGCAATGGTGTAGTTGTTGGTTTCCATGACGCCGCACACGACGTCATGGAAACCAACAGGTAATAAAAACCAGGTGCGGCAAATGGATGTCTGGTCGCATGATCGTGCGGACCACTTGGAAAGGTTAAAAAGATTGGACGGCATGAAGGCGAAAAGCAAGGCCACCGGTGGAGTCGGGAAGGTTATGGGAAATCTCCGTTTCCCCCTTGACAAAACTTATCATGGATGTCCCTATTTTTCACCCGTCGCTTGGCAGTGCATCCCTGCACAGCAGGAACCGCTGATTAAATCAGCGGTTCCCTTCTTGCTAATAGATAGCTGAAAGATACACCGTGTATCGGGACTTTTGTGTGCCAATATTCTTTACGTGGTAGTGGATCTCATCCTCGATGGTGACATCAACTGTTTGCGATTGGGGGTACGGCTTCTTCTCGGTGACGATCAGCTTTCGCCAGACCCTGGTAACCTCCAGTTCCACAACTTCCGCGAACCCCTTGGTTGAATCACCAGTGGAGAAGGGAACTGCTTGGGCCGACCAAACTGCCTCACGAGGCGCGGCATTGTTATACACCCAGTTATGTGTCTGCCCGGGTTCAATCCAAGCGTCGATCTTTGTATTGATGAATTTCACAGCCATCTTAATCTCCTTTCTGTTTTTAAGTTTAGCTGGTAATTCTCTTTGAGGAAGGTCAAGCACCAGCCGAAAGAAGACCTCCCATGTTTCGGATTTATTGCTTTTCGTCACCCCCTTTCCCGTACTGATCTCAAAGCGTGCCTAATTGGCACGAAGTTGACCCGCCGGTTTTTGTGCGGGTCTAACTTTCTGTTGGTTCTTTTTCTGGTTGTGCCATTTCAAATATATTTCAACCTTCTGTAAAACCAAGCGTTCATTAGCGTTTCAATGTTAAAAAAGAGGATTACAGAAGGTTAAAGCTTCTCAATGATGAATGCAAGGCGTTATCAAGCTGTCTTCGCTTTTAAGGGCAGTCCTAATTTAGTCCATACTTCCATCTAATAAGCTCATCGGGCTCTTCTTCACGGATCGATTGAAATCCCCTGTCAAGCCAGGGATATATCTTTTCCTCGGCCTGCGCGTTTATATAGTTCTGGATCTTCATTAGTTTCTCACTAATATCTTCCGGGACACTGCCTTGCGTATACGAATAGGTATTGTGCTTTATAAAACAGCCGATCAAACAGACCGTCACCTCACAGAGGTGTTCAGGGGTTTTCTCACTGGCATGCTTAAGAACATTTTCGGCCGAGCTCTGTAGCCCCTTCATCACTTCATTGATCCGGCTGTACAACTTGTCGTCATAAGGTAATCCCCCCAGATTTTCAAGTTCCTGGCACATATGCTGCTCAAATTGCTGAAAGGGCTGAAACCATTTCTCGACACGCCAGCTTTTTTGCAGACTTATAATCATTTCGTTCAGCACTCCCACCTGGCCGATAATGATTTCTTGCGCAAGCTGGAGTTGGTTCTGAGATCCCCACAGCCAGTATAGGAGTCCAGCAGTAGAAATCACAGCCTCCTCAGACGAGGTTTCGGGGAACGCTTTCAGGCTAACAAGTTTTTCAACGAGGATTCGCGAAAAATCATAAATTTCCGGCATATCATCCAGTGCATACAGACGGCTGGAGATGACGGCATTCCAGAGAATGTTCTCTGCAATCGATTCATCCCGGCATGCAACCGGACCACGGCCATCACGAATATCGCGAGCTTCCATGGCCAACTGGATATCCATTATCACATTGACTGCTCCCATGAATTTTTCTGTATCTTCTCCTTGCGGGCCATGTAGTTGCGCTTTAGGCGCCCGATCACCGCATGTCAGTTTAAACCAGTCAACCAATAGCTCATCTAGCATTTGCTTCCAGGGATTTCCCTCTTCTTCCAGAGATTCAAAAATATTAATCGCATTATCATAGAACCGGATTTTATCTTCTGCTAAAAAATGTGTATCAAAGTATTTACTAGACATGTAAATCAGGAGACCTAACAACGGGAGATAATCGATTTCATATGCCAGCCGGCAGGCATCGGCGATTACCCCCAGCGATACCCGACTTTCAATATTATCAAGTTCATTGATGGCTTGTAACAAGCCGATGCTGGCCAGCAAACGGACATCCTCTGGCTCCCGTGTTCGACGCAAGGCAATAGCTGCCACCGCCTCTTGACGTTCTTCATCACTACCTCGATTCAGAACCATAGTGTCGAGATAGGCACGAGTCACGCTGGAGGGCACGTTCTTATCCACAAAAGACATTCCAGGGTCACCAATCAGAACAGTACTGCCCCATAAGAGAGGATGCACACCTTCCGTTGCAAAGGTTTGCCGTACCGCCCGAAGACTTTCCCCGAACGTCATAGTATTCATGTTTGCATATAATTGTTCTGCCAGTCGCGAGGACACTTCATCATCTACAGGCAAGAGGTTGGCAATTACGGAACGCGAACCCGCTCTAAGAAGGGCATAGGGCATGCTTTGCGCACGCCCGGCCCCCCCCCATCGACTGGTACCAAGTTCACAGGCATTGATGTAAGCGGTCGGCATGCGAGGGATGAAGATGCCGAGCAGGGCCGAAGCAAACAACTTATCACCGTCATGAAGCATCAACGACTCTTCTGATCCCGTGACTTCTCCATGTGCTGCAATATGCAAATGGCTGACATACGGCAAGCGGTCGAGAATATATTTGGGTTTGATACGCTTTTCGTGCACTACCGGTACATCCCACCCCCATTCTTGCAACATATTGCGTATACTATTCACTTCATTTTCCGCGTATTTCAAGTGCGGTAAAGCATCAGCGTCCGGCACGGCAAGCGCAAGAAGTCGCTTGTGTGAATCACGACGTGTAGTGCCTTCCAGGCAACTGATCAGCGTCCTCAAATTGGGGAAGCGGGCCACCACCTTGTCAATCCCGAGCCACTCCTGCTCGTTTCTGAATAACTCGAAGGGGACCGAACCTCCTTCGGCCCGATGATCGGGACAGAGCAGCAGTTGCTCGCAACTTGCCACCATAATCCTAATTTTTTCAGGCATTGCCTCATATGTGGCTTGCGCCAACACCTTGAGGCGTTCAGGGGAAGACGCCGACCCTGTGTACTGTATCAACCCAATCTGTTCATGCAAATAGTCCGTGAGGGCACGCACTTTGGTTGCAAACTCTTGACCAGCGAATACCGCAACAGGCTCCGGTTCCCCTGTCAGGGCAATAAACAATGATCGCCCATTCACCGTGCGCACGATGAGGGCCAGGGTATCATCCCAATCCCTCAGTGCACAATTGGCCCTTGCGAGACGATCACGTGCGAGTTTATTGAGATCATCAAACGCGTTTTCCGTTAAATCGATGTTGAACCAGTGATCGACAGGAGACAGTCCTGAGAAATCATAATCGATGAGCTTGGCAATCAATGTCCGTTCGAAGTACATCCACGGTAACAAACCTTCACCGCGCGCACAGAGTGCCTGCAGTGAAAGGAGCACCGGTTCGTCGAAGACTTGGCGATTGGCAGGCAGATTGAGCCGTCGATCTCTTTTAGAGGCGAGCAGATCTAGCGATGCAATAAAGCGGTCAACGATCGGCTCACGCGCTGGAGTCTCTTCATGGCTAAGCAATAGCAAACCGTATGCCGCCGCCCGCATCAGTGGTTCTTCAGTTCGTGCGACCCCTTTAGCAGCGGCGTCCCAATCCGCCTCTTTATCCTCCGCCGATTCTGATGTCACACTCAACGCTGCGTGCAAAACTGCAGAAAACTCCGCGACCTCTAACCCCAGCAAATCCACCATCTCAATAATCTGCTGAACGCTCTCGCGGGCAACTTTTGGACTGGCGGAACAAATTACGGTTGCCAATTCCAGTGGCGTGGTGTCGCCAATGCCATTGCATCGACATACCGCCACAATGGTCTGCAGGCGCTCATCAATACTCCGGGGCGCGCTCATGACCGCACATCGACTCGCACCGACTGCCGCCTTAATTCGCAAATCGCACAGTTGTTCCCATAATAACGTAAACTCGGCCCCGAGTGCTTCCTTGGGGAGATGCTCGCTACCGACGGGATATTCAAAGCGGACCTGAGCGAGCAGCGCGTCGCTCATGCGTTGATCATCTTCCGTAATCTCGGCCGCTGCGGCTTCCGCCTCGTCATATGCTGCTACTGCCGGGGCGAATTCTAGCAAGGCTTCCCGACACTCTCCTTCCAGCAAGCAGGCTTGTGCGCGAATCATCCTAGTCATTACTAGATCTGCGCATTTGGGATTATTGAGGTGTGTCAGAGATGCCAGCACCTCGTCCAGCGCACGGCCATACTTACCCTGTCCAAGATAGGCTAGGGCCAGATGGTTCAGTAAATTTGAACGCGTGAGAAGGCGAAAGGCAGAGTCCTTATTGACCAGCAGCAGGGCTTCCAACCCACGTTTTGCCGCCACTTCGAGGTTATTCTCGGGCAATACCTTCACATGTTGCTTGATTAGTGTTGACAGCAGGTTGGCCACATACCCCGCTGTAGCCGGTTCCCGCTCTAGCATGTTACGAAGCGCATTGACGGCCTGCTCGAATTCCATCGGCTGTTGCCTTTGCTCCGCAAGCCAACAGGAGAGATGCAAGTTGAATTGTTGCATCCAGACCTCCCCTTCCATACGCTGTGGACTGTTGATTTCCATGTCAGACCTACCTCTCCGTTTTACGTATCTTGTTGGATATCCAATACCACCTCATACCAGAATGAAAAATCCTGTTCCCGATACGCCCCAGTCTCGGGATGCCGTCCGATTCCGAACTGGTCGCGATACTGCAGCCAAGAGACACGATACAGGCCAATGGTGTTGCTCGTGATGTTCTTCATCACCTTATAGGCAATATTGCCAAGCGTCACTGCACCACCCACGGCAGCGGCAATGGCGGCAGCCTGCGGCGCCGCCGCAGACAACGCCAGCACCGAGCTTGCGGCATTTTGCCACTCCTCCGATTTCAGTTCAGTGTTCAACAACGTGGCCAACTCGTCCGAGTCCTTTGTGTCGCGTGACACAAAGATCGAAATATCCAGAAACTGACAAGGATGCCCATAATACAGGCACTGCCCCGGCGAAACGATGGGAAGCCGCTGGCCATCCTTAATGCCCGAAAACCGGTATGTAGAGGGATATAAAAAATTGTTGGCGTGCTCTTCCTTGGGGCCATGGATGACAAGCGCGTCCAGACGAATATCAGCCGAGCCAAACCATTTTTTCGTGTCGTAAATAAAGAGGTCGTTGATACGAATGGCTAAGGCAGGCGTTTTTTTACCCCGCATCACTGTAAGTTTTTTCAATTGTGCGTCGAGGGCAGTTTCATCTATGGCGAGTGATTCGTCGATCAGCCAGCTTTCCATATGATCCTCCTTTACTCTGGTGGTCTGTTGTCAAGAAATTTTTGCCTCCATAAATTATCTCCCTGTTGAGACATTCTATATTGCAATTTCCCAGTATTATTTGCAATATTTAATTTATTGTAGATAACTTTTTGTTTGCAGACATTTTTTCCGAAAACTCTGTTGTTAACCTTTTCTTGTCTGGGAAGCTTATGCCCGGATTTGGCAGGATCTGGCTCCCGGTCATGGATCACCTTGAAACTTTTAAGGGTAATACGCGAGTGAGAGTGAGAGAGAAATCGATCCTCGAAATTAAGAAGGCCATATCCTTTTCGGATATGGCCTTCTATTTTGGTTCCCCGAGCGGAATGCTCAGTAAAATTTATTGTCTAATTTATTCCCTGTGAAAGCTTCTGGGTAATCCTTGCTACATGGGCACCCTGGAAACGGGCAGCTGCCAGTTCGTTTTCGCTCGGCATCCGTAATCCGTCAGTACCTGCTATGGTAGAAGCGCCATAGGGGGATCCACCGGCTATCTGACTGTTGTCCATTTGTCCTGCAAAGGAGTAAGGCAAGCCTACAACTACCATTCCCTGGTGAAGCAGGGTAATATGGAAGCTCAAGATGGTGGACTCCTGGCCGCCATGTTGGGTAGCGGCACTCGCAAAAACACTTCCGACCTTTCCGACCAGGGAACCATTCAACCAGAGTTGGCCAGTTGAATCGAGAAACTGACGCATCTGTCCGCACATGTTCCCGAAGCGTGTGGGGGTGCCAAAGATTATCGCATCGGCAGATATCAAATCTTCCAATTGAACCAGCGGAATGTGTGCCATACCGTTCTGCGCGTCAAGAGCCCCCATCTTTCCGAGCACTTCTTCTGGAAGCGTTTCCGGGACTCTTTTGATGAGGGCCTCGCAGTCTGGAACTTCACGAACGCCAGCGGCAATTGCTTCTGCCATCTGGTAGATGTGCCCGTACATACTGTAAATTACGATAAGAACTTTGGTCATGTTTGCCTCCTTTAAAATTTGTCCGAATTCGCCATCAACCTCCCACCAGAAACGAGCGGATCGACCCATCATTTCAAAGGTCAGCCACTGTGCGAAATCGTGATATTTCTTTCCGTCTGCGGAGCCAATCAATTCGCGTTGCAGCTCCCACCTTGCGCACTCGCGCTTTTAAGCATCAACGGCCTGAACCCGCGCCTGCTGCTGCTGTTTCAATTGTTCATTATCTTTGAGTTTCTGCCAACGCCACCACCGCATTCTTTAGAGCCTCCAACGGTTCTTCAGTAATTTTCTTCTGCCGTTCGGTCTCCAGCGTCTGGGTCTTTTCACGCTCCTTAGAGACAATCTCGTTTCTCTCGTCTGCCAGCGTCTGCGCCTGTTGCGCCAGTTGTTTTCGTTCGGTCTCTGGGAGGCAGGAGGATTGGTAATTTCCTTCGTCAGCAAAACCGGATAATTTCAGTCGCGCCAGGAAAGACTCATCAGCCGACTCTAACTGAAGCGGCCAGCTGGTTGAAACGGGCTTCGTTTTCCCGCAGAGACTCAACATCCTCTTCCTTGCGCTTGTTGATATCGGTCAACACAACGCGGTACTCGGGCGTCCCATCTTTTTTCACCATCCGCAGTTCGCACCCTGGTAGTTGAGCTGACTCCCCGCCGCACCCCTGCCGGCAAGGCGGTGAATCCGCTGCCGTTACTCGCGCCCCGGTTGGGAGCATTCCAGTTTTCCGTACCGGTCTCCTTCAATTCATTCCCAGCCAGAAGTGGACCGCCAAGAAAGTTGACCAGAACGGTCAATTCATCATCTGATGGCACGTGCCAACCGGAAGAACAGAGAGCACGGGGATCGCTTGCTGCATATTCGTGGTCTGCGTGCCTCGCAGTGATGATACAACCATTTGATAACTTGTCAACTTGGAGGCCCGACCAGAGGCCCCTCCTATGAAACAAGTTCCCCCTTGATAATTTCCTGGATAATATCTCTTGACATTACCACTTTTTAGCTGTTCTACTTTAAACTATTAAAGCCAAACCACGAGCAATCGTGGGACGGAAAGCCGCGGGTCCTCCAGGGGGACAGCCGGGTTGCCAAATGACCGGATGATCTAGCCCCTGGCCCATGCGCTGCGGGTTTTTTTATTAGGGGCAGCGATATGAAGGCGTGAAAAGGCGGGAGCAAACGGAAGAAGCACGAGAAGACAGGGCAAGAAGTATGCGAAGCTGATCGCCAAGGCATGGAGCGATGACTCTTTCAAGGAGAGGCTCCTGGCTGGCCTGCTGTTGATCACGACGACGACTCTTGGCACGGCCGTAGCTGGCCAGTCCCGGCCCACAGCTATATCCGCACCCTTGACGGGAAACGGAGTGAGGTAAGGGGGATAGCTGATTACGAGGTGCGACTTGCCGGCGCCACGGCACACGAAGTGGTTCTGCAACGACACTGACACAACGGAACACAACGAAAGGAGAGCACAATGAAGAACAGACGCACCATCAGGAGGATTGTCCTGCCGCTGCTGATCTGCGCGGCCACCGGCCTGACAACCGCATGGGCCGGGGGGAAAATCACGCAGGACACGGCAGTCTCGGAATTCTCCCACCGGCTCACCAACCTCCAGAACAAGTACGATGTCGTCAAATACCAGTGGTACGACATCTATGCCGATGGCCTCGTGCCCGGCGCTGATGAAGGGGGGAAACTGCTGATCGATGCCAAGGCCGCACTCTCTTCCGGCAACGCCCGGCAGGCAACAACACTGCTCGACTCGGCGGAAAAGTTACTTACGACCTATGAGAAGGGTAATCTCCCCCTCTATTCGCCACCGGAACCGATGAAAGATCCGGCCGATACGGGCAAGGTCCACTTGGGAACCCTCAGTGATCTGAAGATGACGGAATTTGCCGGGATCCCCCGGTGGAACTACTGGTTCAACTTCGTCGGGAGGGGGGACGATGGAGAGCAGTATATGATCTATGCCTGCATAAATCAGCACGGTACCGGCAAGGTGGTCCTGCCGGTCCTGTTCGCCCTTTCTTCGACGAAGAACCCGAACGATGTCCGAAAGCTGAACTTCACCACCATGCCGGTCTACACCGAAGGAAAGGATAGCATCACCTATACGGTCACGGAAGGGAACCGGTCGCTTAGCTACACCCTGGCGCAGGGCAGCGTGAAGATAACGTACCGTGACGTTGACATGACGGTGGTTGCCAGCGCGAAGTTCAACTACTCTTTCTGGTACAACAAGGGGCTCGGCGGCGCCGAGATGATGCCGAATGCCGTTATGGCCGGGTTCGAGGAGATGGGAGCAGCCTCCGCCACCTTCACCTTCAAGAAGAAAAAAGTAACCGTCAAGGGGTTTGCTGAGCAGGAAAACCTCTTCTGCGGCGGCCCCAAGAGTGCCGACTACCGGACCGCTCTCCTGAAGTTCGGCAACGAATGGTGGGTACCGTTCCATACCGACCAGGTGAGCGGCCTCTTCTGTATGACCGGCAGATACCGGGACGCCGGGCTCTACTACAAGGGTAAGTACTACACCCCCTCCGAATTCAAGGTGACGCCGCTGAAGGGGAACACCTCCTTTATCATCGATGCAAAGTTCGGTGGCAACGACCTCCATCTGATCGTTGATCTCTGGGGATGGGACCCGAAGCTCTATGAGCACTGGGGGAACGCCGCCGGCACGGTGAACGGGAAGAAACTGACCAACGGTTTCAGTTGGCTGGAGCATATCCCCCAGGGGGGCGTCAACAACAGCCCGCCGCAGTGACGGTGATAGCAGGGGAGACGAGCCACATCCGGAGAGTGACAACACTATCTACATAAGGAGGGATGAAACATGATAGTTGCAGGAATAGATCTGGGCTCAACAACCGGCAAGGCGGTGGTGCTGGTTGATGACAAGATATTCCTCGGAGATATCATCATGTCCACGCCTAAACCTGCGCTTACCGCGCAGTTGGCTATGGATGCGGCGCTTAAAAATGCCGGGCTCTCATCGGTGAAAGATCTCAGCTATATCGTCAGCACCGGTTACGGCAGGCTTAAGGTTGATTTTGCCAACGAAAATATCTCGGAAATTTCCTGCCACGCCAAAGGCGCTTTTTACGCCATGCCTTCCGTAAGGACGGTAATAGACATAGGCGGACAGGATTGCAAGGCTATCTCCTTGAGTGATAAGGGGGCGGTGCTGGGCTTTGAGATGAATGATCGGTGCGCGGCCGGCACAGGCAGGTTCTTTCAGGTCATGGCCAAGGTTCTGGCCTGCGGACTCGACGGTATAGGTGATCCGGCCAACATAAGTAAAACTCCTGCAAGTATATCAAGTCAGTGCAGTGTGTTCGCCGAATCAGAAATCATTACGCTGGTTAACAATGACATCTCTTTGCCCGACATCATAACCGGCATAAACAAAGCTGTAGCAAGCCGTGTCAGTTCGCTGGCCAGACGGGTAGGGGTGTCCGAAGATGTCGTCATCAGCGGGGGTTGCTACAATAATGAAGGGCTCAGAGCGGCGCTGGAAGACTCTTTGGGTATGAAAATAACGAAACTGCTTCTTAACCCGCAGTTCATGGGAGCTCTGGGCGCCGCTGTGCTCGCAAAGGGAAAAGCCGCCACTCTCACGAAATCATAAACGGAGTCTGATATGTCTGAAGAAAACAGATCACAAGTCTTGAAGAAGTTTAACGACTATGCGGGGAAAATCCTGAATCCTTCGGTAGAAAACGTTAAATCAGCAGACTGCAGGGTTGTCGGCTATTTCTGTTCGTTCATACCTGAAGAACTTTTCATTGCCGCAGGCCTCCTGCCCTTTAGAATGAGGGGGACGGGCAGCGAAACTACCGAGAGGGCCGACGAATACTTCACCTCCTGCAACTGCAGCTTTCCGCGCCACTGCTTCAATCAGGCTCTGACCGGGGAATTCACGTTCCTGGACGGGCTTGTTGTCGGGACCAGTTGTGATGCCACACGGTACATCTATGACAACTGGAAAAGCAGCCCGATTAAGACGCCGTTCATCTATCTGCTGGGGTACCCTCATGTAAGCGGTGTTGCCATGGCGAATTATTACCGCGCTGAACTGGCCAAACTAAAAACAGCTCTTGAGGAACAGTTCGGCGCTCGCATAACGGATGAAAAATTGAGGAGCGCCATAACACTCTGCAATGAAACCAGGGAGCTTCAGCGACAGCTCTATGAAATGAGAAAATCCGCCAGCCCGCCGATAACCGGCTCCGAAATGGTTTCGGTCATGGTCGCGGGCGTTTCCATGCCTAAAGATGAATACAATGCGGATCTCAAGCAGTTGATTGAAGAGCTTGAAGCTCTGCCTGCCACTAACAGTACCTATGCGGCACGACTGATGGTTGTAGGCTCCTGCGGGGATGACGACATCCTGAGTCGTCTTGCGGAGGAACAGGGGGCGCTCGTCGTCACCGACCACACCTGTTTCGGCGGCAAGCTGAAATACGGCGCAGTGGACGGGGCCGCTTCTGATCCTCTTCAAGCGTTGGCAGAGTATCAGATTCTGACCCGGCCTTTCTGCGCCAAGGTCGGAGGGGCATATCAGTTAAGGGCCAAAGTAATACTGGATGCCGCGAAGGAATTCGGGGTGGACGGAGTTTTGGGACAGAGACTCGGCTGCTGCGACACATGGGGCGGCGAGCTTTATGCCCTCAAGGAGGACCTCAAGGGTGCGGGTATACCCAGCCTGATGATTGAGCGGGAATATGTCCCGGATTCCGAAGGCCAGCTTGCAACCCGCGTTCAGGCGTTCATCGAGACGGTAAGGAGGTAGACCATGACTGACCAGGAAATAATCAATGCACTCACCGCGGAAGGCAACGAATACTTCAAGGCGCTGACCATAGCGGGCGTGAACGATAACGCCAGGATGGGCAGGCCTTTCATCATCGTGTCAGACGATGCGCTCCCCGAAATACCGGTTGCCATGGATATCTCATGCTCCATCATGACTGTTGCCGGCGCCATGGGGACGGTGGGACCGGGCGCAGCCGAGAGGATAGACAAGGCGACCGAAATGGGGGTGGAGAACAGGCTCTGCGCCAGCGTGAAAATGGGGGCGTATTTTCTGAAGGCCGGAATCCTGCCGGTGCCGGACATGGTCATCACGACAAACTCGCCGTGCGACGCGGTCGATATGTTGGGCCAGATGATGGACAATTACCCGCCATGGGCAAAAGTCCCGAAATTCAGGCTGGACGCACCGCACGGCCAGACCGATGAGGACTTTGTCTATTTTGGCGCGCAGTTGAAGGAGATGGTGCAGGCAATCGAGAAGGCGACCGGCAAAAAACTCACCATGGAAAGATTCGTCGAGGTGGCCGAGGAGTCGAACAGACAGGCATCCCTGATAAT
Organism: uncultured Geobacter sp.; assembly: GCA_903915655.1. Classification (GTDB taxonomy): domain Bacteria; phylum Desulfobacterota; class Desulfuromonadia; order Geobacterales; family Geobacteraceae; genus CAIWTU01. The sequence continues at coordinate 30,306 of CAIWTU010000100.1, forward strand.
GGATTTTCAGGAACTGACGCGGGCTGTTCCCTGCCCGGTGGACCCGGACATGGCCAGGGTGGGCTGGGAGCTCGCCAGATGGGTGGCAGCCACCGATCCGTCGGTTTTTCCGAAAGCAACCGGCTGGCTTGAAAGGCTCGTCGACGTGACCGAACGCAAGGTGAAAGCAAAAACGGGGATGGACGGCGTACAGGAGAAGATACGTTTCCTCTGGTATGATGTTTCTCCGTCCTGGGGTTCGAAACTCTTTCCGCGGCTCAGGAGCGAACTGGGCGCGGTATGCATGAAGACCTATTACTCGTTTCATAATTACATCCCCATCGACACGACGAGCATGGACAGCATGCTTGCGTCTGTCGCCAAGAAGTACCTCATGGGCACACCGATGACGCGGCAGGCCATGCACACCGCCGACGTCTTCTGCGACGATATCGTTCGCATCTGTAAAGAGGACAAGTGCGACGCGATGATCATGCCCTGCCATATCGGGCACAGGGACACCAACGCCTACCAGAAACTGGCTCGGGATACCTGTCGTGCGAACGGTATTCCCTTTTTCTTCCTTGGCTGTGATGTGTGGGACGAAAGATATATGCCGGCCGATGTCGTATTTGACAGGCTGAAAACATTTTTTCAATCGACAGGACTTGCCTGATCAAGGATTTCAACATGATTGAACTTCTCATGGCGACGCTGCCGCTGTCACTGGCTGCCGCTGTCAGCGTATCATCGATACTGGTGTTCTTTGCGATCCTGGTGGCAAAGGAAAAGCAGATTGAACATGGGTTTGCCTTTGTCCTGGGCGGCATCTCATGCTACGCCGCCATAGCGGCCGTGGTAATCTTTTCATGTTCCGCGGCAGCTCCTCCCGGATCGTCTCACCACCCGGGGCTGCATGCCGGCGGAGACTTCATCCTCTCGGCGCTCTGCATTTTGCTGGCCATCAAGGAGATGCTCAAGAAAGCTGATGCGGGTAAGGAGAGGAACCGCGCTCTGCCTGGGGGCGCCGTAGCCTACTTCGGAATCGGCGCCCTGATGCGGGGCGCCAGCGCCAACACCCTCCCGCCGTTCATTGCCGCAGTGAAGGATGTTTCAGGAGCGCATCTCTCCTCCTCCTCATCGATGACGTTGTACCTGATGATTATTCTGGTCTCAATGGCCCCGATGATCATCCCCCTGCTGATCTTCATGTTCAACAGGGAAAAGGCCGTGGCCCTCATCCTGCCCGTGAACAATTTCCTGGAGAAGAACAAGAAAAGAATCAGCATTACGGTGCTGGTAGTCATTGCGTTCTATCTGGCGCTGCACGGGTTTCATCATCTGCGGGGATAACATGGGGATGACGCTGCTTGACGATCAAATCTGCAAGGTACCTGAATATGTTGAGGAACTGCGATCTCGGGGGAGAGCGGTGACCGTCTCCGATGCTCCTCCTATCTCCGTGGCGCTCCCGGTGGCTGTCGGGAAGGGCGCCCACTCTGGTCTCGTTCTGCGTGGTGACACCTGGCTGGAACTGGGAAACCCCGAGGCGGGGTCATGTTCATGCACGCTCTTCACCGCCACGCCGGGGCTCGTCCGGGATGGCCGGGTGACGGTAATCGGTCCGGATGTCAGTGATGCCTGCGGCAAAAGTCTCCCCTTCGGTCAGATACTGCTGATCGGAGGAGATGAGCTTCAGGAGGGAGATTGCGAGCTGCTCATGCATATGGGTGTCATCGGAGACAGCATCGAGGGGTACATGGTTCGGAGTTCGCGGCAGAGTGTCTGGAGCAGGATCAGCAGGGATGTCGCCCTGAAGGGATTCACTCTCAAGACCCTCGGGAGGGCACTCAGAACGCTGCACAAGGCCGGCAGTTGCAAAATACAGGCTATGGAAACCATCTTTGTGACTTCCAGCCGGGAAGATCTGGAGCGTCTTGCTGAAATAGCCCGGGAGGGGCAGATGATCACCCGCGAGATAGCCAGGGTGACGTGGAAAGCCCGGGGCGTTGATCTTGACTGCACCTTGGACTGTTCATCCTGTGCTGACAAAACGGTCTGTGACGACATCAAGGAACTGCTGGGAGAGAGGGTATCCGCATCATGAGCTTTACTGGAGGAGGTGAGTCAGAAATGATTGACAAACAGGTAAGACCCGGCAACAGCATACCGAAGCCGGTGCTGGCGGTATGCGGCAAAGGTGGTGTGGGGAAGACGGCCTTCTCGGCGCTGCTGGCCCGGGTTCTGATTGCGGAACGGCTGAAGCCGCTTCTGCTCGTTGATGCCGATCCGGTGGGAGGACTGACCTCGGCTATCGGTGAGACGGCCGTATCCACTCTTGCTGCGGTGCGCGACCGACTGGTCGGGCAGGCCATCTCGGGAGACAAGGGGGCTCTAGCCGATGCTGCCAGCCAACTGGACTATTATGTCATGAACGCGCTGGTGGAACACCCGGATTTCAGTCTGCTGGCCATGGGGCACAATCGGGAAAAGGGGTGCTTCTGCCCGGCAAATCAACTGCTCAAGAATGCCGTCGACACTCTGATCTCGTCGTTTGCCGGCGTGCTCATCGACGCCGAAGCCGGGATCGAGCAGATTAATCGTGATGTTACGGGCCGAGTCACCGGCATCATCGTCGTTGTGGACGGCTCGCAACGAAGCATGAATACCCTGGAGATGATTGTCCGGATGCGGGGCTCTTCCAACGTCAGGGTGGTTGCCAACCGGGTTCCGAAAAACTTCGCATTTAACCTCCCTCAATCGGTGGTCCACCTTGGCTCTATCCCGGAAAACGAGGAACTTCAGCAGTTCGACCGCGACGGTCGCTCCCTCTGGCAGTTGCCGGCAGATAATGAAGCTCTCACCGCAGTGCGGGAGATTGCGTGGCGTCTTACCTGGTGAGACATGAGTTCCTCGTTCCGCCGTATGCGTGACAAATCTTAACAAAAGATAGGAGAGTGTTACATGAAATCAGGCATTAAATCAGATAGTTTTGAAAAGTTTACCGTGATTGCAGGCAGCATCATGAACCCGTCAGTTCAGGAATGTAAAGATGGTGGCCGAAAAGTCCTGGGCTATACCTGCTCATTCGTGCCTGAAGAGCTGATCATTGCTGCGGGCATGCTCCCTTTTCGTATCAGGGCGACAGACAGCGAGAGCGCTGGACGAGCAGACGACTATTTTGAGTCGGCCAACATCTGCAGCCTGATACGCCACACCTTCGGAAAGGTGTTGAACAGCGAATATGATTTCATCGACGGCGCCATAGTCGGCGGTGGCTGCGACGGTAACCGGCATATCCTTGATAACTGGGAAAAAAGCCCGGCAAAAATTGCTTTCCTTGATCGCCTGTTTATTCCGCATGCCTCCAATAACCTCACTGCGGAATTTTTTCTGGGTCAGCTTTCAGGATTGAAGAGCAGAATTGAAGGGTATTTCGGCGTAACAATCACGGATGAAAAATTATGGAGCGCAATCAGACTCTGCAACGAGGTCAGGGAGCTTCAACGGGAACTCTATGGCCTAAGGCTGTCGGATAATCCGCCCATCACCGGCTCGGAAACCGTGGCTGTCATTGTCGCCGGATCATCAATGCCGAAAGAGGAGTACCGGGACGATCTGAAAAAGCTGTTACGTGAACTTCAGGAAGTACAAGTCCCTGAAAAGAAATACTCCGCTCGGATAATGATTGTCGGTCCCGGCCATGACGACACCTCGATGAGCGATATCGTCGAAGAGCTGGGCGGCCTGGTGGTCAATGACCTGACCTGTTTCGGCGGCAAGGTAATCTTCGGCAGTGTCAAAGAGGATGGGTCTGACCCGCTCAAAGCCCTGGCCGATTACCAGGTGCTGACAAGGCCGTTCTGCCCGAAGAACCTCAGTGCGCATCCTGTTATCAACAAGGAAGTGTTTGACAAGAGCAAAGAATTCAAGGTCGATGGCGTAATCGGCCAGGTATTCCTCTGCTGTGAAACCTGGGGGGGTGAAATTTTTATCCTTAACAAAGAACTCAGAGATGCCGGCATACCCTTGCTGAGAATCGAGAGGGAATGCACCGCAGATTCGACAGGCCAATTGAGGACGCGTGTCCAGGCCTTCATTGAGACGATATCAGGAGGTGCACTATGATAAACGTATTTTCTCAATTACAGATGCAAGCTGGCAAGTCACTCGGCGGTCTTTGCCTTGACCCGCAGAATGCATCTCCTGGACCGTTCGTGCTGGGCAACGGTGACTTTTTCATCGAAATACCGGCTGCTTACGGTTGCTCATATTCAGACCTGACGATTACCGGCGCCATGGGGACAGCAATGCCGGATGCATCTGAACTTATAGATAAAGCGATAGAAACCGGAGTGGAAAGCCGGATGTGCACTGCCCTTAAAGTCGCCTGCTATTATCTTGAAGCAGGCCTCGTCAGGAAACCTGACATGATAATAACTTCCAACTCTTGCTGCGACTCCATGGACACGCTTGGAAACCTGATGAATACCTACAAACCATGGGCGGAGGTCCCCAAGTTCATAATGGACGCACCGCACAGCTTTGATGAGGAAAGCTATATATACATGGGTAAACAACTGCGCCAGGCTGTGACCTTCATGGAAGATGTCTTTGGCAGGAAGATGGACTGGGACCGCCTCAGGGAAGTTTGCGTGCTGTCTAACAAACAGGACCAGTTGCTGCTCGAATTTCAGGAATTAAAAAAAGCCGTGCCTTGCCCGGCAAATCCTGATTTCTCAAGGCTTGGCTTCGCCTATGACAGGTGGACCGGTGAAAGAATCTCTCCGCAGATAACCGACTGGCTCGAACAGTTGATAAGCGCCACTGAACAGAGGGTAAAAGACAAGCTGGGGATTGAAGGAATAACTGAAAAGGTGAGGTTCCTCTGGCAGGAACTGGCCGGGACCTGGCCCCCGGTCGAGCTCTGGGGGCGTCTGCAGCAGGAACTTGGTGCGATTGTGATCATGGATTATATGTCATTCGGGACATTGACGCCCATCGATCTGACGAGTGAAGAGGCCATGTTCACCTCATTCGGCAAGCGATTTTTGCTGGAAGACCCGATGAACAGGCAGTGCCTGCACACGACCGACTTTTTCTGCAATGACATCCTGCAGATAGTCAAGGATTTCAAGTGCGACGCGGTGATCATACCCGCGCATATCGGAAACCGCGACACAAACTCACGGCTGAAGGTCGTCAGGGAGATGTGCCGCGAAAAGGGCATCCCGTGCCTGGTCCTCGGCATGGACATCTGGGACAAACGGTACATGACGCCGGAAACGGCCTTCGACCGGATAAAAACATTCTTCGAAACGACAGGACTTATTTGATCAAAGGAGGTTTTATGAAACAGAGAATTATTATCGCGTTATGTCTGCTGATCGTTACCCTGTTAACCGTCCAGGCGTTATATGCCGCCAGGAAACCGGTTGCCGTAAAACATGCGGCTGCAGCCATAATCGACCCGAATGCATACCCTGCCGTAACTGCGGAAGAATGGGGACAGTTGCGCTGGATGCTGAAACTTGCCGATCAGGACATTCCCAATTTCACTAATTTCCAATCCGTGGATGAACAGGGAGTAAGCGCAAGCCGTTATTCCATTGCATTTGGCGCCTATTTCCTTGCTGCCGAGCAGTACCACAAATTCCCGGCATGGCAGGAGACAATCAAGACTGCGTTTGACCGCATAAACCAGAAGATGCTCGATAAACAGGTATGGGGATACTGGGCGAATGAAAGCCTCGGTATTACAAAGTTCGAGCCCAATATGGACCGGCCTTACGCTGAAAACAAAGACCCTGTGTCCCTAGGAAATATCATGTATTCAGGCCATCTGGGACAGATGATCAATCTCTATCAGATGCTCTATAACGAAAGGAAATGGGATGCGCCGGGCTCGATAGTTTTCAAGTGGGACGACAAAACGGAGTTCGTCTATGACAACAGGAAACTCCAGGAAGTCATGTTCCTTCAGATGATGACAAATCCTGTCCCCGGGATAGAGTGTGAACGCAACGCCATCTTCCCGGTCTGCAACCTTCATCCGATGCTCAGCTGGAAGTTGTATGACCAGATGCACGGCACGCGTTATTTTGATGCAGCCCATCCGCTCTTTGACGAATTCTTCGAGAAAACCTTTGTCAATCGCAAGACGAACAGCTACGGCATTATTTATCTCATCAAGCAGGGCCTGTTATTTTCATCGTGGAGTCCCCAGTATGGCAACAAAATGGACGGTCTGATAAAGGGAATGGTCGCCAAGGGTGCTAATTTCAACTCCGCGAGTATTGATGGCTGGACCGGAACATTCATGCACGCATGGAACCCGAAACTGGTAGAAAGCCTTTACCCCTATAGAAAAAAATTTCAGGTAATATACAATCCTGACGGCACGGTCAATCTCAGGAAAGATAATTTTGCACCTGACGCCTATTGGGGCTTTTTCACCATGGGAGTGGCCGAGATGGGCGACACTAAACTGTTGAAGGCGCTGCACAAGGCGGCTGACAAAGAGCTGTCTCCGGTCTGGATAGACGGCACCTACCATTATCAGTTCGCAGACAAGACTCCGACAGTAAACTTGGCGGCGGCGGATTCGGACAAGTCTGCAACTCCGGCACACGCTGCGCCGATGGCAAAGTCCCCTGCTGCACCGCCGGCGCCGGCAGATGACGCTAAAGGCGGAATCTGCTGCAACGGTTTGCGGACCAAAGAACATGGAAATATCGGCAATATGAAGACTTGGCCTCAGCATGCTGACCTCGTTGACAGGCAGATGGCAATTTCGAGGGCGCTGCCCAAGAGCGGCATGTGGACCATGCACAACAAGCCGTTCGATGCGGCACATTTTACCGAGCCTGCAATTACAGGGATTGATGTAAAAAAGACTGCGCTCAAGCGGGCGATATATGACAGGTCAAAGAAGGCGCTCATCGTTTCTACAATGCTCGGCAAACCGGGCGCTGGAGATGTCAGTTTCAATATTGTAAATCTCGACTTGTCAAAGACTTACAAGCTTATCATCGACGGCAAAAAGACTGCTCATATCAGCTCGGTGAAAGAATATGTTGTTACTCTTGACGGTGCGAAAGCCCATGACCTGATTCTTATACAGATATAGGAAGGGTTGCAACTTTTCTCTCGCTCCAAACAGGAGCCCCCTGTGCAGATGCTCCGTATTATACCCATCAACCCAAGTCTGGGCCGCTGCCAGACTTGAAAAAGTCCGGCTCGGATAACCGGCTCTATATTTCATTGTTCGAAACAGCGCTTCAGAGTAGAGGTTGTCGTCACTAACCTGTGGTCTGCCGAAGGAAGGAACTACTCCCAGGCGGAGGGTAGCCCGCATGGTCGCCCCTTTCATCGGGCCGCCGTTGTCGGAATGAAGAACCAGACCTTCCGGATTGATGCCCCCCCTGTGCATCTTCATAAACGGGTAAAGAATAAAATATGACTGGTTCAACAGAAACGGAGAGCATGACTTGCCCAGAGCCGCCCATCTTTTACAAATTATTTACATTGTAATCGATGACAGTCACAGAAATAGGTATACAATTAGGTGGCAAGCTTCCACGGATTAAAGACCGTTGCCGGCAGCCCAATTCACTTTGGAGCGGACAGTCAGTTACGCAGAGACAAGCAGTGGCAAAATTGTTCGCGGCCCATATAAGCTGCAATAATTTGGAGCTGATTTATGCTTAAAAAATATCTATCATATTTAATTGTAACTCTGACATTCGGATTTCTCCTTTTTACTGACCCTGCTTTTGCCTCACGTTTCGAGGAAGTCCATGTATATAACCTTAATGTCAGGGAAGTAGCCGGAGAATCTGTATACAACGGAACATGGACAAGGCGACCAGGAACAGATATCTTCGACGCAGTTTGGAACGAATCCATTCGTGATCTGATTGAAATTGAATCGGTTCGCGGTAACCGGATAGTTTTCTATCGTTATGGAAATAATGGCAGGTATTCGGGAAAGTTTTCAGAAAACGGCTATCTCATCACTGGAACCGCGAGCTGGTATGCACCGGGATGGTATTGGGAAGCCTGGGTGACCGAGTGAAGCGTCCCCTGTAAGCAGCTCGGTAACGGTTTTTAATTCCCTATGGGTAAATTCCCTGAAGCGATGAATAATATAGGTAGTTAAGACGTCCCCCCCTTGCTCGCACTTGTCGTGGAGCATGCAGGAAGAGCAGATCGTGAACGCATAATGAAAGATGCATTTGAAGAAAAGACTTGATCACTTGGAAGCCCGACCCCATGTTCAGCGCGAAGGTATTGAGGAAGCCAGCAACCATACCGGCCAGCATCAGTAGAATCGTAGTCAGCATGAACCAGTTGCTTGCGGATAACTTCCCGATGCCTTCCAGGCTACCCACCGCAACAGTAGGCCCACGACCGCCACACCAAAGGCAAAGATCCTGTCGTTCGGCTTGAGGATTAATATTGAATTCTCAAATGCCAGCATCAGCAGAAAAGTCACGGACATGATGATCTTTTGTCGAGAATCGGTTTTATCCAATGGCCTCAAACATCCATATAGAAGTTTTTCAAGGAACAGCGGATATTTTTATTCCCCAACAATTCAGCGAGTATTTAGCCCATACCGCCAAAGATGTTCGCCTGAACCTTGTTGAAGGAGAAGGGCATTTCTATCATCTTGCCTACGGCGATCAGATGCTGAAAAAGGTTAAGGATCTCTATTAGCGGCAACGATATGAAGCTGTGAAAAGAAGGAGGCAAAATGGAAGACTCAAGATAAGAACAAGGCAGGAAGCCCCCTGTGTCAGGATAGTTGTCGCCTCTCCGTGAGAGATTGTGTTAACCTGTGGGGCAAAGAGGGAGAGCGACAAAGCGTACGGTCAGTCCTCCAAGTTGTCATGATAGAGACCGCCCCTGCCAATTTTCATGGTTTGACTGCCATGAAGTGATGTCACATCAATTTAGATAACATGTCAACCTGGGCGATCGACCTCATAACCCCTCCTATGAAACAAGTTCCCCCTTGATAATTTTTCTTGACATTACCACTTTTTTGCTGTTCTAATTTAGCTTATCAAAGCCAAACCACGAGCAATCGTGGGACGGAAAGCCGCGGGTCCTCCAGAGGATAGCCGGGTTGCCAAGTGATTGAGCCCGTGGCCGTGCGCTATGGGCTTTTTTGTTTGGGGACGGCCATCATCTGAAGGGGAAACCCGGTTCGGGCCTGGCTCTCTATTACCGCTTTGACAATGAGGCAGGTGGCGGCAACCTGTCAGGACGGCAAAATCTCGATGCGACATATTCCCCTGCCCGGTCGTCAACTGCACCGTCAGAGGGCTTCGGGCGACTATCGGCTGGACGCCAACGGCAGACCGATCGTGAATATGCAGGCGCCGCTGGTCAGTAGTCCGTCAAAGCCGCCAGCAGAGGGGGAGAAGGGCAACAACCCCTGACGGTATTCGCTACACCGTTCTGTTATTGCAATTCTGCTGTTCTGGATCTACCCGAAATACCGAAGCAGCAGGGTTATACTCGGACATCAATCGATATGGGGGTATAATTCGGATGGATATTAAAAAATGGGTTCTCTTACTCTGCTCTCTTTGTTGCCTTTCCTTTCACTTTTTCTTTACTCTCCAGGAGGCGTCTGGCTTTGAAATCGAGTCGGAGGTTCGCCTCAAGATGGCCATAGAGTGGAGCGCCGGGTACCTCATTTATTTCAGCGGCCCCCCTGATCTCTCCGGGGCGTCTGCTCTGGAATGGAAGGAGCGGGGTGAGTTCGTGGCTGGTTCTCTTCAGGTCGCGGCTACCGCTTCGCAGGCGAGGGTAAAGGAGTATCTGGACACCCACAACGTGAAGTATCGGAGTTTCTGGGCCGCCAATGTGATAGTGGTGGAGGCCTCGAATGAGGTAGTCCTCAATGGGCTTGGGCAGTTCTCCGAAATAGAAGCAATCAGGGCGAGGGTTGTCGTACCGGCGCCCGGCCCGACTCCGGGGGAAGCCGGGGCAAAGTCCGCGAAGATGGCGGGTATCGAGCCCAACCTTACCCATGTAAATGTGGACAAGGTGTGGGCCCTCGGCTATGACGGCGCTGGCATGACAATCGGGATTCTCGACAGCGGCGTGCGCTATACCCACAAGTCGCTGGTAGGGCAATACAGAGGTAATCTCGGCAACTCCTTCGATCACAACTATAACTGGTGGGACCCTTCCAATGCATGCAACGGGACTCCTTGCCCCGCCACCACACACGGCACCCACGTGGCCGGGATTGCGTTAGGCGACGACGGCGCCGGCAATCGGATAGGGATGGCGCCCGGAGCGAAATGGATCGCCTGCGTGGGATGCGTCCCCGGCAACTGCCCGGACGAAAACCTCCTTTCATGCGGACAGTTCATGCTTGCGCCGACCGACTTACAGGGGAACAATCCGGACCCGACCAGGCGGCCCCATCTGGTCAACAACTCGTGGGGGGGAGGCCCTAACACCAAATGGTATTGGGCTGTTATCGCCAACTGGCGGGCTGCTGGCATATACCCTGTCTTCGCGAACGGCAATAACGGCCCCGGTTGCTCCACCCTCGGTTCTCCGGAGGACTATCCTATCGTCACCTCAGTGGGGAACGTATATTACACGACTGACCAACCTTCGGATAGATCTACACGGGGACCGTCCACCTTGGAAAACAACGTCAACCCCATGGGCTATCCCTATCTGAAACCCCTGATATCGGCGCCGGGAATGGACATCCGTTCGGCCTACAGCACGGGGGACGGAGACTACACAACCATGAGCGGGACCTCTATGGCGTCCCCCCATGTGGCAGGCCTCGTGGCCCTTATGCTCCAGGCCGCGCCCTGCCTCACCCAGACCCAGATCGAGAAAGTTCTCGCCCAGACTGCAACGCCTATAGCCTACGCGACGACGTGTGGCAATTCGGGTCCGGAGAACGTCCCGAACAACGCTACTGGCTGGGGCATAATCGATGCCTATAAGGCAGTAAATTCGGTTCTCGGGGTTTGTGGAGGCATGGGTGCCCTCCAAGGCAGTGTGACGTCCGGATCGAGCCGGGTCGAGGGCGCCGTGATACGCACGGACTCCCGTCTGACCGCCACAACCGACAGTAGCGGACGTTATTCCATACCCCATCTTCCCGCAGGCGCCCAGGCTCTGACCATTACGGCGGACGGCTACTACGGGACCACGGCTACGGCTGTGATCAGCGCCAACGCGACAACTACGGTGAATATCGCCCTGAAAGCAAAACCATTCGTGACCGTAACTGGCAAAGTTGCGGACGGGTCAGGGGCCGGCTGGCCCCTCGGTGCTCCCGTCACAGCGGCCTCTTCGAACTCGACGACCACGGTTTTGACCAACCCCACGACGGGCCGCTACTCCCTGAGCCTCCGTGGAGACACCTCCTACACCTTTACCGTAACCTCCAGAGGATATGAGACGGAGACCAGAACAGTGACAGTATCAGGGACGACAAAGGTTCAGGATTTCTCCCTGCGTACCGATCGGACGTGCAGCGCCCAGGGCTACGCCGAGAACCGGCTCCTTTACGAAGAATTCGAAGGGATCTTTCCTCCTGCGGGGTGGAACAGATCTGCCTCGGGGAGCACACCCAATGTGTGGCGCCGAAATGACTATTACGGCACGAAGAACAGGACAAACGGCAGCGGCTTTTGCGCCCAGGCAGGCAACGACAGGGATAAGTGGGACGCCTTCCTGATGTCGCCTACCGTGGCCCTGCCCGCCAGCGGGGGGGCCACCCTCTTTTTCGAGAACCTTTTTTGGTCCAGTCTCGGATACTTTGAAGCGTGGGTAGATCTGACCGATGACGGAGGAATCACCTGGCATAACCTCGCTGACTGGTCTAATAACCGGGGGCCCGTCAGGGAGCAGCTCGACCTCTCGGGGTATGCGGGGAAGAGCGTTCAGGTCCGGTGGCGCTATTCCACAAACAACAGGTGGGGCGACTCCCAGCAACAGATCGACAACGTGCAGATAACCGGAGCCTGCCAGGTCAAGGCCAAGGTGGGCAGCCTGATACGAGGGAAGGTGCTCGACGCCAATACCGGGCTACCGGTCGCGGGAATCAAGGTCGCCAATGACCTAGGCGAGACTGCGACCTCTGATGGGTCGGGTCTATTCACCCTCTTCTCTACATCCGGGCGCCGCACGTTTATCGCCAATCCTACGGCAAAATCCTATTACGGGTCCCTCGTTGTCCGGGCAACCATCCCCTCCGGGGCCAAGACCATACTGACGGATTTCCGCCTCCCCGCCGGAAAAGTGAGTTCCAATGCCCCAGGGCTGTCCGTCGCTCTTGCAGCAAATTCGACCGCTGTCAAAGCACTGACTCTGGTGAACAAGGGAGGGGTAGCCGCTTCCGTCCGGCTCATCCAGACGGATCCCGGAACCGGTGAGCCTGCTAAGTGGCTTTCCTTGTCACCCCAGACAGGCTCCGTGCCGGTGCGGGGAAGCCTGAAGGTGATGGCGACCTTCAACAGCTCGGGCTTGCAGCCGGGGACCCACACGGCGCAGATTACGGTAGTCACGTCAACACCGTACCCTTCCCTCGTGCTCCCGGTAACACTGGTAGTAAAGGCAAGGAAGCGGTGACACTGCTAGTCAAGGCAAGGGTAATATTTTGAGCTGTGGAGGAGCATAAGGGTGAGCATTCAGAGAATTTCAGACAGCTTAATCTTGCATTTTTCAGACATTATCCTCCTCCCCTCGCTATTTATTGACGAATACTATCATTATTGATACTATGAACAGACGACAGCTCTATCTGACATCCTTGTAAAGATGCGTGAAAACCCAAAAAACATACGTTTTTCCGACATCTGTACAGCGTGTGACCACTATTTCGGGCAGGCAAGGCAGACAGCGGCAGCCATCGAGTTTACAAAACTCCATGGATAGGTGACCCACGAGTAAACATCCAAAACGAAAAGGGCCGTGCGAAGAGATATCAGGTCAAGCAGGTTTTAAAAGCGATTGAGAGGTTGGAGAACGAACATGGCGGAGAAAAAAGATAGTAAATACACTTATCGAATCACTTGGTCGGAGGAAGACAGCGAATATGTCGGACTTTGCTCTGAGTTCGCATGCCTTACTTGGCTGGCCCAGTCGCCCGAGGCGGCACTGAAAGGCATCCGAAAGCTCGTGCGAGAAGTGGTTGCGGACATGGTAAGTAACGGGGAGCCGGTACCCGAACCTATTGCCACAAAACATTTCAGCGGTAAATTCATGGTACGTGTTCCACCTGAAGTGCACCGACAACTGGCTCTGGAAGCAGCGGAAGCCAAGGTAAGCCTTAACAGAGTGGTGAGCACGAAGCTAAGTCATTGAATTTTAGGTTATTCCGAAGAATTTGAGGCTAAAGGGACGTTCTTAAAAGCTTGACCAACCTCCTGTTTCCCACCCCATGCCACGTTCAGCCCGTATATGGCCTCCAAAACCGGCCATAGCGGAGTTGCCCTAGCGCGTCGCCTTAAAATTTACCGGGTCAGGGGTAACAGTTGCGTCAAGACGGGGAAGAGCGCTTATCAAAAACTATCCGGAGCGTGCTGCCATCGTCGACTAAGAGGTTAGTTAATGAATTAAGAACGTCCCTCAGCCCAAAATAGAAAAGGAGAATGTCATGGTTAATGACAATGCAAAAAAAGGCAAAGAGAGTCCGGGTAGCGACGATGCAAAAATGATCGGTAATTTAAACCGGCGGGATTTCTTGAAATATTCCGCCGGAACAGTCGCATGCCTTTACCTGGGCGCGTTGAACACCGGCTGCGGCGGAGGGACCAACTCCACCAGCAGCAACTTCCCGGTGGTTGTTTTCTCGGATGTTCATTTTAACCCTTTTTATGACCCGAAACTTGTTTCCGCGCTTGTCAACGAGAACGATACCGGAAAGTGGACCGGTATTTTTCAGAGATCGGTCCTGGGACCTTCGTCACGGGGTGGCGATACCAACTATCAACTGCTCGTGCTTGCGCTCTCAGGCATAAAGCGGAACCTGGGAGCGAGTCCGCTCATTATTTTTACCGGCGACATTCTTGGGCATGGCTTGGCGCAAATGTTTTATGAACAACTTAATGGAACCCAGACATTTCGCGACGATGCGGACGTTGCCGCGATGAAGGCCTTTACCGACAGGGTGGTCGCATTTTTTATGGGCCAGGTGAGGGGGGCTGTCGGAAACATTCCCGTCATGTTCGCTGTTGGAAACGGCGATTCATACTCGGGCGCTGGACCGAATGTCCTGGACAGCAGTACTTTTGCCCCGGATAACAGTTTTCTTCTGAATACGGCGGAACTTTTTTATACAAAGTTCTTGAACAGCACAGTAGACGATACGGAATTTCATACTACCTTCACCAAGGGAGGATATTATTCCGCGGAGCCGGCCGGAACTGATTTGATGGTGATAGCGCTCAATACCATCTTGTTTTGCCAGCTTTTCTCTTCGAGCGCGACTGCTAATGACAGCATGGTAGCTGATGAACTTGGCTGGCTCGAGTTAAGACTCCAATCTGCCAAAGCCAAGGGCAAAAAGGTGTGGCTCTTGATGCATGCGCCTCCCGGCGCGGATATTGCCACAACAGCCGGCAGTGTTAGCAACGGGCAGATTACAAGCGCCGCGATGATGTGGTGGCCGGCGTATCAGACAAGTTTTCTGGCCATACTTGCGAAATATCCGGGCATCATATCTCTTACGCTTGCCGGGCATACGCATATGGACGAATACCGTATCATCCCGACTACCGATGCGCTTGAAATAACGCCCGCCATAAGCCCTTGGTTTGGCAACAACCCTGCGTTCAAGGTCTTTACAATTTCACTCGATACTTTGAAGCCGACCGATTACAGTTCCCTCAACTACGACCTAGCCACCAATCCGGCGCGCTTCAACAGCTATTATGCTTTTTCAACGGCGTATTCCGCGAGAGGTCTTCTGGATGCATCTTTGATGCAGCTTATTCCGGCGCTTGTCACGAATAAAGGCAAACAGTCACTTTACAGAGGGTACTATTTTTCCGGAAACAATTCCATGAATCCCGCTACTTATCTTCCTTTTAAGAATTCCTATGATCCGATTACCGACGCGACCTGGCCGGTGTACTGGAGCGGCATTGGACATATGGAGGAAGGGGATATTATTGCCAGCGTGAACTCCTACTGATCTTCACAAAGAAAAGAGCTTAAGGCGAGGGGGCAAAGGGAGGTCCTTAAATGCTTGACCAACCCCCTACCTTGCCACGTTCACCCTGTATAGACTGCACGAATATCCTTCATCACGTTATCGTGAGCGTCAAGGCAGGGAAGAGAGCTTGTCAAAAGATATCCGGAGCTTGCGCCCATCGTCGACCAAGAGGTTGGTTAACGAATTAAAACGTCCCCCATACGTATCACTTCCCCGCCATCCCTTTGTCCAGCGACCCGAAGTTCCAGGGGCGTTTCCCGCCAATCCGGACAGTAACAGCGACTCCATCCTGAAGCTGACGGAACTGAAATTCATCCAGTGTAAATATCAACCGATCGATCGTCCCGGAGGGATAGCGCGAAAGAGCGATGATCCGGTTCCCGATGTGAAGCTCGGGCAAAGCGTTGGTGGCGGTAAAAGGCCGGGTCGAAGCGACTTCGATTTCGACGGTTTTGCCCCAGCCCGCGGACCGGAGAGCTGCGCCGGCTTCTCCCGTGCGGATGGCTTTTATTTCGTTGACCTCCGGCTTTTCGGATATCTGTTCTTTGACCTGAACAGCATCCGTAGAATCGGCCTGACTCTGTGTCGCATCGGTGGCTGCAATGATCGTGGGCGCTGCGAGCGTCCTGGTCAGCCGTACGTCGGCAAGGTAGATAGAGGAAGCGGCAGTATGGTCAAAGAAAAAACGCACACCCTGAAAATTTGCCGGTCGAAAGCCGGGAAAAGCGGATAGTGGGATGCGTATGGTTTGAAACAGCTCATTGTTTATTGCCCGATTAAAGGATTGCCAGGTGAACTCAGTTCCGCAGGGCCTGTGCACAACCGCCCGGGATTTGAGGGCGACCGGTTTCGAGAGGGGGGCACCCACGGAGGCGAGAAGGATGGAAAAGTCCAGATCGCCCGTCGGATCGGAAGGATCGCCGCACAGGGTTCCGAAACAGCGCAGCATTACCCTGAATTCCAGTGACTTGAAACCCCGGGCGTCCACACCCGACCCGCTCCAGGCCGCATTGACCTGGAGAAATCCCCCGGCGTTGCTCCATTGAACGGCAGCGGCCCGCTGGGAGCTGTCCTGGTTGAGACTGGCCTGACCATGCTCGTATTGCGTCAGGCCGGAGGAAAGATTCTGTACTCCCCTGCTGGATGTACCGGTCGGTCTGTCAAAGCTGTCGATTACGAAATTCTCGAAATCCCGCGGAGCGGGTGAATACCCTCGCGCATAGGTTGTAATCGAGGTCAGGGAGGAAGGAAGCGGGTAACTCGGATCAAAGCGCAAGGCCAGGTCGGGATGTCGCAGAGAACCTGTGTTGGAGCGGAAAAAGGGAATCAAGGTATGGATGGCGGTTTCACGCTGTTTTGGCGAGCCGACGTTGGCTGGAAAGAGTTTCGTCTGTCCGGAGCAATTTTCCGCATCGGACTCCTGCCACTCGGTATTGTAGAAGTTGTGATTGGCGCCGAAAACCTGAAAGGTCGATTTTCTGTACGATGCTGTTTCTCCGGTTTTGAGCAGCATCCGGTCAAACGGCTTGATTCCCTGCAGATCGGAGACATCCCCATCGCAGGCAGGGAGGAGCACATTCCAGAAAACATTCTCCGCATTCAGCGTGCGGCCGGTCTGGCCGTCGACGGGAGCAATTTCAAACAGCGACCGGAAGGAAACCGGTCCGATCCGCCCTGGCCATGGACTGTCCGGATCATGATACTGTGCAATGGCGGCGCGCATCCCTTCTCCGCCGCGCGAATGGCCCATCAATCCCACCTGTGCGAAATTGATGAGGCCTGTAAGCTGAAATCCGAGGGAGTGCGGAACTTCGCCCCCGGAATTCCACCGGGCAAGCATCTCAAGGTGGCGCAGAACCAGACGTCCGCGTCGAAGATTCAATCCCATATCTCCGGGTTCGCCAGGAGCCTGGTTGACCCCTCGGTTTGCATTGATCGACACCACCACGTAACCGTAACTCGCCAGAGACTCCGCCAGATAGTCATAGCCCCGATGGTTGGGGGTTACCTGATAGCCGTCCGGACAGACGCCTGTCGTGGTGTAGTCTAACCGGTCGTCAATACGGATGCCAAGATCGGGATCGAATCTGCCGCAGGTGTTGTGATTGCCGTGAAGAAAGAGCACAAGGGGGTAAGCCCCGCCTGCAGCCGGGCGCCATACATGCCCCCACAGTTCGGTTTCCAATGCGGATGTCACCAGCGGATCGATCGAGGCGGGCAGCTTGTATTCTCCGTCGATGACGGTAAATCGCGGGGTGAACTCCGACTCTGTCTGCGGCGAACACCCCGAAACAGCAAGGAGGACAACCAGCGCAATGGGCAGAAACCGGAAAATTGAATTGATGTGGCGCATTTTTAACCGAAAATATTCACCACAATGACAGAGGGAGATTGATAATAGATAAACTTCCATCGTGTCCACTCCATTTATTATCCGCTTCATCAAGACCCTCTCAGGCGTTGTCAGTATTTTATTGTGGAGATCTTGATAATGGGACATCTAGATTCATGATGAATATCGTTCAACAAGATTCTCTGATTTCATCTGGAAAATACAAGGAACCATCTAGAGATGTCAATTATTTTCTCATCAGGTTCATGCCCGGTTGCGGAGCGGGGTTCCTCCGCACCGAGTTTTCAGATAGCGTAGCACACCCAGGAACTGAGGGTAGACGACAAAGGAGGCGTGAAGGCTATAGAGTAGCGCAACACCGAGACCGATCCGGTATTTTGTAATGGTACGCGGTATGCGGAGCAGGGGTTTAATGGCTGCGGCCAGAGCGAGCAGAAGCCCAATCAGTGGCTGACCGAACAGCGCCCCGACCAAGATGAACAAGAAAGGAAGCAATGCTGCCATAATGACCCGCGCCAGTTCCCGCGCCCAGAGCCTTTCCTCTCCGTTCAGATGGCGCATACCAACCTCGGCATAAGCGTGTCCGCTCCGGTAAGCCCGCTTCCAATACTGGGCAAAGGTGGTCATATTCAGGTCATGCAGGGTCATGGGGTCGGCAATCCGCCAGATAATCCACCCCTTCCGCCGAAGTCGGGCGCTGAAATCCGGCTCCTCTCCCGCAATCAGTGAACCGTCAAAACCACCCTTTGCAGCCAATGGTTCTCTCCGTGCAAGGAAATCTCCACCGAAATAACGGCACGGCCCCTGCTCGTAGTACCACTCCAACGAGGCGATGATATGATAACTGTTTTTATCCGGCCAGCGCTCGCTCCGCTTGCCGCATACCGCCACAATTTTGTCATCAAAATGCCCTAGCGCCGTTTTCAGCCAATCCCGATTTAACAGCGTATCGGCGTCCATAAACTGTACGAACGGTGCAGCCGCGGCGAATAATCCGGCATTGCGCCCCTTTCCCGGTGTAGGGTGAGGGTCATTCAACTCAATCACCCCTACTCCAGCTTCTCTGCCGATGGCGACACTGCTGTCGCTGGAACCGCCATCCACAAAGGTAATAGTCAGCAATTCCTGCGGGTAGTCAGCTCTCCGGATCGAGGCGATGCAATCGCCAAGGTATCGCTGAACGTTAATGCCGATAATAATGACGTCTATGTTGGGGAGATTGTTCATCATTTCATCCTGTCAAGTTACAGCTTGGTATCGGGCAGAAGATTGCGGTCTTTGTAGATGATCCGGTTTTGCAGCGCCTCAATGCGATGAACCCATCAGGCGTTTAAGGTCTTTTCGGCACCCAGATAATATCGATGCTGTACGACAGCCGCTACCTTGCCGCCGGCATGGTGCTTTTCTGGGTGAGCATACGCGGACTTTTCCTCGTAGTTTCGATGATCTCCAGCTCCACCCTCTTTGCTTACGGCAAGCCGCGCTGCGAAACAATCGCCATGGGGATATCGCTTGCTGTTCTTCTGGTGCTGCTGCCGCTCGGGATCACTCACCTCGGCATGACCGGCGCGCTTCTGGCGATCCTGTTTCCTGTATTGCAGCGCTGGCGGTGGAGTGCTGGTTCCTCGTCCGCTCCTTCGAAATTCCCTTCATCTCTTTTGCCGTGCCTGCGCTCCAGACGGCCGCGGTTGTCGCGGCTTCATGGGCCGGGCACGCCGCCCTGAAGCCCTGGCTTGATGCGCCCCGCTGGAAGGCGGTTCCATTCATGCTGGTTATTCTGGCGATATCATCGGGGGTTTCATACGCGGGGTGGCGGCTGGCGCAATCGGCAATACCGGATTCACGCCAGGCAGCAGATCTGAAATGAATCATAATGCTCTCGCAAATTCTCAGCAACGCCCCCGCCCCCCTGGCCGGGAAAGCCAGGGTGGGGGGCGTTGCCATGAAAACGCCAAGTTGCAGCTTCACCTACCCCCATGGCTGCCTGGGGTGTGAGCGTACAGCTGCCTGCTACTTCTGCATCTTAAAGGTATAGGCATCCGTAAACAGCGGCGTCTGTTGAGCAACATTGTCAGTTGTGTAAAACTTGATCTTCAGGCTCAAGTCATCAATATCCATCACCAGCGACCAGATCGTACGCACTGGAAATGGTTTAGCCCCTCCCTCGGAACCATCATCTGCATACCCGTAGACCATGCTCATGGCGTAGAGTCCGTCATCTGGCGTATATTTGTGAAAATATGATGCCTGCAGGTAGTCGTACAACCGCATGTAACGGTAGAAGGTGTTGTACGGTTCTATGCTGACTGGCTGGACAAAATAGCTCGGGTCAGGATAGACCCTGATCGAATGGTTTGTCATAATAGCCGGCCTGTCAGTCGGTTGAGGAATAAAGATGAAGGAAAGATTCAGGTCCTCGGGATTTTTCTTGTAAAATTCAAGTACCGTGGATTTGCCGGTACGATCACCAAGGAGGAAGTGGATGCCGTCCAACGGGAAATAGACAGTAAGTTTGGAGACAAGTTGCTCGGCCTCTTCAATATTCCGCGCTCCCTCAAGGATCAAGCGCACCATCTGGAGATAACTCAACCCAGTCTGTTCTGGCAATAAATTCAGTTGAGTTACAGTACCTCCCTGCGTGTTAGACAATTCCTGGTCTACAAGGCCGCTGATGGTCAGACCATGCTCGTTGAAACCATCGTAGGCGCCGTTCAGCAGGTCATAGGTGCCAACCACCATGGCGGCATAACCACCATCCTGGGGGTAGGTCTCCAGCACAAAATTACGCGAGAACATCTTGTTTCCATGACCAGGAACCGGGGGATCGCTGGTGAACTCCCACATGTCAACTGTATAGAAATCCATGTCACGAGCCTGGAAGGAATGGCCGTTGGCTGTGACGGTTTTCGGGAAGAAAATGGCCGAACATTTCACCGGCTGCATGTCATACCAGAGAGCGCTGGTGTCGCGCAGGTCGCTGGCTCCACTACCGTAATACTCTGCTATCCCTTTTTGACGTTCCGCCAGATTTGGAAAAAACTGTTGAATGTAGCTGTTGCGGCTCTCTTTATAGATCTGCAACGAAAACGACATCATTTGAGCCTGATAGTAATCGTTGGAAATCTGTGCGAGCGCCTTGCCGATTTTATAATTGGTGCCCCGCAAGACAATATGCCTGACCTCCTGATAATTGCTTCCGGTTTTCGGGAGTATCAGCTCATTGGTAACTATTGCACTTGGCACCCCGTAATTAGAGCTGCCGGAATCACCACAAGCGGACAAAAGTAATTGCAGACAGATAGCCAGAAACAGATAAACTCTTAAACGTACCATCGTGTAACCTCCCTTACTCCCTTAGATATGTTGTTGTCCTCCTCAGGACAGAATTGCTCGGTTACTGTTTCAGCCTGTCGTCTGACTTTCGTCCGTTTTCATGCTGGAGTGAGCGACCCTGTTCAGCAGATAGAGCGGGCGCTATTTTGTTTCATCAAACATCCTTCCCATGTACTCGCCGATCATCCCGAGTACAATCAGCTGTACCCCTCCGAGAAAAAGCATCACGGCCATAAGGGGTGCATACCCTTGTACACGATCACCGTATAGCAGTTTTTTGTAGATGACTTTGATGGCAAAGCCAAACGAACTGAACGCAATGAATACCCCGATGTAAGATGAAATCTTCAGAGGAATTATCGAGAATGACGTTATCCCTTCCAGGGCGAAGTTCCAGAGACGCCAATAGTTCCATTTTGTTTCGCCGGCATACCGCGGGGAGCGATGGTAATAGACGGCTGTCTCGGAATAACCTATCCAGGCGAAAAGCCCCTTCATGAATCGATGCTGTTCGCGCAGCAGTTTCAAGGAATTTATCGCACGCCGGCTGAGCAGACGAAAATCTCCGGTATCTCTAGGAATTTTTATCTGGCTCAGAGATTGTATCGCTCAATAAAAGGTTTTTGCGGTCACCTTTTTGATGAACGTCTCCCCTTCCCTCAGCGTGCGGCGCGCGTAGACGACATTAAACCCTTCCTGCCATCTGGCGACCAGTTCAGGAATAAGTTCTGATGGTAGTTGTTTGGATAATCGAGATCATAGAAGCTTATCCACTCGATCCGCTCCGAGGTAAAGCGTTCCGACAGGCAGCGCAGGTCATAGCCGGAGTTGTCGATGAATACTATTCCGGTAGTCGTTGAGACGCTCTTCGGATTGACGATTGCCAGTTCGGGCTGGTCGGTCTTTGGCTGAATGGTCGCTGTCAAAAGGAGGATGTTTTGCATAGACTATTCAGTTGACCTTTCGGAAGTAGTTCCAGATCATCAAGATGCTAAAGGACCCCGAATTGAACCTGCCAGGACGGCGATGAACATGGTTACTATCCGAAAACAGGTTTTGCTTATAGGAGTACCACTAATTAAGAAAAAGCTCAATACCAGAAACAGATTATTACAACAGATACCAGGGGCTGGACAGAGCGGTGAAATCGACCCAAAATAGTCTCGGTATGACGTAGAAAATTGCGATTTCATCAATTTTCGCTTGACTAAAGTTAATGTGCCAATATATTTAGGATTTCAGGTTCATAACCTCACAAAGGGTGCCATCATTGAATATGCGGAATCTATTTGCACCATTGTTGATGGCATTTGTTCACAGAGATTTCGACAAGAATTCATCATTTCAGTACTATACCGCAAGCAAACAGAGGAACAGGTGTCGCGGATGAATCCGGAAATACAAAGAGCTCCCGCCTCACCACCAGAGAAAACGTTCATCGACCGGTTCTCGCTCCCTCTCCTGTTACTGCTCTGGACAATCCTGATTGCAGGTATCACCGTACTGGGAATAATAAAGAATGGGAGTCAGAATACGCCGCAGCCAGCTCCATGGCGCAGAAAACTTTTGAGAAGGAGATGCTCTTCCGTCGCTGGGCAAGCGGGCATGGAGATATCTATAGGGTGGTAACCGAGAAAACGCCTCCTGAGCCGAATCTTCCCCTTATCCCTGACAGGGATATCATGCTCCCTTCCGGGGAAATACTCACCTTGATGAATTCGGCATGCATGATACGTCAAATTCATGAATCAATCTCCACTGAATCTCAAATCCTCGGTCATCTCACAAGCTTGAAACCCCTTCGCGGGCAGAACGCACCTGATGAATGGGAAAAGGGAGCGTTGCTACTTTTTGAAAAGGGGTCAAAAGAGCAACTTTCTATCGAAACAATGCATGGGAAACCATACCCCCCCATTTCCCACGTACGGATGGTTTTATCATAAGAGAGGTTGTGGGCTTTCGAGAACTGTTTAGCATCTGTGGCAAACAGTGTGTCATGCAGTGGCACCCCTTTATTAGCAAGGAGGGCATTGCCGAAATGCTGCGACAGGTCATTTTCGTTTGTCAGGAGTAGCGCAACAACTGCCGGGTCATCTTTATAAGCAATGCCGGTAAACTCGTTAATGTGTGTCAGATATGCCCTGTTGAAAGCCTGCATCTACGCCTGAATGCTGGCGTTAAGATAGTTGAACCCCTGTACTTCGCCGGACTTTCCACCTTTCGCCAGATCGGAAAAATTGTCGATCTGGTCATTTTTTAGTAAACGTCCTGCCGACATGCAGATCGAGCCAGAGATAGACCCCCTGCTCTTTCAGCGATTTTATCCAGAGATCAAGCTTGCGTTGCGCCTGAGGGGACAATTCTATGGTGTTATCGTCCGGATTTTTGAAAATGTTTGGCTTGACCCATTTAGAGTCATGACGATGGATTCTCACCAGATTGAAACCGAGTTGCGCTATGCGCCGGGAATGTTTCTTGATATTGTCATCGCTGGTCCTGAACAGGGTAGCGGCCTGAAGATTGGCGCCCCAGAATCTGGCGGGAGTGCCATCGGCCGATATAAAGGATGAAGCTGAATATCGGCCCATTTCCACTTTTTAGCCCAGCCGATGTATGACAAGGTAACAATCGGGACCGTTTTATCAAGCGGAGAAAAGAGAAAACTCTTTTCATCAACCCGTATGTTGTCCGGCGCGTAACCATAGCTACTGAGGCACAAAAAGAGTAGGATGACGATGAACGTTTTCAGTCGGTGGGTCATGACTCGATCTATTAGAGTAAACTGTTCAGATATAGACCATAGCCATTCTTCATAAGAGGTTGGGCCAGTTCGAACAGTTGCGCATCGTCAATCCAGCCATGGCGCCAGGCGATCTCTTCCGGGCAGGCAACTTTAAGCCCCTGCCGTTTTTCGAGTGTCGCAATGAACTGTCCTGCCTCAAGTAAACTTTCATGGGTACCGGTATCGAGCCACGCGTAACCACGCCCCATAATCTCGACTGAAAGCTTCCCATCCTGAAGGTAAAGGCGGTTAAGGTCTGTAATCTCCAGTTCGCCGCGAGGTGATGGCTTCAGCGCCTTTGCACGCGCTACAACCGTACTATCATAAAAGTAGAGCCCGGTTACGGCATAATTTGATTTGGGTTTAGAAGGTTTTTCTTCCAGACTGATTGCGGTTCCGCTTGCATCAAATTCGACAACCCCATACCGCTCTGGATCGGTTACATGATAGGCGAATATCGTAGAACCGCCATCTCTTTTTACAGCATTACTGAGCAGTTTATGGAAATCATGGCCATAGAAGATGTTGTCACCCAGCAGAAGGGCTGATGGAGCGCCATTCAAAAAGTTCTCACCAATTATGAACGCCTGTGCCAGGCCATCCGGCGAAGGTTGTACCGCATACTGCAGAGTAAGGCCCCATTTGCTCCCGTCGCCTAAAAGCTGTTCAAATCGGGGTGTATCCTGCGGTGTGGAAATAATCAGGATTTCCCGTATTCCGGCAAGCATGAGCGTGGAAAGAGGATAATAAATCATAGGTTTGTCGAAGACCGGCAGCAACTGCTTCGACACCACCATTGTTGCCGGGTGCAACCGAGTTCCAGCACCACCGGCGAGGATAATCCCTTTTCTTTTTTTCATGTCACGCCCCTTTTCTGGTTCTTCCGCAGAATTTGTGGGTAGAGTTCAGTTTCAGGAGGTCTGAGCAGCTACCCGGTCGTTAATAAATAGAGCATCCCATCTTCGAGTCTGTCATTATCGGTTTCCACCAAGAAATCCAAGAGAGACGAGGATAACAGGATGCGGCTAAAGTCTATCCTAAACCGGATTCAATTGCACCATGGTATTGTGTATGGCACTGTTCGTCTGGTTGAAAAGGCAGCGCGCTTGCTACTTGAAATTGAAATACGACCTCGTAAGGGAAGTCGTCCTATTTGCTCAGGTTGCGGCAAACAAGGCCCCGGTTACGACACCTTGAAAGTACGGCGTTTTGAGTTCGTTCCGTTGTGGGGCATCGCCATATTTTTCCTGTATGCCAGGCGGCGGGTTGATTGCCTTGATTGCGGCATCAAGGTGGAGAGCATCCCCTGGGCTGAAGGGAAAAATCACCTGACTACTACCTATGCTTGGTTTCTTGCAAAATGGGCAAAGCGCCTTTCCTGGAAAGAGAGAGCTGATGCATTCCATACCAAATGGGACAACGTCTTTCGAGCTGTAACAGATGGCTGATGCCTGGGGTCTGGCCAACCGTACCCGCTTTATGCTGCGGAAAAGACGAAGGGACTTGGCAGACCACTTTAGCATTATACCCGTGGAATTGACAACTCAGATTATTTCCGAAGAGCTCAATGGCATCTATGAACTTATAGCCGCCAGAGGCGGATACCTGCCTGTCGTACTTCATCACGGTCATAGATCCCCTTGATGTCAATCAGGAGCGGATTTTCACCCATAAGGCTCCTGAGTTTGGATACCGGGAGCGATCGGTACTCCCTGTGCGCCACGGCAACAATGACTGCTGCGGCCACCGACAGCTCCTTCAGGGGGGTAAGCTTCACCCCGTATTCATGCGCTGCCCCGGTCGGGTCAGCCTGCGGGTCACTCACCTGCACGGCAATACCATACTCCTGCAATTCCCGGATAATATCGACAACCTTCGAATTACGCAGGTCGGGGCAGTCTTCCTTGAAAGTCAGGCCGAGAACCGTCACCGTCGAACCGAGGATATTATTCCCGGCAAGGATCATCTCCTTCACTGTGCGCTGGGCGATGAACCTCCCCATCCCGTCGTTAATACGCCGTCCTGCCAGAATTACCTGCGGAATATAACCGATCTTCTCCGCCTTGTGGGTCAGATAATAAGGATCGACACCAATGCAGTGCCCCCCCACGAGCCCCGGCCTGAACGGGAGGAAGTTCCACTTGGTCCCGGCCGCCTCCAGCACATCATTGGTATCAATCCCCAGGCGGTCGAAGATAAGCGCCAGTTCATTCATCAACGCGATATTGAGATCGCGCTGGCTGTTTTCTATAACCTTGGCCGCCTCTGCAACCATTATACTGCTGGCGCGATAGACTCCTGCGGTGATCACCGAACCGTATACCCGCGCCACAATTTCAAGCGTAGCCGCATCCTGACCGGAGACTACCTTCCTGATCTTCGTAAAGGTGTGCTCCTTATCTCCGGGATTGATCCGTTCCGGCGAATAGCCAACCGTAAAATCGACACCGCAGAGCAGCCCCGAAACCCGTTCCAGAACCGGTACGCACTCATTCTCAGTCACACCGGGGTAGACCGTCGACTCATAGACGACAAGATCGCCCTTCTTCAAGGCAGCGCCGACAGTCTCCGATGCCCGCAGGATCAAGGTCAGATCCGGCTGGTTGGCCTTATCAACGGGCGTTGGCACCGCTACGATATGAAAATCAGCCTGCCGCAAGGCATCGATAGAACCGGTAAAGAGAAGATCGGCGCTGCTCAACTCTTCGGCAGAAACCTCACCGGTGCGATCATCCCCCTCTCTCAGCTCGGCAAGCCGAAGGGGATCGATATCAAACCCGACCGTACGACGAACATGTCCAAAAGCTACTGCCACCGGTAGCCCCACATAGCCGAGACCGATAACCGAAACGGTCCTCTTCTCTCTCTGCATTATTGTCTCCTCAGCTTCCATTCGCACACCCTGCACGAATTCAACTTGACATATATCGCTTCACAGTTATCCGGCACCCGGAACAGGGGGTCGTACCATCCTCTCGCCAATCGATTCCATGTCATACTCCGGGAGCAATGATCTCTCCCCTTCTCGAAGCCCCCTTTTCGGGTCAGCAAACCGTATTGACCATCGAAAATGGACGGTCCCTACAGCGACAGGAGACCGGCCTCAAGAAGTTTATCTGCGAAATAGCGGCAGAGATTCAGGCCAACCTGGGGATAGAGCTTGATTATTTCAATGAAATGTTCCGTTCGCACCATGAGTAATGACGTATCTTCCAGGGCAACATACTCATGGAGAGCCTCCGGGTGCGCAAACAAACCAATTGCCCCGAAAGAGGTTCCCATGGCAATCAGATCTACCTGATGGCCATGACTATCCCTCCTGGCTACCAGACCGGCATGGACGAGATAGAGTCCCCCCAAAGGTTTCTTGCTCTCGACAATAATCGAGCCGGAGGGAAAATCCATCTCCAGGGTGATTGATGCCACAGCGCGGAGTTCTCTTATCCCCAGCCCTTTGAAAAGATCGAATCCGCTCAAGGTTTGAACCAGCTGTATGATGGGCGGCATTGCTACCTCCTGGTGCAGACATCGCTTCATGCAATAAGATGCTGCCTGACGGACCGTTGGATCGGAATCTCCCAATCTTCGTTCGGCAAGCGGGTAAAAATGTTCGGCGGCAAACAATTGGCCAATGACGCAGAGTGCGAGAAGCCTAGTCAGAGGGTCTTCGTCTCGACACAAGATTGCGATAATATGGTCGGGAGAGTCTTTCTGCATTAAAGGAAAAAGCCGGCGGCCGCGATTGATTCTCTCTTCTTCGGGTAAGGAATCGATCAGCGGGATAAGCCAACTTGAGACAGTCGCATCAAGGGAGGTCTCCAACAGTTCCACCGCAACCGATGCTTTCATGGAATTTATACCCCAGTACGCAAGTCGCATATCGGCATAGGTTATCCATAAAGTCAGAAAGACCAGGTTCAGCTTTTCTTGAATTCTTTCTTCTAAATGTCTCTGTAGCGGCGCAACAGACGCTATCCCCGGTACGGTTTTCACTACACTGGCGGCAATCAGATCATCATAGATATTCATTATGATCTTGCCTAAAAAGGGCCTGGCATCGAGGCCAGGCCACTTGGTCAGACGGAGTATTTCCAGTAGCTGTCGCTGCACGTCAACCGAACTTGCAATCAGAGACTCCTCGAAGATCGGTATAGCATCGGAACCAAATTGAGACAATGCTACTATGGCAGATCTACGGACGGAATCAACGTCCTCCAACAGGCCAATAAGTCTGTTTACCGCCCGGAAGTCCCGGCTTAAGGCAAACGATAGAGCTGCCTCGGCCCTGACCTGCTCGTCGGAGCTTTCAAGGAGGCGGAGCGCTTCGTCCGGTTCAATCGAGGGGATATCCAGCTTATCCATAAGGGTCAGGATCTCCTCCGGATAGTTTTCCAGATCGATTGTCGGCATTCTGGATATACCGTTATCAAACCGGCCTCTGGCCAGTTCGCTGAACTGGTCATAATCCAGGCATTCATAGGCTATGATCTGCTTGAGACCTTCACGGTATCTCCGTCTGAAGAAAAACGCCTCGATACTCCAGAAGATGGCCAGAACAAGCGCTACAATGGCCATTTCACGAGGGGAAACGGTCGGTTTCAAGATGAGCATCAAAAGCGCGCCAACAAGCATTCCCCCCTGGCTCAAGGTCCCCCTCACGTAAGTCTGGGCCCAGTTGATAATATCTTCCGGCAAGAGGGCACAGAGCTGCTTGGTAATCGGCCCGAGTATTGCCCGCTGGAAGAGGATAGCCGATAATTGACCATAGGCTGCTGAGAAGATATTGAAAAACCCGGCGATCCCTCCGAATACCAGACACTGGTTAAGCGGGGTTATAATGGCCGCAGTTCTCGTCGGAATCCTGGCATAGAGCCGGCCAATACTCAGGATGAATAGGAAAACAAAAAGTGTAGTCCCCCCCCTGAACCAGCTTAAAAAAACCATCAGATCGTGTTCCGAGTGGAAAGAGCCTCCGGCCAGAACGCCAAATTGATAGGTCAGAATTGGCAAGAGAATATTAGGAATCAGTGCGCAGACACAGAGAAAACGAAAAATGGGATAACGTCCGATCGCCTTAAAAACACCCGTTGATTCGATCGTCACATTCCCCGAATTCAATTGTCGGCCCTGAGCGGTTCGGCCAAACCGGGCCAGTACCACGATGATCGACAGGATGAATTCTGCTGCTGCGCAGAGGCCTAAAATAGCGTCCATTCCCAGCGTATGGGCCAACGGGTGGACAATCAGGCTCCCCATGGTGCTTCCCAACACTTGGGCAGCCATAAAGAGCCTGAACAACCTCTTCCCCTGTCTGGCGTCGAAGTCCGTCTGGGGTATGTTCCAGAGGTAGACCAGCAGGAAGGCATCTTTCAGATATAATATCTGGAATAATACCGGACAGGTAATATCGATCCCCAGACCGGTCCCCCAATAGAGCCCCCCCTGGATTAAACTGAAGAGCAATAGAAATCCGGCCAATATGATTCCATCGGAGAACCGGTTCCCCAGACGGCGACAGAGATAAAAAAAGAAAAAGGACAAAACTCCGTTTAATACAAGCATGAACGGGATATTGCCCGGCCCGTAGCGTTTGAGAAAAGATGCTTCTACATATACCCGGAAGAGTCCGAGAAAGAAATAGACGAAAAAAAACAGGAGGGCGATGCGGAGGAAGGCTTTGCGCTCGGAGGGGTAGATATGTAACCATTTTCCTATAAAGTTGATCATGCCGGCTTCGGGAATACCATGCTTAAATGGTTCATCCGCAGAATTTATGGTTAAAGTTCAAGTTGCGTAGGGGTGAACGGCTACCCGGTCATTGAAAACAATGGCTCCCCCCTGCAAAACCGGCATCATGCATATCTGAAAAGAGTAAGATCTGTCGCGAAAGTAGCCCTGTGTGACGCCCAAGTTTATACCAGATGAGGCTTGATTGTACACTGGTTTCTTCTGTACCGCCCGGGATCGTTGCTCTTTGTAAAAATTTCGCAAAAAGCCGTTTTGCGGCGCCACAAGTTATGGCTGTTTGGGCTTGCAATATAGGTCCATTTTCCTATAATGTCGGTTGTCTGCAAGGAGGCCATCATGGAATTGAGGGAGCGGAAAGGGAAAATAGTTCGTCGGATTATGGTTTATACCCATAATTCTATCGGATTGGGGCATGCCGTCAGAACTATGGCGCTTATTGACGGTATGCGGAGGGCCAACCCGGGGATCGAATGCCTCGTCCTTTCCGGAACGTCGGCCCCCCAGATTTTTCTGGACCAGGGGGTGGAGATAATAAGGTTGCCGGGGGTCAGACACGCCCTTGACCTGCCAGGCCACCCTTTTCTCCCAAGAAATCTTGACTCTTTCAGCATAAACGAACTCATTGCGTGGCGCCGTAAGATTATCGACGAATGCCTCCTTCACTTTAACCCGGAAGTAATCATGATTGAACATTCCCTGGCCGGACTCATGGGAGAGGTTTCGCCACTCCTGGCAGCCAGAGCTGCTCACTATCCCGCAAACGCCTCCCCTGCGTTGATCCATCTGTCCCGAGGGATTTATCGTTTCGATCCGCAGTTCATTGCCGCTCCGGACGATTTTCCCGGCCTCCCTCCAAACACCAATATTCTACGCCTTTATGACGCCTTTTATGTGTTTGAGGAAAAGAAAATGGTTGACGTAAACCGGGAGTTCTTCGGCCATGATCCGACCATTGAGAGCAAAATTCGATATATGGGGAGGATATCCGCCAGAAACGCGGATGAACTGGGCAATCCAAAAGAATTCCCGGGAGCGCCATGGGCCAGAAATAAGCCATTTATCCTCTTTCTCCTGGGCCGTTTCGGGGAGATTGAAGATCTCCATTTACGAATATTAAGGGTATTCCGGCATCTTGGACTTGACAAAGGGAGAGACATCCTGATTGTTCCGGACGTCTACCTGAAACCGGAGACGTTAAAGGCGCTCAAGGCTCACCCGGAATTCAGGGATGTCCAGTTCACTCCGTTCATTCCCCATCTGGTGGATGTCATGGCCAAGTCCGACCTGGTGGTATGTCGGGCAGGGTACAATATAATTAACGAGGTCATGCTCACCGGGGTCAAGGCAGTGATCATTCCGGAAGCTCATCCCAGTGGGGAGCAGGAACGCCGGACTGCTTCCCTATCAGGGGATGGACTTCTGGTTCGAAATGAAAGGTCCTGCCTCTCCGACGATATCGAAGACGACCTGAATACCATGATGCATCAACCACCACGCCCTTCTTCGGGAGACTACGACCGATTCCGTATCGGTCGAATCATCGTCGAAGAGTTGGAGGAGTTGCTGTCCAGACGCAGTCAGGATCTGGAGTGAGAGCGATAAAATTGATACAGCTCTCGCGGTTCTGCCTTATCGGGACAAGAGCTCTCTCGATGCAGCATTTTTGGCTGTAACGAGGGATTCGATACCCGAGGCCAACGATCGAAACCGCTCCTTTCCTATCTTCGGACAGAATCCGTTTTCCGGACTTTGATGACTATGCCGCGAATAATCATATCCTTTCCCTATCACCCCTGACCGTCGGCATTGATCAAAAAGGGGGGTTCCCGGATAGGGTGTAAAAATACTGTAAATCAGTTTGTCTGCTTCCAGAGTCTCGATCAGCCGCCTGGTGGCGGCCAGAGATGCTTCGGTTTCATCAGGAAATCCAACCATAATAAAAACTTCCAGGCGTAACCCGGCTGATTTGACCAGCCTGGCGGCTTCCAAGGCCTGCTTCACCGTAAAGCACTTGCCGATAAGCCGGAGCATGACGTCGTCCCCGGACTCCAATCCAAGCTGTACCGTATTGAACCGAGCGCGAACCATTGCGGCAGTGGTCGTTTCCGAAATAAGCGCAACATGTGTCTCACAACTGAAGGTCAGACCGGAGGAGCTCTTTTCAAGAGATTGGCATAAAGCGATAAGACGCTTTCTGGTTACGCCAAAGGTATCGTCGTCAAAGTGGATATGGGTCACCCCCATGGCGCGAAGCTCTGCCAACTCGGCCAGCAGGCTCTCTTCTGAACGGAAACGGACGGGACCACTCCAAATAGTGCCGGATGAACAGAAAGTACAGCTGAAGGGGCATCCCCGTGCAGTAAAAACGTATCCGAAGGCCCGTGGGGGGTACAGATTATACCCTTCCAGAACCTCCGGGAGATGACGATGGATAAAAGGGAGGGCATCTAAATTATCCAGCAGCGGCCTGGAGGGGGTCGTTACGACAACGCCATCCCGTCGAAACGAAATTCCATCGATTTCATCAAGGGATTTCCCCGATGAAACGGCCTTTATCAACTCGAGGATGACCCCCTCTCCCTCGCCGTAAGTCACAACATCCACCTCTTTCCGGGTAAGCAGATCAGCGCCGGTAACGCTCGGATGGGGGCCGCCAAAGATCACCAGGGTCCGGGGCAACAGCTCCTTGACGATACGGGCGCAGACGAGGGACGAGGAGAGTACGGGGGTCTTGACCGATATCCCGACCAGATCCGGGCGATAGCTTTCTACAAGCCGTTTCAGGTCGGCATAGGGAGGATGGTCGAGATTTGTCAGGTTATGAAGATAGGAGAGAAAGCCTTCTCCTGCCAGAAAATCGACGGAGAATAAGGCCGGGTCAGGGTGAAAATCAGAGTTGACAACCTTCACCTCGGCCAGACCGCTATCCATGACCACGGCAGCCAGGGAACCGATCCCGAGAGGATATTTGCACAGCCCATAGTTTTCATTATGGAGCCGGTAAAACGGGGGCTCGATAAGGAGCAGCCGGGGCAAATTCATTACTTTCCCTTCCCCTTTTTCTTCGTAACGGTTCAGATTCGGGACAGGCTCATCCGTTTCGCTCCCCATTTTACGATGTCTCTGCAAAAAACTGCGCCGTCGGTCCCGAGGGAGAGGATTACTTCATGGGGTTGAGTGAACGGGATGAATTCCTCAATCGGCCTGTTTAGAAAGAGGGCCAGCAGAATCCGGTTGACCACGCTGTGGGCCACAACCAGAAGCGAACCATCGGCATTTTGGCCATAAATGGCTTTTAGAGCAGCAGTTACCCTGGGTACGGCGTCGGAGTAAGATTCACCTCCCCCCGGCCGATCATAACTACCTCCCCTGAGCGCTCCCCCCTGGGGCAAAACCTCCGAACGGCGCCGTCCCTCAAGGTTTCCTGCCGAAAGTTCTGTCAAACCGGGCAGAATAACCAGAGGTACGGCTATCTCCTCGGAAATGATTCTTGCCGTAGCCAGAGCCCTCCCGAGAGGAGAAGAATAAATTCGCTCTATACCGGAAGCTGACAGGGCAGCTATCATAAGGCGGAGGAGATCTGCACCCCCTTCGGCAAGGGGCGAATCTTGAGTCCCTAAAACAAATCCACTCCGGTTGGCTTCCGTCGGGGCGTGCCTGACCAGATATATCGCCATAAGCGGTCCAATTTATGATAGATTACTGACGATGCAACTTTTACTGCCGGGGAAATGTAGCTGCTACCCCGCTCGAGTCTATACCAAACCGGATTTGATTGCATAGTGGTTTTTGATCTGGATGTGAGAAAGTAGCAGTCACAAACCTGGTGGTGCAATGCGTAGACCTGACCTAGCTCCGCCCCTCTTTGCCGATGACATCGTTTTATCCGAATGGTCACTTTTCCGGTCTGAGCATCCCCGTCTATTTTCCGGCGAACATCCCCTGATCGTTCCATTGGCTCAAGCCGGACTTTTTCCCGAAGAGATGGACGCCCTGGTTCTCGAGGTTGAAAACCTTACCGACAACCCGCTCTGCGCCGGGCTCTATCTATCCGACAATGGAAATCCTCCGATCGTTTCTTCAACTGGAGGGCGGGAGGTTCTCATCCCGCGGGTCCCGACCAGGTTGTTCTTTCCGATGGACTCTTTTGGTTTCTACGGCCTGAAAGAGCCAAAAGGAAAGCTTCAAAAAATCGAGTTGCTCGTCAGACGTGAACACGATCGTGAAGAACCGCGCCGTCTCGATGTAGCCGTATTGTCTCTTCGGGCTTTGCAGAGAATTCGCCCCTCAGGCCCCAGGCTGACCGAGAAGGGGCTTGAACATGTCTTGAGTTGCACTCCGGACGAAGCCCTCGGGTCAAGAGACCTCGTACCGTACGCTCCCGAAAATTTCAAGATACGGTTCCCTCCACCGGTTTTTTCATATGGTAAGGAGAGAGCGTCCGGGATCATTTCCGGCCGGATTTTGGGCGAGAGGGTCGGGTTCCCCCCGGACTGGTCGGCCAATCCCAACGGCGAGCTGGAGTGGAGCCATTTTCTTCACCGTCACCACTTCCTCCGCCCCCTTGTCCGTGAGTTTGCCCGTACGGGTGAACAAAAGTATCTGCTGGCCATGGAAAAGGTATTGATCGACTGGATCAGCCATAACCCTTCGCCTCTCGATTCCGATGGCGGGGCCGGACCTGCCTGGGAGACCTTGTCGGTGGCTTTTCGTTTGAGAGAATGGCTCTGGCTGCTCGGAACGGTCTGGAATCGGGCTGACTTCGATCGAAGAGTCAAGAGCCTTTTGTTGCGATCGATTTGGGAGCATGCCCGGCACCTGACCGATTACCGCGGTCACCCGGGGAACTGGCGGCTTTTGGAGGCAGCCTCACTCTCCCTTACAGGGATGCTTTTCCCGGAATTCAAGGAATCCGTAACGTGGCTCGAAAAGGGGCTGGAGCGACTAGAGCACGAAACGTCCCTTCAATTTTTCCCGGATGGGATGCATTTCGAGATTTCACCTCTCTATCATGGATTATGCGTCCAGGCTTGCCTCGAAGTTCTCGAAGTGGGAAAACATGCTGGAATAGATGCTCCGTTCACAATCAGAACCGGACTTTCCAAATGGTTGAGGACTCTGGCTGCGCTGTACCGGCCGAATTTCACCCGACCGTCAATAAATGATTCCGGCGGATTTCTCGACCATGAACGACCCCTCCTCCAGTATGCCGGGGCCGCTCTGGATTTACCGGATCTCCTCTGGACCGGTTCTTGCGGCCGCCGGGGTAGTCCCCCCTCAGCAAAATCCTGTTTCTTTCCTGATGCCGGCCTGGCAGTATTGAGATCAGATTATTCAGGCCAGGGACTCTACGTTCTCTTCCGGGCCGGGCCTTCCGGCGCCGCCCATGCTCATGAAGACAATCTCTCTCTGGAGTTATCACTGAAAGGGCGCCCTCTGCTGGTCGACCCCGGTATAAGTCGATACGCTCCGTCTCCTCTTACCCGCTCTTACCGTAAGGCCGAGGCGCATTCGACTATCCTGTTGGGAGAGCCTCACCCCCCGGTTCGAAGACTCTCCTTTCGGGAACGTATCCGGTCTGCGGGAAACCGGTTCGAGCATATCAGCCGGCCAGGCCTCGAGGTAATCAGAGGAAGCCGGGGTCCAGCGATCCCGACCGTCAGACGGGCCGTCGCAATGGTGGCAGAACGTTTTGTAGTTGTCTCTGATTCGATTGTCGGGGAAGGTCAGGTAGAGCTTCAGGTCCACTGGCAGTTCGCACCGGGGTTAAAAATCAGGGCCGTTGCGGCAGAGGAGCATCAGCTTGCCATTTATGACGATGATAAAATAATAGGGCTCGTTTTTCGGACTGGACCGCTCTCCTTTCGGGTAGAAGAGAAGGAAGGGCAACTTGATCCCCCTGCCGGCTTTGTCGCCGATAAGGGGCGGGACCTCCCGGCCCTCCGACTTGATTACAGCTGTAAAGTCGACCTGCCGATTGAGCTTGAGTGGGTTTTTTGGTCTCCGGTTCCGGGTGAAGAGTGGAAAATAGCCAAATCCGGCCGGGGGATCATTGAGTTCACCCCTGCCAGCGGTCCCGGTTTCGCCCTCGATACGACCGGATGGAAAACGACGGCTACCCCTCCCCGTCGTACCAGCGGATAAATTCCTTTACAATAGCATCACAAGTAGCATGGTCTACATGATAATTCTCCCGCCCTTCGGCGAAGAAGCGCAACCCCTGGATCGGACGATGAAGCATGGCCATTTCATAAGCGGGGAAATAGGAGACATCGGGATGGCGGGAGACAAATTCGTCAGCAGCAGCCCGCAAGGTGGCTTTTGAGTTGAAACTTGCCGATAGGACATCCATATCATCCCGGAAAGTGACCCACTGCTGGATTGGAGAGAGGAGAAGGATAAGTCGCCCGTCAGGGTTGAACCGTTTAAATATCTGATAAATATCTTCCAGTGCCTCCAGATTTTCAGCCAGGCGACTTACGCGGAAACGATACCGTCTCAGATCGCCCCCTTCAATAAAATAAGGTCCAGATGGTAGACAAATTACAGCACCGGTTTCCCGGTCTTCCCATATCTCCACATAGTCGAGGCTGACAAGGAGTACCCTGGCCGTCATCAACACCCGTCTGGCAGTGATACAATGATCTGCAAAATCTGCTTCAGCCTCCTCCAGAGTGTCGTAAAGCATTATGCGTCGATAAGGATCCTGGATTCTGCCGGATTGGTTGCTTACCCACCAGCGGGGGGTCTGGGTCCGTCCGAGAAAAGTGTATTCAAGTACCTGTCGAACGGAAAAGAGATTGTATAACCGCTCCCACGCCGCACTGGCGTGCTTTCCTCCCGGTTTATGAATTTCCTCTGCAGGAAAAGAGTAGCCGGCCTTTTGCAGGCGGACCATCATTTCCCTGATAAAACAGGAGCCGATCCCCGCAATAGGGGTCGCCCTGTCTATTCGGGGTCTGGGGAGATCTGGCAGGGGATAAAGCGGCTCGACCGGGGGATTTTCATAGGAGCCGGGCCAGACCTGCCATGGATGAAACCGATGAACGGGATGGACATCCGATCTGCCAGATTTTTCTTTCATCTCTCGCCCCTCACCATTAGAGACCATCCCAGACGGTTGAAAGGGGTCACCCTCCCGAGAAAACGATCCAGTCTGGCCAATATTTCAAGACGAATGTATTTGCGGTTTTTGCCGAACGGGGAGGGAATCTTGTGGGGAACAAGATAGCCGGAACGCCAGGAAGTCGGGCGGAGCCCTGCCTCGCCCAGAAGCCGGGTCAACCGTTTGGGGGTGTAAAAACGGAGGTGCGTGGGATCCCAGCCAAACCAGCTCTGTTTTTTAAGGATGAACCTTTGTATGGCCCCCTCCAGGAAATAATTGAGAGACCATGCATTCTGTGTAGCCACGATCAGTCGCCCCCTGGGGGAGAGGAGGCGCGCTGCCTGCGAAAGAAGCAGGGAATCATCATCTACATGCTCAATCACATCCCGAAGCAGAATGACATCGAAGAGATGCCGGTTTGACACTGCCGACAGCGACTCTCCCCTGACAAATACGGTCCGTTCAGCAACCCTTTCTCTCTCGGCCAATAGCCTGGCCGCGGCCAGGCAACTCTCCAGGGCATCGACCCCTACCGCTGAAGCTGCGCCACGCTTCACTGCCTCCACCATGAAAAACCCTGAACCACAGCCAAAATCAAGTAATCTGATCCCCTCGACAGTACCGATGAGTTCCCACAAAAAATAATTTTTCACCTGGCTATAGGCCAGAGACTGCTGTTTTACGGACGCACACAAGAGAGCCTCCGGATCGGCTGACTTGAGCCAATGATCTGTCGGGTAATCAAGTGGTCCGGTAGTCATGGGAAATCCAATAGTTCACTCAGAACGGCCGTCCACTCCCGGCGTTCCAGTTCGGTTGAAAATAGCCTCATCCGCTCCCGGGCTGCACGGCCGAGCGAAACGGCAAGTTCAGGATTTGCCCGAAGCCTGGACAAGGCCTCGGTCAGGGAGTCGGAATCACCGTAAGGGACAAGCAGTCCGGAAAGGCCATCTTCTACAAGAATTTCCGTTGCGCCGACCTGACTGGCCACGCAAGGCAAACCGACAGCCATCGCCTCCATGAGCACGTTGGGGCATCCTTCGGAAACCGAAGGGAGAACGAAGGCATCCAGCCCGGACAACCATGCCGGCAACCGGTCATGCGGAACCACTCCAAGCAAACGGACCGCATCCCGTACAGATACCCTGTCCAGCCAGAATTCGCGTATAGGGATTTCTTCATCACGAGTCTCGCCGGCCAATTCCAGAGTGGCTTGGCCCGTCAGGCGAAGTCGGGCCAAGGCCTTCAGCAGGTAGGGCAAACCTTTGGCGTGCTTGAATATTCCGGCGCACCCGATAGTAAAGGTATGGTCAGCCGATGGCCCCTTCCATTTCTCTTCCGACGGTTGTACGCTGTTTAAAATTACACTCCCCTTTTCTTTGACAGCTGTCACGGCGTGGGCCAGCTCCATGAGGTCGTGGCTGAGAAAGACGACCCGGTCGGAGTTATCGAGAGCGGATTTGCAAAGGAACGATTTCTCCGGGCTGAAAAGATATTTTTTTATGTCGTTCCCTACCACACAGGAGAGGTGCGGGCGATCGAACCTGCTGGCAGCCAGACCGACGACATACCCTATCGGATAGAGGAAAAAGGAGAGAAAGGCATTAAAATTTTCCCGCCGATGGAGAATCTCAAGGCTTTCATAAAGCATGACTAAAGACAAGGTATGGGGACAGTCCCATAAGTCCCTCTGTTTCTCCATAATAGCTTCCCGTCCGAGGGTCACCTCATGGACAATCAGGTCATTATGTCGTCTGGTCCGGTCGTTTTCATCAAGAAGGGGGGGAAGACCTTCTACGACCGTGGCGTGAACCACATGGATATCGAGTCCTGCTGTCGACAGATAATCTGCGACCCGGCCGGCTGTCAGTGAGAGTCCACCATAGTTCCTGGGGGGAAATTCCGGGGTCACCAGACAAATTTTTTTCGCTTTCTGCGGCATTCTCCCTTTTGTCTCCTCTTCAGCAATATCCAACAGAATTCATACCAGGAGGGAGCGAATCCGGATCCTGCGATGTTGCATAATTGAGTTGTCTATAATAGTAAAAAAGGATATTCTTCCCCAGAGGTTAGACTCAAATCGCACCTGTCGGGAGATTCACCTCTTTGGCTCATCTGCAGAATTTTCAGGCAGAGTTCAAGTCGCGGAGGGATGAAGAGCTGCCCGGTCGATAAAAACGAGCGCACCCCCCCTTCCGCAAAAGCGGCCATCTAGTACGGCGACAAAGGGTGCCTTCGGTCAGAGAAGGCGGATTGGATGCTCCTCAACTCTATACCAAAACTGGTTTAATTGCATAGTGGTTTCTGCTCTACCCCGAGCCGGAGGTTCCCCACAACTTCCGCGGATGGACCGAAGAATCCAGGTGGAATATGAACATAGGTTTTCTTTTTCATAAAACCCCTTTAGAAAATCCATCGAGCATCGACCAGTTGAGACTTCAGGCGCTTTCGGGTGGGCTGACCCGTTTAGGCGCCAAGGTAACAATCGTCGCCCCCGTTTCTCGTCCTTTTTCCCTTGGAAAAGAGATCTCCGTCCTTCCCTTTCAAACCCTCTCCGAAAATCCGGGCTTTGATCTGCTGAAAGTATGTTACCACTTTTCCATGGAGCAGCTCCGCGACTACCAGGGTTTGCTGGTTTGCCGCTTCGTACGGGTGGTAGACGAGCGCCTGCCAGAAAGAGATGAATCGCAGAGAGATCGGTTGCTGGCCGCTCAAATAGTGGCCGCAAGACAGGCCAGAGGGATGATCTTTAATAATCATGAAAATGCGATGCGGTGGCGAAGTATGTATGGCCATGCGCAAAAAATTGCCATCATCCCTACAGGGTGCCGATTGGAAATACCGATGTCCGGTCCCGACCCCTACGATCATAAACTACCCGTCATGCTTTTTTTAGGATCTCTGGCCTCTTCTCGAATGATCTACCTCATCAACGAGACTGCCGAACTTCTCCAGGGTAAAATAGCCATCCATACGATCGGTCAGAACAAATCGAGGCTTTATGGAGATCGGTTTTTGCCCCTTTCCCCCCTGATAACGGATCATGGTGAAAAACCCGAAGAGATCATCTGGGACTACATCCGTTACGCCCGGATCGGTTTGGCACTGGCCGCCGGTCCGGATATCTTTGACAACGACCTTTCAAAAATCATGACCTATTTACGGGGCGGACTCCCAATTTTGTGCGAAGAACGGATTCCGAACGCAAAGCAGGCCTTACAATTGGGCCTAGCCCGGACATTCAGTTTCGGTGACGCCAGGGATCTTGCCCGCAACGCATTGATGATGGAATCTTTGACGGGGATGAAGATCGATTCGGGGCTGTTTCAAAGGTTCTGTAACCAGAATTCGTGGCACCGACGCTCCGAACTGTTGTATCGTTTTTTTAAGAGATTGATTTCGCTTCAAGAAAAGGGGTCGTAAGAGTTAAAAAACTCCTTCTGTCAGGAGTTTGATCAACCAGTTGAGAGGAGAAAGCAAGATGGAAAAATTTGGTCTTTGGCAGGGACTGGCTGCAAAAGAGGCTGCTTCGCTTCATAAAGGCATCGATGATCTGAATTGGGGCACTCCCGAAGGATTTACCGTCAAACCGCTATACACCGAGGATGATCTGAAACAGGTAACAAACCTCAATACGCTCCCCGGACTCCCCCCATATATACGCGGACCGCGGGCCTCCATGTACGTCGGACGCCCCTGGACGATCAGGCAGTACGCAGGATTCTCGACGGCGCATGAATCAAATGCCTTCTACCGGAAAAATCTGGAGGGAGGGCAGAAAGGATTATCGGTGGCGTTTGACCTGGCCACCCATCGCGGCTACGATTCCGACAATCCACGGGTGGCGGGTGAAGTCGGCAAGGCAGGGGTCGCCGTCGACACGGTTGAAGACATGAAAATTCTGTTCGACCAGATTCCACTGGACCATATGTCGGTATCCATGACGATGAACGGCGCGGTAATCCCGATCATGGCATTCTACATTGTAGCCGCTGAAGAACAGGGGATCTCCACGGAAAAATTGACCGGCACGATACAGAATGACATACTCAAAGAGTATCTATGCCGGAACACCTACATATACCCGCCGAAGCCTTCAATCCGGATCATTTCCGACATCATCGCCTACTGTTCCGGCAAGATGCCGGAATTTAACACTATCAGCATCAGCGGTTACCATATCGGCGAGGCAGGCGCTAATTGCGTCCAGCAGGTCGCCTTTACCATTGCCGATGGCATGGAATACATCAGGGCTGCGCTGGACGCCGGATTGCATATTGATGACTTTGCCCCGAGGCTCTCATTCTTCTTCGGCATCGGCATGGATTTCTTCATGAATGTGGCAATGCTGCGGGCAGCCCGCTATCTCTGGAGCGACGCGGTAAAAAAATTCGGTGCGGAAAATCCACACTCGCTGGCATTGCGAACACATTGCCAGACCTCCGGGTGGTCTCTGACCGAACAAGACCCGTATAACAACGTCATTCGGACTACCCTTGAATGCCTCGCTGCAGCGCTGGGCGGCACCCAGTCAATGCATACCAACGCGTTTGACGAAGCATTTGGACTGCCGACCGAATTCTCTGCCCGGATTGCACGTAATACCCAGATTATCGTTCAGGAGGAGTCTGAAATCTGCCGCACGGTTGACCCGCTGGCAGGTTCGTACTACGTTGAATCCCTAACCCAGGAGATCATCAACGAGGCAGGCGCATTGATCGACCTGATTGAGAAAAACGGCGGCATGGCCAAAGCGATTGAAGCCGGTATTCCGAACCGTATGATTGACGAAGCGGCGGCGGCAGTGCAGGCGCAGATTGATGCAGGGAGCAGGGTGATCGTCGGCGTGAATAAATATCATCTGCAACAGGAAGAAGAGGTAGAGGTGCGGGAAATTGACGACAGCGCGGTCAGCCATGAACAGCTCGATTCACTCCGCAGAATCAAGGCCTCACGGG
Organism: uncultured Geobacter sp.; assembly: GCA_903915655.1. Taxonomy (GTDB): domain Bacteria; phylum Desulfobacterota; class Desulfuromonadia; order Geobacterales; family Geobacteraceae; genus CAIWTU01. Next base: position 71,775 of record CAIWTU010000100.1, read on the forward strand.
ACAATAGAGCAGTAAAAACCGCGCTGCAGGAGATAACAATCGCTGCAGCAGGGAAGGGAAATCTTCTCGATCGCGCGGTAAAGGCGGCAAGAGTGCGGGCGACCGTCGGTGAAATCTCCGACGCCATGGAAGAAGTTTTCGGGCGGTATCAACAGAGGACCCACTGCGTAACCGGGGTTGTCGCCAAAGTATTTGCTCAGAAACCCCAGACCAAAGCGGAGTTTGATGGAGTCAAGGTACGGGTTGCGGAATTTGCGCAGAGAAACGGTAGACCTCCGCGTCTCTTGATTGCCAAGATGGGTCAGGACGGACATGACCGCGGGGCAAAAGTGATCGCCAGCGCATATTCCGACCTCGGCTTTGCGGTAGATTTCAGTCCGATGTTTTCAACGCCGGAAGAGATTGCGAGCCTTGCAGCGGCCAATAATGCAGATTTGATCGGGGCGTCATCGCTTGCCGCCGGGCATAAAACCCTTTTGCCGGAGCTGACTGCGCAACTCAGGGCAATCGGCAGGGAGGATATCAAAGTCGTTGTCGGGGGAGTCATTCCGCCGCACGATTATGATTTCCTGTATAGGCATGACGTCAAGGCAATTTTTTGCCACGGCACTCGGATGCTTGATAGCGCCTCCAGATCGCTGGATCTGATTATGGGAATAGCGGGTATGGAAGCCGGGAGTCGGAATTGAACGGATAAATTTTGAGAGAGTGAACGAATCCAGGGAAAAGATAGATCAGAGGGGGTCGAAAAATGAGTCTGGTAATCACAGAAATCAAAAGTTTCACCGGCATTATAACCTTGAATAACCCGTCCAAACTTAACGCCTTATGTAAAGAGCTGATTAATGACCTGATTGCTGCCTTGAATCAAATGAAAGAGCGGCAGCTGCGCTGCGTAATTTTACGTGCGCCTGCCGGCAGCAAGGTCTTTTCCGCCGGGCACGATATCAGCGAATTGCCAAAAGGGAGCCGCGACCCCCTGAGCTATGAAGATCCGCTCCGCCGCGGCATACGGGCAATCCAGAGCTTCCCGACACCGGTCATAGCAATGGTCGAGGGATCGGTCTGGGGGGGGGCCTTTGAACTGGTAATGAGTTGCGACATGATTTATGCCGCAGAGGGGAGCACCTTCGCGATGACCCCGGCGAACCTGGGTGTGGCTTATGATATTGTCGGAATTCATAATCTGATTCGCGATTGCAGTCTGCACGTCATCAAAGAGATGGTCTTTACCGCCAGGAGTGTCAGCGCCGAACGCGCACTGCAGACCGGTATTGTCAACCGGATTGCTCCGGCAGCGGAACTTGAAGCCGTTGTTATGGAAATAGCAGAACTGATTTCGGTCAAAGCCCCCCTCTCAATCACCCTGATTAAAGAAGAACTGCGGGTACTCAACGAGGCAAATCCGTTGACACCGGATGAGTTTGAACGGTTGCAGTATATGCGCCGGGTGGTCTATGACAGCGACGATGCCAAGGAGGGGATCGCCGCGTTCGTTGAAAAGCGGAAGCCGGTCTTTAACGGCAGGTAATTACCGGTTTGGGGATGCTGTTTTCAAGGGAGAGCGAGGAGATTCGCCGCAGTTCTCGTTCAGGAATCGCCAGCTCCACTTTTCGATTACTCCTTTTTCCCGGAGGCCTTGACCTTTTCGGGTTTTGCGAAGATCGCGAGAACGGGTTTGCCATCCGAATTCGCCGGAATGGCGATCCCCAGAAAGTTCAGCGCCGTGGCAAAAACGTCTTCGACATGAACTGCCAGCTCCGGTTCGAGGGTCAGATCGTAGTTCTCCCGCACCCCCGGACCGACGGCAATCCAGGGAATGAAATGGCTGAAAGGAACTTTAGCTCCATGCGAACGTCCGCTGCCGCCGTGGTCCGCAGTGACAATCACCAAGGTTTTATCCCGCAGACCCGCTTTCATCAACACCGCCATGAGTATCCCGACACCTCGATCTGCCCGGTCGGCGGCGGCTACCTGTTCCGGACTGCCCCACCCTGAAGAGTGGCCGATTGCGTCCGGGTCGGGAATATGCACGAACATGACCTGAGGTTGATGCTCGCGAATCACTTCAGCTGCCCCCTCGGCAATGGCAAGCGCATCCTCCCTGGTTTTTCCGGGCGTTTTGAGCCAGTCGACCATGCCGGGCTTGGCCAAGATGGCAAGTTTCTCTTTTCCGATAACCATAGAGGTGGAGTAACCTGCCTTCTTCGCCAGGTCGAAAAGGGTCGGCAGAGTGAGCTCGCCGGATTTCACCTGCCGGTTATCGTTCCAGGTGATGTGATGTTTGGCCGGTGAAACTCCGGTTAACATGCTGACGTGGGTAGGCAAGGTGATGGCCATCTTGGTGGACTCCGCCCAGAACGTGAATGAACCATGCAGAGTCAGCTCCCGGATATTCGGCACGTTAGCTCGCAAAAGGACGTCGGGCCTCATGCCGTCTATGCTGATGACCAGAACACGTTTGTCGCCCGACGGTGAAGAGTGACCCTGCGATCCTTGCTCCGCAAGGAGGGGGGTGGCGAGAAGGAGGAAAAAAAGAACAGTAGCTGCAAAAAAAGATTTCATCTCGGTTCGTGCGATCAATTCCGGACCCTCCACTCTTTATTGGACTTGGACTCTCTCTCTTCTACCACGAATCGCAATCAATAACTATCAAAAGGACACCCCTGCCTGCAGAGAGTGGCCTCGGTTATGAAGTCTCAATCCTTTTCCCCGAGAAAGGCAAATCGCCGCACGGCAACACCATCAACCACTACCCTCTCCGCAAACATCGCAAGGGGCCTCACCCAATGGGAATAGTCGCCATAAAGAGAACGGTAGACAACGTACTCCTCTTCCGTTTCGCTGTGGCGCGCTATCGCTATAACCTCGTACAGTGCCCCCTTCTGGTGGCGGTACCGCCCGAGTCTTATTTCTTCTGATTTCTGCTCCATCTCTCCTCCTGACACGATATTGAAAAGATGCAACGGCAGTTTATCCGGAACAGCGTAACCGGTTTACCTTTCGGGCGGAAAGGCATACTCTTTCTGCCGTCTCAGTTTCCCGGCAAAAACCAGCGATCCTGCCAGGCAGAAGAGAGCACAAAGGATCAGCGTATACGGAACACCGATTTCTCTCGCCATGGCGCCGGCCAGCAAGCTGCCAAAGGGCGCCATACCCATGAAAGACATATTGAACAGACTCATCAACCTCCCCCGCTTATCCTCCTCGACTATGGTCTGGATAATCGTATTGCCGGAAGCCACCTGGGTGACAATGCTAAAACCTGCGAAAAACAGGGAGGGGAGTGACATCCAGAGGGTCCGCGAAAGAGCAAAAGCTGCCATGCTCGCGGCAAAGAGAAACGCCGACAGGTAGATAACTCTCCCCAGCCCGTTCGCATTTCTTCTGGAGGCAAGAAAAACGGTCCCGGCGAAGGCCCCTACTCCCGATGCGGTCAGGAGGAGGCCAAGCGTCTGCGGGCCGCCATGCAGGATATCTTTGGCAAAAGCCGGCATCAGCACCAGGTAGGGCATTCCGACGAGACTGATCAACCCGATCAAAAAGAGCACCGACCTCATGGCCGGATAAGAAAACGCATAGTTCACCCCTTCTGACAAATCCCTTAGAATGGGTGATCCGGCTGACATTAACTGCCGTTGCTTTATCCGCATTGCAGCAAGAGCTACAATAACTGCCAGAAAACTGACGCCGTTCAGGAGAAAACAGACCCCCTCGCCGAACGCGCTGATAAGAAAACCGGCAACAGCGGGACCGACAAGGCGAGCTCCATGAAACATCGATGAATTAAGGGCGATGGCGTTGCCGAGGTCCTCCCGGTCATCAACCATATCCACCACCAATGAATGCCTGACCGGTATATCAAAGGCGTTTACGATCCCCAGAAAAGAACTGAGCGCAACAATATGCCATATCTCGATCGCCCCGGTCAGAGTCAGGACAGCGAGTACAACGGCCTGAAGCATCGCCACTATCTGGGCAGAAATCATCAGCTTACGCCTGTTCCACCTGTCTGCCAGGACCCCTGCGACAGGTGTGAGGAGAAAGGAGGGTATTTGTCCGGCAAAACCGACGATGCCGAGCAACAGCACGGAACCTGTCAGCCGGTAGACCAGCCAGCTCATCGCCATCTGCTGCATCGAGCTCCCGGTCAGCGAGAGGCTCTGGCCGGCAAAATAGAGCCGGTAGTTTCGATGGCGAAAGGCGCGCAGGATAAGGTGAGCCGTTGTCTCTACCCTGACGACGTTTTTACTCAATTCCATAATCAACCACTCCGATGATTGTCAAGCCTGTCATCTTTCTTCAGAAATCTCAATCCATACTACCCGAAACGCTGTCCCCGTCAAGACGTTAACGCTCTCCACCATGCAGAGAAAACCAGAGCAGCAGAAGCTAGAGCCAGGAGCGCACTTACTCTCCGACCTGGCCGCCCCCACCGCCCGACCAGGTACTCCGCCGCCAGGCCGAGGAGAAACCCGAAGAGAAGTCCGAACAGATGTGCCCCCAGATCGGTGAATTTACCTTCCGTTCCCAACAGTGCGAGCAAGGCGAGGGCCGTCGCAACTGGTAGCAGCATCCGCCTTTGCAGGCTCTTAAGATTACGGATCAGGCTGAGGGCGGCAAGAATACCGACTGCGCCGAACACAACCGTTGAGGCGCCGATAGAGCTGTGATCAGCTGGCTGCAGATAGGCGTTGAGCAGATTCCCGAGTATGCCGGAGGCGAGTAGCAGGCTCCAGGCAAGCCCCGACCCAAGATCCCGGCAGACGAGAAGGATAAATACCCCCCCGATCGCCAGATTGCCAGAAAGATGGAGCCAATCCGAGTGAAGGGTCAGCGCGGTGACCAGACGCCACCACTGGCCAGCCATGATCATGGCTGCGGAGGCCTTCCCCTGCTCTAACCAGTTGATAAAGCGCTCTCCGGAGAGGGGAGTATCAATTTGAGTGAAATTGTGGAATGTCGCCAGAAGGAGAAGTACCGAGAGGGTTGAGAGGGTATTTTGCGCCAGAGGGGGGAGAGGAGGCGGGGGAGGCGGCCAGTTGCGGTTTTCTTCCTCGAAAAGTGACAGTTCTTCCCTGGCCCTCTGGAGATCTCCCTCCGTCGCCAGCAGTTGCCACCCCGTTCCGCTCGGCTCGATACGGTATTCTATGTTGCGGGACGCCAGGACCAGCGCCCAGAGGTTAACCTCTCTAGCCGAAAGTGGACCGGCGCTGTTCCCAAAACCCGCGCGAGAAGGGATGACCAGCCAACCGGCCGACCTCACCTCGGCATTTTCCGTTTCCCTTTCCATACGTCACAGTATCGCAGATAGTTGCTGCCACGTCACCACGGAAAATAGAGGATACCGATTTTCGGAGAAAAAAATGAAGCGCCCCTTTCCCGTTTTTTTGGCGACCCCTATTACAAAATTGATAACTGCGCAGGAGAGAGCGCCTTAGCGCTATCGTTATAAACACTAGCTAGAACAGTTTTTATCGCAATTATCAATTTGACTTTCCCCCCTCCCTCCCCTTAGATTAGAGTCCGTCAGAAGGCGCTGGAGCCGGCGGGCTGAAGCCCTGCTATTCCAGGCACCCGATTGGAGACAGGCCAGGACCTGTCGTCACCATCGGAAATTCTCCCGAGGGGGTAAACTGAACCTGTCGCTCAAGCAATTATTAAGGAACATAGGGAATCCGTTTTTCATTTACCGCTGGCCGCCCCTTCTTATCCGGGTTGCCCTTGGCTTTATATTCGTCTATGCCGGGGTTATCAAGCTCTCCGACCCGAAGGCCTTTGCGCGTGCAATTTCGGGCTACGACCTGATTCCTGAAGCGATGCTCCCCGTTGTCGCTATCGGACTCCCAGCGCTGGAAACAGTCGCCGGGATCGCCCTTATGTTCGATGTAGCCGGCAGTCTGGCAATTATCTTCGGCCTGCTGATAATGTTTGTCGTCATCATCTGGTACGGCATCCTGAGCGGCCTGAATATAGACTGCGGCTGCTTCTCGCCGGAGGAAACCGCAGGCCAGAACAGTCTGAAACGTGCGTTTTATCGTGATCTCGGCATGATTGCCGCAGCCGTTTATCTTTTTTGGGTACGCAGAGTTCGCACCCATCACGAACTCCGCTCTGTTGAGGAGCAGCTAAACAAAGCTATTGAAAAAGGAGAAAGAGAATGAAGAAAAAAATCAGATTGTTTACATCAGGGATGACATTGGTTTTGCTGTTTGGGATGGCAGGTTCGGCCATGGCTACGTGGAGCACGAAGGAACTCGACAACGAAAAGATCGCCGTCAACTTCCAGCGTGAGGTAGAGAGGGGCAACTACAAAGTAGTCACTACCGACGAGCTTAAAAAGTGGATGGATCAGAAGAAACCGATGCTCGTCGTCGATACCATGCCGTTCGAGGAGAGCTACAGGAAAGAACATCTCCCCGGGGGAGTCAATTTCGTACTGCCGATTCCCGAGATGACTTCGATAGATGAAAAGACGAAAGCGGAATTGGTAAAACTGCTGGGACCGGACAAAAGCCGGCTCATCGTCTTTTATTGCGGCTTTACAAAGTGTACCCGCAGCCATAACGGAGCCCTCTGGGCAATCAAACTTGGCTACAAAAACGTCTATCGCTATCCCGGTGGCATCAAAGGATGGACTGAGGCGGGATTCCAGGTGGAAAAGGGGAAATAGGAGATGTATTACAGCGGGATAGTGGCAAAGTCGAGGGTGTAAAAAGGTTTGTGTAAATGGCCATTAGTGGGTACACCAAGTCACCCTAAGGAGTTTACATGACCATTAACACCGACGTAATCGACGAACTACTCAAACATTACAAA
>CAIWTU010000101.1 GCA_903915655.1 uncultured Geobacter sp.
AATATCGCGAAGAAATGGACCCTGCCGATCAGAGACTGGAAAGCTGCCATGAATCGTTTTTCTATTCTTTTTGAAGACAGACTGCCGAATCTTTAAAACCGAAACCCAGTACCATTTACACAAAACTATTTACAGGCCCTTCAGCGCCGTTGATGAGCGTTTCGGCGGATGCCGGTCCGGCTATATTCAGGTGAAACAAGATTGGCCAGTCACTTGATCAACAAACTTCCCTTCCGTTGTACCGTATCATCATGATCGTTATGTCATCCGATTGCGGCTCCTCGCCGGTAAATGAGCGTATATTGGCCATGATTCTGTCGACGTTCTCCCTTACTCCGCTACCCTGAAGGGCAGAAAGGTTTTGCTCCAGCCTCTCGTCGGAAAAGATTTCTTGCCGTTCGTTCATCGCTTCTGTAACGCCGTCGGTGTATAGGAAGAGGCTCTCCCCCGGTTCCAGCAGAAGACGTTCGAGCCTGTAGGTAATCCCCTCCATAGCTCCTACCATCAGCCCCCCCGATTTTGGCAGCCAGGAGGCGCCTTCTCCGTGCTTTATGCGGAGCGGCAGATTATGCCCCCCGTTGGCATACGACAACTCCCCTCTCTCCGTATCCAGAATACCACAGAATGTGGTGACGAACATGCAGGAATCATTCTCCCTGCTAAGCTCACTGTTTACCCTGGAGAGGATCTCGTCTGGGGCGAACCCTTCCCGTGCCGTGGCCTTGATGAGTGTCATCGACATGGCCATGAAGAGCGCAGCCGGAACCCCCTTGCCGGAGACATCGGCGATAACCAGACAGAGATGCGAGTCATCGATAAGGAAGAAATCGTAGAAATCACCCCCCACCTCCCTGGCCGGTTCCATCAGGGCATAAAGGTCGAATTCCGGCCGGTCGGGAAAAGGTGGAAATGTCTTCGGGAGGAGACCCATCTGTATATCGTGGGCTATATTCAGTTCGCTTTCAATCCGTTCCTTGGCGGCAGTCGTCTCGGTAAGTTTCCTTATGTAATCCTTGAGAGAACCTTTCATCACATGAAAAGCATTGGTCAAAATGCCGACTTCATCGTTGGATCGTACCTGCGGAAGCTCCACGTCGAAATTTCCCTTCGCGATCGAGGCCGTTGCGCCCGCCAGGGCCTGCAGAGGTGTTGTAATGGAACGGGCGATCAAGACCACCGTAACGGTCAGAAGGAGTATCCCCGCCACCCCCATGGCTGCTCCGGTCAGGCTCAATGTTTTAATCTGAGCGAGCAGTTCGGCCTCGGGAAAGACGACTGCCAGGGTCCAGCCGACGGAAGGGATTGGCGCATAATAAAGCCAGCAGCTTCTTCCGGTGATCTCGGTGTAAGGGATGAAGTCTGCACCCCCCTTGATCATCTTCCTGCCGAGTGCTCGCAACCCCGGGTCGTTGCGAGCCTCTGCAAGACTGAAGATGGTCTCGTTCATGATCATCTCCTTGGCCGGATGGGTGACAATGGTTCCGTTGCGTGAGATGAGAAAGGCGTAGCCGGACTTGAGCACCTTTATTGAGGCAACCATCGCGGTCAGCCACTCAAGGGAGACGTCCGAGATCACGACCCCTCTTAGTCGTCTGGTGCCGCCTGCCGTTTGATAAAATGGGACCGAGCAGGTCGCCATCAGGATGTTCGAGCCGTTATCACCGTAATACGGCTCGGTCCACTCCGTTTTCCCGAGCTCCCGGCTGATCTGGTACCAGTCCTGGTGGAGATACTGAAAGGTGTCCTCAGGGTCGTAGATAACCTTCCCCTGCTGTTTGTAGAAATAAGGGGCGTAAGGTCGGGGGTGCCGGTTGCGGGCGCCTGGCTCGAAGGCGGCACAGGAGCCGTAGATTTCCTGATTGTCCAGAACTGTGGCCTTAAGCATGGCGAGAAGTTCCTTGTTGCTTTCTCTGCCATTCTCCAGGTAACGGGCCAACCCCTCAGTAACCTTGGTGACCGAGGTGAGAACAGTCTCGACCCGGTTTACAGACGACATTGCCAGATTGCGGGCATCGTTCTGCAGCTCTGTTTGGAGAATAAGGCGGGAACTGTAGTAGTTGTAACCGAGAATTGCGGTAAAGATCAGCGCATTGCAGAGCGTGATTACTAAGATCAGCTTGAAGGCTATGCTTCTATTGGCGAGCACCTGACCTCCTTGTAAATGCGGTGTAGTTGGGAACCTTGCGGATTACGCCGTCCTTCCGGAGGATCTGCCCGGCCGCTTCGTAATCGCTCTGCTTCAGCAGGCCGGTTATTGCGTCCCCCTCCACGGGTATGATCAGGTTTCGCATCCGTTCCAGCATCCATTTCTGGTGCATCCGGTTGGCCGGGATCTTTGCCGCCCGCATATGCCTGATGATGATATCGAGCGCTTCGTCGGGATGTTCGAAAGCGTAGTTCCACCCCTCGATCGAGGCGCGTGAAAACTCCTCCACTAGAACGGGATCGTTCTTCGCGGTTTTTTCGAGGGTATATAGACCGTCTTCGGGAAGGTTCAGACCCTGGTCCTTGAGGAAGAATACGGTTAGCTCATCAGGGTCGAGACCGGCATTGATGATCGTATGGTATTCGTTATACCACATGGCGGAGGCCACATCGATCCCGCCGCGCAGAAAAAGGTTCACGGTGTAGGACTGCGGCACCTCCCGGACCCGCAGATGGTGTTTGTTGAAGAAGGCATGGGGGGGGACGGCGAAAGCGCCTCCCCAGAGGCCGACCTTTTTCCCGTTCATCTCCGCCGGGGTAGTGATACCGCTAGATTTTTTCGCGATCAGCATCATGGAGGATTTCTGGACGATCTGGGCGATATTCAGAAGTTTCACTCCGGAGGCCCGCTCCTGGATGGCGGTGGTGAGCCAGATAACGGCAAAATCGGCCTTGCCATTGCGCAGATATTCGGAGGAAGGGTAGTTTGGCCCTCCGCTTATGATAGTCAGGTCGATACCATGTCTTCGGTAAATCCCCTTGTCCAGCGCAGTGTAGTATCCGGCAAACTGGGCCTGCGGGCTCCAGAGCGGGATGAAGGTAGCCTTTTTCAGCGTGCGTTCCGCAGCAGCGGAGAGCGAAGCTGTCGCGACTGTGATAATCATCAGAACGGACAGCGTCATTCCTGCTCTCAAAACTGTAGAAAGTGATCCTTTCACGACCCTGGCTCCTTTTCTATATGAAGAACGAGCCGGAGTATATTCCGTCCGTTTTCGCGCCGATAGCTTACTTCGTCCGTCATTTTCCGGATGAAATAGAGACCGAGTCCGCCGATTTTACGCTCCATGATATCGGCTGTCGTATCCGGATCAGGGAGCGACAGGAGATCAAAGGGGATGCCACAGTCAGCTATCTCTACCTCAAAGCTGCCAACTCCGCGGCGGCAGACCAGTTCAACCTCTCCCACTCCGTCGGGATAAGCGTAATGACAGATGTTGACGAAGGCTTCCTCTATGGCAATCAAAAGGCCAAACTTTTTATTCTGATTGAGACCGAAATGGTCTGCGCGCCGCTCGACAAAACCTATCACTGTTTCCAGATTCCCGACGCTAGCCGTCCTTATGAGCGTATGAAATTCCACCGACGTTAACCTGACTCGGAGAGGGGACTGGTCAATCCGACAACGAACCGGTTTTCTCCGGCAGGAATCAGCACATTCATGGTCATCTCGAATATAGGTACGGTAATGGCATCCATCCTCCCCGTCAGAGATACCAGAGTCGTGCTTATTTTATTTCTGCCCAGAATCTCCACGAATGCCTCCAAAAAAATGTCGTATTATTTCCCTGCAGATTACTGGCCGATAATCAGATGGTTCGTTTTAAGCTCCTTCCACTATTTGCCGTCCAGCGTCTCCCGTACCTTGGCGGCCAGGGCAATCATGGAGAACGGTTTCTGAATAAAGTTGACGTCTTTGCAGATGATGCCATGGTGGGGGATGACGTTGGCCGTATAGCCCGATATGAAGAGTTGCCTGAGATGCGGATTGAGGGAAAGGAGGTTTCCCAGGAGATCCACACCGTTTTTTTCGCTCAGTACCGTGTCGATGATCAGGAGGTCGATCCTGCCTGAGTGCACAACTGCCATCCGGATCGCCTTTGCCGGGGTGCTTGCCGCCAGCACGGTGTAGCCCCGCATCTCTAGCATTTTCGAGGTCATTTTCAGAAGATCCGCCTCTTCTTCCACGAGTAGGATGGTTTCGTCGCCATGCGCAGATCCCGTGAACGCTTCGTGCCGCTGTTCCTCACCTTCGGCTGGATGCCGGGGGAAATAGATCGTCACCGTAGTCCCCTGGGCAGGCTCGCTCCAGACGTCGATGAAGCCATTGTTTTGCTTGACGATGCCGTAGACCGTGGCCAGACCGAGACCGGTTCCCTTGCCAACAGCTCTGGTCGTGAAGAACGGTTCGAAGATATGCTCCAGGATCTCCGGCTGCATGCCGCAACCGGTGTCGCTCACGGCGAGCCGTACGTACTCACCGGGAAAAGCCCCCGCGTGTGCGGCGCAGTACTCCTCGTCCAGAGTGCTGTTTCCCGTCTCTATGGTAATTCTGCCGGCGCCGGAGATCGCGTTCCGGGCATTGACAGAAAGGTCGGCCAGGATCTGGTCGATCTGGGCCGGGTCGACCTTGACCGGGCGGAGATGGGACCCAGGTTTCCAGACCAGGTCGAGGTTTTCGCCGGCGAGTTGTTGCAGCATTTTTAGAATTCCCGCCACGGTTTCGTTCAGGTCGAGCACCTTTGGCGCGATGGTCTGCTTGCGGGCAAAGGCCAGTAGTTGTCGCGTGAGGTCGGCGGAGTGCTCGGCAGCCTTGCGAATTTCCGAAAGATAGGCAAAGAGCGGCTGCGCCACGTCCAGCTTCAGGAGGGCCATCTCGGCGTAGCCAAGAATTACATGGAGTTTGTTGTTGAAGTCGTGTGCCACCCCCCCCGCCAGTAAACCCACCGTCTCCATCTTCTGGGCCTGCCAGAGCCTGGCCTCGAGTCTGGCCTTCTCCGACTCTGCATGCTTGCGTGCCGTTATGTCCCGTAGAAAAGCGACAATCTGCCCACCTTCTGCAGGTCGATACTGGACGCTGACTTCGACATCAAAAATAGTCCCATCCTTGCGGCGATGTCGGGATTCGAAACGGTCCTCGCCTTGGATGATGATCTTCTGGAGATGGGCGGTTGTGCTACCGAGCGTTTCGACCGATTCCAGGTCTGAAATAGAGAGAGCTCGCAGTTCCTCCGCGCTGTAACAGCTCATCCGGCAATAGGTTTCATTGACCTCCAGCAGACGGCCCTGCATGTCGAGCATCAAGAAACCCTCCATAGCCGTCTGGAGAATTGCACGATGACGCTCCTCACTCTCCCTCAGTTCACGGGTGCGGAGTTCCAGCAGGTCCTGTACACGCAGGAGGGAGCGTTCGCGGCGGCCCCTGGCGCACAACTCGATAAGGTACCCTGGTTCAAAAGGCTTGTGAAGGTATGCGGTAGCGCCCCGCTTCATCCAGTCGAGGGCCAGCTCCGGTCCGGGATCGTTGGTCATCATTATACAGACACAGTCGGGACGCTGTAGGCGGAATGCATCGAGCAGGAGATCGCCCGTACCGTCAGGGAGGTGGTAATCGAGGATGGCCAAATCGTAGTCGGTTTTTTTGAAGGCATCCACACCCTCCAGGGCTGTTGATGCCGTATCCGCACGGTAGCCTTGGGCGGTGAAAGCGTTCCTGATGATATCGCAATGGGTCTTGTTGTCTTCTATGATCAGTACCCGGATTGGGTTCCGAACGCGATTGCCGCTCAGGATCGCATGTACCTGTTCGATGAAGAGCTGTCCATCCACAGGAGAGGATAGAAAGCCTTCTGCCCCGAGGTCTGCAGCGATACGGTCGGGTTCGTCGCCGGTGTAGGTGGCTGAAATTATCAAAATCGGGACCTGGTTGAAGGCCGAGTATTCGGGCGAACGGAGGAGACGGCAGAAACGCCAGCCGTCAATAAGCGGCATGTATAGGTCAGTAACGACAATAGTTGGCAAGACGGCGGTCTCTTCGCCAACCGTTCCGGCAAGGGTGATCATATCGGCCAGGGCGTCTTCGGCAGCGGTGAAGGCGCGAGGCTCCAGTCCGGCTTTACGCAGCAGACCTGAGAGAATATAAAGCTGAGTGGGGTCGTCATTGAGCACCACGGCAAAGGGTAAGGTGGGGGGCGGATGTTCACGGCTCAAAGGTCATTCTCCTTGTTTCTGTAGTCATCGTGCAGTGCATTGGCTAGATTTCCGGTACTCGGTATTGTCCCTTTCGGGTATCAGATCACCCTGTAACAGAGGTGAGGCTACTGTTACCTCAGGCTCTGCCGGGAGCCGTTCCGCTTCGGCCGACTTCTCCTTCGTTAGCCACCTCTCCAGCGCCCTCGCCAGCGCCTCTGGATCGACCGGTTTGGTGACGTAGTCGTTCATCCCCGCCTCCAGGCACCGCTCCCGATCCCCCTACATGGCGTGGGCGGTCATCGCAATGACGGGAATTTGGGGATTGGCCACCGCCGACTCCGGAGCGCGGATCCGGCGGGTAGCCTCGATCCCGTCCATCTCCGGCATCTGCAGATCCATCAGGACCAGGTCGTAGAGGGTCTTTTCGACCGCCTTGAGAGCCTCAAGTCCGTTGGCAACCGCATCGGCCGAGAGACCGAACTTCCTCAGGATCCCGAGCGCCACCAGCTGATTGGTGATATTGTCCTTGGCCAGGAGGATGCGAGCCTTGCGGCCGGCGAAGAGGTTCAGCGTCTCGCGGGGCGTGTGGCGCGTGATGGGGTAGGGTGCATCGCTATTATTACGCTCCGGCTGTTTCTCGAGGGGGAGGGTGAACCAGAACTCCGACCCTTTTCCCTCCTCCCCCTCCCTGAGCGAAGTCGGGGGGGTGAGGAGGCCGATCTCTCCACCCATCAGCTCGGCAAGTTCCTTCGAGATGGCGAGCCCCAGGCCGGTCCCGCCGTATTCGCGTGTGGTCAACGAATCTGCCTGAGTGAACTTCTGAAAGATCAGCGACTGCTTCTCCGCCGGGATGCCGATACCGCTGTCCTTTACCGAAAAACGGACTACGGCTTTGGTGTCGGTTTCCGACAGGAGGGTCGCCCGCACGACGATCTCTCCCTGGTCGGTGAACTTGACGGCGTTCCCCGCCAGGTTGGTGAGGATCTGGCGAAGTCGGCCGGGGTCGCCACTGAGGTAGGTCGGCACCTCCGGAGCTGCGGCGCAGTTGAATTCGAGCCCCTTTTCCTCGGCCCGCACGGCCAGTACGGCGGAGAAGTCCTCAAGAAGGGAGGGGAGGTCGAAGTCGATAGTCTCCACCTCGAGTTTCCCTGCCTCGATCTTGGAGAAGTCGAGGATGTCGTTGAGCAGGAAGAGGAGCGATTCGCCGCTCCTCCGGACGGTCTCCGCGTAGCGTCGCTGCTCATCGTTCAGATCCGTATCGAGGAGGAGCACGGTCATGCCGATGACCCCGTTCATCGGAGTCCTTATCTCGTGGCTCATGTTGGCCAGGAAATCGCTCTTGGCCCGGTTAGCCAGCTCAGCCTGTTATTCTAGGCATATGAAACTCTGTTTCGACCTTCATTCTTGGCCCGGTAGAGGGCAGAGTCGGCGTCGGTCAGCAGCTCATCGAGCGTAGTGGTACCCCTGAGTTCCACCACTCCGATACTGACCGTGATCGATACGGTACCCGAGCGTGTTGCGATCCCTTGTCCGGCTACGCGCGTAAGGAGTCGCTCATAGATAACCTCTTCACTGCCCGAAGCACCGGGAGCGACGATAAGAAACTCTTCCCCTCCATAGCGGCCGATAAGATCATATTCTCTGAGACTGTCCTGAATGGTGGAGACAAATCCGCGCAATACCTCGTCCCCGGTTTGATGCCCATACCTGTCGTTTACCAGTTTGAAATGGTCAATGTCGCACAGGCCGATACTGAGCAGAGTGCCCTGCCGCATGGCACGGGAAATCTCTTTCTGCAGCGAGTCCAGAATTGCGCGCCGGTTCAGGATCCCTGTCAGGGGGTCGTGCGTGGCCTCGTGGGCCAGCGCCTTCTTTGCATTATTGGTTGCAGTCTGCATTTCGATCATCCGTTGACCAACCCGGACTCTGGCCCATAACTCCTCGTTGTCGTACGGTTTGATGATATAATCATTGGCCCCCGACTCCAGAGCCTCTACAATACAATCCTTCTCGCTGCGCGAGGTAAGGAAAATAATGTAAGGTGGATCCGGTGTATCGATTTTACGGAGACGCTTGCAGAGATCCAACCCATCCAGGACCGGCATGTTCCAGTCGATGATAGCGAGTTGCGGAGCATCATCTTTGCGCAAAACCTCCCAGGCCGCCTCGCCATCAGAGACGGCAACCGGTTCGTATCCCCACTTTTTAACGATTGCTATCAGCATGGTGCGGGAGGTAAGGTCATCTTCTGCTATCAGAATTCGCATAACCAGCCTCTTTATTGAAGGTATTGTCTCTTTATACGGAAAAAATTCCGTTGTGTGCTATCAATACAGACTTATTTGAAGAGAGTTTTCAACGAGCTTGTCGAAGGGTGCTGTTCGGGGTTTAAGAAGCTCGGCGAGGACGAAGAAGAACAGCAAAAGGGATCTTGTTAAAGATACCTATTGCCTGTTGGATTTTATGACAAGTTACTTCAGATACATAGTGGCGGACTGGCGCTCTTTCTTCATCGGGATACCTCCAATTATTTTACCGAACTTTAACAGACAATCTTAAAAAGTCAAGAGATCTTGAACAGCATAGAGCAGATAAAAATGGTACCTCTTTGGTAAACAAGTCCCTGTAATCATTTCCGAACATGATTTTCACGGTACTCCTTTGTCTGGAGAGAGGTTTTGCATTATGAGGCGGTTTAACCCTGAACTAGGACTGGCGACACAATACCACTGATTCTGGGTTCAGTTTTAAGGGCAATTAATAGCAAGACGCCATGCTCGAACTCACTATCAGGATCGACTTCGCGAGATGAAATAGCGGACGAAGGTCGTCGCCCCTCCGAGCATCCTCAGAAACGTCAGAATACCCACAAGTGACAAGAAAAGGTTGAACAGCCTGAATCTGCCCTCCCCGGAAAGGTGGTATGACCACCCGACCAGGGCAACATTGGTCGCCACCCAGGATGCCAGGAAGAGAAGAGGGAAGCATCTGGCACGCGACTGATGCGGGGCTTCCCCGTTTTCGTCGTCCTCACCTTTCTTCAGCCCCTTGGTTCCCCAGCTCACGTCGTGGAAGTTGCAGAAGGAGTAGGTCCTGAGCTGAACCAGCATCATGGGATGCAGAAAAAAGAAGGGGAGGCTGCTTCTCGCAAACCCCTTGAAAATGCTTTTCGAATAGATCATCGCCAGCAGGAGCCCGGAAAAAGCCTCCGCTGCCACGATCGCGGCGAAGAGAAGCGAGTTTCCGAAAACGGAGTCATTCCGGAAAAGCAGAAGAATGGCAAGAGCGAACAGCACGACCTGAACCACCCCATTCGCGCAGAACAGACTCTTTCTGGCGACACGGAACCGCTCGATGGAGAAAACGGCGATCTGCACGATGGAGAGCGCCACCAAAGCATCGGCAAGAAGGCTTGCGAGACCGCAAAAACCTGCTGAAAATCCCCCCCCCGCCATGCAGGTGTCCCTCAGAACGAGCGCGAACAGGATCGAAAGGGCCGGCAGGGTATATTCCAAGAAACAGGTGATCAGGAGGATCTGCGCCGTGAAGAGCAACAACAGTCTGTTCCTGGTCATTTTCTGGCTGACGATCAGGGACCGGATATTCGCGAGTAACCAGATATTGCAGGAAAACTCGCTGTTGTACCATCGTCTTCTCTGCTGAAGCAGTTCGGCAAGCGTCTCGCAGGGGTCCGTGACCGAAATTGCGGAAGGGAGATACACCAGTTGCCACAGGTTCTGCGGAGTCGAAATGACTTCAAAGCCGAGGATGCGGTCTTCAGCCAGGAACATTGTGGACTGGAACGAATCAAGCCGCCCCAGCCCCCGGAAATAGTTCGAGGCGGGAATCTTAGCCAGATCCGCACAGGGAAGCCGATCGGGAGCCTCCTGCGGCGTATCCCCTATAACCGCCCGCAGCCGTAGAAAACTGAACTGGCCGGGGACCACCGAAAGATACCCGGCCAGCACCTCGGCCGGCCAGCCTAACAGGCGTTGGTACAGCACGTCCCCGAACTGCCATGCATGCAGCGGGTCGAAAACCGATTTCGGCCGGCTTATCAGGATCATGCTTGCCGCAGCTCCGGCGCGGGGATTGAGCTCGAAAAATCTGTACAAGTTTAATACGGCGTCCTGCCGGGGTGCGGTCCCCGCGTCTATCTGGATGCAGTATCCGGACCTGGTTTCCCCGCAGATCACTGCGAAGAACCACCAGTGGGAGTCGAGCTTTCCCAGGTTCTCCCGTTTCAGGCAAAGCAGGACATCCAGGCCCTGTCCGGCATCTTCAGGCGAAAATTCGTTGCCGGGATCGCCTCCCGATTCGAGAGAGTCGCACAGGTTGTCGAGCCATACCCGGCTTTCCTGTTCGGCCCGGGACAGCCCGTTCAATTGCACCTCGAGATCCTGCAACCGCAAAACTCGGCGGCTTATGACCAGGTTGTTCGTCTCGAAGTCGGCACTCTCCGTAACGAACCCGAGATTTGAAAAGAGGCTCCTGGCCGACCGGGACATCCGGTCGACCCCGTCGACGAGGATGCATACCGCAAATTCGGAATCCCGGAATCCCTCCGAATGGCGGCACAGGCAGACGAGATTCCTGAACAGCGCGTAGAGCGACACGATGATGGCCGGGGCCGGCTCGTTGTAAACCGTCATGCAGCAGAGGATTTTCCGGGTCCCGGCATCTTCTTCCAAAAGATTGGCCCCGTCAAACTTCGGAGGTGCGCGGAACCTGTCTGTCATCGGGCCCGCGCTGCCCGTGCGCGCATAACGCCGCCTGCGGGTGCAAGGTTGCCGGTTGGTAGGGGAAAAGGGGGTGTCGAGCCGTCAGACATGAATGATGCCTTTGGGTGCCCCGTCTCGGGGTTCCGTAATCCCGTGGTAGTGGCAGATCCCGTTGATCTCAAGGTTCTTGTGGCTGCAATCATCGATCGCATACTCGTTCACAACCTGCAACACCCGCAGGAACAGAGTCTCGTCCATCAGGTGAAACCTGGTCAGGCAATTTCTCTGAACGCACTTCCGAAGCAGGTTCTCGTTGCTCCAGTTCGGAATATGCTCCCAGATCCTGCCGTCGAACCGGGGAATCCCTTTCACGATTGCGTGCGAACTATCCAGAAACCGCTTTCCGACCAGGTAATCGGTCTTCGCGACGTTGATGACGTAAAAGTTGGTCTGGGGAAAGAAGAGCCTTGAAAGGATGGCTTCGAAATCGAACTCGTACTTTTTCATCGCCGAGAAGTCAATTGCGTTGAGGAAATAAAAATCCGCCGCCCGGACCTCGATTTCTAGGACAGGAGGTTCCAGGATGATGTCGTTCGTCCCTTTGCACAGCCACTCGATGCCGTTCGCCTTGCAATGATCGAACAGCAGGTTATCGAGATCCGCTGCCCCGATGGCATGCCCCCTGTTGCGCTTCGAATCCAGGACGATGGAGTCCGGGAAGAAGCTCCGCCAGATCGCCCTGTTGGCGAACGCCAGTCCGGGATCCCCCCCGCGAACGAAATTGGTCGCAACGAGGATCAGACGGAACTCTCCCAGGATCGGCAGGTTCCGTCGGATTTGCCATTCAACTTTGGCGAGATCGTCCCGGCTTCCAATATAACCGATTGTCCCGAACACGCATCTGCGGAGAATCTCTCTGAATTTCATGACCGGTCCGCACGACGAACCAGGTATATGGCCGCCATCTTCCGGCTATTAAGCCGCTTCGCCAAGGTTCTTAGCCACCCCCCCTGACACATCCTTCAGTTCCTCGTCGGAGAGTTCCCTGGCTACGTTAGCCCGGTCTTTTTCCGTCAGCTTTTCCTTCTGCTGTGCCGGGGTCTTTCCATTGGGTGATTTCTTCTTGTTGGTCATAACCTTCTCCTTTGTCCACGGTAACCCGTGGGAATTAACGGTCGGGCACGATGATCGGGGATGCCCGACGGGTCGGAAGCGCTGCCCGTCCAGCGTTGTCATTCGTCCGGGATGAATTGCCACCAATATGGCTGTCGCCTAGGCTGCCACTCTTCGACCACGGCCAGTTCTGCGTCGGTGAGTTGCCAGGTTGTCGCCCGCGCCTTGTACCGGATCAGGTCGCCTACTGTCACGTCGAAACCTTCCCGCACGGCGAGACGGGCCGCACCGGCGGCGTCGGAGGAAGACAAACTTTTCCGTAGCAACGGATCAGACGCCGCCCGTGCAAAAAATGCGTTCAACTGTTCTTTAGACATACCTGCTCAGGGTACGCGAGATTGGCCAAAAAGCCAATCCGCAACCACTTCCGAGTAATATGCAACGTCCCAGACGTCGTGGCCGAAGCCCGCCAGTTCCGTGTAACGGACCGTCCCCCCCCGTTCCTGAAGTAACGCCACAACGTCCCTGGCATCCTCAACGGGAAAGACCGGGTCGACGTCGCCGTGGAAAATCCAGACCGGGATATCCCGAATTCGAGTCGCCAGAAGGTCCAAGGGATCGTCATCGCCTCCGGCAACGAAAGGGGCTGTATCTGGAGCCGGGTCGCCGTTCCGACTTGGGCCCCGGACGTGCCCGCAGACGACGAGGGCGGCGGCAAATCGTTCCGGATGCAGGGAGAGCGCCGTCCAGGCCGCCCTGGCGCCGCTGGAGACGCCGGTCAGGTAGATGCGGTCAGGATCAACGGAATAGTCGCGCCGGGCGTGCGATAGAACCTTCATCGCGAACCTGATGTCGGCGGTTGTCCAGGCCGATTTGCGCCGAATCTGAGGGAACACGACAAGGCATGGGAAACGTCCTGGATTCCGTCGTATCGCGCTACCCAATTGATACTCGGTCGGCAGAAGCGCATCGTTCCCTCCTTCCCCTGCGCCATGCAGGAACAGGATCACCGGCCACC
The DNA here is from genome assembly GCA_903915655.1 of uncultured Geobacter sp. Taxonomy (GTDB): domain Bacteria; phylum Desulfobacterota; class Desulfuromonadia; order Geobacterales; family Geobacteraceae; genus CAIWTU01. Next base: position 13,027 of record CAIWTU010000101.1, read on the forward strand.
GTCTTTCCGGGGTGTAGCCGGAGGGGACATAAACCTGATACAGTCTCTGCCCCCGGCCATGACGAATGGAGCGCGTGATAAAACCACTGTTCATGAAACTTTTGACACTATCCATCTTCAGGCCTATTATATACTACAGAAAGCAAATCTTCAAGTTGAGGATGGAATGAACAGGAATAGTGATGCGATGGGGGAGTTCGCGGAATTTTCCCCGTTAGAAGTCGATTTTCGCGACGGTTTGCTCTCCATGTACCGGGGAGAACCGCAACGAGGCGCCGATGGCCTCTTGCACGAGATCGATGAGACCACAAGGATCTCGATCGCGGAGGGAATGATACTCCGCGCGCTCTGCCTGGAGAACGGTGTTACGTCATCCCTCGAAGTAGGCCTGGGTTACGGATTCAGCACCCTCTTCCTGCTGGCGGCGCATGCCGGTCGCGGCGGAGGCCGCCATACGGCGATCGATCCTTACCAGGCCACCGATTGGCACGGAATCGGAGCTACACAGGCAAAAGCCCTCGTCTCCCGTCCATCGTGGTCGGCGCCCGTCTCGTTCGAATGGATCGAGGATTGCTCACACCGGGCCCTGGTGGATCTCGAGCGGATGGGACGCAGGTTCGGCCTCGTCTTCATCGATGGCTACCATCGGTTCGACGACGTCCTGGTCGATTTCTACCTCGCCGCGAAGCTCTGCGAGCCAGACTGTCTGGTTGTGTTCCACGACATGTGGCTGGAAAGCATCCAGGCGGTCGCATCCTTCATCCGGCACAATCGTAACGACTTTTCCGAGGTCACGACCCCCTGCGAAAACCTCTGCGTCTTCCGGCGTGTCGCCGATGACAGACGCGAATGGTCGCATTTCATCGACTTTCCGCACCCGAAGCCTTCCGCGTCACGCTGACGGCCGGCAACCAATCCAAGATCCCCAGCTTCGCGAGCCACGCCAGGGACATCCGGACAAAGGGGCGGCGCGCTGCGGGGAAGGGGGAGAGAAGCTCTTTCACGGATAGCGATCCTTGTTCCCGGAGGAGGCAGATCAACCGATGGGTCTCCTCCGCTGTTCCGCGCAGGCCGGGGAACAGGTGGTCGAGGCCCGCGGTCATTCCGGTACCGAGCGGGTCGTCCCCCCCTCCGGCCGCGAGACGAAGGCGAAGACCGGGTTTCATGACGGCGCTCGGATGCCCACGAAAATCCTCGAACGGATCGCCGCGTAGCGGGTTCATCCGGTGTACAGCGGGAAGAGCTGCTCCCTGAGCGGAAAGAGCCGCAAGCCGTCGTTCGGTAAGTTCGCTGAAGAGCTCATTATATTGGGCGACGATCACCGGCCAGGAAAACAGATCCCGTGCTCTCTGCCTGCCTGCGGAGCCCATTTTGCGGCGGAGCTCCGGAGAGCTGATCAGGGCCGCCAGAGCCTCCGCGGCCCGACCGACATGGATGGCCGTATGCTGGGCTACCGCGCCGACATACTGGTAATAGCTAACCATCTCGAAGGACTGGAGATGTGCGAGCGTCTCGCCAAGACATCCGCCCGGGGCACCCAGCGTCGGAATCAGGAACCCGTCGACCTCGTTGCGGACGATGGAGCGGTATCCGTCCCAGTCACTGACGACGAGGGGCAGGCCGGCAGACATGGCTTCGGTGAGTGCCTGGCCGAAAGTTTCGAGGATGGTGTCGGACAGCGACAGGAAGATGTCCGCCGCCGCCCAGCATCCGGCCACGATGGCCGCGTCGTTCCCGTCGAGGAACAGGACGTTGACGTTCGGCGCATGGCATCGGGCCGCCTCCTCAAACATGGAACGGTCCTTTTCTCCGCCGGGGAACCATCCCGACATGATGAAGTGCGTTTTGACCCCGGAAATCCGCTGTGCCGCCTCGACCGCCTTGAGCATGGCTTGCGGGAAAGCCTTGTCGGAGAACGACAGGCGCCCAAGGAAGAACACGACCAGATCGGACTTGGCGATGCCATGTGCGTTGCGGAGGGTTTTCCGTGCAGAGGCATCCTCCGCCCGGGCCCGCAATCCGTCCAGATCGACCCCAAGCGGAATGACCGGCAGGGCAGGCTTCGGCAGTCGCACAGCGCCGGTTCTTTCCCGCAGGTAGTCCTCCCATATTTCGAAGGTCCGCTGAACGGCAAGTTTCAACGAGGGGGAGGTGCAGATGAGCGCATCCCAGTCGTGCAGGGGCGCCAGCGCGGATTCCATCATCAGCTCGCGGTGGGTCGGGGAAGCGAAGGCAAAGATGGTTCCGATGATGCTGTAGTCGTGATCCGCCGCGGAATGGCGCCTGATCCACGCCAGTTCCGAGAGATACGGCTGTCCCGAAAGCAGGATACCTCCACTGGACGGAACCTCGGTCGAAAGGGGCGTTCCCGAGCTGAGAGCGACCCCGGTGGCGTCGGTTCCCAATGGGAAGAGTTCGCGGGCGAGCCGATCGGCTGGCAGAGGATCAAGGCTTTGCACGTGAATGCCCCGGTATCCACCATGACGTGCAAGAGCCCGGAACAGCCCGGCGTTCGCGACCTGGCGGCCGTAGGGGTTCACGGGCGGCGCCACCAGGCCGCGCGGAAGATGGATCGTCAGTATCTCAGGTAAGCTCTTCAAGTTCGCTGTCTCGATTGTAGAATTTTATCTGCTGAACCACCGTAAAAAAAGGACAAGGATGTCGAGTTATTGCCTGCGCCCCCCTCAGCACGATAAGTGAAAGGGGACCGATGGATGGCTATGTTTTCTTATGTTGGCCTGCATGCAGGCAACCCAGATTTTTTTCAGTAAAATATGGTCATCGGTGAGATAGCGCCAGGCCGATGAATCGATCTCGTACTCGGCAAAGTGCGAATATCCTGGAGGATGTTCCAGGTAGAACTCACGGAGAGTTTTAGTGCAAATATCTTCCCCAAAAAGAGCGATGGCAACCTCAAAAAAATCTTCGTGCACCAGAGTGACATCATGCGTCCAGTCGGTATCGAAATCCAGATAGACACAGCTATATTTGTATGGCTGTGCTATAGCACAAATATATGCCAGCGAAGCGCCGTAAAACCCGCTGAAATTTCCGGCATCATCAATTGCCCTGTATTCTGGATGATCATGAACCGCAAATTCAATGGGGGGGGGGAACTCGGGGTTGACCTCCAGTTGCAAAACCTTTTTGTTGGCCACATCATAGGCATACGAGATATTGTCAGCTTCCATGGAGAAACGGTCAGCGAATTGGAAAACTCTTTTCAGGAAGCTGTTGACGGCTACCTGTCCGCCTGTGAAGCACTTGGTCAGCGGCCAAACAAACCATACTCCGGCAAGCTCTTTATCCGCGTCAGCGCCGAAATCCACGCGGCTGTTGCCGCCTCCGCAGAAGCAGCAGGTAAAAGCCTGAACCAATGGGCTGCCGAAATGCTGAACAAAGCCGCTCACGCATAAACGGACTTTCTGCAGCTAACAATCGGTTCAACCTGACCGCCGGGAACGGCTGATTTTCAAGCCAAGTTAAGTGGCAGCAGCAGGTTACCCCTGGCGTTTCGCGCCAAGCAAATATGCTTAAATGGGAAAGAATAGTACGTAGGATGCGGTGAACATCGTGAACCGCATCATTTGCCAAACTATTGGCAATGGTCGAGTAGACCTGACATCCTCTGTTCTAACCCTGCCCACTTGTCTCCCCTTGCAGCCTTTGGCATAGATAGCCAAAGGCGATTCTTTCCTGCTCCAGGCGAACGTTATTGCCGAGGAGGTTATTTTTCAGGTCAAGATACAACTGACGTTCGGGTTCGAGCAAATGGGTCAATTCTGCAGTACACCGCTTATTATCACCCTCTCTTCCCCACAAATGACGAAATTCTTCAAGAGTCTCCCTGTTCATTAGTAAAGCTTTAGCATGGGGAAAATAACTGCGGAATTGAGACAGTATAGAAAAGCCGTGGGTATCGATGTCCCCCCAATAGAATATTTCCTTTTCTTTGAACCATTAGACTTCCTGCAAGGTGTTGATTCCGTAGCCGATCCCAAAAACAACGATTGTATCTGGCATTGGAGGAAAGCTCAGGCCGTTGATTTTGTTCTCGGTAACAATGATTCTGTTGCAGGGGATGGAAAGCGCCTGGAATTGGCTTGGCGGGACACTTTTGTCGCTGATGCCCCACTTGCCCGCCAATCCGCAATCAAGAAGCCTGAAACGAATCAAAGGTTCATCATATTTAAAAGCCGTAACGCCGCTCAAATCCATGCCCGGAAATGTTCGTTATATCGCTGTGAATTCCATCCGCTGGCATAATGATGTCCAGCAATTCTCGCAATAGCGACTTGTTCTGCTCAATAAATTTGCTGTCAACCCCTAGAATGTCAAGCTCGCGGATATAACGATGAGGCATGGGGTTGCTTTTCATAAAACGGCAGACTGCCAGAACTCGGATGGTCACAGGGCGGAGTTCCTGTCTGACCCCATGACCCCCATTAATAATTCAGGATGCTCATGTTGTAGCCGCCGTCGAAGCTGTCGTTGTTGATTATGTCGGCACCTTTGGAGTTGTTGGCATACACGAAAGCCTTCTCGTTACTGCCGTTTGTTGTCAACTTGTTCAACGGGAGCAACTGCAGGACGAAATATGAATCTTTGTATTTATCCACCTTTTTCAGATCAACCACCTTAAATTTCCCGTCAATGGCCTTCTTTGGCTTGTCCTTCTGCCATGAGGAAACGTACCCCCTCAGAGGCACGCCGGGATTCACCAGGTAGGAATATGTGCGCTTGCCATTTTGATATATTTCATCGATGGGCCAACCATGGTCTTTTCTGAAGCCGACCGTCAGGGCGACAAACTTTTGTCGCATGGGTTGCGGGAGGTTGTCGAAATAGAGGGCATAGTCGAAGTCAACACTATCGCTGAACGTGTTGTCGTCCTCTTCATAGTACTTTGAAGCGGTCATGCCAAAGTCAGGGCTGATGATCATCGAGAATTTAGGTGTAGTCCTGTTCAAACGATAATTCAGATAATGTTGATTCCACTGCGACTCGCCAAAGGGCATGTAGTTTGGTGACGCCACAACCGCATATTTCGGACCGATGACTACTCGGTAAGCGCCTGCAAACTGCTGGAAGATGAGGTTGGGATCCTTGCCTGGTCTGTATTTATAGACAGGATACCAAGGACTTTTGTAGGACTTTTGAACGGGGTCGGAAAATTTCGTAATATCGTAAAAATCGACAGGGTTCTTGGAATAGGACGAATAGTCCTGCTCATGGAAGGAGAAGCCGTAGTCGATTGAACCCTCTCCTCGCCTTGCATAGCTAAATCTCCTATCGGGGTCTCCCATGCTGATTGGATTCAGGAATAAGAGATTGCCGTTCGAGGCGTTCCAACTCACCGGCATGTACCCGCTGGGGGCGCTTCTCCATACCTTCATCGCGCCGGGCCTCTGCAGATACAGGACATAGTTCACGGCGTGCAGATCGCCGCCGAATGCGGAGAACAAGGCGCTCCTGGACAGATCGCCGCCCGTGCCGAATTTATTCGAGCCAAAGCTTATTAAGAGTTCCTGCGGTATGTCGACTCCGGCCAGCAGCTGCAAATCGATCATATTGTAAACATCTTTGACAAACTCATCATAGAATGTCTTGAATCTGCTGCTCATATCTTTTGTAACGCCCGAGACGCTGTAGTTCGACATCAACCTGACGTAATTGTCCAGGTCTCCGAGGACATCGGCTATATAAATCAGCTTTGCGACATTGGGGAAACCGTCCAGCGGGTTGTCGGCTTCGCCGGAAATCGTGAGGTCAGGCCTCAGGTGGGGGAGTACGCCGTCGTAGCGTGTCATGTCGAACCCGCTGACGAACATCTTTTCCACTCTCATGATATTGCTGCCATCCTTTAAAGGAGCCGCCATGTTCTTGCTTTCACTCAACCTCTTCGCCCTGAGGGCACCCAACTGCCGCAATTCTTTCTTGTATCGCACGTACAGGTCGGCAACCGGTCGACTGACGACATTCCGTAGGCCACCTTGATCTAAAGCTTCCACGATACCGATGTCATTCACCTGTTGCTCAGCCTGCTCAACCTGCTGTTGCGGCTGATTTTTACCTTTCTTTTCATTCTGATATTTTTTCCATTCATCGTAACTCTTGAAGCAGCCGTCGGGTGGCTCTGAGGGGTCCTTTGCGGTACCTATCGGTTGAGGGAGCTTGACATCAGCCATGGTCGGCAGATTGAGGGGCGGGACGCTGATAGGCTTCTCGGCGGCCAGCATGTCGTGAATCTGATCCCCCCACGCCTTTACGTCAATCACGCCGGTCGGGAACGATGATACCGATACCTTGCTGTTCTTTATCTCTGTGGTCCACCCGCTCTGTTTTGCCTGCTGCACCGATTGCGAGCCGCCTCCGGCAACACCCAAGCCCTGATAGCTCGCGGATGCTGCCACCCCCCATTGGGTCTCGGTGATCCCGCTCTGATTGTCAAAGGCCAGGTCACCCTTGCCATATCCGTAATTCATGAGATCGACGCTCGACACGAAGGCGTCGCCATGAAGGGCATAGAAGTCCCGAATGGAGAGAGAGATGTATCTTCTGAGAGTCTTGAGGTTCGTCAGCATCTGGTCTTTGACCTCTTTGCTGACGGTAGCGTCGTCTTTAAACTTGACGTAGGTTCCCTTCAGTTCCGAAAAGCCGTCCTCCATCTTCTTCAAAAGCTGCAGATTGCCGTAGATATTGTATTTGTTAGACAACTGACCTTTTTTGTTGATCTGGAGCTTCGATATGTACTGTTCCGTCCTGCCCGGGATGACCGATCGTTCAAAGTCCACATATGGCTTCATGGTGGCATCGTTGAGAGCGCTCCCGATGAGGAATGCGGTGAAATCGTTTTCCCCATGGAAATTATCCACTAGGAGCCGTACATATGCGCCAGTGCGATATCTGGTCATGATGATGCCTATCTGGCCTGATGAAGTGGTATTCTGGCTTTTCCTGCTGTAGTTTTGGGCCACACTGGATGAAACCAGCCTGTATTTGGCCGAAGCTGAAAAAGACTCGGAAAACTGATCGGACTCTTGGGTTGCATCCTTCTTGCTCGACATGCTCAATTCGTACTTTTCTGAATCGTCTCCGGTGCTCTGTACCTTCATATCGAGGAGGGTGTCCTTGTTGACAAGACCGAGATCGAATATGGGGTTTGGCCGATAGGTGGAATTCTTGGTGTCGACCCTCGCCCCTATGTTCAGGTTCTTCACGCCTCTGACATCAATGACATAACGCGACTCTGCATCCTGAGGAATGGTCTCCTCACCCGGAACGTTGTCAAACTGGTAATCCAGAATGTAGTCGAACTCATGCTCCTCGATCTTCGCCATACTGGACAGAGTCGGAAACTTCTCCTTCATCGAGTAGCTGCTGGTTGAGCTGCCGCATGCAGAGACAAGAGCCAGCAGGGCGATCGGCGCAATGGCGTGATGTACCCTGTTCATCAATGAGATGTAATGTTTCTTTAACATTTCTTCACTCCTGCTCATGCGTCTCAAGGTTCCCTGTATGGGTTGGAGATCACCACATCATGTCGAACGTCCATGATGTAATATGCGGCAGTGACTACACAGTGACTGGGGAAAATCGCATCACAGGCCTCCTGGAGTTTGCTCGTCGGGCAGTTGTACAAACAGCATTTCTCAGGGCCTTTCTTATTGTAGCAATCCTTGACCTTCGTCAGCGCACGATGCATTCCGTAGTTGTCGCATAGCCCGCTACAGTCCAACGACGATTCGCTCGTGCAACTTCCTCCCTCTTCATCACTTGCCTGCACGTCAATCAAGCCAAGAAAGAAAAAAAACACCGCTGCGATTACTACCAAATGCTGTGGCTTCATTCTCATATCTCCTGTTTTAATACAATGGCCGTCCTATATAGGGGGCTCTTTCTGTCATTCCATTCGTTGGGGAGAAATCTAACGAATGTTTATGTCCCATAGGGCGCTGCTCTCCAGCTAAGGGACTGTAAAAATATAAATGTAACAAAATTGGTCTAGGAGATATGGGATAGTTCCATTCCCCATGGAAAGCATCTCTGACTATATTGATCGTTGCAAATTCAGCGTCGAGAACCTTGACGCCTTTGGGGTACTCTCTTTTGTCCGACTCAACCTTCACAGAAAGTCCAGTTTTTGTTTTTGTGTTGGCAATTAGGTTGATCATAACTTCCAGCAATAATTCAGCCCTATCCAACTATACACTAGGTTTGCAGGATAGGATAATGAAATTTAAACATCAATTGTAGGTTGCCCATCCACGGGATGCTGGGGTTAAATTGGCACGTTCGAGTTTCTCGCTGGAGTTGGTTAAAAGAGCCTCCACAGCCCTCTGCTGCTTGAATCCATAGACGCTGAGCTCTATAGAGTCCTGTCGTAACTGGATTCGCCCCTGAACAGCGTCGATGAACTGACGGTGGATCAATTCTGGTGTCATCTGTTGGTAGGGGTCACCGAGGAGTGTGATCTCCTCTTTGGTAAGAAGGCGTGGCGAGAGCGGCTCCGAATTCAGAGGTTTTTTTTACACAGACCAAAATCTGCAACTACCTCTGCTACGAGCCGGGAACTGACATCAAAGCCCGGTTGTGTGAGCAGAGCGGTGAGTTCATACATATTGAGGCCCTTCTCGTAGCGACTTCTGATAATGAGCGCCTCAAGCTCCCGGGTTCGTTTGGGCGCACTCTGCGGTCCCGTCCTCTTTGGCAAGAGCTCAACCGGGTCACCATGGAGGAGAGCCTCGCGAATATCGTAGTACGATTTGCGCGTTTTGAAACCGAAGGTCTGTGCCACGTTGATCTTGGGAAGATTGCATAGCTCCCCCATGGTGATCATGCTTACCTTCCTTTGAACAGATTGCTCCGAGGAAAAGGTGATGAAATTACCCTCCTGGTTGGTCAGGAGAAGAGCTCAGTCTTTTACAAGGACTTCGACTGTTGAGTTAGATATTCATCTTGCCCCCCTTCAGTTCATTTGAGGGTGTTTATATCAGAACTGGACAGCAGTATATACCTAATTATTCCACTAAAAGGTAACCACTGGCAGGGGGGGGGAAATTCAAAAACGTCGAGACTTGTTTTGTAAGTTCCAATTTTACCGGTATATTCAAGAGCACATCAGTCAGCGTGCGTAGAAATGTCATGAAACAAAGGAAATTCAGTGCACAAATAAAATATATACTGGATGACAAATAAGGTACCTTTATCTGGATCATATTGCTTGGGATGGTAGATTTGGGTGGCTATTTATAAAAGGGTGAATTATTGCTGATGATTGTAATTTATTAGAATAACTGTATAGTTTTATCAATAATCAGTTTCGGAAAGGTCTCAAGTGGCAACACTATCGGCGGGTGTCAAGATAGTTGTCGCCTCTGCTGAATATTTATGAGGCGGCAAGAAGTGTGACTTCCGCCGTTGATTCAGGGTTAAGATAAACAGTTTCCACTGGTTCCCAGTTTCGGATGTTTTTTGACCAGCGGTTCGG
>CAIWTU010000102.1 GCA_903915655.1 uncultured Geobacter sp.
CCGAACCGCTGGTCAAAAAACATCCGAAACTGGGAACCAGTGGAAACTGTTTATCTTAACCCTGAATCAACGGCGGAAGTCACACTTCTTGCCGCCTCATAAATATTCAGCAGAGGCGACAACTATCTTGACACCCGCCGAATCCAATGGATCATATTATCGGTCAAGTCGACGACACTCAACCGTCCCCCTCTCCCATACATGCCTGTGAATGCACCAGTATCAACACAAAGAGTTTTAGCATCAGGAAGAAAGGTTACTTCCGGCTTTACGCTATGTCCTACAACAACGGTTTTCCCGCTGATATGAGCTGCATAGTTCCGCGTCCAGAGCAAGTCTTCGGGATCGGTATGCGATAACTGCAGGCCCGGGTTGACGCCACCGTGTACGAAAATATACTCATCCATTTCTGCAAAGACAGGTAGTTTCTCCATGAAGGAGATGTATTCCGTGAGATTGGCTTTTCCAAAGCTCTTCAACGTTGCGCCGCCGCCGTTCTCAACCCAGAGAGAGGCTGCATCATGCCCGTATGCTGGCTTGTCATGAAATGCCTTGATGCAGAGATCTTCGTGATTGCCTCTCAGCAGGAGGAGTTTTTCTCCGGCAATCTTCTTGAGCTTTATAAAATAGTCCAGAATATCTTTTGAATTCGGCCCTCGGTCGATATAATCGCCCAGCACGATCAGGTGGTCTTCAGTGTGCTTGTATCGAATACCATCCAGAAGCAGAAATAATTCATCTGCCATCCCGTGGATATCGCTCATCACAAGTGTTCTTCCCATGTTACTCTCCTCTTCGCCACATTTTGGTGTGGTGCTCATCTTGGTTGTACGATACCAAGGGTGAGCGGAAAGAAACAGGAAGCCTGATAGGTCTTTTTAAGATACTTTGATGGGATGATTTAGGAAAAGTTAGGGAGGGGGTTAACTTTACTTTTTACGACCGGTTACAGATACATGTGGCTCTTGAAGCCGGAACTGATCAATGTTTCCACCGTCTTGTAATAATTCGTGATATTCTTTTCATCAGTAAGATTATTGTCTTCGGGATAGGTGGATGCCAATAGTCCGCTTATCTCGCCGAAGGTCGGAGTCTTTTTCGCAGAACTGTAATTTCTGATGTCGCGTATTATCAAACCATACTTCCATTTTGCCGGATAGAACCTGGCACTCTTTGGCGTCTTTACATGTTCGTCGATTAGTCGTTCCAATTGTGCTTTAAGATCTTCCTTTTTCGCATTGAGGGAGATGCCGACGTAGAGGGTGTTCTCGATATCAAGGGAGGGTGATATTTTATTGATCATCTTGAAGCAGTATTGGTTAAACTGGTCATTATCCCCTTTTTCGAGGGCCTCAAGAGCTTTGCTCCCTATTTTTGCCGCCGCAACGGGCTTTGCACCATGGATTACCGGTGGATGGCAAAATTCGCGGTAAGCGGTTTCGGGATATGGAAATCCCACGAGCATGGCTCTGTCATCTTCGGGGAATTTAACATCTGCAAGGAGATAGTGGCGGGAACAGTTGCACGATCTGGCAACAGAGGTATTAGGCTTTATGCCGAATTCATTCTGGAGAATGGATAGTATTTCCCGAGTCCGGACGTTTAACGTATCAAGTTTTAATTCCCATGTGCCTAATGTCAGAAACCTTTCTGCGTTGAGAGGGGTATCTTTGATTTGCAGAGACAACTCCCGTATAAGAGCCTTATATTTCTCATTACGCCGGATCAGTTCCCATAACCAACCGGAGATGTGAAGGCTGTCGAGAAAGTCGTATTGATTTTTGATGTTTTCAGGGGTCATGGCATTGCCTCTTGGATTGTTACATCACTTATTTTTACACCAAGGCTATTTGCAATATATCTGCTTTTTGAATTTTTCTTTGAAGTCATATAAACTATAAACACTCTCTTTATAAAGACCATAACCTAGGAAGTTTGCAACTGCTACTCTGATATCTAATCCATTTGTTTTATCTATTTCGTCAAGGTCTTTTAGCTTAGTTGATTCAGGGTCATGGTTGGCAAGCATCAAGATTAATTCTATAGTTTTATCGAGTTGCTCAACATGATTTAGATTTCCTCCCTTGCCAAATTCAACTAACCCTAACTCCCGTTTTTGTCGGAACATTGCAAGTACATCAGCCTTAAGATTCTTTACATTGTCAGGATTATTAATGAAAGTGGTAACAACATTAACATGATCAATCAGTCCAGATTTTCCTCCCAATGATTGCGTATAATATTTCAACTCACATATTGCCAGCGTAGGAGAATACTTCTTGGGATTTTTACGTTGTTTACCAGCAGACTCCCATTTTATAGCCAAAAGATCAAACTTGGCTCCCTTACCATTTACCGTTGTTGTGTATTCAATATCGACGATAAAATAGTCCGTGGCGTTTGACACAACAGAATAGTTGTTCTCACGTACAATAAGCTGTTGAAATTCTCTCTCACTTCCATCCGTTTCGATAGAAAAATAAATATCCATTGCCTGTTTCATTTGCGGGAATGCTTCAACTATTGCATTGGAATCACTTTTATTTGATATTTTTTTAGGAAGATCAGGCAATTGTAACTGCCCATGCTTATTATAGTTTGTATCGAACTCACATGTGTAACTATTAACTCCTACTGGCTTTATTCCTAATATTTTTCCTCCTCGATAATAAATGTGGACTTCGTTTGATCTGATCTGAAAATCCAAGATTTTATCTATTTTAATGCGATTCAGGATAGGGGAAAGTATTCCCTCCTCTTTTGATAATGCATCCATAAATTCACGTTCAAGTCGTCGCATTTTACCTCCCATTTAGAGAATAAACTCTACTCCATCGTCAAAAATAACTACCTGCTGGAATAGGTTGTCGTATTGATTCCCACACTCCGTATGCACCGGCACCAACATCTTCGGATTCAGTGCCTCTGCAAACTTCTTTAAATCCTCTACCGTTGCATGCCCACTGGTATGGGCATATACGAAGTTGACCTGCGGATCATTTTGATAATCGAAAATAGCTTCAGCACCGTAATAATCAGAATCCATGCAGGATAGATATCCGAGCCATTGGGAGTAAATGACAGTAACCGGTTTTATTTTCTTGTACAAGTTTATCGACTTGAAATGTGACATCTTGCTGAAAAACAGATATTTGGCTGGATTCGCATGCAGCTCCTCTTTTGTAATTCGATGCTGATAAACCCGTTTGCGGAAGTCTCCGAAAAAATCCGGATTATCTTTTAGCTTCTCGTGTTGGCCGTAAGAAAATTTGATCTTTATCTGATTCCACTCCATTGCAGGAATGTTTTTTGATACCAGCTTGAGCTGTTCAAGAACCCAGGCGGTGTAGATGTCGAGTACCAAAGTCTTACCGGCATGCTTGCACGCACGGAAGGCCGACACTATCCTGTCGATGTTCTGTGAAGAGGAGATAAGAAACGTTATGTTCTCCTGCTCGTTGATGGTTTCGTATATTTTCTTTTCGACATCAGTTTCTGTGGGGTAGTCGTTGTTACACCGCTGGATCATTGTCCCCTCCATAAAGAGAATGTCTATATCCTTGGGTGGATTCTTGATGATCGTGTCAAAGAGTACGGATTTTCTACCATGAGCCCTGAAGTCCCCACTGTAGAATACCCGTTTTCCTTCGGCTTCGATCAAAAAGGCGTAAGCGTCAACGGCTGAGTGATCAACCAGATAAGGAGTTATGATAAAATCCCCTATGGCAAAGGTTTGCCATGTATTGAAGTGACGAATTTCATTTTTTAGCAAACCATTACCGAGCAGCATCCTGGTGGCATTGATCAGGTTCTTGCTCAACTCACCCATATAGACTGGAATATCGTGATCCAGAGCTTCGATCAATCCGAAATGATCCTGGTGGGGATGGCTTATGAGCACAGCATCCGGTGTAAGGGCGGCTACGTCAAGTTCCTTGCTGTCCTTGCTTAGCGGCAGACCGAGATCAAGCAGAATGGTGCTCTGTCCTGTTGAAAGTTGGATACAGGTGCCGCCAATTTCATTTGCACCTCGATGGATATTAATTTTCATATGTATTTCCAATAATTGCCTTGTAGTAGATGTGTGTTTAATCTTTTTTGATGGAAGCTTCCCATTGTCCTATATTAACTCGCAGTTGTTTAACAAACGATTTTGCCCATAAGTATCTATCCTTGTTACGTAAACTCAATTCTGCAGGCGTCTTTTCTTTTAAATTTTTGAATAAGACTCCTATATTCATTCCATAGTTGTTCAAATTTATTGGCATTTTCGGTAATTTTTATTTCCAACTCTTCACACACTCTTACGTCATAAATGGAAACTCATCTGGGTAAAGAACAGTCAAAATAGCCGTAGCCATCGGCAAGCTAAATTCCCAATCTTGAATTAGAATTCTTAATCTTTCTTTAGCATTATATGCATTGAAAATTGAATTGGTTAACTCTTTAATTGCTTCATCGAGGGAAACAGTCTTCTTATTTTTAAGTATTTTCTTTGCAATTCTTGATTTTGCTCTGTTAGAGGTGGCCCCCGTTAGTAGGACAGGTTGGCGGCGGAAATAAGGTGGATAGCCGTTACGGTTATGCCGCCAGCAAGAGAAATCGGCCTGCGTAGCCAGGCCGGGGTTTTTGCCAGTATGCCTCATCAGGTGTTCGATCGTCCAGACTGGAGTGTGGTCGCCTCTTGTTATAGAACTCGATCCAACGTCTCAAACCTTGGCGAACCTCGCTGCCCGTTTCGAATGCGTGCAGGTAAATGCACTCGTACTTCAGGGAACGCCATAGGCGCTCGATCATGACGTTGTCCATCCACCGTCCTTTGCCGTCCATAGAGATCTTTACTCCTGCCTCTTTGAGAACATGGGTAAACGCATCGCTGGTGAACTGGCTGCCCTGATCGGTATTGAAGATCTCGGGCTTGCCGTAGCGGGACAAGGCATCTTCGAGTGCGGCCACGCAGAAATCAGTATCCATGGTGTTGGATATCGCCGGTCCCGGTATCCCGAAATGAATGGCAAACACGCTACGCTCGTTGCCATTCATTTCGGGATAGCGGGGTTAAACAACCCATCTGAGGCGACAACTATCCTGACACAGGGGGCTACCCCAATAATCTAGCGCTGACAAGACACAATAAGCTAGCTGGCGCATGATAAGTTCACAGTGCTGTACTGATGACGATTGGGCTCTGGCGCTCTGGGTAACGTGCCTACGCAATCTTTCGCAAGGTTTTTTCCGCCTGTTCCCCTATCAATTGCATCAAGCGGTACAAGGCATCACATTTATAGGGGGAGAATTCTCCCTTGAAGAGCTGCAAGCGGTTGTCCTCAATCTTCTTTGCAAGATCGGCAACACGGGTCAGCACCAGCCGTGGCTTGATGTCGACCTCCTCGGCAAACTGTTCCCAATGCTTTTTCTGGATTGAACCCGGATCACTCTCGCCGCCGATCTTCATGGCCAGGCCTTCCGCCAAACCGTAATGGGCGTATATCCTCGTCGAAAGCAGATCGTAGAAGGGGGCCAGCATCGGTCCTTCCGGCAGCAGCAAGAGAGAGATGTTTTTGCCATGTGCATCCGAGTTGCCAATCAGGTAATTAAATATCACCCAGTTCAAAAGCGACAGCACATCCTTGCCGGACCTGATGCTGGCAGTGCGAACCAGGCTGAAGCATGCAGCCAGGGACGGCCCACCTTCGGATTCATACTTGTATTCTGGGGGAATATGGAGCGCTTGGCAGAAATCCTCCTGATGCAACCGTTTGGTACCATCGCCGGCAATCACGCGATCAAAGCGCTTGACGATGAATACTCGTGTTTCCCCATGCTGATGGATGAATGATCGAGGTAGATCCAGACCAACCGAGTGAGCCAGGGCCATGCAGAATGCTTCGTTCTCCACCGTGTTATCCAGATTCTCGATGGCTGGTTTGATGATGTAATTGGAAGGAGCGGTGCCATAACCCAGATGAAAGTGTTGTTCATCGTAAAAGATCGGAAGTTTCTTCTGCGCGCCGGCAAGAGAGAGCCGTATCCCTTTCTCCCCTGCCAGAAGTGGCCGTTGCGGGAGTTCGCTGATAATGGTGTTGAGTTCATCCAGCGAGAGCTGGCGATAGGAGCCAGGTTCACGCTTCGGTTCTCCGGTCTCGGGATAGAGTGAAACCGCACCGGCGCAATCACCGCCGATCCGCTCCAGGAGCCCATAGTCGTTGTTGAGGGAAACGCCGAGATTGCGGGCAATCACGGCACGGATTTTTTCTTCTGGTAGGAGGTTGGCAAAGAATGGATGCGACTCGTCATCAAGGTAGGGATCGGATCGCAACGGCAATGAGAGTGAGAGGGGAATTTTTGAGTGATCCAGCCCCCCCCTGTCGTACTGGAAGCAGAAACGTTTCTTCTCGTCCAGCCAAAGCCGTCCGACCAGAACGTCATCAATCCTCACCAGCAGGGCAGCACTCATGATTCATCTCCCGAAGTCGCCCACGTCCGGATGTTCGCTTCCAGTTCGACTCCGAGGCACTTGGCAACCTGCAGCACCTTGTTTAGGCGAACGGTTTCCTTGCCGTTTTCCAAGGCAGATAAAAAGGCATAGCTTACATTACAGACCGCTGCCGCTTCCTCCAGAGTGAGACCATCATCTTTACGCTTTTGCTTAATGATCCGCCCAATGTCTATCGCACTCGAAATTTTCATTCCGTCTCCATATTATATACGTTCGTATATTTATAACAGTTAGAATGAGATATTGATAGTAAAATATAAGATCGTATATGCCCGTAGCAAGGTCCTAGATGGCTGCGATGTTGACGCCGGGGAGCGCGGCAAACTCGAAGCCTTGGGTTCTTCGAAGGCAGCCTTTTTCAGACGCTGGTTGAGGCGGGTCGCCACCCGACGTTCGGTTTCGTCCTGAACGATCAACTCCAGGAATTCGCGATAGCCGAGGCTGCCGCTGCCCGCCTGTTCGAGGCGCACATCGAGGGATTCGAGAATGCCGGAGAGCCGGAGCGTCTTCAACCGGGAAATCAGCAGGGAAGAGACATTCATGCCGCCACCTCCCCGAAGCTTGCCGCCGGATGCAGGCATAGTTCACCTTCCGCTGAGATGGCCGGGATCGACAGCTGCTCCGGCTCTTTGGGTATCCCTTTTTCCAAGAGTC
>CAIWTU010000103.1 GCA_903915655.1 uncultured Geobacter sp.
CACCTCGAACGATTCAACAGGACTGTCCAGGAGCAATTCGCATATTGGAATACTGATTCATTGGATGATACTGATGTTTTCAACCGTCTGCTTATGAAATATCTGATCTGGTACAACACTGAAAAGCCTCACCGGGGCATTGGAAAATCTTCCCCATTGCGCTACTATGTGGATAATTTCATCACCAACCCCCGAAAAGACAATATGTACTGGACCCTTACACCTAATTTACTATATCCTCGATTAGTGCTATAAATAAGGAACCGTGTATCCAAATTCCTTAGAGACCCAGGTCACAGCGTTTTGCCTTGGATCAGAGTAAGATTCTCATATATACCTCAAAGAGATGAAGATAATGTTAAAAAACAATTTCAAAGTTCAAAAGAAATACCTGGCGTTCGGAATTATTGTTCCCATGCTTCTGGCGACGGCGTTTATTAAAGTGCCTTGCCCTGTTTGCGAGGGGACAGGGAATATATCATCGACTGGTATGGAAAATGTGTCCATCGTTGCAAGCTCATTCACCTTGAAGACTACAGGCGATGTTCACGGTTGCGTCGAATACAGGGCCTACGTTTACGATGTGGTTCTTACGCTCAAGAATGCCAGTGTTGATCCAAATATCCCTGATAAGGATGCAATGGGCTATGTGATGCTGGGCTTGGTGGACAATAAAGATAGTATGCTGTTGGCTACTCAGTACTCGGTTGTGGTGGTTCCCAAAAATGCACAGAATACTGTTGCTTTTACTACCACCTTCACCACCTCTCTGGATAGTCCGGCTGCAACAAACGTTACTGCTGAACCTGTGATTATGCAAAAGGCGTGCCCGGTTTGCGGGGGAAGCGGTAAGATACCTTTGAATCATCTGCCTCTGGTGAATCTGATGAACAAGAGTTTCACTGCCGGACAGGTGATTGACCTTCCTAACCTGTCTCCGATCGGGGCTGACAGCCCGTGGGATACCAGCAACCCGCTCGATACGTAAATCTCGGCCTGCACCAGTCTGAAGTTAAAAAATAACAAGTCCCCCGATGACAACATCTTTGTCAGTGGGGATTTGTTATTTAGCCTTATTTTTAGTAAAATGCGGATTAGCTGTGCAGGCTTTTTCAAGCCTGTTTTGATGTTTGGAAAACCGGAGGTTAGAATGGCCAATTGGCAGGCAAAGTACGAAACACTGAAACGCTATATAGCGGACCATCCCACTATCGAGATTACCTCTAATAGTACGTCTATTCCCGGGGATGTAAGGCCCGGGTTCTATGCGATATTTGATGATATCCTTGCCGAATATGTCAGACAATTATATGCTCCGCAACTCAACGAAGCGGCTCTGGCGATTTCTAAATTTTCCGAAGCGAAAGCAAGACTTGCCTCCCTTGTTGACTTGAAAACCGAGGTAAACCCCAATCTTGGATTTTTTCTGGCGGACCCGGTTGCCGGGCTTACACGGAGCACGTTCACGCTTTTGCTAAGCCTTGTCCGGAATAACATAACCGTCGAGGATTTTGAACGGGAATCGGATAAGATTATTCAGGATTCGTTCCCCATTTTTATGCGTGAGATTTACCTCCAATGGAGCGTTCTTTCGCTGATAGCCTTGCTGGGCCCCGACCAGGTCTATAGTGTGCCCGTGCCGGATGAAACCCATGATCCGCACTATACCGAGTCTGAATTGAGGCCCGGAAACTTTGAAGATGTCCCTCAGTTGCTTCCGGCAGAGAAGATATCACTTTATGGCAGTCACTACGTGGCTGAGATTGCACCGAAACTGGTTTTCCATTCCAGTCGGCTTGATAAATATGTCGCGATACGGACTGATTATCACAAGGTGTTTTGTTTGATCAGAAAATTGCATGAAATTATCAAAGGTTTGGAGTGGTACCAGCTTAAAGATATAGTCAATAAATTCGGCGTATTCAATCTTTGGCCTGATATCGGCCTGTACCTGGACGATAATCCGGAGCAGTTGCGTATCCTTATGACTTACACGGAGGCTTTGCGCCCGGATATGGTTCTGGACGTTTGGAACAGCGATGGGCAGGATGTAGAAGGGGGCCTGGAGATGGCGCGGAGGCACTGCAACGTTTTGCTTCCCCGCAAAGAGATGTTTGTCATCAGCCGTGCGGCGGTTCTCAAGAAGAAAGCCGCAGGCTCCGCTCCTGTAGACGCTTCAAACAGCGGAGACCAATCTGCTGAACAACAGGTAGATATAAGGGTGCTTGAGGTTGGATACGACGCTGGCGGTTTGGAGCCTGTTGTCGCCTGTTTGGCAAAAACTGAAGCACTTGAATAAAAGTTCCCCGGGGATGCCGTCCGCCTTTTCCGGGTTAAAAGTTGTCTAACGGCTGTTCAAATCTGGTATAGTGCCGCTTTAACTCCGGGTTTCAGATCGACGCAGGCATTGATAAGTTCTTTTCCGGCAGGACAGGCAATGATGATAATCCAGGGTGATTCTTTCGTATAGGAAACGGGGTATTCTAAGCAAACGCCTGGTTTGGACAGGTGGATGGTGCACCGCTTTTCAACCAGGAACCGGCAAGGCGCCTCCATTATTAGCAAGCCGTCGCCCGCTTCGGTCATAGTGCGGCGCTCTTTTTTAGGTATCCTCATGGCGTCGCGTTTGCTGAGGTTGATTGCGGGGTAATGCGTTCCGTCGCAGCACCCGAGGCATCCTTGGCATTTTGTATTCGCTATCAGCCATCTCACATTTTGGGCGCTCCACTCTAGGCCCTGGAGTTGGTAGGCTGCCCAATCCTTTAATTCAATCGCCATAAAACACCAACCGATTCAACTTAATTTCTTGTGCTGACTGTCGCTTGCGTTTTACACATCAAAACGCCCTGCGTAATGGCGGTAGTATATCACGGGCCCAGCCATGAACGGTAGAGGTTGTTCCTCGAACGCGATGTTTTAGAATAATCAATCAGGGAGTTACTACTATTACACCTATCTCTGTGGCATTGTATGGCGAAACGGTGAATGCAAAAACTCCGGGCGTATTGAAGACGTAGCTCCATGATAGCCCAAGCGGAGAGGTTATCCCGAAAAACAGTTCATCGACGCTCTCGACGAAGAACGGTTTGTTATCCACATTCACGAAAGTTACCAATGTTCCTGCTTTAATTAACATGAGGTTGGGACGCAATTCGTAAGCGTCCATGTAGAATGAGTAATCCGGCTGGTCGGGGTCGGGTGGGTTGTAGGCGTCTCCTAAAATCGGATAATCCGAGAGCGGGGCAGGGGGAGGGATGGTTGCGGGGAGTCCTGTATTTACACCTTTTATGGTTGTTGTGGTAGATGACGTCGTGGAGGCTGTTGTCATAGTTGATGAAGTCATCAGAGGCGTGGTTGGAGGTGTAGCCGTAGTTGATCCTACCTGTTGACAGGCTGATGCTGCAGTCGCCAGTAGTGAGACGGCAACCCCGAAGGCCAATATTTCGCGGGATAGGTGTTTAATCGATTTATTCTTCAATCTCACAATTTTCCATCCGGTAAAAAATCCAGGATATTCGTTAGTGACTATTGCACAAGCCTGATATGGGTAACGCCTTTAACCCATGCTGTTCCTTCTCTTCCGGGTACTACCAGGCGTAGAGGATACCCGCGGTCAGCCGGTAATCCTTGCCCGTTGTATTTATACGCAAGGAATATGTCTCCTGAGAGCACGCTCTGTTCCTGAACTGAAAATGGGGCGGCGTACCCTGAAGTGTCCATGACGTTCACCTGGGTTGTTTCGGATTTTATGCCGCTAGCGGTTAAGATGGATATTAACGGCACTCCGGTCCATTCACTCGTTTCATCGAATACGCCCGGGCATGTCAGGGTCACGGTTTTTGTGACCGAAGGAAATTGTAGGATGGAATCATAGTTGAGCGTGAGTGGAGTGTTGACTAATCCATCCACTGATAGAGAATAGTTGACGGGTGAGGGGTCGATGTTTGGCAAAGGTGAAGCCGGCGAGCTTGCCTGATTGACCGGCGCGTTAGTCGTAGGGCCAGTGCCCTCGGATGCTCCCTTGGCCGGAACTATGGCAGGCACTTCGGCGGTTTTATCGGTGCTGTTGCAGGCATTTAAAAAGGCCATAGGCGTTAACAAGCATACCCCGATAGCCAGTAGGCCTCCTTTAAGGAATTTCCTGCGTGAGATTTGACCCGGTTCTTTGCTTGTAATTACGTCCACTTTTATATCCTTGGACAATTATTGATAATAATCCACAATGATTGTAATGGAATGACGATATTATGTATATGATAATTATCACCCATGTTATTTAATAGGCGCTGTTAGCTTCGGTAAAAGGCGTTTTTGTATCTATAATTTATATCTTGGATATCTTGTGGATTTGTAAGGATATAAACGAGGGGCGCCGGCCGGCGCCCCTCTGTTAGGTACAAAACTCGAGATTGAAAACTAGACCGGGGTGTGGCAGTTAAGACACTGGTCGTCCGTGCGCCCTTTATGATCCTGAATGGAGCCGGGAACAACATTGTAGATTCCAACATTTACGAGGGCTCCGTTAATTGAACCATTCCAGGACGGGGCAACAGGATATTGAGCATAAAGTCCCACGCCGTGGCAATCTGAACAATTCGTCAGAGCAGCCATACCGTAAGAGAAGGAATCTGGCGTAGTGGGCAAGAAAGCTAACCCGGTTGGAACGGCGGGTTGAGTTGTTGTCACAGGTGCCACGGTGACGGTGGTAGCGGGGATCGTTGTAACACCGCCGGGGAGGGTAATGGTAACGGCGGGCAAAGTCGTTACGCCGCCTGGAAGCGTAATAGTCTTACCTGGAACTGTGTTGCCGGGGGCCGTGAAGGTTATCGGCGGGATAGACTTGGTTACCGTAGTTGTTGTTGTGGTAGAACAACCCAATGCAACCAGCGCGATTGAAATCACAGAAACGATCAGTAGCAGCGAGGACTTTTTTGGCACTTCAATTTCTCCTTTTTAGTCGTTAATCTAGATATAACTGTTTTTAGCCATACAGTCAAGGGTTATCGTATAAAAATAGTTAAATAGATATTACATATTCAGACGTTCATCGGGTTTTATGCCTGAGATTTGATACAACTGAAAATAAAACGAGACGCTGGCGAAGTGAAATGATGTGTGGTTTGATGTTCCGGCGCGCTTACTTTCAGGCTTCTAGCCTTGGGGGAGGCGGGGCAGTTTTAAGTTCGGAAATGAACATGGCTCCCAGTACGCAGGCCGCCCCGCTCAGGATGCGCACTGTCAGGTGGTTTCCTCCGATGAACACTCCGAATAACCCTGCGAAAACGGGCTCCATCGTCATCACTACCGCCGCTCGTGTTGGGGGTACCAGCGACTGGGCCCATGTCTGGATAAGAAAACCTGCCGCGGTGGCGAGGATAGAGGTGATTGCCACAGCTCCCCATGACCCCCCGTCTGGCGGCAGAGTTATACCTCCGGGCACCGCTGCGACCAGCGTGATAAGCGCCACAACGCCAATCTGGACTAATGAGAAGCTGTAGGCGTCATAATGGGCAGACCATTCTCCCAGCCCGACTATGTGCAGTGCGAAAAAGAGCGCGCAGGCCAGGGTAAGTAGTTCTCCTGGTCCTATCGTCCAGCCGTGCAATGAAAGCAGGCCGAGGCCGACTGTGGCCAGTATGACGGCTAATATGGTATTGCGGTTGGCTCCGCGTCTTAAGAGTACCCATGACATTACAGGAGTGAGGACTACGAACATGCCGGTGATAAATCCTGAAACTGAGGCGGAAGTATGCTGTAATCCGTATGTTTGTGTGATATAACCGAGGCCCAGCACGACTCCCAGGGCGCTTGCGCGGATTAAAGCTGTCCGGCTCATCCCTCGGAAACAATTGGGGCGGACGGCGTACATGACGATAGTCGCCACACTGAATCGTACGGTCAGGAAGTCCATGACGGGCATCCGTTTGATGGTGTCCTGAACCACCAGGAATGTGCCGCCCCATACGGCGGTGATGCCTACAAGCGCTGCCAGCGCAAGGTTGGGGCGTGATTTCCAATTCGCAAACATCTGTGCTCCGTTCCCCGGTCAAGGCTCAGTCTGCCGTACTTCAATGCGAAAAACAGGGTTCATTATACTAGCAGTATTCAACCTGGCTTGGCTACTTCCGTTGGAAAGGATAGGACTGGCTGCCTCGGGTACGTTATGGGCCGTGAACGGGATATTCAAAATATTTAAACGAAATGTAAATAAGACTTTACAAATAGAGTATAGTATGTTACAATTGCGTGAGAATGATCCGGGAAAGGAATGATAAGAGTGGGGAAAAGGGTAACGGACAGGACAATCTATGTCGTTTCTGCTTTGATAGTCGTATCGTGGCCTGTTGCGGCTTTCTTACTCGCCGTACTCAAAATAGGGCTGGCTTTTCGCATACTGATTGCGCTCGTACCTGTCGGCATTTTGGTCTGGCAGATTGTGCTTTGTTACAGGTATTTGCAGGGGCAGGACGAGGTGCAGAAACGCATTCTTTTAAACGGATTGGCGATTGGTTTCGCTGGGGCGTTACCGATTATTTTCCTGCTGGGGTTCCTCATGGAAGCCGGGATAAAACTGCCGTTCAGGTTCATGGATGCAGGCTACTTTCTTGAGGTC
>CAIWTU010000104.1 GCA_903915655.1 uncultured Geobacter sp.
CTGCCGATCAGAGACTGGAAAGCTGCCATGAATCGTTTTTCTATTCTTTTTGAAGACAGAATGCCGAATCTTTAAAACCGAAACCCAGTACCATTTACACAAAACTATTTACAGGCCCGCAAAGTCCACTCTCCCGCTGGTTATCCCCCAATCATTCCCTGGCTTCTGGCTTTAGCCGCCACTCCTTGCTTGCCAACCAGCCTTTTTGATGCCCCCTCTTGCAACTGGTCTGAGCACTCCCTGAAATTTCCAGGCTAACGGCAGAACCTTAATCGCTGACGGGACTCTTTTCTTCATCTGCGGTCATCAGATCAATCCACTTGTTTGACAGCAAAACATAATACTGCACCTTTTTCTCCCTATGGAGCCTCTTGCAAAAGTCCTTATCACCCTTCGACAAGCTCAGGGCGAACGGACTTTACTCCAATACCTGGTTGATATCCGATTCTTCCCTCTGTGGGAGCGTCTTTAGTCGCGATTTCAGAATGCGGACCGTATCAAGAGAAAGATCATCCTCTTCAGCACGCTAATTCTCCTTTTACGAAACCCAATTTCAGCAATGCGCCATCAAGTCATCAAGATTACTTGCCTGGATATAGTGCACCGGATTCTCCCCGACAGTCAGCGCAGCAAAATGTGCCTTGCCGCATTTAATTTTGGCGCTTTCCTTGTCACGCAGGTCATCAGTAAAGAGGCTGCTCTTTGTTTCGAGGACGAAATACAGCCGTTCGGTTCCATCTTTCTCTACTAGAATCGCCCAATCAGGGTTATAGGTTCCCAGAGGCGTCGGAACTTTGAACCATCCTGGCAGTTTGGCGTAGACCTTGATTGATTCGTTCTTTTCCAATTGGTCCGCAAATGTCCGTTCCGTATCCGAATCATAAACGACATGCTCATAAACCGACTTTTGCGAATCCTTAAACATATTTTTCAGGATCCGTCAGTTCCTCCTGTTCGAACAGTTCCTGGGCATAAAATTGTTCGTCTCCGAGGCGTTGATACTTGATACCGTCAACCAGTGCCATCCGCTTGCAACGGTTGATAGCCTGTGAGGCAAGTTCGATAAACTGCTGGGGGTTCCGTTTGAAGTCATTCAGTCGCAGACTGCCTGATAGAATCCTCTGAATGCTGGTGTAGTCCGGGTGGTGTGCTGCCCGCTTGTATTCCTCTTCAAATATCCTGGCATAGACACCCTTGACCGGGTTGCCATCATCATCGTACTTGCGATACTTCTCCACCGCGTCTATGAAAAAGAGCGACAGCACCTTGATACCCTGCGGGCGCAGCCTTTTTTCCTTGTCCAGATGTTCCTTTATGGTCCGCCGTATCATCTCACGCTGGATAGCGAGCGGCTCCACGTCCCCCCAAGCTTCGCCCGGCTTGAGATACAGTTCTCCACCAGGCACGCGGAGCTCCACGAACTCATTGCCCTTCTCAACGCGAATTTCACCTATCCGGTAGTCATGATAGATTGTACAATGGCGGCCGATCAAACCAGTTGAACGGAACATAGGGGATCAGATAGATCCGCTTCTTGCGAACGGCGCGCAACAACTTCCAGCGCGCATCATTTTGAATTCGATCGAAGCAGCCCTTCTCCTTGACCAGGATAACATCTGGATCGTACAGCAGAAGCTGCTCCGTGGATATTTTTTCCATCCCCATGGTAGTGGCAGCCTTAAAGGGGCAGACATTTGTACCACCACTGAGCGGAATAAGTTCGGTATGCATGGAACCTTCACCCTCAGTTGACAGACCATCCAAACCGTCGGCATATTAAACCGAAATCCTTTTCCCGGGTGGAAGGCCGGAAATGGCTCGTGCGACCTTGTCCATCACACCGACAGCATAACGGTTGAGCTTGGCAGCCCTCTCCTTTCTGCCAAGGAGATCACCCATGAACAGAATCGGGGCTGGATAATCACTCAGAGAATCGAACCGCACGACGACCACGGGAATACCCAGTTTTTCCAGGGTTCGCATGTATTCCCTGTTGATGGCGGTGAAGTCATCTTTTTTCCTCTCCCAGAGAAAGGCTACATCCGGCTTGACCTTCAGCAGCGCCTCCAGGTTTAGGGTCCGACCTTCGCCCACCATACCACCGATGATCGACAATTTTTCATAACGCTCGACCCTGTATACTCTTTCTTTCCCTTGGAGCGGAAAATTAAGCCCTGCCAGACTCTCGGGAGCAATTGTTTAGAGGAGGTACGTTACCGGCGGCGATAGCGCAACAGCCTTTACGATCCTGTCGGGTATGATGACCTTTCTTCCGGCCATGTCAGTGACCCTGCGTGAATAAGCAGTGGAGCAGAGAGGAATCAACAAAAGTGCGATCAAAATGCTAATACGATACATCTCTCTTCTCCTATCGGCAAATTTATTTCCATATGACGGATTACACTCGCTTCTTCATCCTGTTACCTTCCTCCTTCACCCGCCAACATTCAACATTCAACATTCAACATTCAACATTCAACATTCAACATTCAACATTCAACATTCAAAATTCAAAACTCACCCCTCTCCCAGCTGATGAATGCCCATCGCACCACCTTGGGCGAGGGGAAGCGCCATCCGCCTGAATGGGGAACCAGTACTCTGCCCAGATAGCTTCTGAGTCGACCCAGTTCTTCCGAAGTGACATCCTTCAGCATCCAGACGGTCCCCTCGACCGCATCCTCGATGCTTTCAAAGCTCTTCCATTCCTTGCTGACGATAAAATCTACCGTTGCAAAAATCCGCATCTGATACAGAAGATTGTAGAGATAGATGAAATCCGGTCCCGACGAGAGTTCCCGGCCCACCGCCTCATAAACTCGCCGGTCATGGGGGCCGTCTTCTACCAGCGAAGATATGATAACCCTCTTGCGCGCCGCCCGATTCAGTTTGTTGACCGCGTCTCGAAGATCGCGGGCTACCATGGAACGTGATGCAATAACAGCATCATAGGTTCCGATACCCAGGCGTTCCCAATCATCCTCCCAACTCCCCTGGATAGTTGAAATATTTGTAATTCCTTCCTCCTCGCAACTCTGCTGGAGCAGATCAAGCATCACCCGGGAGAAATCGAGCGCAGTCACCGAGGCGATGCGTCTGGCAAGCGGCAGAGCAAGGGTACCTGCGCCGCACCCCACATCAAGCACGCTCCAGGATGGGTCTGGTTGCATCATCTCCAGAAAATGCCTCTCATAATGAGTTTCCTTTACATGCCGGGCAAAAGCAGGTGCACGCTTGTCCCAAAAGGACGAATCATCAATGCGCGAATGGCCAGCCCGCGCGCTCTTCCATGCACTATTCCAATCGATCTCCATTCCGTTCATTCCAGCACCTCTTTCAATTGGTAGTAATCATTTTTTTCAAAACAGGGCCTGCAGAGAGAGTCGCCCTGGTATTCGATCTCCCGCCCATCCAGAACGGTTTCACCACAACAGCCGCAGACAACGCTACGAAGCGGTTTGCCCGGGAGATCTTCAGGGCGGAGTGGCACCTGCACCTCGCTGATTGAAAACAGCTCTTCTTCTGGCATCAGGGAATAGTCAGGGATCCCACCGACATCTCCACCCGGAGATTTCTTCTTCGTCCTGGCGACCACCCGCACCGACTTACCCGATTCCAGGTTTATAAAGGTTGCCGCCATCTTGCCGAAGTCGCGGATTTTCATGGTGCGTTTGCCCGGTCTGCAGCCGGTCAGGGCCATAATGGCATCGGTGGCGCAACGGTCTATTTCGACGAACACCATCAACTTCTTCCGATCGACCCCTTTGGGATCGGAGATACCGATCCTTCTCAATCCGCTCATGGTCATGCGGGTCCCTATCGCGATACCGTGGCAGATCTCACCATGAAATTTCCCTGCCTCATCAACCAGCTTCGCGTACTCCCCAAAATAGTGACTATCCATGCTTCCTCCTTATGTAGTGTTGTTTTAAAAAGGGCGTGACGGGATCCACGACTATTACCGACCTTTCTCATTGTACAGATCTGGGTTGTGAACCTCTGGACGAAGACTCCAAGAGCAATGGGAAAAGATACAAAAAGGACAGTTTTACCATCGGCCAGGGAAAGCCCCCCCATCAGCCAGTAGACGATGGCGGGAAGCTGATTGTAGGGATCAGCCAGATACTTGATAATAGAAAGGAGGGAGGTAAAGAGCGCTCCGCTTATTATGCCGCCGAGAAGAAGCATCAACAGCCTGTCAGCACGATAAAGTCGGGCTACACCAAGGGAAAGCAGAACGGCCAGGAAGCCGAACAGAAAGGCGCTCCCCTGTATCACCAGCCAGTTATTGGAGATGATCATCCCCAGAGCAGCGCCGAATGATGCCCCGGAAAGCACTCCAAGCAGACTGGGAGAGACGAGCGGGTTGATGAACATGGACTGAAACGCCACTCCGGAGACCGAAAGCGCCGCGCCGATGATCAGTGCGGCCAGGATGCGCGGTAGCCTGATGTCGACCAGAATATTTTTGAGGATGACAGAGCTCCGCCACTCCATTGAGCCAAATCCACATGTAGCGGACAAATAGCTGCAGATCTCTCCGAGACTGAGCGGGTACTTTCCAACTGTAAGCGACACGAGTACCGTTACAAACAGGAGCAAAAGCAAAGAAGATATCCAGATTTTGTTTTTCACCAGCCGGTCATCTCCTGTTATTTCCCCCCGGTTAGAGGCTTGAATCGGTATTTTGCGAAAATATTGGCTGCCTCCGGGCTTTGCAGAAACTCCATAAACTTTCTGGCGCCCTTCTGATGTTTTGCACTCTTCAGAGCAGCCATAGGGTATACTATCGGCGAATGAGAACCTTTCGCGGCGGTTGCCGTCACAACAGCGCTCTTCAACCCATCCGCGTCGGAAAGGTAGACCAGCCCGGCGTCCACATTGCCCGAATCAACATAGGTCAGCACCTGGCGCACATCTTTGGCGTAGACGATACGCTTCTCCAGTTTGTCCCATAGCTTGAGGCTGAGCAGCGTCTCCTTTGCATACTTTCCGGCAGGCACACTCTCAGGCATACCGATGCTGAAAGAATGGGCCTTTTCGGCAAGATCAGCGAATGACCTGATTGAATCTTTCTTTTCCTTTGCGACGATCAACACCATCTCGTTACCAAGCAGGTCCAGGCGCGTGCCCGGGATGATAAGCCCCTTTGAAGCCAATTCGTCCATCTGTTTTTTTCCTGCAGATATAAAAAGGTCAACAGGCGCCCCCTCTTCGATCTGTTTCTGCAGCATGCCGGAAGCACCGTAGTTGAACAGGATCTCTTCGTTCGGATGGTTCCTCTTGTATATCTCTTTCAGCGTATCCAATGCATTTTTCAGACTTATTGCCGCTGAAACCTCTATGGCCCTACTTTCGGCTGCGGACGCAACCCCGGCAAGCAGCAAGGCAATGAGAACTGTCGCGACCAGAACAATCTGTGCAAATAATCCGGCTCTCTTTTTCATCTTTCATCCTCCAGTTGTATTTATTCATAAGATGATTGTAATTTTTTTGTTATTACGAGCAGAGCGGCAAACCCCTATCGGTCATATTTAAAAAATATAGGGGGTCTTGCAAAAGTATTCCCCCTCACCGATACCGGTTTATTTAGTATCAAGCGGGTTCCGTTAGGCCTGCGCGCAAGGGAGGGGACGAAATAAGCGCTTGATAAACTTATTCGAGATTGAGGTCAGATAGCTGCTACAGTAGAGCGTACTGTATAATCCTTTCCAAGGATGGGAGGCGACGATATTTCCGGCGGCGCCCGCAGCCCGGTCCCCTCCGCAAAATGCTCGGGGTAAAGAGGGGAAAAGTCGCTAATACTCTGATATATCGTCGAAGAGATCTTTTATGCTTGCATTAGACAGGATACAGTCATAAAATCTCTTATAGTGTCACGATCGTCTCATTGGCCCCACCGTCGGACAGCATTATGTCATAGGTGTCATTATAATGTCAAGCGAAACAGTCCTTCATAACCTGATCAAACAGTCCCGCGAAGAACGAGGCTGGTCCCAGCAGGAGCTGGCCGAGCGGGCCGGTATTTCACGCGCCGGAGTCAGCGCCATCGAAACCGGGAAACTGGTCCCCTCCACCGTAGCAGCCCTATCCCTGGCCAAGGTATTTGGCTGCACGGTAGAGGAACTTTTTCAACTCGGCGGTCACGGTAAGATTCACTGGGCCTGGCCTCCCACACAGACACCGTGCCGTTACTGGAGCGCCGTAATTGGCGGGAAACTGCTCCTCTTCCCGGTGGAGCATTCACCGCTCGGCATGGTACCCCACGATGGCGTCTTTCGGGATGGCAGAATGTTCGAAAGCCCATTCAGTGACCCCTACCGGACCCTCGTTATAGCCAGTTGCGACCCGGCAGTTGGTCTACTGGCAGCGGAATACGCCCGGACCACCCCCTTCAGGATGGTGGTGCTTTCTCGACCGAGTCGCCGGGCACTCCAGCTTGTTCGTGATGGTTTGGCGCATGTTGCAGGTCTGCATCTTGCGAAAAGCAGTGCGCCCGAAGGGAACAACCGGGCCGCGAGAGAAATTCTGAATAGACCCTTCAGCCTGTTGCGGATGGCCGATTGGCAGGAGGGGCTGGCCCTGGCCCCCGGACTGGGACTGAACAGCGTACATCAGGTTCTAACGTCAACTCTACGCTGGATCGGCCGCGAAGCAGGTTCCGGCGCCCGCCAGGTGCTTGATGAGCTATTGCAGGGAACCTCCTTTCCAACGATCATGGCAAGGGACCATCAGGGCGTAGTTGCGGCTATATGCGCAGGTTGGGCGGAGGTAGGGGTTTCCGTAAGACTGGTATCGGATGAAGCTGGTCTCGATTTTATCGCCCTGCGGGAGGAGGCCTACGACCTCTGCATCCCGGAGTCGCAGTCGGACGATCCCCGTCTGCGGGCGCTGGTGGAGGTGGTCCGCTCGACATCCCTGAAGAGCATGCTCAAGGAACTGCCGGGCTATGATGTCAGGTCAACCGGAGAAATGTGTTGAACAGCACGGAAAGGGCTGAAACAGTCAGGAATGAATGTAGTGCACTCACTTTTCCTCTTTTCTTTTATGGAAGAATTCGATCAGAAACTCGGCATCTATAGGTGAAAGATCAAACCTGAAGATAGCATCCCGTACGTATGGCTGGACGGGCTTCCCGGGGTTTTCCTGAATGTTGCAGGATATCCATTGGATCGCGCGTCGCAACTCTTCTCTTTTGGGTAACACGTAACACATATATATCTACACCTCTACAGATTACACTTTTTTCAGGAAACATGTCTTGAGAACAATCGTGCTTTTACCCTCACTACACTCTACCTCTTCACCTTTAGATGTGAGGCGGATATTCTTGAATACCTTACCACGCTTTAATGTTAAAGAAGAGCCTTTGACCTTCAAATCCTTGATCACCTGTACGGAATCCCCCTCCTGGAGTTGATTCCCGTTACTATCACTTACAATCATGACGACCTCTCTAGAATCCTGATTTCAGTCTCGTATCTTCGCATTTATCAAACAGGTTTTACAACCGTTGGTGGCAGAGACGGGTACCGGTATTCAGACACCGATATCCTCGTTCCAGAGTTCCGGCTTCATCCGGATAAACTCCGTCATCATGGATATGCAGCGTTCATCCTGCAGTACTTCCACTGTTA
The DNA here is from genome assembly GCA_903915655.1 of uncultured Geobacter sp. Lineage (GTDB taxonomy): Bacteria > Desulfobacterota > Desulfuromonadia > Geobacterales > Geobacteraceae > CAIWTU01. The sequence continues at coordinate 7,638 of CAIWTU010000104.1, forward strand.
CCCCCCGTGACCTGAGGAGTTCCTCCTCTCCCATGAAGGTGCGGTTTTCCCCGATAACAACCTGGGTAATGCCATACAGGAGAATAGCGCCGCTGCACATGGAACAGGGGGAGAGGGTGGTATAAAGCTGGCATTGACGGTAGACCAATGCCGACTGGCGGCCAGCATTTTCCAGGGCATCCATCTCGCCGTGCAGAATCGCGCTCCCCTTCTGCACCCGCCGGTTATGTCCCCTGCCGATGATCTTGCCGTCATGGACGATGACGGAACCGATCGGGATTCCTCCCTCGGCCCGGCCGATTACCGCTTCTTGCAGAGCTGCTTTCATGAACTGGTCCATATTGGCTCCTCCCTTGGTCGGTTTCGCAACACTTCATCGAAGTGATGTCTCTTCTGAAGCATTACCCGAAATTTATTCCCCGCCGGACAGACGGTCGTTTTGACTGGAGAGGGTTTCCTATTATAACTGGGGAGTGCTTTTCTTCTTTTCTTCCTGAGCGCACTCTCAGCAGAATTATCTTTTCCTTATCTGCTCTCCAGCGCCTCCCGCACCTTGGCTGCCAGACAAGTCAGAGTAAACGGTTTCTGGATGAAATGAACGCCTTCTCCGGATACGCACCGGTCGGCAACGATGTCGGCTGTGTAGCCCGACATGAAGAGTCGCTTGATGTGCGGATAGCGGGAAAGAAGTTTTTCCGCCAACTCCACCCCGCTCATCTCCGGCATGATCAGATCGGTCATCAGCATATGGATCTTCTCCCCCTGCTCTTCGGACCTGCCGCGTCTCTTCGGGTGAAAGGGGCGACTGTTTTTCCGGCAAACGAGTCGCCTTCTCCCGGGCAACCTCTTCGGCTCTCCGGCGAAGTTCGGCTCCCTTTTCGGGGCGGTCATCCCTGCTGGTCATTTTGCGTCTCCTTCATCCTATCGGTCCTGATCGCCAGCCTCCATTCCGTTCTCCCAAGGGAAGAGAACAAAAGACAAAAAACGGTGTGCGGGAGAAGCCACGGTATCGTTTCATTTTACCAGATAACAGACATGTTGCCATAGTCCGGGCATATCTAATCTGGGCTGATCGTGGCATAGGAGATCTGTGGGAGGAAAAGGAGTATATTGCATAAAGAGGTACCGCATCATTCTGTTTATAGTGGGCTAATGCTGATCCATGACGCAATATAGCCCTTCGCCTTTGAGCAGAGGTCCGAAACAGGCATTTTCCGACAGGCAGGCTGCTCTGCGCCGATCGTCGGCACGCCAGCGTTCGACCAGTCCCGGCTCCCGGATCAGGGGGCGGCAGAGGGAGATATAGTCGGCAGAGCCTTTATCGATCAGATCTTCGGCAACCTCAAGAGAGCGGATCCCCCCGACGAGCATGAGAGGAACGTCAATCTTCTCCTTGAAGCGTGCCGCGGCTTCCCGGTAGTAGACCTCCTGTTCCGGAGCGGCAGGATTGCCCGTTCGTATTGACGAATATTCGCCGGAAGCATAAATAGTCCCGCCGCTCATCTCCACGGCATCGATCCCCGCCTCAGCCAGCATGGCCGCAACGGAAAGCATATCCTCCACGGACAGCCCTCCATCGATAAAATCCTCCGAGTTCAGCTTTACCAGCAGAGGATAGTTATCGCCCACCTCTGCCCGTATGCTCCGTAAGACTTCGAGTACAATTCGTCCCCTTTTTTCGATAGAGCCGCCATACTCATCAGTCCGACTGTTGAAAAACGGAGATAAAAATTCGCTCAGCAGATAGCCATGAGCGGCATGTATCTGAACGCCGTCAAAACCGGCTGTTTTTGCACGTAAAGCGGCTTTTCCGAAGGCATCAGAGATAACGCGGATCTCTTCTCGAGAAAGCTCCCGGCAACCCGGCGTCTTCCCGTGAACCCCGGGTGAGGGACCGACTGCCTCCATTTGGGTGACTTGGGGGAGTGCATAACAGCCCGCATGGGCAAGTTGCAAGACGATTTTCCCTCCCGCCGAGTGAACGGCATCCGCCATCCGGGAAAGACCGGGGAGCATTTCTTCGCTGTGTACCCCTATCTGCCAGGGGCCTGCCTGCCCCTCACGGCTCACATAGGCATGACCGGCAATGATGAGTCCCACCCCGCCTTTAGCCAGATTCACCATTAGGTCGATAAGCTTTGGAGAACAGGAGCCATCAGTATCCGCCATTCCCTCCCATGTAGCGGAACGGACAAATCGATTGGCAAGCGAAAGGGTCTTGATACTGGTTTGTTCGAAAAGTTTCGACATGCTTGTAACCTCCAGTGCGAGATATAACAACTTTCAAACTGAAACCGGCTATCCTTTGGGCATCTTCTCCTTGATCTCCTCCACGGTTTCCCCAGCAAAACCGAGGTTTTCATCCTGCTGCTCCCGGATAACCACCGAGTAGAACTTAGCCGGAACCCTGGTCACCTCAACTGCAACCTCCGTGAACTTCCGGATGAGATCCTTCTTCTGCTCTCTGGTAAGTTTCCCGCCTTCCCACGAAATCATCGGCATGATTCTTTCTCCTTTCCTTTCTGGTTTTTCCCGGCCAGATTGCCGGTATGCAAGACTGTCCGGCGACCCGGATCAACAGTTTTCATCCCGGGAATGACGTAATTCAAACAACAAATTGTTCAACAGTTCCAGACTGGTGCTATCGAGATGCCCCTTTGTCGATTGGTGCGCTTCTGCCAGTGGTTGCGCCAGCTGGTCGATTGTAAACCTTCCCGCTTCGGTGAGTCGCACGTAGATAACACGGCGATCCTCTTCGGTTCGGAAACGCTGAACTAGGCACGATCGTTCCAGGCGATCCAGGAGCCGGGTCACGTCTGACGACCTGGTTGTCATTCTTTCCCCTATTTTCTGGATCGGTATCCCGTCTTTTTCCTCGACCTGAAGGATCTTCAGCACGTTGAACTGGGGCTGTGTGATTCCGTGCGCCTTGAAGACCTTCGTAAATTCGCCCTGCAGCCATTCGGAGGTGCGTATGAGGTTGAGGAACAGCTCCTGCTCGAGGGAATCGAAAGGACGGTTCCGCCCGATCTCTCCTGCAAGGTTTTTCGGTTTTCGATGGATTGATTTCACGTAGATAAATATATGTTAAAACAATATCTGTTGCAACAATTTTTTTACACATTTGCCACTATCCAACGAATTCGGCTTTGACCTGCCGGGTTTTCGGGGAGGTCGTAAGCCGTGTTGGGAATTCGGTGTTCTCGCCGGTGATTTATCTGTATACCCTTCCCGATCAAAAATATGGATTAGCAATAGGAAATTTGGCAACTGTCCCATGTTTTCTTCGGCATGATATTTAATGTCCAGCTATTTTAATGGGTACTAAGCAGGTCTAGCCGCATGTTGGAGTCCCAATCCGCTATATGTTACGGCGTATGTATAATTACCACAAAAATAATCATTAAAGCTTTCAAGTTATTCAGATAGGCTATTCTTTGAAGCGAGTTCTTCATAATGGAAACCTTTTATCCTGCATTCCCGGACAGTATGACGAGGAACAGGGAATAAACTGAATTATTACATGTTGTTATAATCTTTTTGTGACATCATTCATCGTTAGAATTATACTAATATGTAACGATGAATTGGCAGAGGTCTGGGGTTACAGTTAAATATCAAGCCAATAAAGAGCCAAACTTTATAAAACCATGACTTCAATTCGACTGTACAGATATTTTAATAATCCGGAAATGTCAGATAAATACAGCTACGAACGGCACATTTGCGGTTGTGACCAAATTGATTGGCATATTGTTCTCTCCATGAGCGGGTCTCTGTGACGAGGGGATCTTTCCAGATAGCCTAAACCTCTTCTGTTAGTTCTTGCGGTGTGCAGATAATGGGCGGCTCGTAACCAACTGCCCGGCAGGTGGCCTCAATTTTAGGCCGGTTATGAGCGTTAGCAATGTGTGTGCAGTTCCAAGTCAACAAATAATCGATGCCGTTCACCGTTGCAATAGCAACATGGTAAGCGTCAATTTCAGCATTCATTGGCAGGGCATGACGATGAATAAGTTCTTGACCCAATATTGGCACCCCTATGTGTAAGACTCACTGCTTCAATGCCTCTTCCAAAAGCGGGATGACCTGCATCTTTCTTGATAGGACCTTCTCCCTGTAAATGGAATTGTCGACGATCTTGCCGCCGAAGGCCTTCTCGAAGCCTTGGGCTGTAGCCGCATTGCCCACGAAGAGAAGGTCGCTGGCTTCTTTCATGACGTCTGTCAGCATCATGACTATCATGGCCAGATTCTCTGAATCCTTCAACTTGTTCATTTCTTCCAGAATGGAAGCTCGCTTTGGTGTCAGATCATTCAGGTCCATGACCTCTATCTGGCCCACACCAAACTTGATGCCACTAAAATTGAATTCCTTGAAATCACCCATGAGAATGTCCTTGGCAGATTTGGAGGCAACGTTGGTTTTAATCCGGAGAAGCTCCATACCGAACTTCCTGGGGTCGACCCCCGCGATCTTGGCCAGCTTTTCCACCGCAACCAGATCGCGAGGAGAAGACGTCGGCGACTTGAAAAGAACCGTATCAGTAAGTATTGCGGAGATCATCAGTCCGGCCATCTCCCTGCTGATGGGAACCTTGTTCTGTTCATAGAGGTTCGCAACAATTCCTCCCGTGGCGCCCACGGGCTCGGTAAGAAAAAAAATGGCCTTACTACGGATAAAACCATCAATCATGTGGTGGTCCACGACCTCAACAACATTCTCGATGTTGAGATTGTCCACAGCCTGATCCATATCGTTGTGATCTACAAGGATTACCTTCTTGCATCGGTATTGACAATTGGTGATCTTCTCTGGATAGGGAATTTTGAAGTAATCCAACACGTACTTAGTCTCATTGTTAAGGTCACCGGCCACCGCGGGGAAGGCTTCTTTCACGCCCATAATGTTCTTCAGGTTGGCATAGGCAATGGCAGAGGTTACAGTATCGACATCCGGCCTCTTGTGCCCAATTATTATCAGTTCGTCGGCCGCAAATGCAGGAGCTGTCGATACAATGATTGCAATGGTAATGATAAGGGGAGCGAAACATGTTTTGACGGTGATACCGCCTGATTGAAAGAGGCCTCTGCTTGTCATCTTCCTTCTCCCTTTTCTCAGTAACCCAGGCTCCACAATCTGCCGTCTACCTTTTTAGTAATCGGACCCTACTGCCTGCAAGATTCTCTGGCTCCGCTTCAGCTGTCTTGTTCGCCAGATACTTCACGACTCCGCCACAGGCGCAAGACTCGATACGGAGCGGATGGCTAATCCTTCTCCGACAGGGACTTTCACCCTGCTAGATACGCCGGACTTAGCTTGGCGCGAAACGGGCATGGGGTGGAAGATAGGGGAAGCAGGAGGTTAATCAAGCTTTTAAGAACATCCCCATAGCCCACTTATCTTTCGCCTATCTTTCGACCGGCCTCCCTCCTCTTTCGCCAGTAAAAGCTCCCCTATCTATAGATACAACACCATTGACAAGCAGATACTCGACGCCTTTGGAATAGTGATGGGGGGCTGTATAAGTGGCAAAGTCCCTGATCGAGTTAAGGTCGATGACCACGATGTCGGCAAAATTCCCTTCGGAGATACTACCCCTTCCTTTTAAATTGATTTTCTGCGCAGGTACTGAGGTCATTGAAGAGATGGCCTCCTTCAAACCGAGCACCTTGTCTTCAAGAACATATTTCCTTATCTTCCGCGTGAATGTCCCGTGGCCCCTGGGATGCGGCTTCTGCATTCCCGCCGGGATGGTGTACCCATCAGATGCTGTCAGAATATAATCATGGGGCATGATCTGGGCAATGATAGAATCGTCCTGGTCGAAAAAGGCGCAGAAAGGTGGTTCGCTGCTGCAGGCAAGCTCGGCATAGACAAAGGCTGGAGTCTTTGATTCGTTCTCTGCAAGCTCTCTCAGGTTCTTCCCTTCATATGAGGGGTGCCTGCTGTCGAAGGTAACGAGGGTTTTTTCTGGCGGAAGGTATTCAAAAACCTTTTGTATGGCCGACATGACCTGTTTGCGACCTTCAGCCGTCTTATAGACATCCTTGACGCCTGAACTGGAAATGAAATCCTTGGGCAGAAGGTCCGTAATCATCGTTGAACTGGCATTGTAAGGATACTGGTCGGCATGAATCTGGAGTCCTTCGGCCCTTGCTTTTTCTATGA
>CAIWTU010000105.1 GCA_903915655.1 uncultured Geobacter sp.
CTGTAATACCCAAGCAGAAATGACATCCCCTCCCAAGCTAAAATGACACCCCCCTTACGCAGACATAGTACCATAGGTCATATTACCTAACATAAATATGACATGGAAGAAATTAAACTCACCGACTACGAACAGGATCGGTATGACACCGTGCGCTCTTGTATAGATGGGGAGTTTACCAACAAAGAAGCATCAGTCCGTCTCGGACTGAAAGTGAGGCAGATCCAAAGGATCAAGCGTGCCATTGAAAACGAAGGTAAGAAAGGTGCCGTCCACAGATCCAAAGGGCAGGCTCCACCGAACGCAACCTCTGATACGATTACCAAAAAAGTAATCGCTTTCTTTAAACAGAAAAAGCATCAGGACTTTGGTCCGACATTTGCACAAGAGAAACTAGCCGACATCGGCGCAGTGATGTGTACTGAAGCTCTTCGGTTACTGATGATCAAAAAAGAAATCTGGAAATCACATCCGAGACGTGGTCCGCAGATCATTCGAGAGTGGAGAGAGCGCAAGGAATGTTTTGGCGAGTTCGTACAATTCGACGGGTCGTATCACGACTGGCTGGAGAATGGCGGTGAAGAATGTCTACTTGCGGCAATCGATGACGCTACCAGCATCATCGTAAAAGCAGAGTTTGAAGACAATGAGGGAGTACATGCCGTCTTCCGCTTCTGGATGGCATACACGCAGGTCTACGGACGTCCAGTGGCTATATACCTAGACAAGTTCAGTACCTACAAGGTAAATCACAAGAACGCCGTGGACAACAAGGAATTCATAACTCAGTTCAAAAGAGCAATGACAGAATTGGATATCGAAGTCATCTGTGCCAATTCTCCAGAAGCTAAAGGGAGGGTTGAAAGGTTGTTCGAGACACTTCAAGATCGTATGGTAAAAGAGATGCGCCTTGCAAACATTAAAACAACAGATGCTGCTAACAAGTTCGTCTCCGAAAAATACATCCCCGATCACAACAGAAGATTCGGCATCACTGCCAAAAAAGCCATCGATGCGCATCGTCCACTCACGGATGATTTACGAGCAAGATTAACGGCGATATTTTCCGTGCAATCAAAACGCAAAGTGAACAATGACTACACGATCCAGTTCAAGAACCACTGGTTTCAATTGGAAGCTACACAGAAAACTACCGTGTACAAAAGGGACACCGTCATCATCGAGGAACGTCTCGATGGGACCACTCGTATCCGACTCAAAGGTGTGTACCTCGAATATCGAGAGCTTCCGGAGAGACCGAAGAAAGTGCGTATACCGGTGGTAGCTCTTACTGCACGAAAACCAAACTGGAAACCACCCGCAGGTCATCCGTGGAAAAAGCTATTTCTTTGAAAAATTCGAAAAAATTTCGCTAAACGCATAAAACAAGAACACATTAATTCAAACTACAACAGATGTCATTTTAGCTTGGGTCTGACATTCTTCAAAGAATGTTATTGAGTAGTATTATCTCTCCCAAGAATTGTTCTATTCAGATACATGAAAGGAATATTTATGAGACCTACTAACCATTTAACTGCCGTTTGCCCGATTATAAGTGGCATTATCGGTAGCGCACCTAAAAAGGCTATTGGAATAAATATCAAACTATCCAAGAGCAAGGCTGGGATTGAGCTGAATACATTTCTTGCCCACAAATGTCTACCTTTAGTGAATTTTTTAAACCAAGCATAAACATATGCATCAAAATTCTCGGTTATGAGAAAGGCAATCCAACTAGCAACAGTAATCCTTGGCACCAAATTGAAAATTTGTTCCCATGATCCCTGCATCGTCCAAAATGGGGCTGCGGGTAAGTTCACTCCGAGCCAGAAGAAAAATACCATCGCCACTTGAGATACAAAGGCAATCATAATCATCTTGATTACCTCTTTTCTTCCGAATTTCTCGTTTACAATATCGGTAAACAAGTATGTTATCGAAAAGACAAGGACACCACTCGGTCCATAGAACGTGCTGAAACCAAGA
>CAIWTU010000106.1 GCA_903915655.1 uncultured Geobacter sp.
CCCTGTACTTTTTGTTCAGCTTTTGGTAGGCTGTTATTTGCAGCTGTCAACGTTGAGATGACACTGCCTTCTCGGGTCGACATCGCAAAATGTCGGCCCTCTTTTTTTGTTTCTCTTCTCATAAACTAAATAGCGAAGGCACAAGTCCTACGTAGAACTTGTGCCTTCGCTATTAGGTGTTTCTTAACCGAGCCGCCGACTTAATCCCAGCAGCTCAGGTAAAAAAAGCGAGACACAGCTACTGCAATTACACCTAGATTTCCCTTATAGATGTGTGATCCAAAGATCACTGTAATGGCCTGAGAGAAAATCGGCACCAGGGACCATCACTTCTGCACTCAACTCCGTTGAGATATTTACATGGTCGTGCGCCTAAACAATTAACGTAACTGGTCTTTGCACCTCGCTTTCTTTATTTGAACTGTTCATAGTTCTTTCTACTGGACAATTATATTCGTCTTTTTGTAGTAGCTCAAGTATTTTTATTAGAAAGTTTCAGCGCTGGTGTTCACGAAAATGGGAAAGCATCATCCAGGCCAACATATCGAAGCAGCTTGACGATCCCCTACGCTCATAACACGCACAACTATTCCCTATTTTAGATCAAGGAATGGCTGGCAATTGTAGCAAACGACTACGAAAAACCCCAGCGGACCTTGCGGCTAGTTGGGGCGTGAATATCTATAGGATAGATTGCACGACCTGACAAGTCAACTACTCGGCTAAATCTAGACGCTTTTGCCTAACATAAGTGAGGCGAGGCCGAAGCCATTTGTTCTAACATTGTATCACGACCAAAGCACTCCGAACGGCCGGTGAAGTTGATGGATGCGGCAAGGTTCTTATACCAACACAGGTGTTCCCGAGGTTATTGTGATCGACATGCCGGCTTTAGCGGATTCTTGAAGTGTCTTGATGTTCTGCTGTGCGGAGAAATTAAGGATCTCGATACCAATGATGTTTCCTTTCTTTCCGAGGTCAACAATCACTCCGTTTTTCATCTCAACGGTTTTGACAACTTTGCCCTTATTGACATTCAAATAGGCTGCATCTGCAATTGTATCGTAGTTGAATTTCATGATGTGTGTTGATGACTATACATAGTACGCCGTGATGACCAGAAAGGTGCCGTGTGTGTCTCGAAACTTCTCTTCTGAGTATACCACCACAATGGTCTTGTCTCCAATCTTCTTTGTAGCCTTTATACCCTGGGGATCAGGTTTCTTCTCATCGGGCCGTTGAATTGCCTGCTTAACATGATCAATATCGATATTACGTTCTGGCATTCTCCCCTGAAAATGGACTGTGAGCTTGAGACGTATCATTGTACATATATTATGCGATGTGTCAAACGACCAGCGGAGACAGTTGTATTCTCATGAGCTTCAGTAAGAAGGCTTAAATTGTGGGCTTTTACCAACCTCATGCCACAACTATATACTTTTCAGATGCTCAAGGCAATGGGTGGCTCTTTCACAGGACACATATCCAAGTCCCCCGCAAGTTGCATCTTCCCTGTAGCTGAGTAGGCTACGCTTCATATCAGCCCATGCAACCAGCCACACCTAGGTATTTCATTTATTGCCGAAAATCGACTGAAGCCGAGGATCGGCAGATTCTTTCGATCAACTCTCAGATCACGGAGCTAGAGCGTCATGCTGCTCGGAAAGGTTTGCAAATTATCGGGGTGCTTACCGAGGCCAAGTCGGCCAAAGCACCGGGTCGCCCCGTATTCAACTCCATGATGGAGCGCCTGTATCGGGGTGAAGCAGACGGAGTTCTCTGTTGGAAGCTCGACCGCTTGGCTCGTAACCCCGTTGACGGGGGCAGCATCATTTGGGCGATGAAGCAGCATGAAGTGAAGATCACCACCCCCTTCCAAACGTACGGGCAGTCCGAGGACAATGTGGTCTGGATGTACCTGGAGTTCGGCATGGCCCAGAAGTATGTCGATGACCTCAGCAAAACCGTAAAGCGAGGGCTCCGAGCCAAGGCAGAATCGGGGTGGTTCCCGGGGCCGACGTCGCCAGGATACCGAAATCAAGAGAACGAGGAGGGGTGGAACGTCATCAGGAAAGACCCAAAGCGCTTCCCCTTGGTCCGGAGGTTCTGGGATCTTCTACTCACCGGAAAACACACGCCCGCCGAGATTCGTCAGATTGCCAATACCGCCTGGGGATACAAAACCAAACATGGAAACCCTCTGGGGAGAAACTGGGCTTCCCCCGCAAAAACGGACACAGAATTTATGTTATTCATTACTTAGTTTGTTTGATTTTCGAAGTCAAGCGGGCTCTGATAATTTAGTGAGCTGTGGAGCCGGCGCCGGTTGTAAAAGACTTCGATGTAATCGAA
>CAIWTU010000107.1 GCA_903915655.1 uncultured Geobacter sp.
CTTCCCGGAAAATTCTATATAAACAAGTATAAATTAGTCAATGTTAATCTTAAAATCTTTTTATCAAAGCAACGGGCGTCCATATTCTGAACACCCGTTGAAATAAAATTTAAAATAATAATTTAGGATACAAATTATTCTTCAAGTGTGCTTAGATCACCCTCCGGCAATCCTAATGCCCTAGCTTTTAAAACTCTACGCATAATCTTCCCACTTCTTGTTTTTGGCAGCAAATCAGCAAAGGTGATCTCTTCTGGTCTGGCAATGGGCCCAAGATGCTCAACCATATGCATAATCATCTCGTGTTCAAGATCCTTACTGGCTGTATATCCTAACCGTAATACCGCGACGATATGGATGCAGTTCCCTTTCAAAGCATGTGGAAGAGCGATGGCTGCAGCTTCTGCAATTGCCGGATGACTTGCCATAACACTCTCAATTTCAGCCGTTCCAAGGCGGTAACCACTTACTTTAATAACATCATCAGTTCTCCCAATAATACGAAAATAGCCATCCTTATCTATTTTGGCCGAATCTCCGGTAAGGTACCACCCCTGTTTCTCATATTTCTTCCAGTAGGTCTCAACAAACCGCTGGGGATCGCGATAAATTCCGGCAGTCATTCCAGGCCATGGAGTCTTTATCACCAAAGTCCCCTCGTCTCCTGCATTAACTTTATCACCATGATCATCAACCACATCGATTACTGTTCCAAAGAATGGTTTGGTAGCAGATCCCGGTTTCAATGGAGTGATAGGCAAAGGAGTAATCATAAATCCGCCAGTTTCAGTCTGCCACCATGTATCGATGATTGGACATTTTTCGCGTCCAACGACTTTGTAATACCACCGCCACGCTTCCGGGCTAATCGGTTCACCAACAGACCCAAGAAGCCTTAACGAACTGATATCATTGCGATTAGGCCATGAATCTCCAAAGCGCATTAAGCTCCGAATTGCAGTTGGCGAGGTGTATAAGATATTGATCCCATATTTCTCCACCATTTTCCACCAACGGTCAGGATAGGGAAAATTGGGTGCCCCTTCATACAGCATAATGGTCGCACCATTTAACAATGGACCGTAAACAATGTAGCTATGTCCTGTGATCCACCCCGGATCTGCTGCACACCAATAACGGTCCTCCGGCTTTATATCAAACACCATCCGGTGCGTCGTTGAGGTATAAACGCTAAAACCTCCATGTGTATGAACCAAAGCTTTGGGTTTACCAGTGGAACCGGAGGTATAAAGCAAAAACAACATTTCTGAAGAATCCATTTGCTCGGTTTCACATTTATTTGAAGCTATTGGGAGAGCGAGCAAATCATGTAACCAGTAATCGCGGCCATTTTCCATATAGACATCAACTCCGGTTCTTTTTACCGTGATGCATATCTCCATGGTTGGGGACAATTCCATTGCTTTATTAACTACACTCTTCATTTCAACCACTTTACCGCGACGGTACCCACCATCCGCTGTTATTACAATCCGGCTGTTCGCATCATTAATCCGGTCCGCCAGAGCTTCATGGCTAAACCCGCCATATACTACACTATGCACTGCTCCTATTTTTGAACAGGCAAGCATGGCTATAATCTGCTCAGGAATTTGTGGCATATAAATAGTAACTACCTCTCCTCTTTTTGCTCCCATACTCTTTAGAATATTGGCAAACTGACAAACTTCGCGGTTAAGTGCATGATAAGAGAAAGTTCTTACATCACCCGGCTCACCTTCCCATATTAGTGCGAGTTTATTTCTGTTGGAATTTTCAAGATGACGATCAATCGCATTTAGGACAATATTGGTTTTACCTCCCTGGAACCATTTAAAGAAGGGTGCATTACTTCGATCCAAAACCTGATCCCATTTTTTGTACCACGAAAGTTGCTCTGCCTGTTCTGACCAAAACACTTCCGGGTTTTCAATAGACCTTGCATACAATTGATCGTATTCCTTAATGTTTGCCTGTTCAATCACCGCTTGCGAGGGGTAATA
>CAIWTU010000108.1 GCA_903915655.1 uncultured Geobacter sp.
GGGGGAATGGTAAAGAGTTTTGAGGAATTAAACAAGCACAACTACAGCGGGCATACTGTCCTGATGGGAAATATCAAAAGAGAGTGGCAGGATGTTGACCATCTGCTGGCTTATTTCGGAAAACAGCTTTACAGCGCCAGAAAGCACTATTACACTTTTGTTACAGAAGGTGTCGATCAGGGTCGCAGAGACGAACTGATGGGTGGAGGAGTTATTCGCAGTCTGGGGGGATGGTCGGCGATTGATAGAAATAATCTTAAAGGTGCGAATATTAAGAGTGATGAAAGAATCGTTGGCGACGGAGATTTTGTCGATTCGATACTTTCCAGGGGTGATGAAAAATTTGAACGCTATTGCAAAGTAAAACGTTCCGGATACGATCTGGATAAGGCGGCACTGCGAGTGGCTTCATTATGCGCCGTTGAGGTTGACGACATCTTTTCAAGAAGCAGACAAAAGAGCAAAGTAAAGGGAAGGAGCTTGTTTTGTTATTGGGTATCACGTGAGTTGGGCGTTTCCCATACGGAATTAGCCAGACAACTAGGGATCAGCGAGCCAGCCGTTAGTTATTCGGTTGAAAGGGGAGAAATGGTTGCGCGGGAGAATAATTATCTCCTTATCAAGCAGTAACTTAATAACTGGAGGGCGTCCACCAATACTCCCAATACTCCACCAATACTCCCGCTACCTTTGAGAAGCAGTGGGACAAGTATCACAAAAAACTGACGCGAAAGAAAAGGAGCAACTTAAAGATCGTTTTTCAATTTGGCTCAGTTAAAATCCAGTGTTGATATTTTGGAATATAGACGAAAATTTGCTAGTTTTTCTATTGCCCTTTCATTTTCCAATGATAGTCTTTCCTAATAGTGTGGGAAAGGTATTTTACGGTCCTATCCCCCAAACAAAGGCAACTGTAAAGGAGTGCTGCAGGAACGAGATTGACCTGTAAACTCTAACCCTGTACGGCACAGAAAGACTATGAGGCACTTAGTCGTTCGCAAACTACTAGACATTATGTCATAGGGAGGTAATACCATGATCGGAGCCATTATTGCGAAAAAAAGTGTCAGGGCCGGCCTGGAAGCGTTGAATCGGCGCGACATATCCACGTTTTTGTCGGCATGGGCGGAAGATGCAGTGTGGAACTACCCTGGCGAGTTGCCGATTAGCGGGAGGTTCGAGGGCAAAAAGGCGATCAGGGGGTGGTTCGAGAACCTGATGCGACAAATGCCACAGTTGAAGTTCACCGTCCACAGCATCAGCGTTTCAAATGTATTCGATCTGGTCGGCAACAATGTGGCGGCAGCCCATTGGGAAGTGGACTTCACAAACAGGGACGGCTACCGTCTGCAGTACGAGGGTGTGGCAGTCCTCACCATTAAAGGGGGTAAGGTCGTCGAAGGACGGGATTTCCTGTTCGCCATGAACGAGCAAATCGCCCGTCTGTGGGGCGATTCGAAGCCTGCAACGTGACCGGTTGGAGCCGTAACAGCAGGGAGGGAAAGGTGCAAGCTTGAATATGTCATGTCAGTTTACCCCTTACCTTTGTTTTGGTTATAGAACCGTAAAATAATCATCCTGCCCCCCTGTGTCAGGATAGTTGTCGCCTCGGATGGGTTGTTTATTTGTTCAACGGGTTAATTATATCAGGTCAAAGGGGCATTGTCATGTCGCATATTAGGAATACTGTTTTTACTGAGGGGCTCGGCTATGGGGGCAGTTGGCACGTTATGGTCAGCTATGGGAGGGCGCACAGGGCTATAGGGGCAATAGCAAATCGGCAGTAGAAAGTTTTTATATCGTGACACTTTTGATAAACCGTGCCAGCGTAGGGACGCAAAATTTAGCGTCTCTACAACCTATCCTCATACCTCTGCCTCGAATACGCGGGACAGCCAGGACCGCATATACTTTTCCTTCCTGGGGTCGTTCTCCCATATCTTTTCATAGTGCATAAACTGGAAACCATTGAGGGCTTTATGGTAGCTCTTCGGTGATCGGTGACTATTGATCGCCGCTATAGTCGCCGGGCCGATATTCCCGTCAACCACAATATCAGGGTCAGGGTAGTTGGTCATGTTAACCGATTTCTGTGCAATCATGGCAGCAGTACCGGCACCACAATTCACGGCAGTATCGAAGATCTCCGTTGCGATAGTCTGGTTGTTGATTTCCGACAGCCGAAGCGGGCTCCAGAAATCGCGGCCATACAGTTGTCCCGCACGTTCAAGGGTCAAACCCTTTATATCCTCATTCGGATAGCTTGCTGCCGAAATACCGAACTTCGTGCCCTTCAGTATGCCGGCACCCGGTTTTCCCCCGGTCCAGTTTCCGTTATCGTCAGGATCTTCGGTGAATCCACCTTCATGCCCGAAGATAACCGCAAGCGCTTTTGTTATATCTGCCATCTCACTTCTCCCGTGCGCCCGGCTCTGTCTCGCTCTTCAATTTTATCCCCACCCCACCGGCAGCAAGGATAGCGGCAAAACCGGAGCTGAAGGTTATGCAATCTAAACCCTTCCCCTGGTACAACAAGGTTATCGTGGTGCCCACAATCGTCAGGACCGCGACAGCCATATAAACCTGGTTATTGTCATAGGTCCTGCAGTCAATCCCATTTAAGATCTCCGGTTTCGGTAGTTTTATCGTAAAAGAGAAGAAAGAGCGCCGAGGTCGCAACCCGCAGACAGGTGCGACAATCACCATTGAAGCCCTGCGTATATTGGGTCAATTCAAGGGTAGCCGTTTGACCGCACGCTTATTTTGGATGAATTCTTGTGATCTTCGATCCCTGCAGGCCTATTCCAGCCATCAATCCTTTCTGGGAAAATATGAAGGCATAAATATCATCCTTTAGGGTTGAGGTTGTCATACTCTTGCCGAATGCGGCCGCTGTCTCTTTATCCACGATGACGATACTGGGGCCGCCGCCAATCTCCCACCCTCCGCTCTTGTAGAGATAGGCAAGCGCCGCGTCGGTCATGAAGAACATGGCATAACCGTAGTTCTGGACCCCGGCCTGCAAACCGTAGGAGGCCGCCGCTGTATTGTAATAGCCCTCGGTTTTGCCATTTTTCAGCAGGGCTCCGTTACCCCCCTGGCCACCCACTATGAACCCGGCCTTGAGGATGCTCGGGAAGACTAAAATTCCCTTGGCTTTATTGCCCACTGTCTTGGCTATGACATTGTTTGAATATAGAGTATGCAACGCTGCCCTGGCGTCGCGGTCAATCTCAGCCTTGCTCGCCGCCAATGTCGGTGCGGTGTACAGCATCAGGGTTGCAAGTGCCGTTACCAGGACCTTCAGGTACGACTGTATAGAATTACACATGGTTGCTCCTCCTTCTCTTGTTAGTGTTGTTCCAGAAGAGTCTGAACTGGTGTCGCTTTACCCGTTAGGGCTTGCTCTAATGAGCATAACTCACAAATATCTGTGAATAGTTACCGGTCAACTACTACCCGTTTTGCTAACAGGTGGACTTGAAAATACATTTAGGTTTAATTATACATCAATCTATGATTTCCTTCAAATCTGCACCCCAGGCTTTTCAGGACAAACTGATCGACTTGAACTATCTGAACTATTGAAACAGGGTGTTTTTTCTGATCCGCAACTGGAACGTAGAGACAATCGGCAAGATGGGAGTACAAATTTATTTGTACTCCCCCCATCACCCATGATTTTTGTCCATGGGCTTCATTGGCATTCTCCCGGGTACGACATTTCTAAGATCGGAAGGGCTGCCGGCCCGATAGGTCTCATAAACCTTGCTCTGAAGTCAAAGGGGGAGTGCAGTGCGGGAAATTCGCACATTGCGTTCGACGTGGCGGGAGTTGGAAACGCGGAATGGTTTGATGATGCAGGTGAGGGTAAAGCCTGTTCTCTACTCTAAACGTCCAGTCTCACAGCGCCGAAGATAAAATGATCGTAATCTCCGAAAGCTGACCAGGCACTGAAAGCTAAACGGTCAGAGAAAAAAAGAAAGGAATATGTTTGAAACAGAAATTGATGTGGCATCCTGACGCACGCCTCTACCCTGTTCTCTGGATCGCCCTTCTTGTTATGGGAATCGGCATGATTTTTTTCCGTATTGCCGTCGACCCGCTCTGGTATGATGAAAGCTATTCCCTCGCCGCGGCCGGACAGGTAGTTACCGAAATGGTTCCGATGATCGCCGCTGACAGCCACCCGCCCCTTTATTTTATAATGCTCCGCGGGATGGTAGTCCTGTTCGGCAATTCTGTTTTCGCGGTACGAAGCCTTTCCGCCCTCGGGATTCTGGCGCTCGCCTTTCTCGGATTTTTCCCCTTGCGAAAAATCTGGGGTGATCGCGGAGGTCTGATATTTTCCCTCATCGTCCTCCTGACACCGATATGGTTATGAAAAAGGTATACACCGAGGGAGTGAACGGTCCCATGGATTTGATCCGGCGAGATATTGAAGTTCGGGTAAAACCGGCCGACATTTTCGTGCACGGCAGCGAACATACCTTCGGACTTTACAGATATTACTTCCCCGCCAACCGGCACTACCTCTACATCCCTGCCGATTTTACGCCGATGGGTAACTATCAGGTGTTCTTGACGAAAGGGGAATTCGTATCGGATTTGACATAGTTCAACGAAATGCCAGTGACTATATGGGTAACGGGCCGATCAGGCGAACTGTATACCACACCCTTTGAACAAATCACCGGGGCGGCCCATCGGCGACCAGTTAACAGTATGAAGCGATCGCAAACAATCGGGGTGGTTGACTGTATACCTTCAGGAAATTGCATATGACCCGCTGAAAACTGCAACGGTCGGTCAACCTGTCAGAACGTCCCCTTAGCCACCATATATATTCAGCCTGCTGCTGATTTTGAGAAAGCATTTATCACAAGAACACCTGACACAATAAGCATAATTCCTACAACTGCGGGCAAGTCCAGTTTTTGGTCCATAAAAATCCAGGCAACTAAGGCAATAAGAGCCGTTCCAACGCCTGACCAGATAGCATATGCGATTCCTACAGGGATGGATTTGAGTGTTAGCGATAAAAAGTAGAAGGCTGAAGCATAGCCCAGAACAACTATCGTTGAAGGCCAGAACCTTGTAAAACCCTCCGCGGATTTTAATGCCGATGTTCCTGCTACCTCACTCATAATTGCCACTATGAGAAATAACCATTTTTGCATCGATTTAATCCTTTCTCAGTTTGCAAGGGGTGCCAGGTCTAAACATTGACAAGAGAGGGTTCCCAGATGGGCTGGAATGGATGACAAATCAGCTTCTGGAGTGTAACATAGGGACGCATCTCAACTCTATACAAAATGATGAGTAATGTAGGTAGTTTCAGTCAGTCAGTCAGTAGCTTCCCTCCCAGGCCGCCTTTCGCTCTTTGTCGGGGGTGCGGCATCTGATACAACAAAACGGCGCTGCGGGTTTTCCTCAGCGCTATTTTATTATCTCTTATTCTCTTTCCATGCGATAATGTTACGAAGATCGTGTATCAGGGGCAATAAAGAAGGAGGCGAAGAATGGCCAATAGAAATGACCGCACCAAACAGGAAGCCGAACTCCGCCTGAGGGCTGA
>CAIWTU010000109.1 GCA_903915655.1 uncultured Geobacter sp.
ACACTAAACGAGGCGCAGATGGAGATTGCCATAAGCCTTCTCGGAACAAAGGCGCCGATGGTAGGTGAGGGTGAGGGAGGAGCTGAAACACCGATGGGAGAATGTACCGACTACCCGCCTACCATCACTCTGACAGACATCATCGAAGGGGCAACTGCCGACAATCCGCTTATGGTATGGCGGTGTACAACGGGCAGTTTCAGTGACGGGACATGTGAGAAAATTACAAAGACGACCGTAGAAAGTTTCCAGGGCTACAAAAAATATTCACTGGACATGCTGACGAGCATAAAGGACAAGATGACCGAAGGCACCCCTCTGAGCATCAACGAGATAAATTTTATAAATTCTGCACCTTTAGTTCCGGTGGCTTCCGCTTTACGTTCAGCGATAAACGCATCGCCCGCATTAGCGGATGCTATGGTCGCCAGCATATGCGATGTGACTGCGGTAGCTTATGCCATGAATGTAGTCTATTCATATATAGGCATCTTTAAGAACAACGCAACAAAGAACACCTGCGGCGACATCCCTGCACAGCGGTACATAAATGCAACAAACGGGCTAATGCAGGAGTTCGACAAATACTCTAAAAACGTGAATGTCGTAAACCAGATAATCTCGTTTATCAATACAATAGACAGGGCGAACAGCGGCTACTCTTCCAAGCGGCTGCAGAACGCCATGAAGCATCTGGGGTGGTAGCGTGGAGGTCTACACGTACGGTTCAGGCGAGTTCATCGCAACTATATTTGAAGCGGTAAAAGCCCTTACATCAGGCGGGACGATCCTCGGACTTCTAAAGGTGGTACTCATTGCGGGGTTCTTCGCTGCATTATCGGCAACCGTCATGAGGGCTTTTAACTCGTCTGTTTCAATGCCTTTGGCAGGAGATTCTGGAGATTCTTTTTCACCGATTGTCATCATGATACGTAACTGTGTCATCGGCGCTGTCGCTGTCGGGTTCTTCCTCAATCCGGTTATGGTTACGGATGTCATTATCGAGGACAGGTACGAGCCTGCGCAATCAAGGGTGGTAACAGGAGTCCCGTACGGTCTCGCTTTTATAGGGTATACAAGCTCCGTGATTGGCGACAAAATCGGAGAAGCATTAGAGGAGCTGCTGACACCCGTTGAAGCGGTGAGGTTCAGAACAGGGGGCGGCGTAGGAATAGGTCCAAAATACCTCAACGACCTGTTTGAACTCATGCCTCCGGGTGCGGAAGCGGAATATGGAGGAGCGTCGAACGTTCCTATACGGGGTGTTGTAGAGGCATGGTTCAGCCAATGCATCTATTCGAAGTTTGCACTCATTGAGGGCGAAGGCCCGAGAGCAGAAGGTCTGACAGAATTTACCAAGGGTAATTTCCTGCTTACAGAACCTGCATTAAATCAACCGCCGTTTAACGACCCGAATACCCCGCTTACGGTACAGTTTTACGGATATCCCGAAGTAAACGAGACTATCTGTGCCAATGCGACTACACAAATTATGACACGGTGGTACGATAATGTTCTGTTCGAGAAATGGATAACCCGGTTCAGCGCGAGGTTATTAGGGACTAAAGAGAACGATGCAACAGTGGTGCCCAGGGTTTACGACATGGTTGACAGATACTTCCCGGACAGCACCCTGGGATCGCAGGACAAACTGGTACAACTCGCTGTGCTGAATGCGGCATATTCGGCTTTTGTTAAGATGCAGTCGGAATACTCCCAGGGAGGGGCATCGGAGATCGCTCAGAGGCGGCAGGTTGGCGGGTGGATGGAGATGGCGCGTACAGGCGCGAGAACGCTGATTATCATACGGCAGATCACCGAGGCTATTATTTATTTCTTTGGTGCGTTTCTTCCTATTTTTATTGCTGCGGCCGGCTTCGGGGTGCTCACTAAATACATCAGGGCGATCTTCTGGCTCCAACTCTGGGTGCCGGTTTTTGTACTCCTGAATGCCATATCGGATTTTTATCTCCTGAAAGCGGTAGAAAGCGTTTCACAATATACGGGTGCAATCGGAGAGATAGTGCTCAATTTTGCAACCGTAGACAGGTTAAGGATAGAAACAGGTATGGTTGTAGGATACCTGGGGCTTCTCTCCTTATCGGTTCCCGGTATTGCCTGGGGAATCCTGAAAGGCGCGGATTCATTGGGAGGTATGGTAGGTAGTATAGCGAGCACCCATGAGGCAGGCAGAGCTGGGGCGTCAACATCAACGCAGAGAGCCTCAGATATGGCAAGTTACAGTGGCGGAGCGATGGTTGCATCTGCATATGGTTCGGGAATGGGGCAGAGCAATATTGCCGGCGGGATGCAGGCGGCGGATAAATTTGGTCTTGGCGCCATGCAAAATATGACCGCTGTCAATTTTGAGCATGGGCTTAGCGTTGCAACACCCGGAAGGGGTGGAGAAATAAATGCGGCTGCAAGGCTCGGT
>CAIWTU010000110.1 GCA_903915655.1 uncultured Geobacter sp.
ACAATTTCCTGAAAATCCCACAAATAATTAACGACTTCAATATATTATCCGGCGGGTACTTTTGACAAGAGGAGCCCGTCAGCCGTAAAATAGCTTCTACTGCGCGGGAGTAACTCAGTGGTAGAGTGCCTGCCTTCCAAGTGGGAGAGTTTTCTTCAGGCACGGACGCACCGATTTTAGCCATGGAAACCCCGGGTAGGGCAAGTACCCCCCTGCCCACCCCCGGACCGGGTACTTTTTCAGATCGATTTCGCGTAGTAGACCTCCTTCAAATATTAAATTTCCCTGTTGTCCTATCTTAGTTAATAGCCCGCATTTTTTCAACCGTCGTTCTGGCTGATTTCTCCGAGGATGTTCCGGTTGTAAAATATATTTTGGCTCCTCCTCTATCCAAATTAATGTCTTAAGGAGTTCTGGTCAAAAGGCTGCACGTGTTCTAACCTCATGAAGATGCTCGGTAAACCTTGTCGCGAACATTATTCCGTTCGCTGTTTTGGCTATTTTCTGCCCGGGTCAAAGGGGTGTTTCAACCGAAATTCATACCATGTGAAAATCATTAAGGTATTTCCTACGCCAGCAATCGTGTGTATCATCATGATTTTATGTTCCGCAGCACAAAGCTATCCATTCTGCTTCTAAACATCAGGGTCGATCTGTACGCAAACATCCTCTCTCGCCCCTTAAGCATCAACTGCTCAGGAAAAGCTCACTAGTTTCCCGTAGACCCCACATGGAAAACAAGGAAGCAGCTTGTCCTAGCCTGAATCTCTTTCCTGATAACGCCGGTGCGCGGTGAATGTGAGAGGAGTTATATACGGCAGGTATCGCCAACCGGCCAATCCGGCCTCTTGACCGAAGAAGGCCTTTATCCTTGACCCATAAAATCCCGGCATGAGTTTAACATTTCAGGCGCTTTCCAACCGCCACTGCGGCGAAATGGCGGTGGATAATGCCGGAACTGTACGAGGATCTGTACCAAACGGCAAGGTGGTTTCTTTTTCGCCTTCTTCTTTCTGCAATAGCCGATCCGCAGAAAGGCGGCGGGAAGGCACCTTGAAAAATATAACCTGATGCCCCGGCCCCGATTTCGCATTCGGTCCGATTCAATTGTTCAGGTAAGCATCAGGCTTCGTGCCGTTCCGGGTTTCGAACTCCTCTTTCGTCATTTCTTGCGGTTGCCCGTTGACAAAATCCATGTATATGCGGGGGGCTTCCGGTGGCGCCGGAGAGGCGCCCTGACCAGGCCTGTTTTTTACTGCCGCCAACATGGCGCTCAAGACAAAGGTTACAAATGCCGGGTCCAGCTTGTCCAATAGCCCGGGTTCTTTTCCACCCGTGACTTCCTTCAATTCATTGATTTTTTCAGCAAGTATTATGGCCTGGTCGAGCGAGTTCTGACGGGGCTTTGGCGGTGCCTTGGGCTTCTTTTCAGGCTCTTTAACATTCAACCACTCAAAGAGCTTGGAGCGCGTAATTGTCTTCCTGAGCTCCGGGTCATTTTTCAGGTCCTGGAGGCCAAGCTTCAATATCTCAGCTTCAAGTTCCTCCTTGACGGCCGCCAGGCGGTCTACCTTTGGGATATCTATGCCGAACACTTTGGCGATGATGGCATCCCCGACCATAGGGTTAGCGGCAGCCCGCTCCTCCAGCAGTTTCAAAGCCATGACCTTCAGGTTTTCTTCGGGTGATCTACTGCGCCGCCCGCGTCTGGGGCGGGGTTCCTGCGGTTTATTGTTATTCATCACCAAACCTCACTTCGCTGCACTTTGGCACGACCACTTAGTCCGGATTATCCTATCCTCATTCCCTTATAGCATGTAGATCTGTAAAAAATCAATAGATTGAACGCATAAATGGGACAATATTGGCACAATATGGTACCGTAACTATATGGTTTTAAAACGGGAGGTGACTGTTTATGGCTAACACTCCTGAGAAAGATCCAGATGTTACGGTGCTGCCTCGTTCAGTCAAGCATTACCACGTGGTTGTCAGCGAAGAGGTTCACGGGGCGCTTAAAGCCTACGCGGCAAAACACCAACTCTCAATGTGCAGTGCGACCGTAAAGCTCTTGAAGAGCGGCCTAAGAACGGAGATGGGTAACACCAAACCCCCGACCAACACCGGCATAGACGAATTAAGACGCCTGATACGGGAACTTGGCGAGTGAAGACAGGAGCTTCTGGTGGTTGTTTCAAGTCCAGTAACGTGGGCGGGACTGTACGAAAGACAGAACCTTCGAATTGACTTTCAGTTTATAAATGAAATAATGCCACTTCTCTATTATCTTCTGTTTATAAATTCATCATAAAGGGTAAAAGCCCGTTTAAGTTGGGATTGGACTGGTCCGGAAAGCGTTTTAAACTGTGTATTTCGTTTTAATAAGAATATCGTTTCGTCAAGTAATTTTGGCTTTTGACCAACCAGTGCCAACCCTCTTTTATACCTTGAAAGCACGTCTCTGGAAGAGTCCTTGTTCAAGCCTTTCGCCTCAAGCCATGCAACAAATTGACTATAGTCCATGTAAAGCCTCCTGTTCAAAATATTGTCCAATCAATTTCCCTACGAACCTAGCAAGGTTTACAGGTACAGCGTTGCCTATTAATTGCTCGACATCAGTTTTGCTACCCACCCATTTATAGTCGCTTGGAAAAGTCTGGATTTGAGCCCTTTCTACAGTAGTAAGAGGCCTCACCGAATCTTGTACCGCAACAGGGTCGTTTGAATGCCCTTTGTATCCCTTAGGAATCGGGCGATTCACACCTCGAATAGTTGCGGCAGGTTCATCAATAGAATAAATCCCCCGTCTGCTATAGTTTCTAGGGTGTCGATAATAGTATTCTGTTCCTAACACGTCTCCTAAATATTGTCTGACGGTCAAGGGTTTTTTATTTTTAAGCGCAGCCTTAATGTTTGGCAACAAAAACTCATGCTGGCTGTTTTTATGCCCTATACAGAAAAATCGCTTTCTCTTTTGTGGAACTCCACATAGTGAAGCATCAAACACGTATTCTGTAAGTCCATAGCCACTACTTAGAAATTCGTTTCTCGCAACGCTGTAGGCGTTGCTGTTCAACACTCGGTCAACGTTCTCCATGACAAACCATTCTGGAGAAATTCCGGATACGATACGAGCATAATCAAGAGTCAGGTTAGCTCGCTCGCTTTCGATACGTTTGCCAGCATGTGAAAAATCCTGACACGGAGGGCCTCCCATAATTAGGTCTGGTGCCCATTGCTTAATATGAGCAACGGCATTTGTTACATCTGTTAAATCAAAAGAATATATTTGATGATCTTTGAAATTGCTTGCATAAGTATCTAGTGCGGGACCCCAATTATCATAGGCTGCAACAACATTGTGTCCAGCCCTAGTGAATCCCAGTGAAAGGCCACCACAGCCAGCAAATATGTCAACACAATTCATAGGATGATTTTCTAATGGAATTTATTTGATAGTAGCAATATATACTGGTGACGTCAATATTCTGACGTCACCAGTATTTGGTTAAAGTTTAATTAATCGAACAAGCCAGGAGTATTTAAAATAATCGCGTCAAACCTTCTCTCAGGGCTAAGATAATTCTGGCCATCACCCAAAATAATATTTTTGATTTCTTTTTTCGTTATACGCGGTTTAGTTAAAAACGCCGACGCGAGATACGCATGAGTCGCGATGCCACTTACCGCAAACGCTTTATCATTTTTGGTATTCAGCGATACTTCATCAATGATATTTGCATAATTTATTTTCCCATGATGAGAAAAGTCATACAGCATTCTTGCGAGCCAAATAACAGTTCTCATATGTCTAGACACTTTGAAGATATCGCGCTGTAAATCAAATTTTGCTTGATCGACAAACAAACGAGTGAAAGCAAAGTTACTCCACACGAATATATCTAAGCAATTTTCAGCCAGTTGAATTGATTTGCCATTGGTTTTCCAGACTGGCTGCATCACCAGAGCTGTTTGTTTAGTCAGTACTCTTAACAAGGCTTTATCGATTGATGCCACCATTTCTGACAAATAACCCTTCAAAGAATCGAAATCATTCCATTCTAAGATTTTCCCACATGAATCAGACATTAAGTTGTGCAAAACAGAGATATCATCTTTATAACAAGCAACGATGCTCAGAGCCAAATATATTATGCTATCTGGACGGACCACGATTTCACAGCTAAAATCCTCATGGGTGAGTTTGCACGTAGTATTGTCTGGTAAAGCAGTCAATTTAATTTCAATCATTTTCAACGAGGCTGAAGAACTAGAGTTCATCGTGACTAAGTCGATTCTCGGAAGAGTGCCTGTAACGAATTGCCGAAACGGAGGGTAATCACTTTCAAATGAAAAATACAAGTCGGGTGAATCAGGCTTCAACCCAAATAGCTGATCAACAGAAATAAAGGAATGCTTAACGTTTAAATCCGAACCTAGTGTTAGATACACTAAGTTGAGCTGTTTGGAATACATGTAACATGCCAAGGCGGCTGGGAAAGACGAATTGAATTGGTTTTTTCCCCAGCTCTCCTCTTTAGTAAAATCCCGGTTTGAATTAACTATGCCGTAAAGACTCGGTTCCACATTTGAATTGTACCCAATAAATGTTTCACAAAGCAACATCCAAAAATTGGTTTCGGCAAACTTGCCAATATTCCTTGTAACATCTAATGTATAATTATTAAGCTATTTCTAATCATGGATACGTTATCAAAAGAGAAGCGGAGTCTATTGATGGGGCGCATCCGCTCAAAGGATACAACCCCAGAATTAGCAGTCCGACGCGTTTTGTTTAGACAAGGATTGCGATATCGATTACATGTGCGTAAACTTCCCGGGTGCCCAGACATGGTTTTCCCCAAATATAGTACAGTGCTTTTCATAAATGGATGTTTCTGGCATGGGCATCCTTGCCGCAGCGCAATGGGAAAGAAAATGCCTCAAACAAACGCAAATTTTTGGTGCCTAAAAGTTCAAAGGAATATCGAAAGACAGAACGTTGCGACACTAGCTTTACGCGAATTAGGTTGGAGGGTGTTTTGCATTTGGGAATGTGAAACGAAGGACATTAAACCTATTTCCGAGCTAAAACTTTTGATCACAGAGAATTCTGTTAATGATGTTCCATAACCAAGTCTTTTCGGACAGGCCTTATTTGCTTAAAAATAACGTTTGGTATTCTTATCCCGCTTTTGGAGCACCAACACACAAGAGTAACTACTTTCAGCGATTAAAAGTACAAAGAATAGTTATTCTTCTTGACGCAAGCGTCGGGGAGAATCGTGTAGCCATTCCGTTGCGTTCCACACTTTATTGTTGTATTTTTGTATTTATCAAAGTTCTCAGTAAAAGGAGCGTATCAGATGGCGAGCAAAGAAGAAATCCTAAAGGAAATGCGATTGGAAAAACGCTTATCACAGAAGGAGGTTGCAGAAAAATTAGAAATTCCCCAACATGAGTATTCTGAAATAGAACGGGGAGTAAATCTGGATTCCGACGTTGATGTTGATGAGGCGCTGAAACAGGTAAACATGATGCGTTCAACACGAAGCCGGACTGAGAGTAGTCCAGAGAGGGTAAGTAGGAAGAGCGACTGAAATAACAGCCGATTTTTCAAATTTGGTGCGGGCAACTGCTTACTTTATACTAAGTTGTTCATTCGATATCTCGTTTATTTCATAAGACCTACTGGTGTTAGGTTGTTTACTTTCTGATATAGGCAGTAGCACCTTTTTTAATGTTGCATATCCCACTTCCAACTCCTTGGCAGCCTTCCGTCCTGACACCTCGCCCGTTGTAAGGCCCTCCAAAACCGTTTTGTAGAGGGTATCGAACCCAAGGCTGTCAGTTAACCCTTGGCCTACCTATCTTCTTGCCCTCCTTAGCCACCCTGAACATTCCTGCCCTTACCCTCTCTCGTATCAGTTCCAGTTCAAACTCAGCTAACGATGCCAGCAGGTTCAGGAGCAACCTCCCCAAAGTTTACTTTCACGCCCCAACCGCAGTCAAACTCGTTGGGGTGGTGTTAGAACGACTTGTTATTTTGCTGTGGCAACCGTATATGTATTCCCGTCGGTTGTTACAATAATCGTTTCATTAATATCTGTCCCGTAAATCACCGCCCCAATGCTTTTTAGTGCATTAATCGTTTCGATATGCGGGTGTCCGTAACTGTTACCTGCCCCAGCCGTATAGATTGCCGTCCCAGGCGTAATTCTTGCCAGAAATGCCGGAGAAGATGCGGTCCTTGAACCATGATGCCCTACTTTCAGAATCTGAACATGATGAAATGGAATATCAGTAGCCGACAACATTCTGGCCTCGGATGCCTGCTCTGCGTCCCCTTCAAATAAGAAATCCACATTTCCGTAATCCAGTTCCGTAACGATACTGTTGTTGTTTGTCGTGCCGGATATATCGAAGGGATTGAGGACATTTAAAATAAGTGCCCCCGCCGTGATTGTGTCACCCCTTTTGCCGAGGTGCAGTTGCGCGTTGTTCACCGTTGCCGCAACCATGAAGTCCGAGTAGGTTTTGGTGGTGCTGGACTCTCCGTTGTACCATACCTGGTCAACCTTGAAATTATTCAGCACATCGATTAAACCGCCTATGTGGTCAGCGTGGGGATGCGTGGCAATCATAACTTCCAGGTCGCCATCGACGTGTTGGTTTAGAAATTGAACAACCCCCGGCGAACGCTCTCCGCCGTCGATAAGGATTTCGGTTGTACCTAGGTCAATGAGAATGGAATCCCCTTGGCCGACGTCAATGAAGTAAACATTTAGGTTGACACTGGGAGTAATGGACTGGACTTGAGCGGTTGTAACCGGAACAGTAGTTGAGGGTTCTGTTACTACGACTGATGTAGCAGGTGCAGGGGTTACGGTTGTGTGGAGGGGGCGATGACATCCCGTGCTAAATGTTAAAACGATGACAAGCAGTAACGTAACTGCCTTAAAGGGCCGAAAATGCATGCAGCGATTATACAGCATAAGAGGTGTAGTTATCCCTTGTTCCCCACCCCGCTTAGTTTGTTTAAGGTGCAAAATACTATCAACATGTGCACCGATCTAGGATTCTAGACCAAGTGTCTAGAAAAGCGCGAATTGTCGCTTAATACTGAATCCCTTCGGCGAATATGGCGTTGCTTTGCGCAGTCTGTAATGGTGCTGAGAAACAATAGAACGAATGAGGCGGACAATATAGTTGGTAAGTGATGGATTGGATCGGGAAAGTGTAGTTTTTGATTGTAGGCAGCTCTCAGGTTGCCGGGAATTCAAAGTCTATGCAGCGCACCGAGTTGGGGATGTCGCCATTTAAGCCTATGTACAGGGCTCTGAGTTAAGTTCATCTCGCTGACAATTTACCCCAGGAGTAAGTATGGTGGTCTGAATACACTAATTATTCGTTTTGTCTGGTCTTTGGGATTTCCCATTTATCTTCCAAACTTTCCAATCCCGCTATCCAAGCATAGGAATCGATGTCTTTCGGGTTGAGTTCTATCGCTTTCTTGAAGCCTTCAACTGCAAGGTTTGTTAATCCGATTTTTGCGTATATCTGCGCCCGTTTGCGGTAAGGATGGGCTGGATTCAATTTGAATTTGATTATGCTGTAGAAATCTTGGGAGGCAATCCCGTATTCCCCGTTGTGGTAGTATGCCGGTTCGGGATTGTTGAATACGTGGTCCCAATGCATATTTACACTGGAAAGCATTTCGAGGACTGCAGAGTAATCGTCAATAGCCTCATTGTTTTTCTTAAAATATTCATACAATTGGGCGCGGTAATATCTGGCTACAGCTACTTTAGGGTCCAATTCGATAGCCCGTGTCAGATCTTCACAGGCATCAGACCACCGAGAACTGCGCCAGTACGCTCCTGCTCTGTAGAGTAACCATAAAGGATTGCTGGGGGAAGCGTCTATCAATATAGTAAAGGCTGCTATTGCTATATCCAATACTCCGTTTCGCAGGTAGTACCGTCCTACCTCCAGGTTGATTCGTTCAGGTGGCAACTCCAGGAATCTGTCTATCGCTTTGCGGCGGCATTTTGTTTTCATTTTTCCCTCCGTAGCCCGGTGGTATTCCAAGAAATGCGAGGTTTAAGTATAGGCTTGTTATCAGGGGTTTGGAAGATGGCCATTTTAGGTAGATAAACGTCTTACCTCAACTACCACAGTGGTTGTCGCCCATACCATAAATCAAATAATCACTTATTCCAGTCATTGTTGTGCTATCGATTTTGACGTGGATTTCCGAAAAGTATTCGGTGTATCTGGTCGTAAAGTGTTTCACCCGTTATTCCTCAATATCCATCTTGACGATTGCACTGTTGCCGCGCGTTAACTCCGAGGTCGGACTTAGCCGGAGGATCTCGATAGATTATGAAGCGCTTCCCTAAAATGTCATGGCGTCTTGTTCCAGGTGATGGGAGATGGTGTCCCGATGGTTTTTTGACCCAATTAGTCTTAATAATTGTCCTGCAAGCGGGTAAAGCATTCCTCTATGGTATATTTGCAGTGCTCGAACACAGTATCAAACGGATCTTCACCTTACTAAATGCCTACGACAGTGTAGTTTTGAGGGCATTTTACCTTATTCCATCATCATTTTAACCTCAAATAATTCGATACGTGCGTAATCGTACATGTACAATATCGTTGGAAATGTTGAACACATATACCAGAGACCAGTGGCTTGATGTTACCCAGGTATAACCATTTCCCTGATTAATCTAGCGTCGTTGCTTAGCAGGCTCCTTTTTTCGGGGCTTGTATTTTATTATTACAAAGGAGATGCATGACCCAAAGTTGCATTCTTTTTCAATTGAGTTTTCACTGCTCTTAATAGATCGTCCCTTGTGAACGGTTTGGGAAACCAAGGTACCCCAGTCCTGGAAAAGAAATCCACGCACTCCTCGCTTTTATAATCGCCGGTGGCAAATATTATTTTATTCAGGTACGATCGATTTGTTTCTTCGATACGGTGGTAAAACTCGATACCGCTCATACCTGGCATCCTAATACCCATAATAATAAGATCAAACTTCTCTCTCTTGATCCGTTTTAAAGCTGCGATAGCCGTGTCTGCCCCTTGTACATCATACTCATCAGAGGACAACACACGTTTAATAATCTTCGCGAATCTTGGTTCATCATCCACGACTAGTATTTTGAGTTTGCCGGATTTTCTTATTAGCCGTAGCCGATAGAGTAGAGATTTGATCATATGTAACTATCCTTTTAGACTATTTTTAGCAAAGAAACGAGATCAGTTCTCGTATAATCTTTTCCGACGCCATCAAGAAGTCGTCGCGAAACACCTGCGACATTCGAGACTGCCTTCAAGGCTTCGTCGATGTCCATATTCCTTACTCTCACAAGAAATGCTGCTAGTATGACTGATGTACGTCCCGAACCAGCTCTGCAATGAACGACAGTTTTGCCATCATCCTTAATAGATTTTCTCAAAAATGGGATAATGAGCTTGTCCAAAGCTTCTCTGCTACATAAACTATCATTTGTAATTCCTGCCCAAAGAATGTTCTCCTTACCAAATTCGGCCAGATAAAGTTCTTTTAGTGGAGGCTTTGTATAGAAATTGTGAATCTCATCGGCTGTTAATAAGCAACAAACACGTTTGACCCCGTTCTCTTTCATAAAAGACACCCATGATTGAGGCATGCGCCACTCAGGTGCTTGAGCACCATAGAGTAATGGTTCACCTTCGCAAGCTGGGCCGAAATTATAGAAGTTTGCTCGATACAACTGCATTTCAAATACTCCTTATTTTCATGGCAACAGCTACTAGCCAGCCTTGACGACGGTTTCGTTATATCCCTTTCCGTTGACTCCCCATTCGCGCAAGGCTGTAACCAGCTTGTTTTCTCGATTCAACACGGTTAACTTCAATCTGATTGCTTGCTGGGTATTTTTGACGGGTTCACCACCTGCTTCGTTTTGTAATTTGAATAAGGACAATTATTTCCTTCGCCTGATCTCTATAACGAATACGATCTAATATTCTGGGGCAAATATCTAGTCACTCTCAATCGTCTCTTTTGTTTAATTCTCAACGTCACGATCTCCCTCGAGTGCGTGCGCAGTAACGGCATGGGGTACAACCTTGTTTTCGACTATAGCGAGCCCCATGATGGGGGTGCCTTGAGTAGAAGCCGTTCGCATATGGAATACTACGATTTGATTCCTCCATTCGGGATGGGTTTGACTTAAGGACCCAATCAAACTGAAACCGCACATTGATCGGTGTATGCATGAGTGCAGTGAGGGTTTGTTCTATAAGTGTTCGCTGACACTTTCCGAGGTACTCGGCCACGAAAGCATTGGAAACGCCCACTAGAAAATGAGAGCCATCAAAGGCGAGCCCTTCTGTCTCCTTAAACCAGGTCTGGTAGGTAGTTTTACTTACCTGTTGCTGTATTTCGATTAAAGCGGCTTCCCATGTTAGCCCGGTCCCAAATTCTTGTTTTACACACCTATAAACCCCGCCTGTGGTCCCATCAACAATAATACGCATTCCTGTTTGAAGAATGGTCGTGGCGTTCCCTGTACCTGGGATGTATGGAATATTCAGCTCTCTGGAGAGTATAGACGCTCCGCAAGTTAGCGCTCCGTGATCAAGCACCATGGCGGAGGCTTTCTTCAAAAAACTGGAGGTGTCCGGTAAGTTCATTCCTACCCGGCTTGAGTTAGAAACAATAATTTCGCCCTGTTGAAGGCCCATGCTCAGGTTGTAATCATCCGCCCCGATATTCCTGACATAACCCAGAACTATGCCCGAATTCGAAGGTATCCCTGACAATAGTTTTTCACCCTTCATCTTTTCGATGAGCATTCGGTCAGTTATGACATGTTTGGGTTCGTTTTGCATATGGATATCCTCCTTCCCTGGCATATCCTACGCCAGTACCTGTTTTTGCCTTAATATTTGAAAGTATATTTTCTCAAGCGTAACCCCATATTTTCTCAGGATATCGCCTGCTACTCCTTCGCTGGAAACCATCGCCATGAGAATATGTTCTGGTCTGACTCTGTGGGTATCAGATAATGCAAAGGCTTTGTCTATCGAAGATTGAATCAGGTCCTTGGTCGCGGTAGTCAAGCTCGATTCCTCAACGGGTGATTCGTTTGCGACAAGTGCCTCGATATTTTTGACATCCAGGTGCACCTCCAAACCTGTAAGCATGGTGGATACGGAATTTTCCTTCATTAACGCCAAGAGAAGATGCCCTGTACCTACGAATCCATTATTTAATCTTTTCGACTCCAACCCGGCGATTTTTAACAGCTCTTGAGTTGTATCAGCGATGTACCTGACAATCTGGTAGTAAGGTTTCTCTGCATGGGCGCCGGCGTCGTCTAAAGTAACGCCGTTCTTTTCGAGAACATCTTCTTCAACATTTACAGGGATCAGTTTGCTTATTGAAAGGGAAATCGCGTCACTGGTTCTGGCTTCAAATGGGTACCTGATACCACCCTTGTTCAATATGATTTTGGTAAAGAACGAATCATCTTCATAGCCGTAGATCACTACTTTCTCTAATTCAATGCCGAATTTAGTCATGACAGTATTTAGAAGATCGAGTAAATCAGGACGCTCTGAATAGTCGTTTCGGATTTTGCTACTTATGAGGTTAGCCTGGGTTGAGCCAACAACAATAGGCAAATATCGGTCCGAGGTTTTATCTTTAAGTAGCACGTTATATAGTGTGCCACGAGAGATGGACGACGAGTCCATGAATCCGGCACGCAGGCTATCCACCAACATTTCAATCATTTGTTCTTTTCCTCCCTGCTGGTTTCTATTGATTCAGTTTTAGCTCAGCGATGAGCGCTCTATTCATATATTTGCTTCCGATGCCATTGAGAGTGTGCCGGGAGTTCCCGGAGCTAAAACATGGGGAATGCGAACGTTCATGTGATTTGCCGCCATAGTAGCGTCCCTTGAATATTTATGAGGAACGTCTATTCGCTTTTTTAATTTCCCGTGGGTTAACAAACTCGCCTCTGGTGAGTCGGTCCGCAAGCTCAATTTGCGTAATGGGGATATGGGAATACCGCATTTTGATGAGTCCCCTCAAATTTGGTGTCTTATCTAAGAAATTGCGGATATTCCCAATGATTTCATCAGGATTTTCACTGCCGCGTATTATTTCGGCGCTCTCGTTCGCCAGTGCTGTGATATTCTTACGAACCCCACCCATTCCGCAATAGGTTATAAGTTCTTTTTGCAAAGCTTTAATCTTCTCGAATTGTCTTTCGGAGAAGTTGAAAATTAGATTTTGCTGGAAACGAGTTGTTCCCATGCCTAACCACAACGCACATGCACCGCACATCGTGTAGGTCTTTGAGGGGCTATCTGCAGCGTCAATAACTGTCCCGCAAAGGTAGGCCGAGGGTTGGACAAATGTACACACATCACAGCGAAAAGTGCCTTCAGGAATACGCTTTGATTCACCCAGCCTTCCCCCTTTATTTCTGTGGAATAATTTCATGATTGACCACCCTGAGGATTATTCTTATCAGATATTTGTCCGCTGAGTCCTTTGGGTGGGAAAGTTTTCTCCTCTGGCATTCCCTTGTCCGAGCGCAACTTGTCTCTTACTGCTTTGAAGATGGGTATCCATGCAGAGTCAGCTCCCAATTCTGGAAACACTTTCCACAATCCGAAAGCGTTTCTGATCCACATGCCTATATCAAAATGGTAGTGCATCCAAGCGTTGGTGCCGCTATTAGCAACGATATCTTTAGTTTCTTGATCCATGTGGGAGATCACAATTTCAACAGCTTCGTCCATTGGGATGGGCCATTGACGAATAGGCATTTTTATTTCCGGAGAATTTGATTTGCTCGCATTGGAATCGCGAGCATCATCTCGAGGTGTATTAGCCATTCGAAAATCTCCTTTCTTGCACCATTTTCAATCCGCCTTTAACAATGCGAGCAATTCTTTCAAGGAATAGTTCCATCCAACCCCTTCTAGTGGTGCACGATAAACCCCTTTAATACTTGAAACACCTTCCAGGGATTTCGCAGGATCCATTTTCCTGACATGGGTAAGAAAGGCCGCCAGTATTCTTGAAGTCCTGCCGGCACCCGCCATGCAATGAACTACAAACTTGTCGTCCTTCTCAACAGATTTGCGCATGAAAGGCACTATTGTTTTCACTAATAATTCTCTGCTGCAAATATGGCTGTCTAGGATTCCCGCCCAGCAAATATTGTCTTCACCAAATTCACGTTTGTAGATTTCTCTGATTGGCTGCAGCGTGTAGACATCGTCAATTTCTGCGTCAGGTAAGAGGCAGATTACGCGTTTAATCCCACGGGTTTTCATCCCGTCTACCCAGTACTTAACCCGGATACTTTCAGGGGCTTGTGCACCGAAGGCCAATGGTTCACCATCACATGCTGGCCCAAAGTTGAAGGGGTTAATATGTTGCATTTGCATCGTTTAAAGCCTCCGGTATTATTCTATGGGAGCGCTCGAATAATTAACTCTGTCTTTCCAGGTCTTGATTTGTTGAATCATTATTGTTTGAAAAAGGATCTGAGAATTTGGTCAGCAACAGAGCAATGTGTATCTCCTCACCTAATTTGTCGTCACAGTGGACCGAGAAAGCAATATTCGCATCAGGGTCAATTTCTTGCCTGATAATCTCGGCGGCTGAATTTACCTCGAAAAGCGTAAGATTACTACTACTCCCTCTTACGCTAAACAAAGCAGCATGAGCCCTGTTTCCAGTGGCGTCTGAAGAAAGGTTGGCCAGAGTTGCATAGGCCGCCTGAGCGGCTCGGTCTTCTCCCGACGAAGACCCGAATGACACTTCGGCCAATCCGGAGTCTTTTAAAATACCGCGGACATCAGCAAAATCAAGATTGATCATGCCGGGAAGGCAAATAGCCTGGGTGAGCATATCCACACTGTTAGCCATTGAGGCTGTTATGGTTTGGAAGACCGAAGCCACATCTAGTTTGCTCTCGGATGAAGATGAGGTCAGGTCTTGAGGCATAACTATCAAGCTATCGACGCTTCGCAGCAATGCTTCAACCCCCTGTTGTGCTGTCTCCGCGCGATAATCACCTTCAAATACAAAGGGAGCAGCCACTATTCCGATTACCAATGCTCCCATGTTTCTTGCCATTGCGGCGATTATAGGAGCCGCGCCCGCTCCGGTTCCGCCACCTACGGCTGCCACAACGAATAATATGTCTGAACCATTGATGTTCTGCCGGATAATTCCGCGGCTCGCTTCAGCTGCTCTGCGCCCCATGTCAGGGTTGTTGCCGGACCCCAGTCCGTGGAGGAGTCGCCCGCCAAGTTGTATGCGTTTGGGTACATCCGCCATGGCGAGGTCCTGGGCATCCGTGTCCATCGCGATATATTCAATGCCGTAGGGG
This sequence comes from uncultured Geobacter sp., assembly GCA_903915655.1. Classification (GTDB taxonomy): domain Bacteria; phylum Desulfobacterota; class Desulfuromonadia; order Geobacterales; family Geobacteraceae; genus CAIWTU01. The sequence goes on from CAIWTU010000110.1 coordinate 14,422, forward strand.
GCGGGGATCTCCCTCGCCGCCATACGTGATACCATTTGGCAACCCGTTCTCCCTACTCCGACTACCTTGAAACGCCACTTTGACGGATTGAAAATACTACTCATACGCATACCTCTCTATTTGTAATGTGACTAATTTGATCCGAGGGCAGTTGACGATTACGCCGTCCGAAGGGCTGATTGAAGTAACGCCGCTTCTCTCTTTTCCGTGTATATCTTTATTCACACATCCTCGCCGCTCCTGCGTATTTTATTTTGATAATAAATGGCTACCAATTGTTCCTGCTCCGGTGTTTCAACCGCGAACTCACAGTACCTATCCCGGATAGTCTTTATCGCAGAGTCAGGGCCAAGGTGTTCAAGCTCGATCAGTAAGCAAGCTAATACAGTTCCCGTTCTTCCGTGTCCCCTGCAACCTGCTATATCAACTTTCTTGCCGGATTCCAGCAGTTTCAAGATTGAGTCAACCGTCTTCTCAAACAAGGGAATATCGATCATCCCTTCATCAGGCCAATCAATCACGGTCTTGGGGTAGGAGGTAACCTGGTTACTCCACAAATTAGCAAGGCATATCCCAAAATCAGGGACGGGGTCAATATCTGCTTTGTTATTGAAATTGCTGCTTCCGAAAACTAATCCGTCATAAGAAGATGTTAACAACGTGTAATGCCCTATGTTTACTTTTTGTCTCCAGTGAAGATGTAGGCATAAATTGCCTTTGAAAGCCCATTCGCGGAACCTGGCTATTTGAAGGGAAGCTCCTGCAAGGAGTTCAATTACTTCTCCGACATGAGATTGATTGGTTCCCCACTTCTCTGGACTTTCCGCAAGATTCAAAAGGGCAGAGCATCGATAAGGGTCTTCTGGCTTGTAGAAGTAGTCTATTGGGCACTGGAGGCTTGGATTAAAGCCATAATCCCCGTCTTGGCCTTGTTGATTCGCGACATACTTTTCTTGCCATGTTAGATACATTTGCCAATGGGGTAGGATGGTTGTCTCATGTGTCGTTAACCAAGTCCGATACTCGGCATATTGGAGCTTCTCCGTTTCTTCAGGCGGCTGCGGTTTGAGTACGATATCCATTAGAGCATTGATGAAATCCTCGTATTTTATAGTCCATTCCATAACTAATTGCTGCTCTTCAGTGTTCAGAAAAGACGTTTTCGGGCGGTGTGCATTTTTATCTGTTGAAGGTGCTTCAGGCACTGATGTATTTTCATCCTCATCACCGCAGATAAAACTGTAGAATGTTCGAGCTATTAAGCCTTGGCGGAAAAGTATCATGCATGTATTCCAAGAATCAGCTTCATTCGGTTTCCAAACATCGCGGCTGTTTTGCAGATGAATGGCATGAGCCATTTCATATAGGTTTTCAGGTTCATAGAACATGGCGAAGGGATTCAGCCAATGTATATAGGGAGTGTCATCATCGGCCTCTAACTTCACTAATTTAGCTTCATAATAATCGGCCCACAATGGAATCAATCGTTCGGCATGCTCAATGAACCATGTACGGAGCTGTTTATGTTTGAGTTGCTCATCTTCGGTTGGGGGGTGAGGTATGAAGTATGGTTTTACATAAGGCCGGTCGGTTATGAGCAATGCGAAAATTAAATGGGAAAACTCGGACCAGCGGTCCACCCATTCTTCGGTGAAATCCTGGTCTGAATTCGAATATATTTTATTAGCCGACATCAATTACATCCACTAAGTTATGTGCATTGACAATTTTTCCCGATTACCAAACCTTTTCAACTCAAGTTCTGATATCACCATCGTTTTGTCTGGCATATTCAAAAACGGGTCCATTCCAATGTTTATAAGTAAGCCTAACATGCCCCCGCGACAACTTATTATGAGGTCAATATGGCATTAGGGGGCATATTCTCTGGGCGTGAAGGTGTATTTATTGTGCTACAATGTCAGTAGTTCTCGTCCATCCACTAGCTTTCAGCGGCCTTCAGAACGGGGGGACACATGCCGAAGAATTCTCGCGCCGACACCGTAGCCCGTCTCTCGCATATTGAACACTTGCTTTACCAGCACGGAGAGCAAGGCATGAAACTCGAAAAGCTCGCCGAGATTTGCGAGGTCAGCAAGAGAGCAATTCAACGCGACTTAAAACTAATCGAAGAAGAAGACATATTCCCTTTATGGCGTGACAGCGGATCTTGCGGCATTGTGCTCAATAGATACCTTCCACCAATCAGATTTGAACCCTCACAAGCTCTTAACATATTTCTGGCGGCACGCCTAATGGCGACTTACGCTCACAGAAATGACCCCGATATCACGGCGATTTTTACCAAACTGAACTGCGTTGTGCAGCCCCCGCTGAAGGAGCAGGTTGAAAAGACCATCGCCTGGATGAAAACTTTGCCAAGCAATGGAAAAGTTGTGCGCACATTAAATTATCTGGCAGATGCATGGTCGACAGGACACACGGTTAAAATTAAATACCGATCAGTCGAGGCCAACGAAGCTAAAGAGCGGCTTGTTGATCCATATTTCATTCAGCCGGCAGGGCATGGACATTCGTCGTATGTTTTAGCCTATTGTCATTTGCATAAAGCAATCCGCACGTTCAAAGTGGACCGCATTCAAGCTATCAACATAACCGATGAAACATACATAGTGCCCTCCGATTTTGATGCAAACAAATATCTCAGTTCGGCATGGAGCATCATGGTAGGTGAGAATATCATAACGGTTAAGCTCAAAGTAGCCAAAAGTATGGTGCGCTTCATGGAGGAAATTATCTGGCATTCCTCTCAAAAATTTACCAAGTATCCCGATGGCTCAGCTCTGATGACTATCGAAGTCAGCCATACAGCCGAATTGATGAACTGGATATTGGGATGGGGAGATGGGGTGGAAGTGCTGGAACCTGCATCACTCAGGGAGGACGTTGCTAGGAAAGCAAGAGCCATATCTACCGTCTATTCTAACGAAAATGGTGTTTTGTAGGCGTCTAGTCCGTCTGACAGAAACAGTTGTCGCAGGATGTTGTTACCATGATATTAAGATAAATCAATGAAACGTTTGCTTTGAAAAGAGTGCTAGTGGACACAGCAAATATCCTAAGTTCGGTAGGTATCGACTTCCAGGTTGAGGATCTTCCTGGACAGAACCCTGAAATAAACCCCCTTGGACGGAACGCGTCGCACTTTGGTGTAGTGACTATCCCAAATTTCACTCTGTATACTCATCAGATTAAGGTGGTTGAACTTCTCCTGGCAGGACAGAACGTGCTTCTCACGTCGGGGACAGCGTCTGGAAAGACAGAGGCTGCTTGCCTGGGAGTTCTTGCTAAAAGCAGACTGCAAAAGTATGAGCCTTGCCAGGTGTTGTTTCTGTACCCGACTAAGGCATTGGCTAACGATCAGGCAGAGCGAATAGTTAAGTACTTTTCTCCTTTCTCAGTCTGTCGATTCGATGGTGACAACGACAAGAGGCGCTCAGAGGTATCACACTCCGAAATTGTTCTCAGTAATCCCCAGATGCTTACTGAGCATCTCAAGTTTGCCAGTCCATTTAGTAGTTTTCTCGCCAATCTATCTTTCCTGATAATAGACGAAGTGCATCTCTACAACTCATATCAATGGTCTTTACTTCTTTCGTATTTCAACGTGTTGAAACAGAAGGGACTCCAAACCCAGGTGATTCTTCTATCAGCTACGCTTGGGAATGCCTCTCAGTTGTGCCAGATTGCTGGGGATCGACTGGGGCGTATATTCATTCATGTTGACGGTGGCACAGTTGCCGCCCCAGCCAAGCGATACACAATCACTCATAAAGTACCGAATTTAATGGAGTTCCTCAAAGAACTCGCTCACACTTATGCCAAGGATCCGATTGGAACTCTTATGTTCCTGCCCTATAAGACTCAGGTAAACTCACTGCACGCTTCAATCGACGATAAACGCGTAGTTCGGCACCACGGATCAATCAAAGCGGAAGAAAGGTATGAAACTGAAAGGAACCTAAAAAGTGGCGAAGCCAGTGTGTGCCTTACATGCAAGACGCTTCAACAAGGCATAGACATCGGTCGAGTTGGACGAGTCATACATGTCGGGCTTCCTGACACCGTGGCTGAATTTCGGCAAAGGGAAGGGCGCAAGGGGCGTGTTCCGGGAAGTCATGCCGAATCGATATTAATCCCGTTTGCGCCATGGGATGCAGCGATCATAGGAGATACCCAACGCTATAGAAGGTACCTGGCAATGCCTACTGAGGCAACTCCTCTTCCCTTGCAATCGGCAGCATCGACGCTATTCGATGCATTCTACGCGTCCATCTATCACTTACCACAACAGCCAGAAACCCTTAAACTAGCAAAGGAACTCGGATGGGTAGAGTCAAGGGTAGACTTGGAATTATACATGATGGAAGACGAGCTGCCACTTTGCGTAGAACCAACCGAGTTGGGGGGCGCACTGTTCCATAATTTGAGTTTTTATGGTTTTGGTCGAGTCCCTCTGGTTTATAAAGATCGGAGGATCGATGAAACTTCTTATTCAGAGGCCGTACGATCTGCACTCCCAGGTTGCTTTCTTAACATCGAAGGTGAACCATATATAGTATCCCGATGGTCCAAATACCCGGTGAAACCTGACCCCGAGCTTGTGATATTCCTTCAGAGAATTGAGGATTCTGAGTATGCCAGGTTTGCGGGTAAAGTCGCTGAAGGTACGGTCTTCTCCAGAGTGCAGTTCTTGCCCTCAGATATCACTGTCGAGAGTCTCCGTGGTCCTTTTTCAATCGTAAAACTACGCCCTAACCAGGTGGACATCCTTGAGATCGTGAATATGAAGCCTAAAATAATTGCACGACAACAACTACTAATTCAGCCTCAGCTCCCGTTGTACACCAACGCATTCATGCTGACCTCTGAAATTGCAACTGAGGCCGACTGTGAATTGGCTGTTCATATAATAATCCATGCTATGCGTGAGGGGTTTTCTATCCCAGTTAATACGTATGCTCATGTGGTGATCAGCGACGGGCTACGAACGGATATTATCTTATACGAAGTGCTTTGGGGCGACACGCACCTTTTATTAGACGTGGGAGTGTTACTAGAAAATGCACTACGTTTGGCGAATAGCCCTTGCGACGAACTTCTGCTTCCCCGGTGTGCTGAGGTCTCGTTTGACAACGAAAGCGACCGGGTGGAAGTTATTAAACTCTTGCATAGACTAGCATCACTTATCGGACGATAAGTCTTTTTGGAGGTGGAGATCAATGGCAGAAAAACAAATATTCCAGGCTCAGGGACAGCCAGAAGAAGAACGTACCATAAAATCGGATGTAGAACGAATACGTCAAGCCTTAAGAGCCGAGGGCGAAGCACTGCAAAGGCAAGCAAAACAAACGTCGGTAGAAAGGCAAACTAAACAAAAACCGTTAAAAAAGCAGGGTAACCAAGAAGAGGCGCAGAAACCTAATCATTCTGGGCGATCGCTAAGCGATCTAGAAAAGTCACTGCTATGGCTCCTCAAGGAAGTCAGACCTTTGACCATGCGAGAAACCAACCTTGACCAACCAGACAGAGACACTTTCTTGCGATTAGCGACAACGATATGTCTAGGACATCGAGAGTTCGAAAAGCATTACCTCACGGTCTCTTCGGCATTCAGTCAACTTATAGTAGAAGGGTTTGTAAATACAGTCAATGCCGGTTACACGAAAGGTAATAATTGGAGAGGTGCCTTCCTGGAACCTATGATACCAGCATCCCAGTTTGAAGGCGTAAAACCTAAGGTGCAAAGTCTTCTGGAATCGTCTCAGCGAGAACTCATTACGTCGAGCGTTGCCCGTTTTGTTTTTTATTTTAATAAAGGGGTGGCTCTCAAGTCGATCGATTCCAAGACTATAAGCGACCTCGAGTGCCACGGGCTTTGTTTCAAAGTCAGCGGGGAAATTATGACGGTTCCCCTGTTTTTTACTGGCCCCATTCCACAGAACGCACTAAAACGAGCCGAGACTGAACTTAGGCTTCTTCAAAGAGAGAGGTTTGCGAGCCTATCAAGCGATGAACGTTTGGCCGGGGTATTACTCCGGGTTGTCCTGATCAAGGTTCTCCGAGGCTGCCCCGTAGGTAAGGACGATGCTATCGTATTATCGGAAGCAGATGTCAGGTTACTTCAAGATATGTCGATCTTTGTTTCTCCAGGTCAAAAGACCGTTATCCTATTTGAGGAACAGTTAATAGAGCTCTTGAATTCCCATTTCACTAAAGAACAGAAACTGAAGATCCTCAAGATAGGAATCATCGGGCCGGAAGTCACGGCTACTCAGATCAGGCTAATTTTAGCCAAGGGACTGGAAGCTAATGTAGCTACCGAAATCCCTGTGCCTTTAGTGAAAGGATTAGATGGTGAGCTGTACCTCTTGGAAGATACAGAGTTGGCGTTGAAGGTGCGATATTTTGAACAACACCGTGCGACCATAGAATTAATCGCGTTTATTCAGAAACAGAATCAACCAAACACAATACTGGACACGACTCGCCGTTTTGTGTCGGTAGCTGCGGCAGAAATGCCGTTGCTAAATGTTGGGGACGTCTTTGAAAATTTCTCAATTATTGCAGGATTTCAAGGAGGCCTATCTGAAGAGCAACTCTGCGTTTCAATAGCCCCCCCTCTTAAAGTGTTGTTTCAGAAGCTTTATTCTAGGGTTGAAGTGGGCGCACTCTACCTCATTGAAAAAGCAAACGCAGCCCATGTGAGTTGGGAAGTAGAAAACCAGGCAATCTTAGCTATGTTGGTTGACCAGAAGATATTGGACACTCTCTATACCAATGGGATGATATCATCCCAGAAACAGCCTGAGATACTACCATGGGTACGCGATATAATTTCGAAAGCTGCTCTCGCCGAAATACTAACTGAAGAGGATTGGACGATTGGAATAAAACAAGCAATAGAAAAACAGTATGCAGCACTTTCAGCCCGCGAAAGGGCTCTGTTACAATTGATCATAGGGCAGCCTCTTGCCACAAGTTTTAGCTTGCAATCGACTGTAAAAGATGTATTCGCTTCCTATCTTGCCGGCCTGGGGGTAGATCAATCACTTTACCGTAAACTGAAATCATTATTTTATATTTTCTTTTCTGGCAAAAGACTTGACAGCCTATTCGAACTAGGGAGTTTCCCAACGTTGGCGGCTGATCCGGAAGTATGGCAAGCGATAACGGGGAAAACTAAATATGATCTGATTGGTGAAGCAACGGATGCCGTTAAGTCTTCGGGTTTCGCTGAATGGGTTACTGCTTTGAAAGGGCACGAACATAAACTGAACATGGAGCCTCTTTTCAGGAATCATGTTTTAACGTGCTCGAGTGACCAAAAAGTCTGGCTCACCGAGGTGGGTTACGAAGTTTTATCTGAATGGTTTATGGCAGAACAAGCGGAGCTTGTTCACCGTCTCCAAAGTAAAGGAATTCCGATCGAGGGACAGACCACAACTGGCCGCTTGCTCCGGATCAACATAGGGGGTGGTAAATACACCCTCGTGGTCACCGGGGCGGTTGAAATAACAAGCGCTGGAGAAACATCTATTACAATAGCCAGTTTTAATCAAGCATTGAAGACCGTAACCGAAACAATAGATACAAGAACCGGAGAAACTATCATATTGACGGGAATGCTTGTAAACCAATATAAAAGCGTGAGAGAAGTGAATTCTGGCATCCGGCGATATGTGGAGCATGGTGGGACAGTGATCGACGTTGGTAAGAATACCGTGATATCGGCAATTCCACAAGTTGGAGAGATAGTGCATTCAGTGCGTGAAACGCTAGGCCATGACATAGAGATCCCAATGGAATTACAGGGTATTTTGGCCGAGCTTCGCGGTGTCATCGAATCTAGAGTGCGAAAACAGGCTGATCAAGAACGAGAGCAACGGGAAAAGCAAGAACGCGAGAAAGTTAGGGAGGTTTTTGCGTTTGATGAGCTAATGTTTGCGGTATTCCTTGGAGAGCTTGAGGTCGAAACCGACGCGTATGTCGTAGAGAATGGCATTCGTCCATTTACGCGCTTGTTTCATGGTTTGCCAGGTTGCGGTAAATCGGCACGAATTCAAGGTGAGCTTCGCTCACTGAAGACAGGGATGGACAAAATAGGGAAGCCACTAGTTGTAAAAGAAATTTCTATCTCTCGCCTCGTGGATGGGCAAGTTCCTCTGGTTGATTTCTGCAGGTTATACACTGAGGATGCTTTACTACGTGGGAAGAACATGCCATACCTATTAGTCATCAAGGATCTAGATGCTCTAACGGAGAAAAAGCAGGTTTCAACCGCCGCCCTGGCTGAATCACAGAAAGTTACAGCCGTTCTAAAAGACTTCTTCCGTCAGATGTTTGACAGACATGACTATCAGATCGGTGTGCTTGCAGAGGCCAACAGTTTGAACAACATCCCTGAAGCCCTGCTTCAGTTCTTCCCGCACAGGAGCGTGGTAATTACACCTGGTTTTAGCGAACGGAAGGAATTTTTTAAGAAACTCCAAACAAGTGAACTAGAAATTAGGTTAAAAGCGGTAGCAGGTGCCGACCCAGAGTCAGTCGAGAAAATCAAAGATATGTACGGGCTTGAAATCTCGGGTCTGGAGACTGAAGGGCTAGCAAAAGCGACCCAAGGGTTCACCTATAGAGACCTGAGTGTTCTTGCTCGAGGCATGCGACAAGAGATGCGCCAAGCGGATTTAAAAGGGGGCAAGACAAGCCCTCTCGAAATCGCTAAAAAATACAAGGCTTCTTTGCCACAATTCCTGTCTATCGAAGTGCCCCACCAAGTGGAGCCGCCAGAGGTTTCAAAAGAAGTTTGGGATAAGCTGCGACGTGCGATGTTGCTTCATGTCGAACTAACCGAAGGTAACCCACCCATCTTGACACCCGCTGTCGGATTACCGCCTTTTTCTAGGCCCGCTCGAGGGTTGCTGTTTTCGGGACCCCCTGGTACCGGTAAAACACTTCTTGCAAAGTACATTGCAGCCACAGTAAATCAGTATTTTATTTATTTGACTCCTGCAGAAATCTTTAACAAATACGTTGGCGAAAGTGAAAAGAATCTTAAGGAGGTCTTTACATTCAGCAGAGAGTTGGCGGCGGCAGGAAGGAAGGTTATCCTGTTTATTGACGAACTGGATGGGTTTGCGCCTTCTCGAGAACAATCCGAGAGTCGAGCAGTAAGAAGTGTTCTTTCAGTGTTACTGGCAGAATTGGACGGGGTCCAAGTGTTGACGAATGTGACTGTAATCGGAGCGACCAATAAGCCAGAGGATATAGACGATGCTCTGCTACGACCTGGAAGGTTTGAAGAGTGGATTCAGTTCTACCCGCCGACGGTTCACGAGGCGGCCAAAATAATGAGTAGCCACCTTTTAGAACTATTGCCGAACAGCCCCAAACTTGCGGATGTAGCCGCCATCGAACACATATTGGGTCAAGACGGTATTAGGGAAAGAATCTTTACTCCAGATAGCCTGCAACCGTACGATTATTATTGGAGTGGCGCTGACTTGGTACTGGCAATGAGAAGATCAGCCTACCAATCTGCCATTTCTTTAAATACTGACATAACAGAATTGGTGCGGGGATCGCTTGAGGAACTAGCGAAGGAAAAGAAAGCAATGCAATCGGCGAGAGATATAAGGAATCGGAAGGGGTAACGCAATGATAAACTGGAAGCAGAACAAGACAAGTCAACCAATCTAAAAGAGTTTCCGTTATTGACTAACAAATTGCGATTCTTTGTAACATCGTACTTCTCTGAACTTACGGTAGAAGCTGCTAGTTAAACATAAGTCGATAGTAACCAATGAAGAAAGATAAGTTAGGCCAACTGATTTATTCACCAAGCGACCTGGTTCGCTATTCGTCGTCCCCTTTTGCATCTTGGATGGACCGATACCATCTTGAGAATCCCGGTGCAGTAACTCCGGATGAGGAAACAGAAGAAGAAAAACTAATTGCTGAGACCGGAAATCAGCATGAGCATACGGTTCTGGAAGAATTCAAGGTGTTGGAACCCAAATTGCTCGAAATTCCCAGAGGTAAATTCGAGGATTCCAGGGCAAATACGCTCACCGCGATCAAATCGAAAGCCCTCATTATATTTCAGGCTGCTTTTGCTGCCGGTCAGTTTGCCGGCTACGCTGACTTTCTTATGCTGGATAAATCCGGAAGATATCAAGTTTGGGACTCCAAGCTTGCCCTCTCTCCCAAGCCGTATTACGCCATTCAGCTCTGCTGTTATACCGAGATGCTCGCAACGGAAACCGGTGAGCCATTGCAGGAAAGATTCGGCATCATCCTCGGGTCTAAAAAGAAGATTGAATTCCGCGTCGAGGACTTTATTCACTATTACCGCCACATCAAGGCGAGTTTTCTCTCCATGCAAGAAGGCTTCACCGGGAACATCAAAGACCGGCCCGAGCCTTTGCCAGGAGCAGATCACGGCCGATGGACTTCGATTGCGGATCAATTTTTTATAGATACTGACCACCTGGTACGGGTTGCAGGAATAACGGTTGGTCAAATCAAGAAGCTGAAAAACTCTGGCATTGCCACAATGACCGATTTGTCGGCAGCCTCAGGCAAAATGGTGCATAAGCTTGCGGGCGAATCCATGGAAAAACTGGTAGACCAGGCACGACTTCAGTGCCAGACATTAAAAGACAGAAACGAAAACCCCGATTCTCCGCCCAGATACGAACTTTTACCCCAATGCGGAGCAAATGGGGAACCCAAGGGACTCGCCGCGCTACCCGCAGAGCACGCGGCAGATGTAGTTTTCGATATGGAAAGTTACCCGCTGGTTCCCGGCGGGTTGGAATACCTTTTCGGCATAAGCATCTCTAACGGGGGAGAATTCAAGGACTGGTGGGCACATGACCGCGACGAAGAGAAACTCGCTTTTGAAAAGTTCATGGATTGGGCATTTGCGCGTTGGAATAGTAGTCCGGGAATGCATATATACCATTACGCCCCTTATGAGGTCAGCGCCATTAGACGCTTAAGCATCAGGCACGATACCCGGCAAGATGAGGTTGATCAGCTTCTTCGAAACGAAGTGTTCGTCGATCTTTACCATATCGTATGCCAAGGTTTACGAATCGGTGAAGATAGCTACTCCCTCAAGTCCGTAGAACATCTTTATCGACCGAAGCGCACTACCGAAGTTGCCACAGCCGGTGACTCTATCGTCCAGTACGCACGCTGGATCGAAAGCAAACAGCCTCGCGGTTGGAATGAAAGCCCAATCCTGAAGGACATCCGCGACTACAATGAAGATGACTGCAAGTCTACAACAGAGTTGTTGCGGTGGCTAAGGAAGTTGGCTGTAGAGCAAAAGATCATTGCCGCCTCCGCGCCTGTTTCCGTCACGACTCCCGCACCAGAAATATCACCGGAAGGCGCCCAACGGTTAGAAATCGCGACGAACCTGCGCGCTAAAGGCGATGCGGTATCGGTTGTCCTTGCGGACGTAGTGGACTTTCATCGTCGGGAACAAAAACCCATGTGGTGGCGCATGTTTGACCGCGCGGAAGCCACAGCGGAAGAACTGCACGATGACCATGGATGCATAGAAGGGGCCCGGGCAAAGGGAGACCCAGCTCCCGAGAAGCGGTCCCAGGTCCAAACATATTGCTTCGACCCTTCCCAGGAATGCAAACTTGCTGCCGGCGACAGGGTTCAAGTCATGTTTACCCATAATCTGACGGCAAAGTTAACCCTTACCGAATTTGACGCGTCTGTCGGCACACTCGTACTCAAGACCGGAAGCAAAAATCTGAACGAACAATTTGGGGGTATATTCCCTCAGTTTGGTTCACTTATACCTTATGAACACATACCGGCGGAAACATTGCAGGCTGCTCTGGCTGAAGTTGCCTCGGGGCATTTGCAAAACAAACTGGTCTCCCCGGTTACCGCGCTGTTGAATCGCATACCCCCGGGCGGGTTGCCGCAATTGGCCGGGGAGTCTCCCAAAGATGCTGCCATCAGGATTACAGGTTCAATGTCAGGTGGATGCCTTGTCATACAAGGACCTCCGGGCACAGGAAAGACTTACACTGCTTCGCAGGTCATCATGGCGCTGCTGGCTGATGGTAAGAAAGTAGGTATTTCCTCCAATAGCCACAAGGCAGTGGTGAACCTTTTATTTGCCTGCGGCGATGCCGCCCGGGAACGCGGTGTCATGCTCCACGGGGTGAAAGTTGGTGGGGATGAGGAGGAAGCTTTGTTTGTCCGCAACCCCTGTTTGATACACATTCAAGGCAACGGAGATGCGTTTGGGGCATACACCGAGGGTGTGGTTGGCGGAACGGCATGGCTCTTTACGAGACCAGAATGGATAGACGCGCTTGATTTCCTTTTCATTGATGAAGCGGGGCAGGTTCCTCTAGCGAACGCTGTGGCGATGGCTCGCTGTGCCAGAAACATTGTCCTGCTAGGGGACCAGATGCAACTTGAACAACCGGTTCAAGGCTCGCACCCTGGCGATGCTGGGCTTTCGGTTCTGCAATACGCGCTTATGGATATGGATGCCAGCCAACCTGATGCACCTGTTTTTCATGCTGTAGTCCCACCGAAGTGCGGCCTTTTCCTCGGTGAATCCCGGAGGATGCATCCGTCAGTCTGCAGCTTTATTTCTGAGAGTATCTACGAGGGAAGATTGGGTTCTCACATCGACTGCGCCAAACAAAAGATCACTGTTCCCTCCGGGGCGCAGGGGTTAATCAACGTGGAGAACGGAATAGTATTCAGAGGCGTCGAGCATTATGGGAACGTTCAACGGAGCGACGAGGAAGTCGAGAGAGTACTGGCTATTTACAACGAGCTTCTCGGACGTCTCTACACCTCCAAAGATGGAACCACTAGGCCTCTGGAGCTGGGGGACTTTCTTTTCATATCTCCCTATAACGCTCAGGTTCGCGCACTCAAAGATGCTCTGCCTGCAGGCGCGCGTGTTGGGAGTGTAGATAAGTTTCAAGGGCAGGAAGCCCCGGTCTGCATCCTGTCTCTATGTTCCAGTTATGGGGAATATGGTTCCCGGGGGCTAGCGTTCATTCTCGACCGCAACAGAGTCAATGTCGCTGTTTCCCGTGCCCAATGCCTGGCGGTGGTTGTTGCTGACCCTCGAATAGCGGGAACAACTGCAAAGTCTCTGGAAGATATGAAACTACTCAATTTATTATGCAAATTGACGAGTGCCAATCGCTAAGTAAATTTCGATGCCACTAATACTGGTCCATGATTGCTGCCGCTCTGCAGTCTTCTGTTTGTTATCGAGATTTGGTTTCAACTCCATCAATAAGAGACCGAATTTTATTATTCGTGGCTTGGTGCTAATAACTGGAGGGTATCAACTTTTGAGTTTTTCTAATCCCAAGCCTTTTTTCAATATTGTGCTGAATTTTTCAGTGGCTATATTATTTAGAAGAACTATCGTTAGCTAGGTATCGGTTTTGTTAGCATCATTTTGAAGTGTTTCAAGTTCTTCAAGTAATTTTTTATTATTATCAACTGTGGCAAAGATGAATAAGGCACAGCGGCATTTCTTGGGATTTTGCTCATAAATCGATCTTAATCGCTCTACAGCCGTTAATGCTGTCGTCATCCTCTCAGTCAGCCAAACTTTGATCTCTGCGGCTGAATAGGGAATTTCGTCCTTTAATATCAAGATATCTGGTCTTATTTTGATTTTATCATTGTGTGGGTCGATCCCCTGGGTCAACTTGAATTTACTTTTATTATCGCACGTAAAGGTCAAGGTATGGCTCGAATCTTTAGTTATCTCGGGTTTAAAATTTAGTTTAATGTCCTTTTCTAATGTATAGACCAACAATCTGAAAATTAAGAACTCCGAAAAACCAGTAAATCCGCCAGAACTCCCCCGTAGATGTTTTTGTGCATCGAAGACGCCATAATATAAATTGGAAATGTCCCTGGTCGTCAACTTGTCATAATTAAAATTTAAATATTGATCTATCTTGTCGAATACATGGTATCCTTCGTTATATTCCGAGGACTTCTGGTCGTATCTTGGCATGCTTTCCCCCTTCGATATTCTAACGATCGATTGGCTTGTTACTCTAACATCCTAGATGGCCATCACGCCAATGTCAATGCATGCAAGATGTTTGCGATGCAGAGAATCACATACGTTCAGGCAATAATTTAAAAAAAGAAAATAATAGTGACAGACTAGCTGTCAAAACAGAGGGTTAGAATCCCTCTAGCAAGAATGAAGGAACTCCAATTGCCGATATTGCCTTCATGCTTGGAAATAAGAGGGTGGGTTCAATGCCAGAGACAAGAGTTGATTATCATGGATGGGTCTTGAAGGACCAATGGATTGAAACAACGGCCTATGGTTGGAATTCACTGAATTATCATCACAGATTAAGCATGATGCCATCACTTAAAGACATAACTCATGAAGAATTCATGTCCACGCCGTGGCTCAAATGGGACAAACTATCACCGAACGTTCGTGAGCAACTATTGGACTTGCACGCTAATTCGGCGTATGCGGACCAAATGCTCCAATTTAGCAAATCGCCGCTGTATATCTATCTGCGGTTCGATACAGGGAAAGAAGTGATCGAATCACCGGAATCTCCCAAGGGAGGAGAGGAGTACGGAGTGAAAAGGTGGGCGGAGCTGGTTGCGAAATATCTGGAGTAAGGGGCTCCGAAGCGTGTGGCATGAGCTCTCGCTAGTGTTTCGTTGAAAGAATGCGCCCAGTCTTCAAGAACAATGAATCTGACTTCAATTGCTTGGCTTCCTTTTCCTTTGCCGCAAGAGTCGCACCCTCGCGTTTTTTCTCAAGCGAAATTCTGGCATCAGCCCGTTCTTGCCAGAACCTCTTTGTATCTTTTAAATAATTGATTTTTCCCATCGTCGAACCTTTTTACAACGTCTGCCAACAGTAGCTTATCCGCTTTAACCAGTAAACTACTAATTCTGATTTTATCTTTCTCCCTGTAAGCTGTCAATAATAATGCGATGAGGTATTCGACATTCACGAATTTGCAGTTGATACTCTCAAACTGAACCGTTTTAGCTTTCGCAATGGCGGCGTTGTACAAGGGCCCAATATAATTAGGGAAAAACTGGACTGGCATATCTCCGATGAAAATATAAAAATTTTCTATTTTATTTCCAGCTTGTTTGAAGTGCTGGTAAAGCCGGTGAAAATCATCTTCTGAAGGTAGCACGACCAGGACGTCCAGATCGTATGTGGACATTTGCACGTCATAAAACATACAGGCATAGCCACCGGCAATGGCATAATCCTGGATTGTCCCTGACGTTTTCAGGGAGTTAAGTGTAAGTAGGGTTTCTCTAATTCCCATTTCATTTGCTTCCAACCATAAATTCATGGCTGAAAGCTTCTTCAATCTGTGGCAAGTCATCTTTCATGAACTGGGTAAATCTATTTGAAATGATTATTTCCAAATCCGTCACATCGTTTTTATCGTATTCAAGCTCATTCAGGAACTCCTTTTGATAAATTGATAACCAATTAGGCCTAAGTTCGTGGTGAGATCTGTTGAATAATCTAGGTGTTTTTTTGGAAATCATATGCAATTTAATTCTTGTTGGTTCGTCCCCTGGGCCAATATACAGTCTCAAAATTAACTGCTTATCACAATTTTCGAATTCAAAAAGGAGAATTTGGGGAATATTATGTTGCCAAGTCCCAAGTTTTGGGATTACTTTATCTAGTTTATTTGAATAAAATCTGTTGTGAAGCTTAGTTTTACTTGAAGCGATCAAAGTGAGTTGGTCATTTTCTTCGGATAGAGCTTTCTTGATGATTTCACTTACTTCAAGTTCCATATCCGGTTTGTATTCGTTGATTAAATCGATTGCCTCTTTATGTATTTTATATATTTTCTTACAAAGACGCCTGATGTCAGACTCGGGTAAGACATACCTCCCCAATGCTGTGCGATACTGATTAAGAAAATTATAAACATCAGTAGTTAGTAAATCTTTTCGTGAGTCCAGAAGTTGGGTTAGGATTGAATGTATAACGCTATAATCGGATATTATCCAATTATCAGTATCGCTTGGGATGGATTTATCAGGAGTTAAGAAGACAAATATGGGAGTTAAATTAGAAAATTCTGATGAAACTATTGAACGATATCGGTTAAGTTGGTCACTATGCTCGCTGGTTTGAGTTTTGCTGGTTTTGGTTTTGTTTTCTATTGCAACAACAAATTTATTTTTCTCTGAAATGATTAGTATATCTATGCGGCTCCATTCGGTACGTATCTCAATATCATCGAAATCAAAAACTGCGATATCAAATAATGTAATACCGCCTCTTATTTTGTCTTTATTGGCTACGAACAATTTTTGCAAGAACAACCTTAGGAAGCGATCATGTAAGCCGTGATTGGCATCGGGATTCAATATCCAAGCCAATACATTGCTATGCCTGATTTCTGTTGCGGTACTTTTTAATATTTCAAAAATATTAAATTCTAAGAGCATTGTTTCCAGTTTTTCCAGATCAGCGTTATGTAGTAAAAAACTTTCTAGAAGAGTTAATTTTTCAGTATTTGTGATTTCAAGTTTGTTTTCTCCATCAGGCTCTCGCTCGCTGTGTTTTTCAATAGCATCCAACGCATCCTTGTGCTTATAGTATATATTTTTACAAATTGGGTCGATTTCATGTTCAGACATGCCTTACCTCCTTAGGGTTGTTCAAAAAATGAAGAGAATGGATCATACCAATATCATTCCAAGGACGCTAGTCTCTTGATTATCCATATCATCCCTCCGGTATCCTGCCCGCAATAGACTTCAAGCCCCGTGCGGATTGCCTGCCGGTCTTCTTCCGGGATATCGCCAAATTCTGCCTCCATGTATTTGAGGCTGGCCATTTGGCCTTCCCCAATCTCAAGATCATCATAACTAACTCCCGTGACAGCCGGCATTACCTTTTTCAAAGAGGCACTGCCTTTTTGGGCCGGGTGGTAGTAGCTAAAATTACGGAAAGGCACCAGCAGATCTGTTATACGTTCCAGCATGCCTTCGACCCATTCTTCATACTCAGGGAATGTGCTGGCTAATTCCTTAAGCCTGGTCTTCTCAAAAGTCTGGTTATATACAACGATGGAACCTTTCGCCCCAATTGCCTTTTTAAGCTCTGACAGAAACCCGGGCCGCGGATCCCCCTTCCCTTCCCCAAGATAGGAAATGTGGAGCGGCACTGATTCAAGGCTTTCGATGATATGCACCGAAAATTGGAAAGTGATCGGCTGGTGAGGGCTTAGGTTGTCGAACATGGGCACGGCAGTCTCAAACGTTTCGAAGTCCATGAAGTGAAGTGGATATTCCAGGGTATCAAGGAAGCCTTTTATCTCAGAGGGTTTGATGTGGGGCTTGCCGCACACGACACATTGTTGTTGTATCTGCTGTTTCACATTCATGGGGAAATCAACCGGTATGTCCTTTATATCGAGAATACCCTTAGCAAGCAGGTCTTCGGCCTTAGAACCCAGGCGGTTCATCGTGAATACGTTATGCTCCGGCAGGTAAGCCCAACACTCGTCCTTGAGGGGGCATCCAAACGGAGAAGTGCAGTGCCCCCCAATCGATATCTCCGGGCAAACGGGAAGCGATACCGCATCGAGCATGCCGGCGATTCTTTCTTCCAACCCGATAGCGTGCGCGTCTAACTGGTCAGTCACATCTTCCATAACGAATAATTGATCGAGGTCGATTTCTCCGTGCCTGACATAATCTCCGTTCAAATGCATGACATAACAGCGATTTATCTTCAGTCCGGCTGTCCGGCAAGTATGCCTTTGGAAAGCCACATCCTCGAGTTGTTCTTCTTTGACGGAGTTGGTGCTTTTTACTTCAACGATGTCCCAGGCATCTTTAGCTGAAGGATTAAGGACATCCACCCTGCAGTAAAGCCTGTTCGCCGAGAAACCTGCTTCGAAAATAGGTTTACGAAGATTCAGCGAAGCCTTTGTTTCTTTGAGATTTTTGCCAAAGTCCTCGCTTTGCAGCAGTATCCCTCCCGGGAATAACTTCTGGGCAAGAAAACCGACCTCGTGCCCCTGGTCGAAGACATTTTGCGTACCGGGGGGAGTCGGCGGGAGTCTGGATGGGTCGTTGATCTGTACCCATAACAGTTTCAGGCACTGCAAGCCGCTGATGTATTTGGATTTAGAGAGTGATTTATATGAGCCCAAAGCGATTACCTTTCGATTTGTTACGTACCTGATGTTTGCACACCCGAATGACACCTAGCCTGTCAAAACCCGGAACTCACGTGTCCCTGTACTTGTTAAGGATCTCCCTGGTCCGTTTAATAACTTCATTTCTTAGAGTCTTGGGTTCAAGCACTTCGAGGTATTGGCCCCATCCCATGATCCATGATATAAGTTCGTCGCTCACGCTGACTTTCAGGGATACTTCTGCGGATCCATCCTGAAGTTTTTTTACCGTCTGGGTCGGATGCCAGACCGTTTCCTCTGCGAGGCGGGCGATTTCCTTGTCAAACTTCAGCTTTATAGCCGCGGAACCTTTTTCAGCTACGATCCCAAAGCCCGATGACAGGTATTCATTGGCATCGAAATCCTCGGGGATAGAGTAGCTTTCGCCCATGAGCTGGATTTCCTTGATGCGCTCGACTTTGAACGTCAACACCTTCTTTTCTTTGTGGCAGTAGGCGATGGCATAGGTCGAGTGGCTGGGCGCCATGGGCTGTATGAAATAGGGGTCGATTATGCGTTCCTTGGCTTCCTTCGAAGATAAGGAATGATACATGATCTTGACTTGTCTTCTGGCAACCCATCCTTCGGACAGCACGGCCAATGTGCGGAGGATTTTCTCGTTGGGAGGGAGCTTGCTCATCCACAGCAGCGTTTTTTCGATCTGGTCTTTCAATGGAGGTTTCACGATTGAGTTTAACTTGATGAAAACGGATGCGATATTGGGATCGTATCTGTAGGCGTAGCTCAGCATCAACCGCGCTGACATGAAAAGCGCCATGGCCTCCGGCAGCGTGAAATCCACCGGGGGGAGAACGTAACCTTCCTCCACGCCGAACCGGATGCCGGATGGGCTCCGGTGCTCCGAGACCGGCATCTTGAACTCATTCTGGAGGGCCTCCAGGTCGCGCCTGACCGTCCTGCCGCTCATACCTGTGATTCTGGCCATCTCGTCTAGAGTCAGGCCGGATTTTCGATTCTGGCAGATGAGATGCTCGATCTTGACGAGGCGGGCCTGCCGGTCCGTCTTCCCTTCGTGCTGTGGCATTGGTTCACCTCCAGGAGATAAAAGAGGTGGTAAATTTGCCAGGATTATAGCATAAATAATTTGACCCTAATCCCCGAAATATTGACACTCAAGCTGTCACTCACAGGCTATAAACTTGTATTGATAACAAATACTAGGAGGTCAATATGAGTGACGATATTTTGATGGATGCCGACGGCGATGATTATATTGATCCGGTAGCTGAATATCATGAACATGTGAGTGCCGCAAAACGTAGATTCCAAAAGCTTCAAAAACGCAACAAATCCCTGATCGGAGATTTTTTAGGGGATGCACCGAGGCATAAACAGGCGATACTATTCCCCTTTTATTTTGAAGGAGTGTTCGCCTGGGCTGTTCAACGCTGTATTGAACGAGGTGGATGGGAGGTGTCCGGCAAGCTTGGTTACCGTGAAGAAGATCCTCATTTTTCGGAAGTAGAGACCGGTCTTTCCAAGAAGGAGAAACTGGTAACAAACGGCCAATTGTTTTTGACAAGGGAGAAATCCAAACTTGTTGTAACTGTTGACATAAGTCACCGTGCGGATGCGCTTACCATCGGTGTGGAAGGATTGGCACGCCAAAAGAAGGGTATAGAAACCTTCGTTAACGCAGTGGAAAAAATCGCTAAAGAGGAAAACTTCTTCCGCGGTCAAAAGTTGAATTTCTGCGGGACTATCGAGTTCCTAGATATCAAACCCCGCGCCTGGGATACAGTGATCCTGAGTGATGAGTACAAGAAGGAAATCCGGGCGAACACAGTAGAATTTCTTCGTGAGGCAAAGCTCTGGGAAGAGCTTGGAGTTCCAACCAAGCGCGGGTTGATGCTCGCCGGTGAACCCGGAACAGGCAAGACCATCGTTTGCCGGGCGATCATGGGCGAAGCCGAAGGGATCACCTGTATTACTACCGGCGCATATGCTTTGGGCGAACGGGAATATATCAGTCTCCTCTACACCGTTGCCCAGGAATTGAGCCCGTGCATCGTACTGATAGAGGATGTCGATCTGATAGGCCAGGTTGATTCTGATTACGGGGGACACCGGAATCCTGCGCTCGTTTCTTTACTGGACGCCATGGACGGAGTCGAACCGAGGAAGGAAGTCGTTACGGTCGCCACTACGAATTGTTTTGCGCTTCTGGACAAGGCTTTGAGCCAAAGGCCATCGAGGTTTGACAGGGTAATCCAGTTTACCGTTCCCAACTCCGCTGAAAGGGGGATTCTGATTGATAGCCTGTGCCAGAAAATCAAGCTAAATGAAATAACAAAGGAATACATCGCGCGGCATACCGCCGGTTTCACGCCGGCTCAAATACAGGAGGTCGTGTTTGGTTTGGCTATTGAGTACCGCAGGGATATCGGGATTGTGGAAATCCAGACGGGCGACATGGACCGCATCATTTCAAGGATAAACGTAACCAAAAACAAGCAATTCGGCTTCAATCACGTCGGGAATGTGGAGGGAGTAAACCTGCGCAACCAGGCTAGCCAGAACGAAGCATCCGCGAAGGAGAAAAAGGGCTGATTTGACTGCATTTGTGACACCATAGCTGTCAAACCGGGGCGGTACAATGGTTATATGATGAATGAAAGAACCAATAATATCTCCCCGGTACTCAAACCATTAGCCGACGATATCAGCCAGTTTTTAAAAGAACTGCAGTCCCCCATTCCTGATGAAATCCGGATTGACACCCACCTGCCAAAGAAAAAACCCAAGGTTGTAAAGATAACCGAAACCGGCAGCGTAACAAAATGGCATTTTATCGCAAGTAACCAGACACGCAACTGTCCGAACTGTATGTTCATCGTTGCGGTAAAAAACACCTGTGGCCTGTATTCCTGCGGTTGCGCAAACGAACCCGCCAGGCCCAGGTTCCTGTCCAAAACAGCTAAACTCAAAAATTGATCTTGAAAGGATGGTTATATGCATAAGATAGCCGTTGTACGCCGGCTCGATGCATCACGCATTGAAGACGATATCTATGAAACCGCACCCTTTAAACAGGAGTTGCTGGAATTCACGACTGTTGGCCTGGCAGTCCTGGAAGACGAAGAAAAGCTGGTACTGGCGAGTACTATTGGACGTGACAAGGATGGAACTTTTAATCGGGACAACCTTTTATTCCTTAAGAAGATAATCGCGGAATCCATTTTGCTCCCCGTTACCACCGGCAAGGATGCCCCGACCACGCGAGAGGAGAGTTTATGAAAAGAGTGAAACAGGGACAAATGCTCGGATGCGTGTGCATACTGATCGGCGGTTACAACGTGTACATGCTTTCTACCAATACGGACATACTGAGCGCCTGGTACAGCCTGTGTCTTCTGGCGGCAGCGGCGCTGGCGGCCATAAGCTTTTATAACGCTGGCAGGTGGGAGAAAAAGAATGGGGAAAGGTCTGATTGAAAATGTGTTTACACTGGAGAGAAGAATTCAAAATCGGTCCCCATATAGTACTGGTTTCCTCATACACAGCACTAAACAGCAAATTCAAGAAAGCAGAATCCTCTCTGGAACCCCAGTTTGGCATTTATCTTGACGAATCCTGGGAAAGTATCCCGACATCATACCCCAAGATTGTTATTCATTGGCCCGATACCGGCGTAATCGGTTTGCCGGAGTTGAAGCAGTTGGTTTCAAAAACCAAATCACTGTTAACAAAAGGAATGGTAATCGATATAGCCTGCATCATGGGACACGGAAGAACCGGGACTTTGCTAGCCTGTTTACTGGTTGAACTGGAAGGGATGGCCGCTGCTGAAGCTGTATCGGCTGTCAGAAACAGGCACTGCGAGTGTGCCGTTGAATTCGCACCTCAGGAAAAGCTTGTTGCAGCATATGCAATTAGTCGGCAAAAATCGAAACCCTTAAATTAAAAGGAGGAAATGATGGATTCGGAAATAGTAACTAAAGCGCGGCGTTTTGCTAAGGTATGTCATAGCAAAGAAGTCGATGACGCCGGGAAATCATACTTCGCGGCTCACATAGTTCCGTTGGTCGAAATCCTAAAACAGGTCACGAAGGACGCCGATATTATCTCGGCCGCATATTTACACGACACCATCGAGAGTTATTGTGGGGTAACGTACGACACTTTGGTACAAGAATTCGGACCCCGGATAGCTGATCTGGTGAATGAAGTAACCAAGGAATC
The DNA here is from genome assembly GCA_903915655.1 of uncultured Geobacter sp. Taxonomy (GTDB): domain Bacteria; phylum Desulfobacterota; class Desulfuromonadia; order Geobacterales; family Geobacteraceae; genus CAIWTU01. Next base: position 36,882 of record CAIWTU010000110.1, read on the forward strand.
AAACAACTGCTTCCCCAGGCTTAAAACCAGGGATGCCATAATGATCAAATTCGCAGACAGGCTGTCGAATATATCCAGGATGGAAACATGGCCCAAGGAAAGACGTGAACAGTATCTCAATAGTTCAAAATTCTGGAAATAAATAGGAGGGAATATGAAACCAGTTGCATGCCATTTATGGACCAAGGAAACGATAACTCAAGATGACCTGGATCTCGAAAGAGTGAAACTCATGCAGGATACCACTCTCTTTTCGCTTGAACTGGATAAGTGCAGGCGATGCGGCCAGTTATATATGAGAACCGACTGCGAGTATAACGATATGATTAGCACAGCGTTTTTCCCTGTCTCTGAAGAGCAAATTGAAAGGATAGATTTCATGAAGGGTTGGAGCGACAAAAGGATCGCCCGTTTCAAGCCAGTATTGCAATGGTATGGAGAGGATAGTTTTTGGTGGAAAAAATGAACTAACAAACCCCCCGAGTTGACAGCAGGGAGGGTGAAGAAGGAGCGCAGTTTAATTGAGAAAGTTTTCAGGGAACCCCATCAGCGATGAAACAGGATTGGACAGGCCTCAACGAGAGCTGAACCAATTATTCCGGTGGGAAAAAGACTTTCGCGCTGATGCTAGAACTGATAAGCACGCAACTTTTCGTAACCACATGGAAAGGTTGGATTTGCCGGGTAAACCGCAGTTGATGGTTGAGGGTACAATCCGTGTAATGCAAGCTGTTTGGGTCTACAACAACATTGACGGCCAGACATCTGACCGGTTAGTCAGTCTGCAGAAATATGACTGTTCCAAAGCGCCGGATACCAAATATGTGTTCACATTTGACCTCATTGGGAAAGCTTACGCTCGTATCCTGGTTGTAAGTAAATTTGGAGAGCTGGATCTTGCTGATCTTCTCAATCATCCATTTGATGACTATAAGATTGTAGGGTATAACAGTATCTCAATATCCCATCCCGATTGGTCTCCCTTAAGCAAGAGGGAAATAGAAGATCGCGGGTTCAATAATGAAGTGCAACACTTGGAGGAGCAGAAAGGGGTCTGGTACTCTAAGTGGATATGGGAAAGCAATATAAGCATCTGAGCATTGATGAGAGAGAACGCATAGCGCAGTTAAAGAACGAAGGCATAGG
>CAIWTU010000111.1 GCA_903915655.1 uncultured Geobacter sp.
AAAATATCGCGAAGAAATGGACCCTGCCGATCAGAGACTGGAAAGCTGCCATGAATCGTTTTTCTATTCTTTTTGAAGACAGAATGCCGAATCTTTAAAACCGAAACCCAGTACCATTTACACAAAACTATTTACAGGCCCGATTATACGGATAAAGGCAGATAAGACAAAAAAGATAATACCTGTAATCCCCGAATGGTTCTATCGGGGATCCACGATTTTAAGGTCTGGATTCCCGATTATACCCTCGGGAATGACAGTCGGCTTTGGTTTCTACAAGAGTCCCGGTCTTAATCCGCCTTTATCCATCAGATCCGCTTTTATCCGATAGATCCATGTTCATCCGTTCCATGGAGAGTTCTGGGTTTTCAAGCTCCTCCAGACGCTCGTAACCGACCCTCGCAAGCCACTGCTTAAATGGTTCTGCTTTGGGTGAAGGTATGGATTGGATAATACGAAGGGTTCCTTCAGCGTGGGAGCAGTCCGTTTCCCGTAACTTGCCGTCTGGAGCTTCAAGTTTCAACTGTCGACAGATTGTCGACAGTTCAATTCCGCTGATTTTCTCTCGCTGTTTTATGCGATACCAGTAATCTCAAGGATTAGGGCTGTCAGTCAAAGCTGACACAACATCAACAACCGAGAAATACCACTTTTGTTCCTTCTCATCCCAAATTGAACGAATTTTATTCGACTCGACCAGTTTAATGTTGCTCATGATTCAACCCCTCTCATCTAATCTTCAACGTATGATACTCAATTGGTCAGAAGGCTTCTGACTTATATAGAGCCTGATTTATTGTACCCGCCATCGAATAGCAAACAACTTATCCATTTTAATCTGCTGCCGTAGCCGTGCTTCCACCCCTGTAATCAACCATTCTTTCCGGCTGTCAATCTCATCCTGAGCCTCAAACAGAGTACGGCGTTTGGTGTTGCGCTTTTTCTCCAGCTCCTGGATCTCCTTCTGCGCCTTCAGCTTCTCATCCAGCTTGAGAATCTTCTTTGATTCAGTCTTCAGATACTTTATATCCCGATCCAGTTCTTTCAACTCATACTCCAGGCCACTCTTCAAGTCATCGGCCCACTTCTCCAGCTTATCCATCTCATCATCGAAGAAGAGAGAGTTTCTGGCACTAATCGCCTCAATAATCCGGCTTTGCCCTGAGACAAATATCTGCTTTAGCTGGTCGCAAACGCTTTGGGCAGGCGCAAGGCCAGCCCCTACAGACCCCGGCAACGGAAACAGCCGCTGTGCCCGTTCATCATCAAGGAGGGTTCCGGCATCAGTAACAGCGGAAAAGATAAGATGATCCTCTTCCTAGAATGGCTCCACCGACAACCTGGCAAGTGACAGATAACCCGATGCACCTACAAAAGGCTCCAGGATGGAAATCTTCAATGGATGACCGGAATAGTCGAAGGCAATTTCTGTTTCTGGTAAATTTTTATTAGTAGCATCGTCCAAGATGTGTTGAGTCAGGGGATGACCAATCCTGAATACATGTCCATCCTCCAAATGTCGCCCCATGCGATATAGGCCGAGCGGAATGGCATTCAAATTTGTTGTCATTCCCGAAGGTGTAATCGGGAATCCATGCTTTTTTGGGGACGTAGAATCTGAATCCCCGAACGTTTCTCGAAGTCAATACCGGATTCGATACTTCCCAGCACCTCATCACTGGTACCGAAAACGCCAACAAACAGGGCAAACTTCTCAGCCAATAATTCATAGACCCTTTGAGTTCTCCGTGATGGATACGGCAAGATCCCTGAAGGCCTCCAGGTCGATAATCTCAAGCTGTATCGTCTCCCATCAGTCAAACAGTGCTGGTATTATGGCTACAGGAGAGCGGACTTATGAGATTCGAAGAAGCCTATGGCGGTTGGTGCGCCGACAGCCTATCAGAGCAGGAAACGGACAGCCTTTTCCAGCCCCTCCAGGTTCAGCTCGAACATGGGGATGATTTTCCGGATATGGGTGATGGTCTCGCCGTGGTTCCAGAGGGACGAGCTAATGGGGTTGAGCCAGGCAGCGTGGCGGAAGGTCGACGCCAGCATCTTGAGCCGTTCGATGCTCGGCAGTCTCTGCCGGTACTCCACCTGGATCGAGCCGTCCACCGCCATCAGCTCCTCGGGCGCCATGCTGGCATCACCCACAAAAATAAGACGGGTCTCCGGATCACGGCCGGCAAGATTCTCCACCCCCTCCGGACGGCTGCTCCGCTCCGGGTCGCACCAGACCCGGTCGGCTACGGTGTTGTGAAAATACCGGATGGAGAGGTCCTCGAACTGGGAACGGGCGTAGTGGAACAGGGTTTGAATCGTCTCTACGTAAGGGTCCATGGACCAGCCGCCGTTGTCGATAAGGAGGAGGATCTTGAGGCGGTCGGTCAAGCGGCGGTCGAAGATGATCTCGATCTCGCCGGCGTTGCGCATGGTCTGGTAGACCGTCTTGTCCACGCTCACGATGTCTCGAGCCCCTTCCGGAACCAGATGCCGCAGGCGTTTCAGCGCTTCGCCCATCTGTCCCCGGGTCAGGGGAGCGGACCGGGAGTAGTCCTTGTAGCGTCGCTCCATGGCTACCTTGAGAGCGGAGCGGTTGCGCGAGGCCCCGCCGATGCGCATGCCGCCAGGTCGCTGCCCTGAATGGCCAACCGGCGACACTCCGCCGGTGCCGATCCACTTCCTGCCGCCATGGTGATCCCCTTTCTGGTCTTTGAGCCGGTCGAGAAAATAGTGCACAAGCTCCTCTCCGCTCATTTTCCGGACTGTTTCCAGATCCATGCCGAGCGCCTTGGCGATCTCCTCCGGCTCCTTCAGCCACTGGTCCAACAGGGCTCGCACCGTGTCGTCGATGGTGAGTCCTTGCAGCGCTTCGGCCTCGGCGCCGGCAAACAGCTCGGCAAAGAGCCGGTCGTAGGCGTCGAAGTCGCGCTCGCTCTTTATCAGGATGGAGCGGGCAACGGTGTAGAAGTCGTCCAGGGAAACCACCAGGCCGAGTCCCAGGGCCTTCTGCAGGCGGAGGAAGGCAGTGGGAGTTACCGAAATCCCCCGATCCCGCAGGGCATAAAAGAAAGGTACGAACATGGGTCAGCCTCCAGAATGCTCAGGCGCCTGCTTGCGCCATTGCCCGCTCCAGGTCGCTACTCTTCTTGAACAGCACCCCCAGGTAGGGGAGAGCCCCGCTCCCCAGGGCCTCGGTGCGGAAGTCCGGGTCGGCCTTGAGCGCCCGGATCCAGTTAAGGAGCTCGCGGGTAGCGGGCTTCTTTTCCACCCCGTCCAGCTGACGCAGCCGGTAGAAGGCGTTGAGCGCGGCATGGGCCAAGTCGTCCGACAGGTCCGGGAAGTGGACGGCGATGATGCGGCGCATCATGTCTGGATCGGGAAAGGCGATGTGGTGGAAGTTGCAGCGGCCCAGGAACGGGTCGGAGAGGTCTTTCTTGGCGTTGGAGGTGATGATCACCACCGGTCGGTAGCGGGCCTTGACCGTTTGATCAATCTCCATAATATCGAACTGCATCTGGTCAAGGACGTCTAGCATATCATCTTGAAAATCGGTGTCGGCCTTGTCGATTTCATCGATGAGGAGCACCACGCGCCGGTCGGCAACTAACGCCTGTCCGATCTTGCCCATGCGGATATACTCGGAAATGTTACTCACGTCGCGGGAGGAGTCGCCGAAGCGGCTGTCGTTGAGGCGGGTCAGGGTGTCGTAATGGTAAAGCGCCTCAACCAGCTTCATGCTCGATTTGACGTTGAGGATCAAGAGCGGCATCTGCAGGCTCTCGGCGATTGCGTGGGCCAGCATGGTTTTGCCTGTGCCAGGCTCCCCCTTGATCAGCAGGGGCATTTCCAGTGCCATGGATACGTTGACTATCTTTGCCAGTTCGTCATCCAGTACGTAGCGGCTGGCCCCACCGAAACGGTGAAAATTCTGTTCCGTCATTCTGGTACTCCTTGTTGCGTGGCGATTTCACTCACCCCCCCCCCCCCTTTGGGGCACCTTCTCCCTCATGGAGAAGGGATTACCCCCCTACACTCTCCAAGGGGGAGAAGGAGGTCTTCGGCCGGGTGAGGTGTAAGATCACCCCCACGTCACTCGTGCCGGGTTGCGGGTCGGAATCCGGGCATACTCGAACTCCGGGTAGCCGATCATCATCCCTCCGAGCATACGATCTCCCTGCGGCAGCCCCAGGGCGGTAGCGACGCCATAAGAACTCGCTGCCGCCTGGTGGAGGAAGCCGGCCCAGCACGTTCCCAGGCCGAAGGGGAGGGCTGCCAGTTCAAGGGTGGTCAGGGCGATCATCGCGGAAGCCGACGTCATGGGGTGATCGGCCGCTCCGTGCGCAATGATCAGCGCCGGAGCTTTGCGGAGGATGGGGTCTTGCCCCAGCTCCCATGCCTTCAGCATCCCCTTCCCTCCGTGGACCTGATTGCCTTCCAGGGTGCGCAGCCATTCAATAACGGCAAGAGAAAGGAACTGCACCTCCTGTTCGTCCAGTATCACCTTCCAGGAAACCGTCTGGGTATTCATGCCGGTTGGCGCGTAACGGACAATGTCCAGCAGCTCGTCTATGACTTGCGGTTCGAGCGGTTCGGGCCGGTAATTCCTGATGGAGCGGCGCCCCTTGATGAGCTGCCCGACCTGGCCCGGGGTGAGCCGCCAGCCGGCTTCCAGCGGCGGGCACGCTTCAGGCTTCATCCCGCGGTGGCTCAATACTCCCGCCGGGCAGGCCGCCACGCAGTGGCCGCAGGTGATGCACCCCTTCTCGATCTTCTCGATCGTGGTCGGGTAACCGCTGTTCGGGAACCCTTCGCTCAGAGCGATGATCCCCACCGGGCACGCCCTGGCGCAGAAACCGCAACGCTTGCATTTGCTTTCGTCGATTGTGATGAGTCCCATGTAGATCCTCCATTGGCAAGCTGTTTTGGCAGCGACGGTCAATCAATCCCCTGTCGCCATCCATTTCGAATCCTGATATCCCTGCATCGGCATCCTCAGAGTCGAGTCATTCGGCTTGCAACCATTCGCCGAACAGTCGTTCTTCTTCCTGCCATTTTTCGCTGAGCCGGATACCGAGGAATGTTGAAAAAAGAGAGTCAAACAGCTGCAAACCGTTTTCAAGCAGGCAGATCCTTTCAAAAAATACCGCCTCCCGTTCACTCGCAGCATCCACAGTGTTGTCCTTTTCTATCATGACAGATGGGGATTTGAGGGAAGCAAAGTGAAAGAGGTCACCCTTCAGAGTCAGCTTCCAGAAAAGCTCATCCTTTTCCAGGTGCAGGGTGGCCTCCACGATCTTTTTGCCGTTACTGAGAGCCATGCGAACCTCGCTGAAACGATCCTGGGGACCGGCAACGGTAATTTTCTGGATACCGTTTTCCGATTCGCCCATAAGAACCAGGCGGTCATTGAGAAAAGCCGAGAACCCCTCGTTTGCAACGGTCGGCCCCGGCTGGTTGACCCGGTATTCCGAAGTGCCGTTAATCGTCTGGTAGAGGAGCCAGAGGAGGAAATCCCGACCGAGCCAGAGATTGCTTCGGATGAGGTCTGCTGCGGCTTCGGAAGAAGCCTGATTTGCCTTCTCCAGAGCAGGTCGCAGGTCGTCACCGACTAACTGCCCGGCTCGGGCGAAGGGGTGTATGGCTACGAGACGGAGTCCCTCAAAACTTTTCTTGAACTGGTTTTCAAATAGCTCCAAAATGCCAGGAGTCAAAGATGTAAACGATACAAGGTTAGATCTGGTATCCCAGACAGCATCCCATACTGCCGGAACCGGCAGGGTGCGGCCCAGCAGGGAATTGCGTACCGCTTCCCGCAACTCTTCTCTTTTTTGCTTGGGGACCCTCCGCAACCCAGGATTTTCTGCAAGATACCGGGTTTCGGCTTCCTGCAGGCTCGACTTCAGAATGGCTGCGGGGATACGTCGCTGATCCCGGCGGAGGGAAAATACCAGGTAATGGTCGCGATAGAAAGTTGCTGGCGAGTCAAAGGCACTTTCCCTCTGATCATCGACCTCTACCCAGCCGGCTGAAAGCTCATCCGCTCCATCGTCGATGGGTCGGAAGCCATTTTTGGCCAGGCGCTCCGAGGCCCACTGGAAAAGGTCATTGTCAGGGATTTCACCCGCCACTCTGAAATGACAAATATTTACGGTATTTGAAAGAATGCCCATTTTGTACTCCTCTTTGGTTTAATCGTTCATATCCGGTAAGACGCGGATGAGGGAAATATCCGGACAACTGACCCCTCTGATTGAGACCGCGCCAGGGGAAAGACCGTTTTTCGATTTGAACCTTGTAAATCGCTAAGAAATACCCCTTTTTTGGGAAGAGGGCAAGAAAATTCTGCAGCCTGAACGCCTCAGGCGAGCAGCTCATCTCACATGACAGCTCTCCGGACCCCTCCAACTGCTGCTTACAGGTTAATACGAACTCTCTGAAGGGAGAAGAAGCTTTTCCCATTGACCTCAGCCTCTCCGTTTCCTATGATGGTTGTACGGAAAATCCGAAAAAGAGCTACGACCGCTCGCTAGAGAAATTTGTCAGGGAGAGGAAACGATAACAAGGGATGCAGAGACTACCGATAGATACCATTCTCCCAGAGCTGAAACAAACGGTTGCAGGCGCTTCAAGCTTAGTGCTGCAGGCGCCGCCGGGCGCAGGTAAAACGACCCGTGTCCCCCTGGCGCTCCTCGACCTGCCGGAGCTCGGTGGGGGTCGCATTATCATGCTGGAGCCGCGCAGGCTGGCAGCCGTCCATGCCGCGAACCGGATGGCCCGTTCCCTTGGCGAACAGCCTGGAGAAACGGTAGGGTATACGATCCGTTTCGATCGGCGCATTTCGGTACGGACCCGGATAGAGGTGGTCACCGAAGGGATACTCACCCGTCGACTGCAGCGTGACCCCTGTCTGGAAGGGGTCACGCTGGTCATTTTCGACGAATTTCATGAGCGAAACCTTCACTCCGACCTGGCCCTGGCTTTCTGTCTCGAGGCGCAGCGCGTGGTGCGTCCGGATCTGAAGATCCTGGTCATGTCGGCAACGCTGGACTGCGCCCCTGTTGCCGCGCTCCTCGGCAACGCCCCGATCCTGACTTCTGCCGGGCGCTCCTTTCCGGTCGAGCTCCGCTATTGCGGGGAGGAAAGCCGCACCCGCCTGCCAGAACGGATGTCCGCTCAAATCTGCCGAGCTCTTTCAGAAACCGAAGGTGACATCCTGGCCTTCCTTCCTGGGTCGGGCGAGATCCGCGCCTGCCGGGAGCTTCTGCAGAAAGCGGCTCATGGCAGAACGGTTGCGGTTCACTCCCTTTATGGCGACCTCCCGTTCGAGGCACAGGAAAAGGCCCTGCTCCCCTCGCCGCAGCGCAAAATAGTACTCGCCACCAACATTGCCGAAACCAGCCTGACTATCGACGGGGTGAGCGTAGTTATCGACAGCGGCCTCTCCCGTATGGTCCGTTATGACCAGTCAAGCGGCATGAACCGCCTGGTTACGGTCAGAGAATCGAAGGCTTCCGCCGAGCAACGGAAGGGAAGGGCGGGGCGGCTGGGTCAAGGGGTCTGTTACCGCCTTTTCGGCAGTCATACCTTCAACGCCATGACCGATTTTTCCCCTCCGGAAATAACCGTCTCTGACCTCTCCTCACTGGTCCTGGAGTTGGCAGTATGGGGCGCCCGGGAACCGGCCGACCTCTCCTGGCTCACCCCTCCGCCGGAGGCCTCGCTTGCCGCGGCAAGAAGCCTCCTGTCAGACCTTGGTGCGATCGATGTTAACGGGTTGGCTACCGGGAGAGGCCGGAGAATGGCGGAGCTACCGGTTCACCCCCGCCTGGCCCGGATGCTGGAGCGGGGGATGGAACTCGGCCTTGCGGATGCTGCCTCTTCCCTGGCGGCCCTTCTCTCGGAGAGAGACATCTTTCGGCGTATTCCAGGGGAAACCGTGCCTGTCAGCGAATCGGACTTGCTGGACCGATACGAGGCACTTCAGGACGGGAGCGGGGGGAGAGATGGTCATATTCTGGAGGTAGCGGTGAGGAGGGTCGAACGGACCACCTCGCAACTTGTCCGTTTGACGGGGGGGAGTGCAACCCCTGGAACGGGGGGCGCAGCAGCCGTGCCACCCCTATTGGGAGTGGATGACCTGGCGCGACTGCTTCTTGCCGCCTACCCGGACCGGATTGCCCGGCAGCGGGAGGAGGGGAGTGATCGCTATCTCCTGGTCAACGGGCTGGGCGCCAGGCTTTCGCCGAAAAGCGGGGTTCGGAACCAGAACTATATTTTGGCGATACAGGTAGATGCCGGAACGAAGGGAGAGGGGGTCATCCATCTTGCCAGCGCCTTATCCAGAGCTCTGATCAGGACCGAATGCCTCAACAGGATCAAAACCTGGAGAAAAGTGACATGGGACAGCGGACTGGAAAGGCTGGTCGCATCGGAGGAGGAGGGGCTCGGTTCAGTAATCCTCTCCCGGCGACCCTCCGTACCAGTCGACGATGAGGCAATTCCGTTGCTGCTCGCTGCAATCAAAGCTTCAAACCTGGAACTGCTCAATTGGAGCGGTACAGCCCGACAGCTACAGGGGCGGACAAGGCTGCTCCGGCAGGCCTTCCCTGAGGAGGAGTGGCCGGAGATTGACGACGAATGGCTTCTCATGAATCTTCCTGATTGGCTCGGACCGTTTCTCTATGGGGCGCGGAGCAAACGGGATGTTTTCGCGATAAACCTGCCAACCGTCTTGAAGGCCCTTTTCTCGCGCAGACAGCTCCTTCTCCTGGAAGAGCGGGCGCCGACACACCTTACCGTGCCGAGCGGAAGCCGGATAACTATAGAGTACGGGACGGGGGAGGGTCCGATCCTGGCAGTAAAGCTTCAGGAGATGTTCGGCTCTGCCGAGACTCCTGTCATCGCCGAAGGAAGGGTGGGACTCTTGCTGCACCTGTTGTCCCCGGCCAGACGACCAGTCCAGATTACCCGGGATCTGAAGGGGTTCTGGGAAAACGGATACCGCGAGGTAAAAAAAGAGTTGAAGGGGCGCTACCCAAAACACCCCTGGCCGGATGACCCCTGGAACGCCGCCCCGACCAGGACGACGAACCGGGTTCCCCGGCATAGGCAATAGTGGTGCTTCCGTAAACTCATTTATTGCATAGCGTCAATGATTTAAATTGGTTGCAGTGCTGAGCCCGGATCAGAACCGCTTCGGGAAGGGGCATTTGTGAACCAACACGGGTCATTTCAATCTTCTTTTGCAAGGGTAGGAGGGTCTTTATGGGTACGAATGTATTCATCAAGATTCCCATCTCTTTCCTTCTTCGTAGCCCAGTGCTTTACCCCCTTTTCCCTGGTCCGTTCGAAGCGCATTATAGGGAGACTCAAGCCGCAACTGGTTTCTACAGCATAGAGATTCAACCTGAACAACTGGCGGACGATAGCCGGGTCAATATCTTGAAACGTTTTTACCAGTTCGCCGAAAACCGGAACCCCCTTATCGATAATTTCCCCCTTGCAGAAGAGACGGAGGACCTTCGGTTCTTCTGCGAATGAGCAGAACAACAGGGTTATCTCTCCGTCCGCCTCAATGTCTCTCCCCGTGCGATTACTGCTACCGGGATAGTCGAGGATCAGCAGCGTCTTGTCGTCAAGAAAGCGGATACTATCATCCCCCTTGGGAGCAAGGTTCACCTCTTTGCCACTCGCACTGGCAATAAAGAAAAGCCGTTGCAGGGTGGCAAATTCCATGTCTTTTTTCGTCAAAAATTTATATTGCTTACCCACCTCACACCTCACAGTCGCTCTCCGTCCGGAACGCCGGATGAGAACAGCTTGGATTTACTTATAGTGAAAAATTATTTCCTGGGTCAGCTGAGAGAGCCAAACTGACAAGAGCGAAACTTATGCAATACCGAAATAGCGGACCGTTGCCCGTGGCAGAGCCTTTATTATACTGTCCCGCAGCATGAAAATGGCGGCAATTTCAATTATAGCCGTGGTAATGAGGGAAGAGATTGCCTGACTGTCGATCGTTTCCTCCGCACAGAGGAATTGTGTCAGTGTGTATAAAATAGTCCCGTCGGGGTGGACGACAATGCGACCCACTTTAAAACCGGAACTCTGGAATTTCATGAAAAACGAGCTGACCGCTGTCCGCATTTCCTCTGATATTTCCACTGCCATTACCGTAGCGGTGAAATAAAGGAGCTTGACGTCACCCCCCAACCTGATTCCGCAAGAAATAAATCTGTTCGGCATTTCACGAATGTCCGGCGTCGGCACGACAAGGGAAAACCAGATGGCGTTTTTTGCCGACATGTCGTACTTGATTCGTTTAACTTTCAGATATTCCTGCAAAGCTTCCAGTGCTGGTTTCACCTGATCCCCCCTCCCTGTCCCTGTCTGTCCAAGTCGAAATGTGACCTTCTGCTATTAAAAACTATCGGTTTTCGAACGGAAACTATTTAAATCAGCAGGGGAGATTGCGCAAAACAGCTGACAATTTCCTTCGTCAACGCCTCAACTGTATGTTCTGCCGGCTCAATATCGACTTTGAGGCCCAGTTCGCGGCATGCCTTGGATGTTATCGGGCCGATAGAGGCAATTCTGACCCCTCCCAGAAGATGAAGCAACCGATTATCACCAACCATGGAGGAAAGATTTTCAACCGTGGAGGAAGAGGTGAAGGCGGCGCAATGAATCCGCTTATTTTCCAGTGCCTCAAGGACATCATGGGGCATGTCTTCCGGTATGACGTTACGGTAGACAATCGGGGCGCACACTTCCATGCCGAGATTGCACAGACCCGAGGGGATAACATCACGTGCCCGATCGGCCCGTGGGAAGAGGGCCGTTTTACCTCTCAGGTTGAGAGATTTAAAGGCCTCTACGACCCCTTCAGACTTGTAGTCGGCAGGAACCAGATCTGCCCTGATGCCATATACGGCAAGGGCCGCCCTGGTCTTGGGGCCGACGGCGCATACCCTGCAAAGAGCCAGCGCACGGCTGTCAAATTTCAATGCATGGAGCCTGTGAAAGAAATGTTTCACTCCATTGAAGGAGGTAAAGATCAGCCAGTTGAAGCAGTGTAGGGAACTTATCGCCTGATCCAGTTCATCGTAGCTTTCCGGAGGAATAATCGATACTGACGGGCACTCAAAGACCCGGCCGCCATGCCCCTCCAGGAGATGGGAAAATTGTCCGGCCTGTTCCGCCGCACGGGTAACCAGGATTCCCTTGCCGAACAGGGGCCGGTTATCAAACCAGCGGAGCTTTTCGCGCAGGTTCACCACTTCACCTATTATCGTTACAGCGGGTGGTTTAAAGGCTGCCCTGCGACTCTTATCTGCTATATCGGCCAGCGTTCCTACGAGAACTTCCTGCTCCGGTCTGGTCCCCCAGCGGACCAGGGCAACCGGCGTCTCGGGTGATCTGCCGTGGACCATCAGATTTTCCACAATATGCGGAAGGTTCTTCATTCCCATGTAGAAAACCAGGGTACCAGTTCCCATGGAGAGCTTCTCCCAGTCGATCCCCGAGGCCTCCTTTCCATGGCTTTCATGTCCGGTTACAAATGCCACGGAAGTAGAGAAATTCCGGTGAGTAAGGGGTATTCCGGCATAGGCGGGCGCCGCAACCCCGGCTGTAATCCCCGGCACGATCTCGAAGGGAACCCCGGCGGCGACAAGTGCCTCGCACTCCTCCCCACCGCGGCCGAAGACGAAAGGGTCGCCCCCCTTGAGTCGGACGACGATATTCCCCTGTTGCGCTTTGTTCACAAGCAGGTCGTTAATTTGCCTCTGTTCGTGGTTGTGTGCGCCCCCGATCTTCCCGGCATAGATCAGCTCAGCATCCGGTGGCGCATGCGTCAGCAGGCCATTGTGGGCCAGATAGTCATAGATAATGACGTTGGCCCGGCCGATACATTCCAGTCCCTTGACGGTAATCAGTCCAGGGTCGCCGGGACCTGCGCCGACCAGAAAGACAAAACCGTTTTTAGCAGGTTTGTGAGACATGATAGTTTTTTATCCTCTTGTTCAGAATTTTGAATCAAATCCCTTCACCAGGTTCCCGCCGGTAAAGCTCTCGCAGGATATTTCTTGCGCCATCGTTGAGAAGTCTGTCTGCCAGGGCATTTCCCAATTCTTCACACAGGTCGGGAGGGCCGCAAATAGAACCTCGCACAGACCTTTTGCCATCAACGGAGCCGACAAAACCGCTCAGGTGGAGGCTTCCGTCCCTGATGACCCCGTAGGCGGCGATAGGCGCCTGGCAACCTCCTTCGCACCTCCGGAGCAGGGATCTTTCCGCCCGCACAGCCTGGTTCGTTTCCTGATGATTGAGAAAGCCGATTGCCTCCATTACCGTCGAATCATTTAGCCTGCATTCTATACCGAGCGCCCCCTGGCCTACGGCTGGGAGAGAGAGATCTATTGACAGATATTCGCTGATTCTTTCGGTAAAGCCGAGTCGTTTCAGCCCTGCGGTGGCCAGAATTACTCCATCCAGCAGGTCGCTCTCCAGTTTGTTGATGCGGGTCTCCAGATTTCCTCTGATCATCACCATCTCCAGATCGGGCCGGACCTTCAGCAGTTGCGACTGCCTCCTGGGTGCGCTGGTGCCGATCTTTGCCCCCAGGGGGAGGGATGCGAAAGTGATGCCGCGTGAGACAAGCGCATCGCGCGGGTCTTCCCGCTCCGTTATACAATAGATGCCGAGTCCTTCAGGGGATTCCGTTGGCAGATCCTTCATGCTGTGCACGGCAATATCGACATCGCCACGGAGCATTGCCTCTTCAATTTCCTTTACGAAGAGACCTTTCCCCCCGATCTGGGCCAGCGGCAGATCGAGGATCCTATCCCCAGTGGTTTTTATCTTGACCAGCGACACTTTCAAGCCATGGTGCCGTTTTTCCAGTTCGGACTTAACCCAGTCCGCCTGCCAGAGCGCCAGTCGGCTGGCGCGTGTACCTATTTTAAGCTGCTTGAGCGGCATATGTCAGTTCTCCAATAAAAAATTATCCTTTATATTTCCTGATTGGCACAAGATCGACGTTAATCAACTTTTATTTCATGCAGTCAGCCGTCCGATCGCTATAAAGTGACCGAATAATCACTCATCAAGCTCCGGCTCCTCATCCGTATCGTGCAGCGCCGGGTTTAGATCAAACAGCAGCCTCAGGGCATCCACATACAGATCATTTCTGTTTCCCTGCTGGTTTTGCTTCAGAAGGCTAACAGGGGGATGCAGCAACTTGCCGATAATTGCCGCGGTCAGGGCTTCCAGACGTTTCTCGTCCTCTTTGGGCAGATCTTTCCAGACGGCAAGGGTCTTGGCCAGTTCCGCCCGCCTGATTTCCTCGAATCTTGATCGGAGTGCCACGATGGTCGGCGTAACTGTCAGCGAGGAGAGCCAGGCAGAAAACGGGATAATCTCCTGATTTACGATCTCCTCGGCCTTTTCTGCCTCGGTTGCCCTCTGCCGGAGATTGGACGCCACCACTCCCTGGAGGTCGTCGGTATTGTAAAGGTATATGTTTTCCAGGTCGTTGACCTTCGGGTCGATATCCCTCGGTACGGCAATGTCTATGAAGAACATCGGCTTCATTTTCCGCCGCCGGATGACCCCTGCTACGTCCGCCGACTTTATTATCTGCTGTGGTGCACCGGTAGAAGAGAGTACTATGTCGGCCTTCTGCAGATGCTCAAGCAGGTCGTTGAAATCAACCGCCCGGCCATCGAGCTCTTCGGCCAGTTTTTCCGCCCGTTCAAAGGTTCGGTTGGCAATCATCATGGAGCGAATGCCACTGCTGATGAAATGCCTTGCCGCCAGTTCACCCATCTCTCCCGCACCGATCAGCATAACGGTTTTATCGCTAAGCTCGCCGAAGATCTTTTTTGCCAGTTCGACTGCTGCGAATGCCACAGAAACTGCTGAGGATGCTATACGGGTTTCGGTCCGTACCCGTTTAGCAACGGAGAAGGCCTTATGGAGGAAGCGGTTCAGAATGATCCCGGATGTCTTATATTCTGCGGCATAGCCGTAGGCGCTTTTGATCTGTCCCAGTATCTGCGGTTCCCCCATGACCAGTGAATCAAGGCTGGCTGCCACGCGAAAGACATGGCGGATTGCTGCTTCGCCATGATATCCGTACAGATGCGGCTCCAGTCTCTCAAAGGGGAGATGGTGATAGTCGGCCAGAAATCGCTTGATCCTGGCGATACCCCCCGCAATATCCCGGGTGATGGCATAAACTTCCACCCGGTTGCAGGTGGAAAGTATGATTGCTTCGGCGATGTCCTGCAGAGCGACGATCTCCCGAAGCGGCTGTTCTATCAGGTGGGGCGCAAAGGCAATTTTTTCTCTGATTTCCAGGGGAGCGCTCTTGTGAGAAAGCCCCACAACAATTATGTTCATAGGTCAGGTATCGCTATTTATAGCTGTGTAATCCCGGGAGAAAAAAATTCACGCCGAGGAAGGTAAAAAGTAAAACTATAAATCCAGCAATGGCAAGGATGGCTGCTCTTCTCCCCCTCCATCCCGTGGTCAGTCTGCCGTGGAGCAGGGCGGCATAGAGAAACCAGGTAATGAGCGACCAGGTCTCCTTGGGGTCCCAGCTCCAGTAAGAGCCCCATGCCGTTTCCGCCCAGATCGCACCGGTTATTATGGCAACTGTGAAGAGGGGAAACCCGATTGTCAAGCAGTGGTAATTTATATCGTCAAGGGTATCGAGTGGCGGGAGCTTGTGGTAGAGCGCGCCTAACTTTTTGTACTTGAGATAATGCTCCTGGATGAGGTACATGACGGCTGCACAGAAGGCGAGCGTAAAGGCGGCGTAGCCGGAGAAGGCAAACGTAGTATGTACCAGTAGCCAGCGACTTTTAAGCACTGGTAACAGGGGGAGGATAGCGGATGGAAAAGAGAAGGATGCAATCAGTAAAAGGAGCGCTACCGGCAGAACGAAGGCGCCAAGGATCACAACCCGGTATCTCCGTTCGAAAGCAATGAAGATTCCTACGATCGCCAGGCCGAAGAAAGAAAAAGATTCATGCATATTGGTTATTGGTGTGTACCCCGCTTCGTGATAGCGGAAAAGGGTAAACGCGCAATGTAGAATGAATCCGGTTGCTGCGAGCCAATGGGAGAGCCTACCCGTGAAGCTAGCCGGTTTTGCCAGGTAGACCAGGTAGGAGATGGAAGCTGCGCAATAGAGGCCCAAGATAACTTTGAAGAGAATTAAATTCATACCTGGTCCCTTTTTCCCACCCCGAGTTCCTGCAAGATAAATTCCGGACCGAAAAGCCTCCGGAGATGGTGGTCGATTTCATCATATGAACGATTCTTTAGCAATTTCGGCAAATCATGGGAAACGAGAAGCTTTAAAAGCCCTTTATTATATTGACGGTTCTTTTTTCCTGTCAACAGCTTTTCCCGGATTGCCCCCAGGATATCGACGGCTTCTGCATATTCATCCCCGAAACGCTCTTCCAGTTCCCCACGGATTTTTGCTGCCAGGGCAGGGCTCCTTCCCCCTGTCGAAACGGTAAATAAAAGATCTCCACGGACAACCACGGCAGGGGAAACAAATGTGCTTATTCCGGGTGCATCCAGACAATTTACCGGGATTCCGAGTTGGACGGCTTCATCGACCAGAGCCCTGTTTGTTTCCCGGCAATTGGTTGCGGCAAAGGCCAGTACGGCGGAGCCAAGGTCGCCGCTGCGGTATTTTCTCGCCAGATGCTCAATAAGGCCTTCGTTCCGTAACTTTTCGAGAGAATCGACTATCAAAGGGGCAATGACCCTGACCCGCGCCCCGGCGTTAAGGAGGGTCTGACACTTACGCTCCGCTACCGCGCCTCCGCCGGCTACGACCACTCTCTTGTTGCGAATGTCAAGATGGATCGGTAAATATTTCATCTTTTCCTCTTCAGAAGCTGTCTCCTCATACGCTCACTCCCAGCTTTTCATAAAACTTTTGACACTATCAGCGGTCTCTGGAGTGTACTGTCTCATCCTGTCAATCCCTGCTTCGCTCATTCTAGCTGAATACCGCCCTGGAGGCAATTATTCCTTGATTTTTTCGGTGTCTTGTTTATAGTCATACTATATTTTGCATATATGAGATAGGTGAAGAGGAGAAAGGGTTATGGCCAGCGAAAAAGTTCTAGTTTTTGGAGACACCAATTTTGAAGCAGAGGTATTGAAGTCAAATGTCCCGGTTCTAGTCGACTTCTGGGCCTCTTGGTGCGCCCCCTGCAAAGCGGTTTCCCCGCTTCTGGACGCAATAGCCGAAGAGTATGATGGGAAGATCAGGGTCGGCAAGGTCAATGTGGACGACAACCCTGCAACACCAAGCAAATACGGTGTCAGGGGAATCCCGACTATCATTCTCTTCAAGGACGGAAAAGAGATGGATCGGGTGGTGGGAGCTGTCCCCAAGGCACAACTCGAAGATCTGATAAAAAAGGCTCTTTAGCACGGTTTTGAAAACCACCTCGGAGAAGGCTGGCCGCGATGCGCGCGCAGCGCAGAACCGGGGAGATACCAGCCGGAGAGGTTGGGGACGGTCCCTCTGGGCGGTCCGGCTCCTCTCTTCGGCAGTTTTTCAACACCATGTCAAGGTTGCGAGGAAAGCTTTTATGATTTGCCAAAGATTGCAGTCTGCCGTAGTAGTAATTATTTCAGCTTTATTGCTGGCTATGCCTGTCTCGGCATTTGCCCTGCCGAGGAAAGGGCAACCAGCGCCACCGCTGCAGGTAGTGACAACAACGGGGCAAAGGTTGTCACTGGCCAGTTACAGGGGTTCCGTGCTGGTCATAGAATTCTTTGCCACTTACTGCGGAGGGTGCAAGGAATCATTCCCGCATTTGATCAGCCTTAACAAGCAGTATGGTAAAAAGGGTTTGCAGATTCTGGGCCTTGATGTCGGGAAAGGGGACGATATCGAAGATGTCAGGGAGTTCATTGCCCAGAGAAAAATCAACTTCCCGGTTGCCATGGCCGATGAAAACATCGTGGATGACGGCTACGGAATTCGACTGATTCCGTCTATTTTTATCATTAACAAAAAGGGTATTCTAGTCGAGAAATTCAGCGGCTTTAACGATGAGACCCGAAAAAGCATTGAGACAGCCCTGATTAAACTCATCGCAGAGTAGCCTCTAAACCCCCGAACCCTGAAAAACGTGAAAAGTGCGTTCCTGCGCGGGAGATCATTTTTGATCACAATGTTACAATAAATCCCCGGATGTGAGCGAATCGGGCCAGGCCCGGGTGACAGGTTATTGTTCATGGAGCGGCGCAGTTTCCCCGTGATAATGCTCCCATACGGAGGTAGCCGTCCTTCGGTCAAGCCCCGCGACCTCTAGCAGCTCTGCCATCGTCGCCCCCTGCACCCGTTTCAAGCTTCCAAAGTGCCTCAGCAGCAGTTTCAATCTCTTCTCACCAACACCCTTGATATTCCCGAGCAATGAATGAACCGTCTCTTTTTTGCGCAGTTTTTTATGGTAGGTGATCGCAAAACGGTGCGCCTCATCCCGTATCCGGGCAAGAAGAAGGAGCGGCGCAGAATTCTGACGCAAGACAACCGGATTTTTTCGCCCCGGCAGAAAGACCCGTTCATCGCTCCTGATGATTTTCTGTGAGGTCATCTCTCCCATAACCCTGCTTTTGGCAAGAGATGCTGCAGCAACAGCCGTAATTCCGAGTTCACGTAACACCTCGGTCAGGACATTCAACTGTCCCGGGCCGCCGTCCACGATGATCAGGTCCGGCAGATCAAGACAGGAGGGATCTCCCTTGAACCTGCGGGACAAAACTTCGTGCATCATACCGTAGTCATCGGCCTGGCTGATGGTTCTTATCCGGTAATGCCGGTAATTCTCCTTGTCGGCCCTGCCGTCGAGAAAGGCAACTTTACTCGCAACTGCAAGCAGACCCTGGGTATTGGAGATATCGTAGCACTCGATACGGTGCGGAATCCCTTCAAGATGTAAACGCTGCTGCAATTCTTTCAGGGTTTGCTCCGAACCTTCTTTGGCTCGGCGCTTCTCCATGGCGGATGTTTCGGCATTTTTATCGGCCAGTTTCACCAGGTCAACCCTCATTCCCCGGCGGGGAAAAATTACCGTAACCCGTTCGCCCTTCTTTTCCGACAACAGCTCCTCAAAAGCGGTGGGCGCTTCAATCTGAAGGGGCAAAAGGATTTCTCCTGGAACAAATACATCACGGTTGTAATATTCGCTCAAGAAAGATGAAATCCCCTCTGCGTTGTCCATTTCCCAGCAGAGCGAAAAGGTCCGACTACCGATAAGACTCCCTCCTCGGATGAAGAGTACGGCTATCTCCATATCTCCTCCCTCCCTGTAGAGGCCAAGCACATCCCTGTCTCCACCCTGAACGACCATTTTCTGTCTTTCGACCGTGACCTCGATTGATCGAATCAGGTCGCGAAACCGGGCTGCTTCTTCGTAATTCTCCGCAACTGCCGCTTCCGCCATCCTCCCCTTGAGAACTTTCAGCAGTTCCCGGTTTTTCCCTTTGAGAAAAAGGATTGCCCCTTCAGCAAGGGTGCCATAATCCTCTTCTGAAATCAGGCCGCAGCAGGGGGCGGCACACTGAATTATCTGATAAAAGAGGCAGGGGCGGCCCCGTCGACGACAGGTTTCCAGCGGGTAGTGGCGCAGCCGAAACAGTTTGTAAAGCTGCTTCATCACCTCCCTGGCAGCTGAAGCCGAGCAATACGGCCCGAAATAACTGGCGCCGTCCCTCTGCACCTTTCGGATTATCGTCAAACTGGGGAATTCCTCTCTCATGTCCATACGGAGGGAGAAATAGGTCTTGTCGTCCCGCAGGTTCATGTTGTAGCGGGGACGATGCGTTTTTATCAGGGTATTTTCAAGAATCAGAGCTTCCTTCTCGGTGTCGGTGACAATGTATTCAACTCCTGTTACCCTCGCCATAAGAAAGCGGATATGATAGCGGGAGTCGCTGGAACGTGTAAAGTAGGATCTGACCCTCGATCTGAGGTCCTTGGCCTTCCCTACATACAGAATCCCTCCGGTCTCATCTTTCATTAAGTAAACGCCGGGAGAGGTGGGGAAATTATCTATTGTGGAGATTTTCATACGTGATAGTATATGTCTATAAGCGCGGCTTGAAAACTGATTTTTATTCCATCAACCGGTATCCCCCCTCCCCTCCAGAGAGGGCGGATTTTAAACTGAATCTGCGGAGAGCTGGCCTGCCCGGGAAAGTAAGTCACTTATTATGAGGGAAAACAGGTGTGAAGCCGTCGTTCTGGCTGTCCTCGACTACGGTGAGGCCGACAAGATTATTACCTTTTTCACGCGAGAGCACGGCAAGATCAAATGCATTGCGCGGAACGCCAAAAATAGCCGGAGACGGTTCGGAGGTGTTCTTGAACTATTTGCCCGCCTTCGCCTGCAGATTGTCTTGCGGGAAGGCCTTTCCCGCCTGCAAGGGGCAGATGTCGTAACGATCTTTCCGCATATCCGGGAAGACCTTTCCAAAATTGGCTACGCCGGTTATGCCTGCGAACTGAGCGACCGCATGCTGCCGGAGGCGCAGGCCAATGTCCGGCTTTACCGGCTTCTGGTCTCTTACCTGGAGCAGCTCGACTCTTTTCCCTGCTCTGCGGATGACCGCCGCTTCTTTGAAGTAAATCTCCTGAACGTAACGGGATACCGGCCAGCCCTCGAAATCTGCCCCAACTGCGGAGCAGAACTCGTCTCGGCACCGCTCCTTCGCTATTTGCCAACGCAAAGCGGCATTTCCTGCGGTTGCTGCCGGCAAGCCGGTCGGGAGATTTCACCGTTGACCGTATCCCTTCTCAATGCAGCCCTTCAGTCCGGACGTTTTGGCGCCATACGATTTCCCGGCACTCTCCTTGATGAGGCAGGCGGGATTCTGGATTCAATCATCGCATCACACCTGAATCGTCCTCTGCACTCCCTCTCGTTTTTACAGGAAGCGCTCCTTGTAGAGGGTTATTAGCTCTCACCGCTTCATTTATTGACAAATAACCCCACCTGCTCTATTCTGTGGCGAATGTCGATGGTCCCGGTGAGGTAGTCCCGGATTTTCCCCGTCTGGTTGATTGAGGCGGTTTAATAATGAAATATTTTCAGGGAGAGAAATTATGAGAAAAGTCTTGTTTGTTGCGTCGCTTTTTATCTTGTCCGGCTGTAGTGCGTTTACCGTGAAACAGAGTCCGCTGATCCAGGTTGGTTCCTCGGCAGATGTCAAGGATTGCAAGCTTCTGGAAAGTTTTCCTGGGCCGACCAGCTACAGAATGTGGGGAACGCCTTACCTCGGGAATTTCGCTAATGAGGCGATGGCAAAAGCGGAAAAAATCGGGGCAACCCACACCCGCTTGACGGAGGAATCTTCGTCTATCGGCTCGATTGCGGTTCTTAGGGCATATAAGTGCCCTCCCGACCATAATGCTGTAAAGGAAAAAAGTGAAGAATGATGCTGTGTGCTTTCCGACCAAGAAAGAAGGGGTAATCTCAACCCTTCTCTCTTGGGAGAGGGTCAAGGCCCGGTTTTAGCGCCAAAACAAAAAAAACCAGACATTGACCCCTTTTCTACAAAAAAATATTTTCTTCCGGACCTGTTCCAGGCACCCCTCCCCGCTTTCTCTCTTAACCAAAGGCGAAATGCATTGATGTAGCCCCCCAAAGATAGTATCTTCAACCCTTATGAAACGATTTATTGCCGACGATGCAGTTTTATTGATGCGATTTGAAATCGCTGCCGCAGATGGCAACGAGGTATTTTTTCTCGGCCGTACCGATGAAGCAAAGGTGGTGGTCGAGGTTGAGCCTTTGGCACGCGGCAACCGTGACGCCGTGCCAGCTATCATGATTGCGGTATCATTCGGTGATGTGGTTATTCACAATCATCCTTCGGGTGATCTGGCCCCCTCCATGGCCGACCTGGAAATCGCCTCAATACTCGGCAATCAGGGGGTGGGATTCTACATTGTCGACAACACTCTCGAGCGTTGCTATCAGGCCGTCGCCCCCTTTGCCCGCAAGAGTGACGAACTCCTCTCCTATCCCGAGATAGAACGTTTTTTCGCCCCGGGAGGAACCCTGGCGGTGAACCTGAAGGGATATGAATACCGCGATGAACAGACCCGCATGGCCTTTGCCGTGGCGGAGGCCTTCAACGAAGAAAGGGTGGCGGTGATCGAGGCCGGCACCGGTACCGGCAAATCTCTTGCTTACCTTCTTCCTGCGGTATTATGGGCCTCCCGCAACAAGCAGCGGGTGGTTGTCTCGACCAACACCATCAATCTCCAGGAGCAACTAACCAAAAAGGATATTCCCTTTCTGCAGAAAAAAGGGGGACTTGCCTTCAAAGCGGTTCTTGTCAAGGGGCGCAGCAACTATCTCTGCCGCAGGAAAATCGACTCGATCAAAAGCGAGCCGTCCCTGTTCACGGACGATGCGACCGCCGACCTGCAGGCGATCGTAGCCTGGAGCGAGGCAACCGACGAGGGGTGCCGCAACGATCTGAGTTTCATCCCCCGAGATGAAACCTGGGAGGAGGTTTGCTGTGAAGCAGATCAATGCGGACGGGTAAAATGCCCTCGGTATGGGAAATGTTTCTTTTACCGGGCCCGTCGCGAAGCTGCCAGCGCCGATCTGCTGATAGTCAATCATGCCCTTCTGCTCGCCGACGTCGCCCTGCGTCGGGAGACAAATTATTCCTCGTCAGCTATACTCCCTCCCTTTGACCGACTCATCTTCGATGAAGGGCATCATCTGGAGGATGTGGCAACCAGTTTTTTCTCTTACCGTATATCCCGCACTGGACTATTGAAGATACTGGGAAGGCTTCAGCACCCCCGCAAAAACCAGCGGGGGATTTTGCCCCAGCTCTCGTCCCGGCTCTCCAAGGAGATTCCCGAGGAACTTGATGCCCTGTACATGGAGATTGCAGCGATTCTTGAGACCACTCTTATTCCCGGGAGGCAGATGCTGGCTGATGCAGTCACCCGGGCACTGGATACTCTCGGGACCGAACTGTTTGTCCAGCTGAAAATAACCGGACTGAAGCGAGAGGAACAGAAGCTGCGACTGGTTCCGGAGCTCTATGCCTCACCTTTCTGGCAGAAGGCCGAAGAGATGGTGCAGGGTCTGATTAAAAAAATAGCCAGGTATGTATTGGATTTACAGGAATTTATTGCCTCCTGCGAGCGGTTGCCGGTGAAAATTCTGGAACGGCTTACAGGGAATCTCCTCGACCTGAAGGGGATTAAGGGGCGGCTGGAAGGGGCTCTCCGGAGTTTAAGCCAGTTTACGATTCGTGAAGAGGGGATTTGCCACTGGTTTGAGGTGAAAAACGGTGCCAAGGGGATGGTTGTGCGGCTCTGCTCATCGCCCATCGAAGTAGCCGAGTCGATCAAGTCGGTCATTCTGGACAAGTTCAAGACCGTAGTCGTTACTTCAGCCACCCTTGCCGTTGGAGAACGTTTCGATTACCTGGGAAAACGGACCGGTATCAGTCTGCTGGAGAAGCCGAGGTCTACGGAGCTTCTGCTCGCTTCACCCTTTGATTATGCCAGGCAGGCGCTGGTGGTCATACCCTCCGATATGCCGGAACCTTCCGCCAGGGATTTCGCGACAGCCCTGCAGCAATCTCTCCTGGAAGGGTTGACCATCTCGCAAGGGCGGGCTTTTGTCCTGTTCACTTCCTATGAACTTCTGACCAGAATCTATGGGGTTTTGGGCAGCTCTCTGGAGCAGCGTGGGCTCACACCGATGCGCCAGGGGGAAATAAACCGGCACCTCTTGCTGAGTCGTTTCAAAAAAGAGAAGAATGCCGTACTGTTCGGTACCGATTCTTTCTGGGAAGGTGTCGACGTCAAGGGGAGGGACCTGGAAATGGTGGTCATCACCCGTCTCCCCTTCCGGGTGCCTACCGAGCCGATCCACCAGGCGCGGGCCGAGCATATTGCCGCCAGGGGTGGCGATCCCTTTATGGAATATACGGTGCCGCAGGCGGTAATCAAGTTCAAGCAGGGTTTCGGCCGTCTGATCCGGAGCCGGGACGATCGCGGCGTGGTCCTTATCCTCGACAGTCGGGTCCTCTCCAAGAACTACGGCAGGTTTTTTCTCAAATCGCTGCCGCAGGCCCGCGTGCTGAAGGGGGCAGGGGAAGAGGTTTTTCCTGAAATGCGCAGGTTCTTCGAGGATCAGGAGAGTTATTCCTGCCAAGGGGATCCAAATGACGGGAGGGTAACAGGTTGACCTCCCTAACTTACAGGCTATAATTAAATTTCATTGAACAGATATGAACTCGTCAATAGCAGGTAAACCGATGGCAGTTAATCCTGTAACCGGCATTCTAACGCTGATTTACATATAAAAAACGGATTAACGCCGATAAAGCAATTTGTAAGAGGCTCTTTCATAAGGACTCCGGATCATGAAGCCAGGAATAAAAGTCTCACTCCTTCTATTTATTGCCGTATTCATCCTCTCAGGTTCAGCTTTTGCGGCCCCGCAACCGATCAAGGCGGTTGCTACAATCTTCCCCCTTGCCGATCTCGTCAGACAGATCGGTGGAAACAGGGTAAAAGTTATGACCCTGCTCACCTCCGGGATGAGTGAGCATACCTTTGAGCCGACCCCCGCTCAGATTCGCCAGGTTGCTGAAGTGGCCCTTTATGTACGGGTTGGCGCTGGAATGGATAGCTGGGGTGATAAGCTGCTTGCCGCGGCAAAGCGCCCGCCGGTTATTGTTACTGCTACGCAGGGGATTACCCTGTTGAGCGTTGCCGAGCAGGATCTTATGCCGGAAGCTGGGGGAAGAGCGCATCAGCACGAGGGTGACGACCCGCATGTCTGGCTAGACCCGATACTGGTCCGGGATTATATTGTGCCGAAGATTACAGCTGCGCTGGTCTCCCTGAGCCCGGGCGATGCCGGTTTTTTCAAGGCAAACGGCTTGCGGTTTGCCAATGAGTTGACCAGCCTGGACAGGGAGATGAGGGGGAGGATAAAATCCCTTTCGCGGCATGATTTTATCGCCCTCCACGGTGCCTGGCACTATCTGGGTAAAAGGTACGGTTTGCGGCAGATTGCTGCCGTCGAGCCATTCCCTGGTAAGGAGCCGTCGGCCAAATACATTGCGGCTCTGGTGACTATGGCAAGGAAAAGAGGGGTTGTAACTATTTTTGCCGAGCCGCAGCTTTCCGCCAAGACGGCAAATGTTCTGGCATCCGAACTGAAAGGCCAGGTTCTGCTCCTTGACCCCCTTGGCGGTGAAACCATGCCGGGGAGGAACAGCTACCCGGCTCTCATGCGCTACAATCTGTCGGTTATTTTTCGAGGTATGAAATAATGCATAGTCAGAACGCTCCGGTTATCGAGCTTGATAAAGTAAATGTTTTGATGGACGAATATCTGATTCTGGAGGATATCTCCTTTACCGTGGAGTCCGGCCGGTTTGTCGGCATAATCGGCCCCAATGGCGCGGGTAAAACCACCCTTCTGAAGGTCATTCTGGGGCTGGTGACGCCAACCTCGGGAGAGGTCCGGCTGTTCGATGCGAAACCGGAGGCAACTCTCAAGAAGGGGCATTATATAGGTTACGTACCGCAACGCATTGATCTGGATCGGGATCTCCCTTTTTCCGTTATGGATGTTATTCTGATGGGAAGGGTTGGGGCGATCGGACCGCTCAAATGGTTTAGCAGGAAAGATCGGGCCGATGCCGAAAAAAACCTGCGACTGGTTGAACTGCAGCAATGTGCGAACCGACCCATTGGCGAACTTTCCGGAGGAGAGTTGCAGCGGGTGATGATAGCCCGCGCCCTTTCATGCGGGAGTCCAAAAATGTTGATTCTCGATGAGCCGACCGTGGGTGTGGATATTACCCACCAGTATGCGTTTTACGAACTCCTAGCCAGACTGCGGACTGACCTCGGCTTGACAGTTCTCGTGGTTACCCACGAAGTCGGGATAATCAGCAAATATGCCGATCAGATGATCTGTCTGAACCGGACCATGCATCTCCACTGCAACCTGGCTGAAGCTATGCGGGACCACGGGTTTGATGAGGCTGCACGTTGTGCGTTTGAGCAAATGTTCGGTATAGAGAGAGGACAAAATTGATGTTTGTGGAGATGCTTTCCTTTGATTTTATGCAGCGGGCTTTTATCGGCGGGATTATCGTCTGTCTTTTATGCTCTTTCCTCTCCTTCTTTGTTGTGCTTAAACGTCTCAGCTTCATAGGGGTGGGGATATCCCACTCGGCCCTTGGTGGCCTGGCCCTGGGAGTGATGACGGGGTTGAATCCTTTTCTCAGCGCTGGTATTTTTTCCACCCTGATCGCCTGGGCCATCGGCATAACCTCGAAGAAGGGGAAGGTTCATGAAGATGTGACCATTGGCATTTTCTTCTCCGCTGCCATGGCCTTTGGTGTTGTCCTGATAAGTCTCTCCAGTGGTTACAAGGCGGACCTCTTTTCCCTTCTGTTCGGCAATATCCTGGCGATAACGGTCGAAGACCTCTGGGTGCTTGCCGGTTGCGGTCTGGCCGTGACTCTCTTCCTCGTTTTGATGTTCAAGGAACTGCTGGCCATTTCCTTCGGTGAAGAGATTGCACGGATCGGGGGGCTCCCCGTGGAGCTTCTCTATTACGGCCTGCTGACTGCCATGGCAATTACAGTGGTGGCCTCCATCAAGGTGGTAGGTGTTATCCTTGTTGAAGCGCTGCTGGTCATCCCTGCCGCAACCGGTCTTCAACTCTCCATGAATTACCGATGGATGCTCTTCTTCTCCCTCCTTACCGGATTCCTTTCGGTGATTTTCGGACTTCTGCTCTCCTATGCATGCGATCTGCCGTCGGGTGCAACCATTGTGCTCTGTGCCGCAGTTCTCTTCGTTCTTGCCTTTCTCTTTTCCCCGCGCAAGGGGCTGCTGGTGAAAATGTTCAGGAAAGGGTAGTAAAGCAAAAACCTCCCAGGCTCAACGCCTTGGCTGTTACAGAGAGCTGTGCTCCTTGATGGGGTGGAACGTCAGCTCCTTCCAGTTGTCCATGGTGTTTTCGAGTCGCCACTGGCTGCCGGCCAGGTAAGCCAGATCGCCTTCACCGTCCGTATAAAGGTTCATTGCCTCTTTGCGCTGGAATTCCTCCATGCTTTTTCGGTCGCCGCTTATCCAGCGGGCCGTTACATAGCTTACCGGCTCGTAGGCGGACTTCACACCATATTCATGCTCCAATCTGTGCATCACCACCTCAAACTGGAGCAGTCCAACTGCACCAACGATCCAGTCAGCTCCCATAAGAGGCCGAAATACCTGGATTGTCCCTTCCTCTGCTAGTTGTACCAGCCCTTTCTCCAAAGCCTTGGATTTGAGCGGATTCAGCAGCCGGACTTTGCGGAAGTGTTCCGGGGCGAAATTCGGTATTCCGGTGTACTGCAATTCCTCACCCTGGGTAAAGGTGTCGCCGATCTTTATAGTCCCGTGATTGTGTATGCCGATGATGTCGCCGGGGTAAGCCTCTTCTATGTTGGTCCGATCCTGGGCCATGAAAATGGTAGCGTTTGCGATCTGTACCTCACGCTTCAGGCGAACGTGCCGGACCTTCATTCCTTTGGTGAATTTCCCAGAGCAGATCCGGAAAAACGCGATCCTGTCTCGATGGGCCGGGTCCATATTGGCCTGGATCTTAAAGGTAAAACCAGTGAATGGCTCCTCATAGGGGGAGACTTCCCTTGTTGCAGTTTCCCGTGGGAGTGGCGATGGAGCCTGTTCTACAAAGGTATCGAGCAGCTGCTGAATCCCGAAGGTGTTGATGGCGCTACCGAAGAATACCGGGGTCTGCCGTCCGCTCAGGTAGGCTTCCAGTTCGAACGGGTGAGATGCTCCCTCCAGAAGTTCTACCTCGCTGCGCAACTCGTCCACCTGTGAGACTAGCAGTTCATCGAGGCGCGGATCGTCAAGCCCCTGTACCGTGACGATTTCACCCGTGCCATGGTCCGCTTCGGCATCAAAAAAAACAACCTCCTTGGTATACAGGTGGTAGGTGCCCCGAAACCGTTTGCCCATGCCGATCGGCCAGGTCATGGGGGCGCATTGAATGTTCAGGTTTTTTTCGATGTCATCCAGCAGGTCGATAGGTTCACGTCCTTCCCGGTCGAGCTTGTTGATAAAAGTCATGATCGGCGTGTGGCGCAGTCGGCAGACTTCCAGCAGTTTTTTTGTCTGGCTCTCTACCCCTTTGACCGAGTCGATAACCATCAGTACCGAGTCGACAGCTGTCAGGGTCCGGTACGTGTCTTCGGAAAAGTCGTTATGGCCGGGGGTGTCGAGCAGGTTTATTTCATGGTCCCGGTAGTTGAATTTCATAACCGAAGAAGTAACCGAAATGCCGCGCTGTTTCTCCATTTCCATCCAGTCCGAAGTGGCGTGGCGGGCAGCCTTGCGGGCCCTGACTTCACCTGCCTGTTGGATGGCGCCGCCGAACAGTAGAAGTTTTTCCGTAATGGTCGTCTTTCCTGCGTCGGGATGACTGATGATCGCGAAGGTTCGCCTTCGTTCTATTTCCTGCTGGTTCTGTTTTTTCAATGGAACTACTCCTGCCCGAAAATATATGCGTTGAAGCGTAGCTTTATCGATCTGCCGGATTACCGCTCATCCGGATTTTGCTCGGAGATCAAGACAAAATAAAGGCGAAGAGTCTCTCTTCGCCTTCCCTGTGCCACCATAATTACATTTTTACTGTGAGGAGGGCAATAGAAAAGTATTCACTACTGTAATTCGGTAAAGAGAAACCGCTTCCATTTTTTCAGGACAAGATGATACATTTAAGAACGGGAACGTACGCTGGTTAAATGAATTACGGAGATTCCATGTTTATTGATACCCACTGTCACCTTGACCATCCTTCCCTGTTGGCTCGTTTGCCTGAGCTGCTCAAGGCTGCGGAGCGGGTAAGGGTAACAAGATATATCATTCCCGGCGTTGGCCCGGATTGCTGGGAATCAATCTCTGCTCTGGCAGAAAGCCGTGACGGCATATTGCCGGCATATGGGCTGCACCCGATGCTTGCGGATCAGTATCAGGATGATCTGATTGAGAAACTTGTGTTTTATGCGAAGGACGCCGTCGCTGTTGGGGAGATCGGACTCGACTATGGGGTGGAGGGTGTCTCCCGCGAACAGCAGATTCTCGCGTTGCGCGGCCAGTTGCGGTTTGCGGTTGAAACCGGGCTGCCGGTTTTATTTCACTGCCGGAAGGCTTTTCAGGACCTGCTCAGAATTGCGAAAGAGGAGAACGTGCAGCGGGTAGGGGGGGTAATGCATGCCTTTTCCGGAAGTATCGAAACTGCCGAAGAGTTTTTAAAACTAGGTCTTTTGATATCCATTTCAGGGACGATTACCTACCGTAATGCTAAGCGGCCGATAGCGTTAGTTGATAAGCTTCCACTGGATTGCCTCCTTCTGGAAACCGATGCACCCGATATGACCCCCGAACCTTATCGAGGTCGGGTAAACGAGCCAGCTTTTTTGATAGAGATTGCCCGGAAGGTTGCTGAAGTCAAGGGTGTCGAACTGGAAGAAGTGGCTGAAGTTACCACAAGGAATGCCGGGCTGCTTTTCAGATGCTAGATCTACCCTTAATCGCCACCACTGTTAATAAAAGAGGTTTTATATGTCCGAGCTGCATCGTTTCTCCCGTACCGAGCTTCTTGTTGGCTCCCAAAACCTGGAAAAGCTGAAAAATTCCACCGTGGCAGTCTTCGGACTGGGGGGGGTCGGTGGTTATGCCGCTGAAGCCCTCTGCCGTTCGGGGGTCGGCCGGATTATCATCATAGACTTCGACGATGTCTGTCTGACAAATATCAACCGACAGATTCATGCCATGGATGGGACTGTCGGCAAGTCGAAGGCCCTGCTGATGGCCGAACGATTACGGCTGATAAATCCTGCCGCCGATATCGTGCCGTTCCGGGATTTTTACTCCGCGGAGAACAGCGATTTTCTCCTCTCCGGGGAGTACGACTATGTGCTGGATGCCATAGATCACATAACCAGCAAGCTGCATTTGATAAAAAGCTGTCGGGAGATGGGAATCCCCATCATATCGAGCATGGGCGCTGCGGCAAAAGTCGATCCGACCAAGATAATGGTCGCGGATATTGCCGATACCAGCAAGTGCCGCATGGCCAAGGTAGTGCGTAAGTTGTTGAAAAAGCAGGGGGTAGTAGAGGGGGTCAAGGTCGTTTTTTCAACCGAAGAATACCTGGAGCCAATGTTGCATGAAAATCATTGCAGGGAAAAATGTATCTGTCCCAATAAAGAGGAGCAGCTTTTTTCCTGCAGGCATCGGAGGGTCGTCCTCGGGAGCAGTTCATTCATTCCCGGAATTTTCGGGCTGACCATGGCGGGAGTGGTGATTAATGACCTCCTGAAGGAGGGCTAGTGTCAAGGATCAGAGATTTTGTCAAGGTATGTTGAGCCCGGTTATTTTCGGGTAAACTAATCAATAGGGGAGGGGTTTTGTTATGGGTAAGGAATATACGGTTCAGGAAGCATTGCGAATGGCTATCCGTACGGAGAAGGGGAGTATGGATTTTTACGAAAAGGCCGCGGCGGTAACCAGAAACGGGAGGGCTAAAAAAGTCTTCAGTCTCCTTGCCGAAGAGGAGGCTGAACATCTTAAATCTTTTTTTGAACATTTTGAGGGGGACGAGTTCGGTACCCTGAACTCTTTTGCGGGGTCACCCCCCGACCCTTCTTCGCCAACCTACCTTGCTCTGGCAAAGGCTGTTGACAGGGATACCCACGAACAGAAGGCCCTTGAGATAGCTCTTCTGGAGGAGATGTCCTGCATCGAATCCTATACCAAGTTTGCAAGGGATATTGTTGATCCGGTGGTAAGGGCCATCTTCGAGCGGGTCATAAGAGAGACGCGGAAACACTCCGAACTTATAGAGGCGGAATACGCCCATCTGATGCGGATGGTGCACGAATCAGACCAGGACATCTACGTTAGGGAGTGATGATAAGGGGACGTTCTTAATTCATTAACTAACCTTTTTGTCTGCGATGGCAGCGAGCTCCGGACAGTTTTTGATAAGCACTCTTTGAGTCCCCTCGACCGTATTGTGTTGTCAGCACGCCATCACAAAGCATCGTGCATACTGTCTTTCAACGCAGCATCTTTTTTCTTGATCAGATAGTAACCGATGGAGAGGGCCAGAATGATGGCGGCAATTCCCACCAGAGCAAAGCCTGACAAATCCTTTACATCAAGAATGATAACTTTCCGGGCAATTGCGATAATAGCAACGGCCATAACTATCTGAGCATGATCAGTTGATTCACCCATGTAAGTTTTGGCAATGGTATCCAAAAGCTCAAGGCCAATCAGCACAAGCATAAAGAGGCCGAAAATTTCCAGCAACTCGTCAATTTCCAATATTAAAATTGGTGGAGTTATGATGTCCTTAACAATTACCCAGGTGAGCTCAACAGTGCTGAGAAGTAGAACTAATGCCATAAGGGCAACGAGAACCCGGATAATTATTTTTTCAAAACTCTTTATTAACGGCAACATGCTTTGTCTCCCCTGTAATGATTTAACCATCAAAAATTCAGCGTCCTAGCGCGTCCCTCGCCTTACCTTCACCCTGCTTCTCCGGTTCTAACACGAGGTCAAGCGTCGCTCCCTTTTTCCCTTTTTTCGGATAGTGCTGGGTTATCAGACCTTCGAATCCTTTCGCATCGACCAATATGTGAATGTGAGACGGTCGGCGCCCGTAGGGTGGCGGCGCGCTGGTCTGCAAACGTTAGCGACCGGATCGATCGGAAAAAAGAGTCGCCCGGTGTGCGTCATCATAGGTACCGTCAGGACCTACCTGCCAGATTTCAATCCGGACATTGTGCAACGGACGACAATCACCCGCAGAACGAACCGTTCCGCTTACAATATAACCTTTTCCTATGCTGGTACGTTCCGGAGCGTTCGGGCGGTAAAACGGGCCGATTTCATCCCACGGGGTTGGTGAGCATGTCACTGCCAGGGTGTATTCGCTGGTTGAAACTATTAACAGAAGGATAAAAAGGGCGGTTACATTGTGTCTGCAGATAATGCTTTTCTGAAAATCAATCATCTGTGCCCCCCTATCTCAGTTATAAATCCTCAAATAAAAATCAGATATGAGTTTATTCATCGTCAGAAACGGTTTCTAATCAATTTGTCAAGCGATATCGCCGGCAGCACGATTGCGCCTGCTGCCATGGCATACAACCAGGCCCGGGCGTCGAGCGCTGCCGAAGCAAAAAGTGTCTGCAGCGGCGGCAGGTAGATGAAGCATGCCTGGAGCAGCAGCAGCAGGCCGATACCGATAAAGATTGCCGGATTGCTGAATACCCCCTGGGTAAAGAGTGAGTCACGCAGGGATCGACAATTGAGCAGATAGAATATCTGGGTGAAGGTGATGCTGGTCACGCAGAGGGTCTGCGCTTCGGCCAGCGCCAGAGCATGCCGGGCGATCGTCACCGGTTCAGGGCCGATGATCCGGAAGTATTCCCAGAGAAACAGGCCGCAGGCTCCTGTGGACATGAGTATGGCCACCAAAATCAGGCGTGCAACAATGAAACCGGAAAAGACCGGCTCGTCGGGAGAACGCGGCATGCGCCGCATGGTGTTTGGCTCCAGCACCTCGAAGGCGAGCGGGATCGAGAGCGTGACACTTGCCACCAGGTTGATCCAGAGAGTCTGGCTGGGGGACATAGCCATGAGCAGCTCATTCACCCCGTCGACCCGCACCGTCGGGAAGAAAAACATTGATGCCGTCAGAGTACAGGCCAGGCCCAGATTGGTGGGGAGCACGAATGCCAGGGACTTTATAAGATTGTCGTAGACCCGGCGTCCCTCTTCCACCGCTGCGGTGATGGAAGCAAAATTATCATCCATCAGGACAACTTTGGCCGCCTCCTTGGATACCGCTGTGCCGGTAATACCCATGGCGATCCCGATATCGGCCCGTTTGAGGGCCGGGGCGTCGTTGACGCCATCGCCGGTCATGGCAACCACGTGGCGCTGGGACTGGAGAGCCTGCACGAGCTGTATTTTATGTTCCGGCGCCACGCGGGCAAAAACATTGGTACTCATGACAGCCGACTGGAGCTCTATGTCAGAGAGGCCATCCAGGTCGCGACCCGTAAGGGCTGACTGCCCATGATGGAGCAGACCGAGCTGTCGACCGATGGCTTCGGCCGTTACGGGATGGTCGCCGGTGATCATTTTGACCGTGATGCCGGCGCTATGGCAGATCCGGATGGCGTCCATGGCTTCGGTTCGGGGAGGATCAATCATGCAGAGCAGACCGGAAAATTGAAGGTTCATTGCAACGTCATCGGGAGAAATCTCTTCTGCGGCAACGTCCCGGCGGTAGGCAAAGGCAATAACCCGCATCCCCTGGCGGGCGTAGGTTGCCATGGCTTCATTCACGGTTTGCTGCTCCGCCGTCTCCATCGTGCAGCGCTCAAGGACTGTTTCCGGCGCCCCCTTGAGCAGGATACGGTTTTCGCCGTCAATCCGGTTCAGAGTAGCCATGAATTTGGTGTCCGACTCGAAGGGGATAACGTCAAGGCGTAGGTGACGACTGCGGAATTCGTGGGCATTCAATCCCGCTTTCTGGCCGGCAACCACCAGAGCGGCTTCTGTCGGATCACCGGTGATATCCCAACCGTCTCCCCCGGGGCGCAGCACGGAATCATTGCAGAGGACGGCAATGGAGAGCAGCTCCTGCAGTGATGGAGGAACGGTCGTCAGGCGGACACCATCATGTTCGATTTCGCCTTCCGGTGCGTAGCCGATGCCGGAAAACCGGTATTCGCGCCCTTCCAGCCATGCTACCTGGACAGTCATCTCATTGCGGGTCAGGGTGCCGGTCTTGTCCGAGCAGATGACCATTGTTGACCCCAGGGTTTCGACCGCCGGAAGATGACGGACAACAGCATGCCGTTCGGCCATGCGCCGGACGCCGACCGCCAGGCAGATGGTAATAACCGCCGGCAGCCCCTCGGGGATTGCCGCCACGGCCAGAGAGACGGCAACCATGAGGGCTTCGCCCACCGGAGCGCCCTTGATCCAGATGCCGAAAACGATCAGAATCGCCACCACGACCAGAACAGCGATGGTGATGCCGGTAGTGACTTTTGCTAATTGCCGCGTCAGCGGGGTCTCCAGCTGTGTTGTCTGATTGAGCAGCGCGTTGATCCGCCCCAGCTCGGTGTTGTTCCCCGTGGCGACAACCACGCCGGTGGCCGTACCCTGCACCACCAGGGTGCCACTGTAGGCCATACAAAAACGGTCTCCCAGTTGTGAGTCCGGCTCTGCCGCGTCGGGACGCTTTGCCACCGGCAGAGACTCGCCGGTCAAGGCGGCTTCCTCGACAAGCAGGTTCTTGACCCGGATCAACCGGAGGTCGGCCGGAACTTTGTCACCGCTCTGCAGTGTTACCACGTCACCAGGCACCAATCCATCCGCCGACACCGCGATAGACTGGCCGTTCCTCAGGGCTGTAGCTGCTTCAGGAATCATGGCGGCAAGCGCCTCAATGGCCTTGCCGGCCCGGTATTCCTGGATAAGGCCGATGATGGCATTGATGCCCACCGCACCAAATACAACCGCTGCATCAGTAGGTTTTTTAAGTGCAACAGCCAGAGCGCCGGCGGCAAGCAGCAGCCAGCCGATCGGGTTATTGATCTGTCGCCAGAAGATGAGCCAGGGGCTGGTTCCTCCGCTCCGGGCAAGGCTGTTGGCACCGAAGCGTTGTAACCGTTCCGCGACTTCATTGTCATTCAAGCCGTTTGGACGTGTATCCAGACGGACTATGACTTCGTGGTCAGATGAAGCATGCCACGGAATTTCTTCTGACTGTGGTAGACTCTTCTGCATCGTATGACAACTCCTCTCCGGTTATCCCGGCAAGTGGGGGCTAACACAAATCCTTAGATTGTCTACGCAATAGATATCATGAGCAGGTTATTGCCGATAAACATTTTGAGGTTGTCGTAAATGTACTCAATGCAGCCCCATTAGCTATTATTTTAAGGAGAGTACGTACGAGGTAAGGGCTTCCAAATCTTCCTGTGAATATAAATGCCCGACAGCCGACATACCGTTGAGACGCCCATTGCGGATACTCTCCATTACCGCCTCACGGGTTCGGCCATATTTGTAGTCTGGTCGTTTCAAGGACGGCCCTTTCCTGCTTCCAAATCCGTTACCCTCACTGCCATGGCACGTGTGACAGGCCCGGTGAAACAGTGAATAGCCGGTCGGTGCAGCCGTACTCGCTGTCCCGGAGGTTGTAGCAGGCATTTTGCCCGGTTGCGGCGTGCTGACGGCAGGTTACTCTTTTCCGGTGCAGCCTGCCACCACCCAGATCAGAAGAGCCGCCATACAGAATGACGTACAATTACGTTTTTTCATCACGTTGTCTCCGGTTCTGAGATGATTGATTTCATTACAGGTTCCCTTCTTAGTGCCTGACGTTATTGCCTGAAGCGGGCTCTGGCCGAATCAATAGCTTCACCGATGGCAGTCCTGGCTAGCTCGATGCCGGCTTTCAGGTCTTCCCAGGCGCTTTCCCCGGCCTGCTGAAGTTCCTGGATCTTCTGCCGCGCAGCTGCCTGTTTTGTCTTCAGTGACGCAATCTGCTCGTTGTATTCACTCCTGACATCTGCCGATACTTCGCTGGCCTTGGCCGTAAGCGAGTCGATATCGGTGTTCCACTCTTCCAGTTTTGCCTGCATCTTTTGGATGTACTCGTCTCTGCTGCTCATAAACTGTCTCCTTTTTTGTGTGATAATTCCGGGTTATCTTCCTGTATTTAGATCAAAATGTCAAAACGATCTGCGTAGCATTAACCCCGCACAGCACGTTGTTATTGAAGGTCAGATCAGATATCGCGCTTGAGGGCTGAGATGCGCTCTTCCAGAGGTGGGTGGGTCATGAACAGATTGGAGATAGCCAGCGAGATCAGGGAGCCGCCGAAGCCGAAGACCGCTGCGAAGAGGATCAAATTGGTGAGGTCGAGGCCCATTCCCTGCTCGTCCAGGATGCGGCCGACCCCCAGCAGGTTCAGCACAATGCCGAGCACAAAAACGATTGCCAGGTTGGTGATAAGAAACAGCATGATCCTCTTTAACATGTATATCCTCCTCTTCTTAGGTAGTATTGGGGACCCCCTCCAGTTATTAAGTTATTGCTCGATAAGGAGATAATTATTCTCCCGCGCAACCATTTCTCCCCTTTCAACCGAATAACTAACGGCTGGCACGCTGATCCCTAGTTGTCTGGCTCATTCCGTATGGGAAACCCCCGACTCACGTGATACCCAATAACAAAACAAGCTCCTTCCCTTTACTTTGCTCTTC
>CAIWTU010000112.1 GCA_903915655.1 uncultured Geobacter sp.
ACTGCCAAGTACGCCTGGTTGAGCAGGTCATTTCGGTCGTTGACCACATCGAGCTGCTCATATCTTTTCAACACGGATCTAATGAGCGGCAGACTGCGATAATACATCCTCTCTGTCATCGACTGATCCGTTCGACCCGTATCCGGATGGGCCGACATGCTGAGATAGTCATGATCGAGATCAGCCGCACCTTCGGCCACCAACTGGTTTTTAACTTTCCGACGCTTTGTAGTCGACATAGTTTCAACTTTCCCGTCCCGATAAGTGTTTTGTATGCAGAGACACTTTCTACCTTGTCGAATAAACAATGCCGGGAAAAGAAACAATTGGGGGTAACTCTTATTTTCGTATGGGGGGTAATTCTTATTTTCGTATGGGTGGTAACCCTACCATCGGGGGGAAACTTAAAATCAAGGGTGTTCAGAATGAATCAAGGGTGAAATGATGCGAGGAGGGGCGTCAATCTTCCCACAGTTCCGGGTCCACGATACCGATCTTGATGGCGTATTTCAGGAGTTTAAATCGGTCGTGAATATTGAGTTTACGCATAATACTGCTACGGTGTTTTTCCACCGTCTTGATGCTAATGCAAAAGACATCGGCTATCTGGTCCGTGGAGTGTCCTTTGGCAACAAAACAGAAAACTTGTTGCTCACGATCTGTCAAAAAATCATAACCGTTGACGGGATCATTTGCCTTCCGGCCCGTAACGTATTTATGGATAACCTCCGAGTTTAAATTGGAGCTGAGATAATACTCGCCCCTGTGAACAGCCTTGATGGCCTTCAAAATATCGGACATTGGAGAAGCCTTAAGCACATAGCCCAAAGCGCCTGAAGCCAGAACTTGCCTTACTGAACCAGACTTTGCATGCATGGTAAAAATAACCATCTGCGGTCGAGGGTTAACCTCACGAATCAGTGCCGCCGCTTCCAGGCCGTCTAAATTGGGCATCGTCAGGTCAAGGGTGACAACATCCGGATGAAGGAATTTCGCAATATCCAGGGCCTCCCTGCCGTCTCTGGCCTCCCCTATAACTTCCATATCCGGTTGGTCATTAAGGAGTTGCTTCAGGCCACTCCTTACAATGTCATGATCGTCAGTAATCAAAACTCGAATTTTCCCCATAGATACAGAGATGTCCTTTCCCTATCCGGTCGTCACGTCCGCTCTTATTGTGGTCCCCTTGCCAGGAGGAGAAGAAATATCGAATGATCCTCCCATGGATACAACCCGGTCCCTCATATTGAGGAGTCCGATACCTTTGTTTTCGCTATTCTTTTTGAAATAATTTACATTCCCGTCGCATCCCACACCGTTGTCCCTGATTATCAGAATAACACGGGGGTGGTTATACGTGAGATTGATGTCAACCTTAGTCGCCTGGGCATGTTTGGCAATATTCGTTAGGCTCTCCTGAAATACCCGGTAGATGACAAGTACGATTTCCGGACTCAGCAGCTTTTTTTTAAAACCCAGAGCCGTGAATTCCACACAAATGCTCGGTTGGTGCTTTTTAAACGCTGCAATGTCCCGCTTAAGCGCCGGGATCAACACCATCTGGTCAAGGCAGCTCGGACGTAAAAAGGAAGTTGTCTGGCGGACGATATCCGCCATTCGCTCGACATCGTGAACAAGTTCATCACATCGCTGCTTATGCTCAGACGGAATAGCCTTATGCAAATAATTAAGATTGAAATGCATGGCTGTAATGATCTGTCCTAATTCATCATGCAGATCTCCTGCCAGCCGTTTTCTTTCTTCTTCTCTGACCTTGACCAAACGCCGGGACAGATGACGAATCTCCTCATCGGCTTTCTTGCTCGATGTTATATCGATCATACTGGCCAAGGCAGATGGTTTCCCCATATACATGGCATGTGTTGCACATAGTTCAACCCACCTGACCGTTTTGCCATCCTTTTCTACAACACGAAAGGTATAATTTTCAGGATAAGTCTGCTCCTGTTCCCGTATCATCCCTCTTTTCTTGACCATAGCGCGGTCTTCGGGGTGAACAAAATCCCAGAAATTTTTACCAATAAGCTCGTCGGTGCCTTCATAAGCAAGCAT
>CAIWTU010000113.1 GCA_903915655.1 uncultured Geobacter sp.
CGCAAAAGCGGCATTGAAGAAGTTCCATTCGTTGCTTACTGGGGTTCTGAAAATGCGATACGGGCGGGGAATACGGGTGTTAGAACGGGGAGAAAAAAACAATCGGCTGCATTTCCATTGTGTGGTGGTTCTTCCTGAGGATATCAGGACGGGATTCAACTTTGATGATTTGAATCGGTATGCGCGTAAGGATCGTCGTCGGTATGCTTCGGCGAATCCATACTTGCGTTCAGAGTGGGCCTATTGGCGGAGAACGGCACCAAGGTATGGATTCGGTCAAGTCGAGTTGTTGCCGATTAGGAGCAATTCTGAGGGTATAGCGCGGTATGTGGGCAGTTATATTGGCAAACATGTTCGAAGCCGTGTAGTCGGCGATAAGGGGGTAAGGTTGGTCGGATTTTGGGGGTATAAGGAAAACGTTCAAGGGGTAAAGCCATTGGATGGGGAAAATGCTCCTCGGAATTATGGGAGGGTGGCAAATTGCCGGCATAATCGTCTTACTGAGGGAAGCAGCATTTGGCGTTTCAAAGTCAAGAAGTGGGCAGAAGGGGAGGGTTTCAAAAGCACTGATGCAATCAAATGTGCACATGGTCCTAAGTGGTGCCAAAAGTTCCATGAAGAAATAATGATGCAACGGATTGAAGATATAGGCTTGAATCGCGTTTCTGAAAAGGCGGTTGAAATCGATCGTCTGATAAAGGACCAAATAACCAAAGCCTGGGAAGAACATAAGAAAGATCAACAATTTTTGCAGGAGTGGAAATGGGAGAAAGACAAAGAAAGATATTTGCGTCCTGTGTTAGAAGAAGCTCGTCAAATTTGTTCTAAAATTGCTGATGAACAGATTGGACATATAAAACTAAAGGAACAAAATGGCAATGTCGAACAAAACAAATATGAGTCAAACTTGGACGGTGTTCGTAGTGACTCGGACCAATCAAAACGGGAAAATGGAAGTGAAGGCAAAAAAGGGATCGAGTGGCCTTTGGCTTTCCCCTGGCGAAAATATAGAGAATCAAGACTGGGTGGAGAGTAACGCAGAGATTCATTGTGAGAGGCTTCACGCTGAATTCTCGGCCATGCTAGAAATGAAAAACTGTTCTGACTTTGATGTGGAGGTAGCTTGTTTAGAATACAACGGTTCTGTGCCGATGTTTGGTGGGTTTGCTCCATTTCGAATGATGGTTTGTTTTTGTAGTTAAAACCATAATATTTGTTTTTTTCATCAAATGTCGAAAAAAGAAAGCTCTAGGATTGCGTAGGAACGATTCGAATGAATAGGGCAGATAGATTAGACCTCCCAAAATAATGAAATTCGAAAAAAAACGATGGTCTGTGCGGCGGCTGGGTAGTTCATGGGATGACGACTTGTGGAATATGTTCGCATGGTGTTGGGTTGTTTCCGTGCTCGTTAAACGTCCAAAAAGTCGAAAAAAAGGTTGAACAAAGTCAAGGAATGCGGAAAGGTAAAGGGGATGAGTGAAGCGGCAATAATGGATGAGTTTCCTTTCGTGGCAGACATGCCGAAAAAGGAAAAGTCTCGTCGTGTCCAGGTTCTGGAACAATTTGCAGCATACAAGGCAACGATAGAAAAAAGTGGTTTTCCTATCCCCCAAGTATTGGCGGCAAAGATAGCTGGTGTTACAAAGGCTAGGATTGGGGAGCTTATCAAACTGAAAAGACTGCAGGTCGTTGAACTAGACGGCCATGTCTTCGTAACCGAAAATTCTCTCGTTGAATATGCCAGCGGCGAGCGTAAAGCCGGTCGACCTTCAAAGTTCATTGCAGACTGTGACAAGCAAGGGCCATTCAAAGCCACGATTAAGCTGATGACAA
The DNA here is from genome assembly GCA_903915655.1 of uncultured Geobacter sp. GTDB lineage: Bacteria > Desulfobacterota > Desulfuromonadia > Geobacterales > Geobacteraceae > CAIWTU01. The sequence goes on from CAIWTU010000113.1 coordinate 1,837, forward strand.
ATAGTTAAAGAAAAACCTATACAATAGTAAAGGATTTATGGTAAGCTTCGAAAATAATGGATTCGGAGCTTTTTTATTGTCTCGATAAAGCCGGTGGATATACGGCTTCCGATTTCATTTCTGGCGCATCCTGCCGTTCGTTCCAATTTGCAGGGCAACTAAAAAACGGGCGGGGTTCGTTCGGTCAACACGGTGGTTTCCTGCCTGACAATTCTTTTTCCCTTGCTGATCAGAAATGCGGGTTCTTGGTTCCGGTTTACGGTCGAGGGGCTGTGGTCTTCTCTGTGTCACGACGGGAAACATTCCCCCAACGCTTTCTGGGTAAGAAATGCCTATCGCTATTATGCTTGGCCTATAGGTTTGTAGTGTTGTTGCTGAGGCAACGTTGTCGATCTTCTGGTGTCTTCCATCCTTCAAAAGCGCTTTCTGTAGCATGGAATCGACAATATTGTGTAAGTATCTCTATACAAACTACTTACATATGATTACTAGTTTACTGGAAGAATATACTGGCGAGATGGCGGGGGAAGCGGCTGGTTGCGGGGGCACCCCGGGAGCGGCCGCTTCCCCTTCTTTATCTCTTAGTAACAACTGCAATGAGAATGAGCGCGATACCCTTCATAAATTGACTGGTGGTCATAAGCGATGCTCTCAAGTGGTACATGATGAAATAGAGGCACTTGCGAATTGTTTTAGCCTTGAAAGATTGGGCTTTTTTACCCTCACTTTTGCAGAGGAGCCAGATTGCGCAAAAGCGGCATTGAAGAAGTTCCATTCGTTGCTTACTGGGGTTCTGAAAATGCGATACGGGCGGGGAATACGGGTGTTAGAACGGGGAGAAAAAAACAATCGGCTGCATTTCCATTGTGTGGTGGTTCTTCCTGAGGA
>CAIWTU010000114.1 GCA_903915655.1 uncultured Geobacter sp.
ACTGCTGCTGCAACTGCTCGCGATCGGCCTTGTTGGGGGGAGCAGATAACCCCTGGACGATGGATGCTCTCCATCCGGCTATCTGCTCGGGATAATACCCCTTGCGACGACAATACTCACCCAACTCGGTTTCGCTGAGGCTGGCAGTTTCTATTATTGCCAGCAGCTTTTCTTCGCTATCGTGCTTTCTGCGTGCTCCGCTAACTGAATTTGCTGGGACGCGATTATTATTTCGATACTGAATCCGCCAAGTGTAAAGAGTATTTACTGAAATTCCTGTTTCCTTCGATATGTTCGGGACACTTTCACTCCGTGGTGGCAGCATCCTGACAATGATGTTTTCTTTAAATTCAGCTGCATATTTTCTGGCCATTGTCGCTCTCCCTGTGTGCCGCACAGGTTAACACAAATTTCTCACGGAGAGGCGACAACTATCCTGACACAGGGGGTTAACGGATAGCTTTAAGAAACAGGTAAGGAACCGTGCTTGAGGAAAATAGCTTCCGTTCTGCATCGTTCGTGAACGGTGCAGCGTGATCACCCACAATAACAACCTCATCAAGAACACCATCCGTCAAACTTAGTGCCAACGCTTTGAAAAGAGCTAGGATACGGAAGTAGTGATCAATTGAAGTCTCAGTGGGGAAATGGGTACCCCAACGACTAACAAAAGCCTGGTAGTCTGGAGAGATTTTATGTTTATTGGCAAGTTGAAATGGCATATGAGTATTGATTGTAAGAACATAGGAAAAGGTCTTTGGTTGACTGGATGCTTGACGTACCGCCTCAGAAAGAGCGACTTCATCATCAAGTGCATCGTACTGGTTTTCTGTGTTAGCAGAGACGTTTGGTGACAGCTTTGCTCGAAGTTCACTGATGGAAAAAATGTGATCGAAGCCAAGTCGTTTTCTAAAAAGGAATGCATTCCCGTAATGCCACTGAAACGGAAAGAATGCCATGGTCGTTTTCCCCTGTTGCTTCATTCTAGTAATCAGGGTCTGGTGTTCCTGAGGACCAGAGCTTAAGACAGAATAGTATGCGGCAGGTTCTTTTTGCATTAGCTCACGAGCTTCAGCACCGGAGGTTGACCCAAAAAATGGAGTGGCTCCAAACTGCAGCTTGTACTTTGAAGCAAGTGCATCTGAAAAAACAGCTTCTTGAACGGTCCTCAGTTCGGTATCCTGAATGGCCCCCCAGCTTTCCACAATAACAAGCAGTTGACGGCTAGCATCACTAAAATGCTTATAAGAAGGGGATAGTTGGCCAGACCGGACGGAGTAATCAGTAAGGTTACCTAGAGGCTGTTTTCCTCTTTGATACTCCTTGAAATTACTCCAAAGTGGGCCAAGGAAAGTTCCTGCGATATTAATTTGCTTGGTAGGGCCTTTTATCCTCATGCTCTCTGGCCAGCAACCAGATGTTCCATTGATACCATCGAGAATATAAACTACGATCAGAAATGCAATAACTGAATATGTCCATGTGTTTTCAGCGAAACCGTCTGCTTTTCTGTCTTGTGATGCGTCAATCAAGTGAACGAATCTAGATGTACTAACGTATAAAAGGAGAATACCACATAGTATGCCGCCCCAGAAAACCGGGTCGTACGATGACCTGAAAAGCTGGGATAGCTTGAGTATAAAATTTATATCATCATGGTGATAATGCTGTGCTATCGTATGAAGAATGTCTACTGCAACCATTCCTGCAAATAATAAATACCTAAGCCATTTATTTCTTAACCAGGCACAGAAGAGAACTAGCAGTATATATTCAAAGTAAATGAGTGGCCGACCATTGAGGCTGTTCCATCTTGATGAAACAAAAGCAAAAAGTAGATTGAAGCAAGTAACAATACTTATAAGCGTAACTAACCTATAGTTTGATTTTAACACGCGCTACCTTCGCCAGATATATTCGCAAACTATATGATGATGGTACATTAATCCGTGTCACGTCAAGAGAATTACAGAGAATTGATACTTACCCTTACCCTGTGGTAGAGGCTCAGGTGGTTGCATATAAGGAGGTGTTGGAGGAGAGCATACCATTTCAGAAGAAACTAGTACCATGTATCATTTAAAACTTTCCTTACGTTAAATCACTTCTCTTTGCGCCACCTCGGGCCGCTCTCGTCGCCCCCGGAAATCTCTCATCCCCCGAACTTTCTTTCGCCCATCTGCCGCCTGGCCTCTGCTCTTTCTGGTCCTTTTCCGGTGCCGATGGCGGACGGCCTCGCCCAAGACCCTTTGAAAACAAGGAGTGAACTCCGGCATCTTCCTCCTTCAAAAGGCCCAATAAAGTATGCGGATTTAGAGATTGATCGTGGGAATAATTTTAGGTAAGGGTTGGCTCCCAGCGCGGACAAAAGTGGGCACTGGGAAGAAGAGCTACTTCTTTAACGTCGCAAGGCGCACCAGCGGAGCGAAGCGGAGACTGTGTGCCGCCGCTAGTTGAACCTTCGCTTGTCATATCTAGCCAAAGAAACATCCATATTCATCAGCGTTTACAACTTCGAAAAACTTTTCGATTGAGGGAACTGTTAAATCAGGTTTGTAGCCATGCCACTTCAAATCAGCTCGGTGCCAGAATATTTTCCAGCTTTTTTGGGTTTTTACATATGTTGCCTTTGCAAATGGGAGTTCGTGGATTATGCTTGGATTATCCCATTGCGGACGGATTTCAAATAGTTCCAAGCTTTGACCAGAGAGTCTGTAGCCCAAGTCAACTTCAGAGCGGATTTCAGGAGGTGGTCGCCTTATTTTCAAAAATGTTGCCAAGGCCTTTTCAATTTTCTTTAGTTCAAATTCAGAGAATGCCATAACTTCAATCACCTTCCTATTAAGTTAAAAATAGCGGGTTGGGAAATTACAAATTGGCGAACCAGTCCTTATCAAGAGTAACCTTTTCGATCATTGCTGTTTTTATTCCGAGCTGAAACTCTTTCAACTTTTCAGCAAGTTGCTCACCATCAACGAGGTCTATAGGGGGCGCGCCGTCTCGCGTAGCTTCCTTAACGGCAAACGGAGTAAATGTGCCAGTCGTTATGAACAGACCCTTGTCAGCCCTTCCGACCATTGCCCCTCTGAAATCCCTGATGTCACCAGCAGATACCGACCCTTGATATTTTTTACATTGAAAGATTACGTGAAAGCTCATGAACCCATGGATTTTGGCAATGCCCTTGCCATCAATCCCACCATCTCCGGTGCATCAATATCTTCAAGCTCTATTTGCTCATTTTTTGCCTTTTTATTGAACTTCGTAGCCAGTTTGTCGGCTTCGCGAACCGTTTTTACGACATCCTGTGGGGAAACTTGTTTTTTCTCTTTTGCGAGCTTTGTCAAAGCCCAGACGCCCCTGCTCGAATTTTCAAGAAAACCATATTTTTTCAGATATGTTCTTGCCCATGCCAGCCTATAGGCAACTTCTGTTATGTTGCTTTTATCGGGGCTATGCAGAATAGATGAAATTTCTTCGCTGATTTGTTCTATTTCTATAACTTTGTCGTACATTTCATCAATGGATCCCGAGCCACCAAGGGCAAACAAGGCATTTAACAGTGGGTTCATCAAGGCATCAAATGTTGGCATTTTGTTACTCATCATTTTTCCTCTCTTGGTGGTTCAACTCGTTATTGATCAGACCCGGCCATCCACCCAAATTGGATATTTTGTCTGTGTACATTAAAATGCGTGCCATTACACTATATCCTTTATCCCAAGGTTCAGCAACACTGGGGCTTGCAATATATGCCTCCAATTCCGTTATTCTCTATTCCTTAACGGAATCACATTGCTGCAGATTGAACCTGGGAATCAACTAAAAATCCCCATGCCCAGGAAAAGTTCCCCCTGCTGCGTCAATGACAGGGGGAATCGTTAAATCAGTTCGACCAATTTGGCCCTGAACTCTGCTGGAATCCAGGGCTCGTCAGCCACGAACAGGCAGGGTCCGCCTGCGTCATTAGTTCCCCAGAAGATAAAAAAACACCCTTCTTCAAGTGAGGCGAAATCGCACCAATTCCAATCGTCGCTCAGCAGGTCAACGGGAGAACCCTCGTCAAAGAAGAAATTCCGGGGATCGTCTCCCTCCTCAAGCAGATACCAGTCACCTCCCAAAGGGCTATCGGATTCTTCCTCCATTTCCGCCAGCAAATCATCGTCACACGAGAGGGCTCTGGCTTCCATCCTCATCTTAACCGTGCTGTCTGGCATCTGCCGGAGTTCCTTCAAGCTTCCAATCCTCATCATATTTCCTCCTTTTTGCACAAGTAATAGCTCCAGTCCTTCCTCACCACGTTACCCAACGCGGCAATCGCCGTCAGCAGACTTTTTTCTCGAAGAACATGATAATTAAGAACTCAAATTGGTCGGTTCACGGCGGTAGTCGCGAAGCAGATTCAATCCAGCTGGCCGACCTGACCATTGAAAACCGGCTCGACAGGGTAAGCATCAATGGTTCTATCGACTTGATCAGCCAGTTGTATCTGCAAGGCTTAAACCATTTGTATGCGGCACGGTAATTCTCCAGGCCTTCACAGGTTGAAATGGTCACAAATCAGTTCATTGCGTCATCATGTCAATGCAATTTTTGTCGCTTTGCAGGCTCCTGCGGCAAGGATATCATCATGTCTTAGAGTTTTTAATTGACTATGTACATACGTTGTGCACAATACAGTTGTGATATTTGAATGGGACCCGGACAAGGCATCATCGAATTACAAAAAGCATGGCGTCTGTTTCGCTGATGCTGTTGGCGTATTTGAGGCCGTGCTGGCAATAACGATCGAAGACCGAGAACGCCGATGGTGAATGTCGATTCATCACCATAGACATGGACTTTACTCTGAAGATGCTTCTGGTTGTCCATGCGAGCCAAACTGCTCATGTCATAAGAATCATTTCGGCGTGGAAAGCTACGAAAAAAGAGAGGCAGACCTGTGAAAAAAATATGATTTCAGCAAGGGCAAGCATGGCGCCGTGGTAGAACCCGAACCGGGCAAGTCTCGCATAACTATCCGTCTGGATAACGAAGTGCTTGACTGGTTCAGGACAAAAGCCGACGCACAGGGGGTGGTAGTTAACAGACTATGATCAACCAGGTTCTCAAGGAATATATTCACCAGGATAAATCGCTTGCGGAAACCCTTAGGTGATTCGGGAGGAATTGAAGCCTGCAGCCTGACCAAGAGGAAAACATGAAAAAATACCGGTTCATTCTGGTTGTTGTGGCAACGCTCATTTGCGGCTGCAGCGGGTCACATGAAATTTTCGTAACTCCTGTCAATCCTCCCCGGGTGTGCGCAGCCTATTTCGCCATGGTTGATGGCGCGTATGACAAGGCAATGTCGGTCAAAAACAATATCCCCTGGGATAAAGTGAACAGGGTTTATATCGCTTTTGCCACATTGGATGACAACGGGCTGTTAACCAACCTTCAGGTTAACGGCTCAACAGGAGAGGCTGATAAAAGAATCCGCACCATTATCTCCCAGTGCCGCAGCGCGCAGCCGAAAGCCGAAATATACATCGTTTCAAACTTCGGCGGGGAAATGAATGCCAGGTACCTTGCAGCGGCAAAGAATCCTCAGGGATTTGCCGACAGTGTGCTGGCATACCTGAAGTCATACGGATTGGACGGATTCGACATGGATTGGGAAACATATAATATAGATGATTACGCCGTCCCGTTGAAAACCATCCTGACGACAACATACAAAACGTTGAAGGCATCCGGTATCAGCCCGTCGGGCGGAACATACAAGTTGAGTCACACAATATGGCCCGGCGTTCATTCGCCGGAAACCGTTGCCAGCATCAAAGACTGTGTAGACGAGATTAATTTGATGACCTATGGCACGGGGCCTGCGTATTCACTGGAGGAGTATGCGCCACAATATTCAGCCGCCGGATTTCCCTATTCCAAAATGGTGGCTGGCGTTGAAAGTGAGTTCGGTTACTCTGACAATGAAGGGCCGGATACCGAAGCATCTGTATCCGCGAAGGCTGATTTTGTGAAAAAGAACAAGCTTGCCGGGATGTTTTCGTGGCGGCTTGACAATGACATGTGCGCAACGGAGGGAACAGGGGATGAAGGGCCGCCCACATTCCAGGTTGCCAAATGGGTGTATAAGTATCTGTATTTGCGATGAACTGTCTGCCTGCCGTCTCTTGAAAACCGGCTCGACCGGGTCAGCATCTACGGTTCAATCGATCTGACCAGAGACAAAACCAGCCTGTGCCTTGCCCATGAGTTGAAGAAGGTCATCGACATGAGCGCCATCGAACTGGAAAAGAGCGAACTGCCGGGAAAAGTCGTCGTGGCAGCACCGGAGATAGTGAGAATCACAGCTTGGAGTCAGGATCGTTGAACTCCGGGGAGAGTATATTTATTGTCAACGAACGGGCTTCTGCTATCATCCGCCAATGGCACGCATTGAACAAGTAATAGCTCCAGTCCTTCCTCACCACGTTACCCAACGCGGCAATCGCCGTCAGCAGACTTTCCGGCGTGCAGTTTTTTTGCGCGTCAGGTTGAGCTTTTTGTTCGACCTGGTACTTTGCGGGATGCCAGTTCATTAACCAATCGCAACTCCAAGCGACAGCCGAGTGCATCTGCGTATTTTTGTAAGGTAGCGATTGACGGCGAATGTTTCCCCCGCCCTGATTCGAGGCGGGCGACGGCTGACTGGGTTGTGCCGATTCGCGCTGCGATTTCAGCCTGTGTTACGCCAGCGGTTGCACGCGCCTTGAGAAATTCGTCGAGGAGTTGAAACTCTTCATTCGGTCGATCATATTCGGCTTTTACATCTGCGCGCTCAAGTGCGCGGGCTTTAAGTTCTTTGTGAGTTAACATTTTTGAACTCCTTCTTTCTTCGCCGAACTGTTTCAAGTTCTCTTTGCGGGGTTTTTCCTGTCTTTTTTATGAATTGGTGTAGCATTACAATTTTTCGGCCAACCATTGTACAGTAGAAAACTCGTGCGATTCCGTCTGCCGATTTCAGTCTCAATTCAAAAAGAACGTCTCCCATCGCTCTGGTCTGTGGCATAGCTAAATCAGGTCCGTATACCTCCATTCTATCGGTATACCGAAGATAGCTGCCAAGGAATCCAGCGGGCATCGCAAGGATTCCTTCTTGCACTGAATCGTTGCCGTAGATGATTGTCCAAGTCAGGGTAGAAGTATAGCATATTTGCTATAAGTTGTCTTTATTGCTTTTTGGGTTATTGGTCGAACTCGTTATTGGGCAGATCCTGCCATCTGGTCTTTTTCCGGTAGCGATTCCGTCTGGCCTCCCCCAAAGCCCTCGGGAAAAAAAGGGGTGAAGTCCGGCACCTTCATCCCCTCAAAGGCCAATAAAAGTATTTGGTTTCGGCAGGTATGCGGGGGAATAATTTCGGGTAACGGTTGGTTCCCCTGCGCGCTGACACCCCCTTAAACAGTGTAGCCCCGCACGTCTCAGCTCCACCTCCGGTCATCTCCCAGATTATCCTTCGCAGAATTCCTGAAGAAGTTTGACTGACGCTCAGGCGTCTTCTGGAGGAAGTTCAAAATTGATAAGAGCGCCGCGGAATCCGTTCGTCTTCCAGGCACCGAAGGCAATCCCGACAATCATCCAAATGGTGCCGACAATCAATGCTTTTGCACTTAAGTTCAACCAAAGGATCAGACAGATAAGAAATCCTGCCATAGGTGGAAAAAAGTTGCTGAATTTCTTTTCGCCCCTCACAAAATAGCGCAAGAAGGCCGCAAGGTTGACGCCCATAAATGCAATTAGAGCACCGAAGTTCAGCATCTCCGCTCCCAATCCATAGCTGAAAACCCCAACGCTTACGAGGAGTGCCCCGATGAGCGCAATCGCTGCGACGAAGATCACATTGTTTCTTGGAACATGTCGTTTGGGGTCTACGGCCCCAAAGAACGATTTAGGTATGGCCCCACTTCGTCCCATACCGTAGAGCAGGCGAGCGGCACCAAGCTGGGCGCCCATGCCAGATCCGAAATTTGCAATCAGCAGGGTGATCCCGACGATGGCGAACATCGGTTTCCATGCTTGACCTGCAATATGAGTAAAAGCCGTGTCGACATTTGGAAAGGGCTCAGTAGCAGGCCATACCAATTGAGCGGCGTAGACTTGAAGGGCAGAGAGTATGCCGATTACCAGACAGGTGAAAACCGTCGCCAGCATAATATTGCGTCTGGGGTTTTCTGTCTCTTCCGAAAGAGTGGAGAAGCCGTCGAAGCCGATATAGGTGAGCACAGCAATTGAAGTTCCGCCGAGCACCGCTTTCATGTTAAAAAGCTCGGGGTCAAAGAAAGGGCGCAGGAAAAAGCCGGTGGTGTCATGAGGATGTCCAAAAATGTAGCGCGCTGCCACAACGAAGAAGATCGCAATGACGACGCCCATGAAGGCGGCCAATGCCGTATTGAAACGAGCTGAGGTTTTAACCCCCTGGATATTGAGAAAAGTGAACATACCGGCAAAAACAATGGCCCAAATCCAATATGCCACACCTGGAGCAAAGACAAATGCCTGCTGGCTGATCCAGACGATGCAGATCATAGGGTTGAGCATGTAGTCCATGACCATGCTCCATCCAGTGATATAGCCGAGGGTAGGGTTGATTTCTTGGCCGACGTAGGTGAAGGCAGAACCGGCACTTGGATAAATACGTGCCATGCGGCCGTAGCTGATCGCAGTAAAGAGCATGCCGATCATGGCAATGAGAACCATGGTGACGACGTGACCTCGGCCTTTTTCGCTCAAGACACCGAACACTGACATCGGCGCCACAGGCTGAATGACGATAATTCCGTACAGGATCAAATCAGAAAGTTTTAGCGAGCGCTTTAGTCGTGTCTCAGCAGGCAATTTTACATCAGAACTCATTGTCGACCTCCTATGTTCTCAAGAATGCTAAATTTTAAGTTAAAATGAAATCGAAGCAATGACTGGGTGCTTTTAGCTGCTGGCGGCTGACTGGAGAGAAAAATTAAGAATTTAAGTTTGGTTCAGCCCGGTTAAATGCCGCTGTTCTTTTAAAAAATAGCCTGCCCAAGTAGAACATTGAAGTATACCTCAGCCGGGTTTATGTCGTCCAGCGGTTGATGAGCTCTTTCATAATTGTAGTAATCGAAATAAGCCTTGATCCAGTTTTTGCTTCCTGAACCGTTTCGTTCTCTTTGAAATACGGGTCTAGGGGAGATTGCTATCTATTTGATTTATGCTTCTTTTTCTGCTATTAATGCACTCAGCTATGCTGAGCCGAATTTGCTTAAAGAGTATTGACGTCGGGAGAGCATTGTATCTGACCTCATCGGGGGTGAGTTTAGCACTGCGACAAAGAAGATTGTTGGGAGGAGAGATGTCTGAGAACGCTGTTGGGGGGGACTCGGCCGGGGTTTCAATACGGACGGTCTTCAGTATGCCGGTGATTGTTGCCTCGCTGGGATACTTTGTGGATATCTATGACCTGGTGCTTTTCAGCATCGTTCGGGTCCCGAGCCTGAAGGGGATCGGCATTTCCGGACAGGAGTTGATAAGCAAGGGGGTAATGCTGCTCAACATGCAGATGATCGGGATGCTGCTCGGCGGGATCCTCTGGGGAATCCTGGGGGATCGCAAGGGGCGGCTGAAGATCATGTTCGGCTCAATCTTCATCTATTCTCTGGCCAATCTCGCCAACGGCATGGTGACCTCCATAGAAGCCTATGCGGTGTTGCGCTTCATCGCCGGCGTCGGCCTTGCGGGCGAACTGGGGGCAGGCATCACCCTTGTCAGCGAGGTGCTCCACAAGTCGGTCCGCGGCTATGGCACCATGATCGTAGCCTCGGTCGGCGTTTCCGGCGCGATCCTGGCCAACTTCGTCGCCAAGGGGTTTGACTGGCGAACTGCCTTTTATATCGGCGGCGTGCTCGGCCTCATGCTGCTGATACTGCGGATCAGCGTCTCCGAATCAGGGATGTTCAAAGAGATGGAGGGGAGGAGCCTGCCACAGGGGAACTTCCTTTCGCTTTTTTCTTCGCGCAAGCGTTTCGGCCCCTTCATTAATTCGATCCTTATCGGCATCCCCACCTGGTTCGTGGTCGGAATCCTGATCACCTTTTCCCCAGAGTTTGCCAAGACATTGGAGATCAGGGGCGCCGTCAGCGCCGGGAACTCCGTCATGTTCTGCTACCTGGGTCTGGTCGTTGGCGATTTGACTAGCGGCATACTGAGTCAACTACTGAAAAGCCGCAGAAAGGTCGTCTTGATTTTTCTCGTCCTTACCCTGGCGGGCATCACGGCGTACTTCATGAGCGCCGGCTCCTCGGTAGCGGTATTCTACGGTATCTGCACCTTCCTCGGGTTTGCCAGCGGCTACTGGGCTATTTTTGTCACCATCGCTGCCGAGCAGTTCGGCACCAACCTCCGTGCCACCGTGGCCACAACCGTCCCTAATTTCGTGCGTGGCATGGTGGTCCCGATCACCATGCTGTTCCAGCTGCTAAGCAAGGATTTTGGCATTCAGCAAGGCGCTTTGCTGGTTGGAGGGGTATGCATGGCGGTTGCGCTGCTCTCCCTCTGGCAGCTGAAGGAGACCTTCCACAAGGATCTGGACTATTTCGAGGAATATCTGTAACGGAGATCTTCGCTCTTGTCGAATGACCCTGGTTCGAGGCTCGGCATCCTTATCGAAAGATTCTTCCTCTCATTCTTCCTTGACGAGCAAACCAAGCTCCTTCAATCGATATTGCAGTGTCCGCAACGAGATCCCCAGAGTTTCAGCTGTCTCCCTTCGATTCCCCTTGAATTTCTGGAGGGTCTTTACAATGATCTCCTTTTCCCGATATTTGAGAATACCTTCAGATTTCTCTGGAGAAAAGTTCTGTTCCAGCAATTCAGCCGGCAGCTCATTGGAGGTTATTTCCCCTCTGGCAAGAATAACGCCCCGTTCGATGACGTTCTGAAGCTCCCGAACATTACCGGGCCATCTGTGGAGCTGCAGAAGGTTCAATGCTTCATCAGATATGCTGATTGGCCTTCGAAATTTGGATGCGGCAGAGAATCGGGCACAAAAATGCCGAACTAGCCCCGGTATGGCATCAACCCGTTCGCGGAGAGGCGGCAGCTTGATTGGAAAGACGTTGAGCCGGTAATAAAGGTCTTCACGAAAGCGTTTCTCTGCGACCTCTCTGGCAAGATCGCGGTTTGAGGCGGCTATCACTCGCACATCAGCCTTGATCTGCATTGTTCCTCCTAAACGCTCAAAGACCCGTTCTTGGAGAACACGTAACAGTTTTGCCTGCAGCAACGCCGGCATCTCTCCGATCTCATCCAGAAAGATGGTTCCTCCTTGCGCCAGTTCGAACTTGCCACGCCTTGCTTGTACCGCGCCGGTGAATGCACCCCGTTCGTGACCAAACAGCTCACTTTCCAGAAGGCTTTCCGGTATGGCGGCACAGTTGAGCGGGATAAACGGTGCAGATTTACGAGGACTTGCCAGATGCACCATCCGTGCGATTAACTCCTTGCCTGTCCCACTCTCACCGTGCAGCAGGACCGTCGCCGGTGTGCGGGCTACGTCCTGAACCAGTTTCTTGACACTCTCCATGGCTCTGCCGGCAAAGATCAGTTCTTCGGGGGGAAGCCCCGCCTTCTCTATTTCTTGCAGAGATATCGTCAGCCGCTCAAGTTCCACCTGTTCAAGCGCCTTTCGTACGATAGCCAGCAGGCTCGCAGGGTCCTTGAGTGGTTTGTCAAGAAAATCAAACGCACCTTCCTTGATGGCGGCAACCGCCTCATCAACACGGCCAAAGGCAGTTATGAAGATAAACAACGGGGCATGCGGTTCGTTACGGGTTGTGCGAAAGAGCTCCAGCCCGCTTCGTACCGGCATCTTCAAGTCGCAGAGTACCAGGTCAAAGCGTTCCCGCTGGATACGGCGTAACCCTTCACCGCCGTCATCTGCTGTTGAAACGGTATAGCCTGCTTCGTCTAGAATGGTCGTCAGGAGTTCCCGAAAGACCGCATCATCCTCGACAATCAGTATGGTGGCTGATGACATGATTCAATTCCCCTGACTACTTACTGAACAGGTAATTTAACGACAATCTCCGTACCAATGCCGACCGTGCTTTCAACCGTGAGGTGACCGCCATGTTCCTCTGCCACCTTGGAACAGAGCGCCAGACCGAGACCGGTCCCTTGCGCTTTGCTAGTCCAGAATGGCTCAAAAATATGATGGAGATGTTCTGGTTGAATTCCGATACCGTTGTCTCTGACAGTGAGTTCTGCAATCCCACCTTTAACTCGCAGGCTTACAGTGAGCAGACCGCCATTGGGCATGGCTTGGATGGCATTTTTCATCAAGTTCAGCAACAACTGAATAATCCGGTCGACAGCTACCTGAGCCTTGAGCTCCGCCGGCACAGCAACTTCAATTGCCACGTTCTGAGTCGCCGCTTCCGGGCGTAACAAAATGGCGCAGTCCTGAATAAGAGCCGGCAGGTCACTCATTTCCGGCTCTCCCCGATCATCACGGGCAAAAGCGAGAAGGTCATTGACTAATGCCTCCATTCTCAGTGACTGGATCACAATCTTCTCCGCATGGCGATGCGCCTGTTCCAGGTTGGATGACGTTTCCACCAACTGGGCAAACCCCTTGATGCCGGCCAGAGGATTGCGGATCTCATGGGCCATGAGCGCACCCATTTCACCAAGCCGCGCCAATTCTTCGCGTCGACTCATTTCCTTGCGATGGCGTTCTTCCCGTCGAAGCAAAGCAAATAGGAGCAGGGTCACTCCCCAGAGAGCAACTGTTAATGCGAAAACAACAGTAACGCCGGTTTTTGCCCGGCGTATGACCTGATCCGCTCGGTAGGTGTGCAGAGCCAGGACAAGTAGATATTCGTCGTGAGCCGTATGAACTCCGGTGCGCAGGAAATAGACTTCCTCTCCGGTGGCAAGTCGCTCGCGCTGCTCAAAAAGCCCTTCCAGAAAAGCCGTTTGATCGTAATTGGGGTATGGTTGACCAATGAGCCCCTGGTTCGTATGAAAGCGAACAATACCTTGCCGATCAATCAGGGCAAAGTAGGCGATGCCCGGTGTTGTAAATCGTAACAGAGAGCGGAATGAGGGGTCGGCTACTATCAGTTGCTCAATAGCGACAGAAATGGAGAGCCCTTCACCACGAAGATTCTCGGCTGCAAGAGGGGGCGCGGCATGGAACGCAGACCAGGCGAACCATGCGACCAGCAGGGTAAAACAGAACGGTATGCCAATTAACAGGCGTAACGTTTTACCCATGTTCAGAACGAGTAAATGACCGCAATACCGCCTCCGTATTCAGGGGTGCTGTCAGCAATGCTGCGAGAGCAGTACAGATTAAGAGATCTGGCAGTGGTGATGGCCAGACCGATCCGTTTTGTCTTGCCAAGTATAGATACCTTAACCGATCGGGTGGAAATCACCAAACCATTTTGTTAATTCAATCCCGGCAGCGGCAAGGATTGACAGAGAGAGTGCATAATCAGGCGAATACGTATCACTGCCGGCCACCTCTCATGCCATTGCCTCGGCCACCCGAAGCTGAACGGGAGCCGTTACCATCAAAAGGCCGGTTGCCACCCCGGGTGACTGATCCTCCTCGTGACCAGAATGGTTTACCCGATTCCGAGCGTAGTGTGATCGTTTCCCCAGTGCTACGATTCCCAACCTTTTGCGCAAACAGGTAGAGAGCGCCATCTTTACCCTGCGCCAACGATCCGGTAACGGTAATCTCGTTAGTTTTCATTACGGTAAAGTTTTGCTTTTCCCAATACCACCACGGACCAAGTACGACTGTCACGGGGCCTTGTTGGGTGACAACAGTCATCTCCGTATGCTGTTCCTGTCCCTTGCGCTCCGGCTGCGCAATCACACTGCCGGCAACGGTTGCTATCGTGTTGACATCGAAGCCTGCCGCCACATCTAGCCCACTGGCCCCGTCTGTCGAGCCGCTTCCCCAAAAAGCGGAGGCCCTTTGGTTCCAGAGGCACAAAAGTATGACCATGCATATGACACTATATCGTTTCATCGTCCTGTTCCAAGTTCACTCTCCCGGCAGGTAACTCACCTGCCGGGAATAATGGAGTAGTTTTACTGTGCTGGTGCGGGTGTGCTGTTCAGACGGGAACCATCCTGAAGACCGTTACCGTTACCGGGTCGTACAGTCGAGCCATTGGCGGTTACGCCGGTAGTCAGAAAGGTGCCGTCACGACGTTGCGACCCTGCCGGACGGGTGGCCGTAGCGCCACCAGATCCTGTCTGTTGGCCGACACCGCTACCATCCCGTTTGCCATAACCGCCATTACCTCCGCCATTACCTCCGCCATTACCTCCGCCATTACCCCGTCCTGCGGCAAGTAGATCTGTTGCGCTTACGGCAAACAATAGTCCCAATACTACTGCAAATGTGCTGATACGTCCTTTCATCTCTGAATCCCCCTATGGTTTTTGTGCTTCTGTTACCGTAGAGATAGCAGGATGCATGCCAATTACGTAACAAGCTTAAATTGCAGGACATTGTGACAGATCATGATTGTAGGTAATGTCTGCACAGTGCAAATGTTGCACTTCGATAATTAGTGCTGCACTGATTGCATGATAACCCTGATAAAACCGGTGGGGAGCTGGCAAATCGCTTCTTTCCCCAGAGCGGCGTATCGATGGACTGTTGCCGAAGAGGCTCGTCCTGATTCTGTTCATTGAACTCCCCTCGGTGTTCCACCGCAGGCGATGAGGTGAACCTTCCGTTTCAGAAAACGATTTTCAGCGGAACCAGATAAAGAAGATAAATGAGATAATGCAGAGAAGCGTTCCGGCACTGATTGCTTCGACTGCCAATTCTTCATCAAGCTTATATTTCGCCGCGAGGATGCTGGTAGTCATTGCCGGGGGCATTGCGCTCTCCAATAAAGCGACATCGTAGGGGAGCCCTTTTCTTCCCATTACTGTTATTACCAGCAAAAACAGCGCCGGAATTATGAGCATTCGGAGTGCTAATGCTGCTGTAATATAGCGGAGGTTGAGTGTGCGGTTGAAGGTGATTCTTAAACCTATAAGGAAAATAGTCAGCGGAAGGGTAGTCCAGCCAGCCCATTCCAATGCCACGTTGAGTGGATCGGGAAAGGAAATGCCGGTGACATTAAGAAATAATGCAAAGAGCAGGGCAACAAACGGCGGGAATTTCAGCGCACTGGCAAAACTTTCTTTCCCGCCTGCAACGAAAAAACCGAGGGTAAGGAAAATGGGGAACATTCCCATCTGGTCGTAAATCATTGCCTGGACAAGTCCCGTACCACCAAAGGCGGCGAAGGAGAGCGGATAGCCGAGAAAAGCGGTATTGGGAAATGTTGTAACGAGAATAAATGAACGGAGTTTGCCGCCGCTCAACTTCATAAGCCTTCCGACCAGGAAGGCAATGGTGGCGCCGGAGAGCATAACCGCCCAGGCAAAAACCGCGACTTCAAGGTTGTTCCCCGAGAGATCCAGTCTGCTTATTATAACTATGGTCAGGCATGGAAGTGAGAAGTTAAGTACGTAGTTGGTGATAAGGAGTGCGTGACTATTCCGGATCTTGCCGAGCCTGAGCAAAAGCATGGCCGTCAGTAGCGGGCATATGATAAGAAGATATATTTTCAGAATTTAAATTCCTCCGGACATGCCAAATAAACCACTGATAATACGAGGGTTTTTTTGTTTTCAGTATACTTAATTCAACAAAGTTGACGGTAATATGCTGAATTTGTTGAAGTTAGTAAGGCATTGATTTTGTTCATATTCCACAAAGTTGAATGATTACATCGAGTTGCAATGGATAGTGTTTGGATAGTGTTTCACGTACCAAGCTGATATTTCCTTTAACATATTATGTTGACGTTGACGGATAGTTGTCATTTTTTTTCAACTTCTTACGTTGATTTTGACGTTTAAAAAAACTGGCAAGCGCGAAAAAAACCGGCTCAAATTTGCCGACTCCGTCTTAGTGGATAGTGTTTGGATAGTTTTCCCCATATTGCGCCATCCATATGTTTCATGCTAGTGCCATACAGCCGGGTAAGGAAACCATAGACATACCGATTGAATCCTTTGCCGGGCATACCTTGCGGGAAACACTGCTCATGTGGGAAGGCGCTGATATGCGGTGTAAGATTGACACTGGAAGCGGATGGGTCGGGTACTTTGTCGGGACGCCCGAACTTGTTGCACGGATCAAGGAGAAATCCGGGAATCAAAATGTCATGCTGGTCAAGGAAGCACTGGACAGGCCCGAAACGAAACCGCAATAGAGGTAGCTGCTTGAAACCATTCTCCCTGATTATGTGGCAGACGTTTTTCCTGGCGCCACGCTTGAAAATATTTCAGAACCATGAGCGACAGATGGAAACCACGATAACACGACAAAGAAACAGGTCCAAATAGCGATGTTAACGCCCTGTATACTCGCACTTCCAGGAGAAAGGCATACAATCCCCTTTCTCACTAAAAGAAGGAGGGTGAAAGATGGTTAAAACAGAACTGGTGAAAACGTCGTTAGGTGTGTGGAGTGTCCAACCAGGCAGAAGCACCGGTCAAAAAACGCCGTCAGTGTCCGTAAACCTCATCTCGCTTCACGTATCCCAAGGGCCAAATACCAAGGGTTCAAGGGGTAGAGGCTACGAAGGCGTCAATTCCGCGCAAATTTCACAAGGACCAACAATAGTCGACTCACAACCCCCCTCAGAACCGCTCGATCCAGTAACACTACTTGTCTTGCAAACTTCTAAAATCGCCTCCTCCGGTTTGTTCCGCACCAGGACAATCAATTCCGGTTCCAACCACGGCTTCTTGCTTTCTGTCATTTTTACATTCCTCCTTTTCACGTTCAGTTTTCAGCCTGCAGCTTAATTCTCCACGGTTCCCAAGGGCCAAAACCCAATCCAGGTGGTAGAGAGGCTAACTCTCCGAGAGGCTATTGCAGGCACCACTGCAATCAACCACAGAATAAGCACACATAACATACCAACCATTAGGGCCATTTCTCAAGTCGCCTGCAATCTTGCAAGCTGTCAAAACAGCCTCCTCCGGTTTGTTCCGCACCAGGACGATCAGTTCCGGCTCCACCCACGGCTTCTTATCTGCCATTTTTCCGTTCCTCCTTTTTAAGTGCCAGAGGTATGTTCCAACCGTTGAACCCATGAACCTGTAAACGTTTTTTACTTTCTCACAATCTCCCCGCTCTTGTCAAATCTCATTAAATAACCCGGCGCTTTTTCTCCCTGCGCTTCCGTCGCAGTTTCCAGAACACTTCCCACGCAAGGTACAAAAACACTCCGGACATCACCCAATTAATGACCATAATCATACTCCTTTTCAACATGTTTTGACGTTGACAGTGCAAAAATGCCGGCAAAGTGGCCCTTGCCGGATTCCGCTGTTAGAGCAAGCCCCTTTCTGCAAAACTGCTGTATTCGCCGTCACCTATGATTATGCAGGTAAGGGGTCAGGTAAGAGGTAAGGGTAAGGGGTCAGGCATCCAAGATGCTATGATAAAAACCGCCCGTAATAAATATCCGTGGTTTGCGTGCCAGGCGGTGAAAATACATCAATTTGATAACATGTCAACTTGGAGGATTGACCAGATAGCGGCCTGAGGATAAAGGGATACCTGGAGCCCGACGCGGTTTGTCAAAAGTGTAACGACATGGAAAGGATCTGCTGCCGATTTTGCTGTTGTCCCTTGTACCACGAAGATGCGGTGGTAATTTTGTGATGAAGCCTGCTGGCATAAGAGATTGCTCGGCATGTACCAAACCCCATACAAAAGAGTTGGTAGAAATGCGACGACCATGAGGCCCCCCGGCTTCCTCCCCCGGCATAGAGTCTGCCCCCTTTTTTCGGGGCCTCTTGTTGAATATTTTGTTCAATAAAGTTGAAAAATATCCATAACATACTGAGCATAGACACTATTTCGGAAGTCTCAAAAATAAGGATAGCACAAGTGGATAGTGTCTGGATAGTGTTTGGGGTTTGTTGGAGGTAAAAAAGCTAAACATATCAACAGGTTAACTCGTAACGGCAATGGTTAAGAAGAAGTTTATCCATAGGGGGCGTAAAAAAAGTTAAACCGGGAATTCCCTATCAATAAATCGTGTTCAGTGGAAATCCCGGTCTTTGCTGTTTCAGTAAGGGGCAAGCTATCGATTTGGTCGAGTCTCAGGTTGAAAGAAGAAGGGCCCTTAATATTTTATCTCATCGAATTCCATATCAAGAAGGTTAATGTGCAGTGTGCGGTTATTTAAAGGCGTTC
This sequence comes from uncultured Geobacter sp., assembly GCA_903915655.1. GTDB lineage: Bacteria > Desulfobacterota > Desulfuromonadia > Geobacterales > Geobacteraceae > CAIWTU01. The sequence continues at coordinate 18,315 of CAIWTU010000114.1, forward strand.
CCATCCCCAGGATGAGCTTGCAGACCTCCGCAACCTGCAGACTTGCAATTACCGCCGGGGTAAACGAAGGATTGCCGAGCCCTTTTTCTATCCCTTTACCATCGATGGAGCGGTTGTAAATCTTTCGCATCGTCTCCTCACCGGGCAACTGGGTCGCCACTTGTCCGTACCACCCCCCGATAGCTCCATGAACCATCGGCACGTTCAGTGCGGTGCTTACTTCGCTCAGCTCCAATCGTACCGGAATGCTGTCGAGGGCATCGACGATTATATCGACTCCCTGCAGCAGCTCTAATCCGTTAAGCCTGCCAAAGGCGATTTTCATCGGATAGAGAATAACGGCAGGATTAAGCTTTGCCGCACGCAGGTAGGCTGCCTCAACCTTCGACTGGCCGAGATTCTCAGTCGATGAAAGCAGCTGCCGATTCAGATTGTGCTCTTCAAAAACGTCCGGATCGACTGCTGTTATCCGGCCAACCCCGAGGCGGGTCAACTCTTCGATGATATAACCGCCCAATCCTCCACAACCGATAACCGCCACATGGCTGCGAAATATCCGTAACTGCTGGCCAGTGGAAATGGTCTTCCTGTTTCTCTGATAACGGGCCGGCAAGAGGCCCATTTCCAGAATAACCCCCTCCACCTCGGAAAGAGTCATTCCGAAAGAGCCCGCAGCAGAAACCTGCTGCTGCCACGCTATCAGGTCTCCATCAGCTTGGGTCCGGAGGAAATCGCGCAGCTTTTCCATCTCAGCCCCCCCCCACAAGTGGAAATATGGAAAGGGTGTCGGCATCTTTGAGTTCGCACTCTTCCTCGACATGTATTCCGTTGATAAGGGTTGCACCGATATCATCCTCGGGAAGGCTCAGCTCTTCTATTACGTCCCTGACAGTCTTGCCTTGCACGTATTCCCGAGTTTCAACAGTAAATCGTCCGGTGCGGAAAGTGGCGAACAGTTTCAAAGTTACGTTCATGAAGCATCCTCCCGTATGGTTTGCATCTTTGCATCCAGGCTGACGGCGATTGATGTTGCAAATAAAGCTGCCCGGATTGCAAGTACATTATATTTGAGTTATTCGGGTGTCAAGGAAATTATGACGCTCAATCTTCTGATAAGAGAACATTGTGTAGTGGTGGCTGGTGGCATCATCCATGGTGGCATCCAGATCCCATTTTGCTCAGGATCCCATTCATGGCTACTTGCATCCTGGTCTATTTTTATGCCGGAAAGAGCCGCCCGATCGCGATGCTTCCGGGGCTCCTGTCGCCATTGTTTCTGTTTCATCCGTTGCTTGCAGGCAACATGATAAACTGTACAGTTTGTCTGCTACATGATCGGACATATTATGAGCTTGCCTCAATATTCTATAAGAAGTTAACAATCCTGACAAGGTCCCTTATAATTCTCTTAAGTTCGGATTGCCAAATATATCCCATTATGTCATTGAAAACTCTGGACTTTTAATTGAAGTTATTAAGTGCTTTCAGGGGGAACATATGAAGGGGTTTGGAAAGCAGATAGCCGCAGGTTTGACCGTGGCCATATTCATTGCAACAGCAACATACATGGTCGTTTATACGGCCGGCTGTAGTGGCGGTGATAGCTCGCACTCTGATCTGACACCGACTCCAACATCGGGACCGACTCCAAAATCGGCGCAGGCTCCATCAATTCCAACAGCAACACCTTGTTAACAGCTGGTTCTTAGTCTCACCTGGCCCAACACCCTGCGGCTTGAGCGTATCGGATGGATTTTTCAGCCCGCTTTGTTGTAATTACCGGACAAAGCGGGCTGTTTATTATTCAGAGGAATCGGGACAGCCGAGATGACCTGATTAAGAACGTGTGCAAAATCGGAGGAGTGATCAAATTACGTTTTCTTTGACCCCCCGGTACAACTTTTCCACGCCGACCTTCAGAGGCACTTGGGATCGCCAATCCAATTCCAGCGAGGCTTTAGAAATATTGTAGACGCAGACGCGTTGATCGTCGGGACGCCAATCGCGCCGTGCGACCGGGATCGGCTTGCCAAGCGCCGCCGCAATCATGAACCACGCAAGCCAGCCCTGATCTTCGATGCCGAACTGCCGCGTGCCGTAGACTGCGGACTGACGAAATACGACGGTGCGCAATCCATAGATGCGTTGATAATCGCGCACATATTGGTCTGCCGCCCTTTTACTGCAACCGTAGGGGGAGTGGAAGTCGAGGGGTTGTGCTTCGGACACGCCGCCCGGGCAAATCGCGGTACTCGTAACGGGTCGCGCGTTCGGCTATGACTATATCATCCATATTATTGTAGATCTTGTTGGTAGATGCGAAAATAAAAACCGGATTTTTATTGGACGCGCGCGGCTTCTAGGGCGTTGAACGTGCCAAGTGCGTTGACTTCGTAATCGGTACGCGGATCCGTGATTGATATCGTCACTGCGACCTGAGCTGCGAGATGATAGATCGCATCGGCATCCTGCGGGCTTCGAGAAGCGTGAGCGCGTCGCGAATGTCGGCTTGAATCAGCTCGAATCGTGAGCCGTACTTGCTGCGTAGCCAATCCCCGTTTTTCACCGCGCCGCGCCGCAAGAGATTGTCGAACGGAACCGCGCGTTCTTGACGCGCGAGCAACCGATCTATCAAGTTACTGCCGATAAATCCGCAACCGCCAGTGACGAGAATCTTTTTCAACCTTGATCTCCGTAATGCCTGGATTCGTAGTTTTTGATTTACAGATTTGCCTGAGTATCTCAACTATCAATTTCCGAGAGAAAAATATGAAGCTCTGTGAAAAGACTTTAACCGGCAGTTTCCAGTAAAATATCGGACCGGTAGCCTGCAGTTTCGGCTTTGCTGATCAATTCCATGACCGTTGTGTGCCTTTTGGCCATTTCTTGAGGCAAATGCTTCATTTCTCCTCTCTTCGCCCTGAGTGATGGGACTGCAATCAGGTAGAGCCAGAGCATTAGGTCTTCGAACCGTTCCCTGTTGAACCATTCAACCCCTCCACTCTTGTGAAGCAGTATGAATTCGGCGACGTTCCGATCGTTGAACAAGCGCCTCAGTCGCTCCGCCCCCCCTTCCTTGTCATTGTCGGCAAGGAAAGATTGGTGGGCAAGTAGAATTTTCATCAGTTGGACTTCAGTCCCTGCTCCCCAGGGGGATGCCCAGTTGCGGTTACTCTCCGCTTTATGAAATGCCGTTTCAAGGACTGAGGTGAGGCCAAATTCATCGAGCCACTCAGCAGAGTGGTATGGAGAATCTTCATCTCCAGGCATCACGCCGATACGATGTAAGGTCAGGCAGAGCGCAAGGAGGAGCTGGTTGAATTCCCCCCCCTTGACCCTCAATGACGACTGGAACGCGCCGAGCGCACTGCTTTCCGCTTTCCTGCGACTTCGCATCTCCATCACTCCTGCGACCAGTTCCAGTTCGGCAATAACCTTGTCGACAATATTTTCAGCTGTTTCAGTACCCCCTTTCTGTTCGGCAAGAACTGTGTAAAAATTGCAGAGCAGGTTGCGGAGAGAGTCTTTACATTCGACGCCAGAGGCTTCCGGGGGAGTTGGAGCAAAAAGGATGGCCAGGCGTTCCGTTACCCCATCAGACAATTCCGAAAATGCGGAAAGGAGCACGGCATACCTGATCAGTTTCATTTCCTGATCGAGACTCGCAACCGCGCCTCCCTGCAACTGCCGGCACAGTTTCCCCCAGGAGCCAAAGTCGTCGTCGCGTATCTCTCTGAAATCAAGGAAAGCATGGTACTCAAAGGCCTCCATCTCTACATACAACCCCTTTTCCGCAAGCTCCACTCCATGGCGGAGATATTCCATGTCGGTTGCGTAATCGCGGAAAGCGTAATAATAGCGGCCATCTGGGTTGAAATCGAGCGCCTCTCCCAGGGTCTTGCTTGTCAGAACGGTTTGATCCCTCTCATCTTTTACGGCGCGGGAGCAGGAGGTCCTGATCCAGCCAGATGTGGAAGCAAATTTGTTGTGGAAGAGAATCAGTCCCCGCTCGTTACCGGCACGGTTCGAATAGGCGAATACGTTTTCATCCACCTTGTCAGCGGCATGGAAATCGTAAAGGGTGAAATTTTCCGATTCACTGAACAGGTATCGCTTCCTCATGAGGGGGAAAATCCTCTGTTCATGCATCGATACGAGGTGCTGGTCAACCTTTTCCTCCCAGTAAGAGCGGCGGTATTCCATCCCGTATTTTTCGGTAAATCCTTCGATCTGTCCATGGCCGAACATCGGAAGACCGGGCATGGTTACCAGCAGCACGGCCGCACCAAAATATTTTCCCTCTTTGCCGAACTGGTCTATGGCGGTCCGTTCGTCGGGGTTGCTCATGAAATTGACAAAACGTTTCAGAATCTCCGGGTTGAATTCCAGGATGTTCCTGATGGTCTGCCGGTACTTGGCGTTCTCTTCCATTTTCAGCATGTTCATGAAGGCGCTGTTGTAAACGCGGTGCATGCCGAGTGTCCGGACAAAATAGCCCTCCATAAGCCAGAATGCCTCGGCGAGAAGAAGGGTGCCAGGCGCTTCGACTGCGATCCGGTCTACCACTTCGCGCCAGAATTCACTCGGGAATACCCGGTCGAAATCTTCACGGGTCATGCCATGTTCGGCACGGGAAGGGATTCCCCCATGACCTGGCTGGGGATACCAGAGGCGCTGATAATGTTTTTTTGCCAGTGTCATGGCGGCATCGAAGCGGATGATCGGAAACTGCCGCGCCACATGGAGGATGGTCTGGATAACCGCTTCCCGTACTTCCGGGAGGAGGTAGTTGAGTTGCGCCGTATCGTTCCACGGCGTGCTGGTGCCATCGTTACCATGATAGATGTAGCGCACCCTGCCGGTATTGTTGTCCTGGTGCTTGAATACCACGGCGGCATCACGTCTGTCCCAGTAGCCGTTCTCGATAAAAAGGCTGACTGCGGGGGAGAGGGAGAGATCGGGGCCGGTGAAGCTATAAGCGGGATAGGGGGGGTAATCGAGTTGGATGAACCAGTCCGGGTGTTCCACTGTCCATTTTGAGAAAATGCCGGTATGGTTGGGGACCATGTCGCTCGCCAGTCTGATGCCCCGTCGCCATGCCCGCTCCTGCAGGTTGTGAAAGGCATCCTGTCCGCCAAGATCTGCCGCTATAGTATAGTCGAAGAGGGAATAGGCGGAAGAGACGGCCTCCGGGTTTCCGCATAGTTGCTTGATCTCTTGAGACGAGGAAGAGCGTTCCCATACACCGATAAGCCAGATGGAACTGAAACCCCACCTGGAGAGACGGTCGAGTTCTTCATCAGGAATCTGGTCGAGCCGGAAAATATTCCGGCCGTATATCCTTGAGAGCTGATCCAGCCAGACATACACCATCTTGGCGATCATCACCACGTTGGACATCCAGCAGGCATCGGGTGAGAACCTCTCGTACTCCGGGTAATCATGGACTTCTGTCCCTATCCGGTCGCTCCCCTTCCGGAATTCAAGGACCTGCGGTTTTCCCGGACCACCCCCCAGTTTACGTTCCTCTTCCTGAACGATGGCAAAAGCCAGCAGGATTTCCGAGAGGAGTTCGGGGGGAAGAATTGCCGTCCAGTGGGTCCTGATATACTCCAGTTGCCCGGCCAGGGAGGTGGGTGAAAACTTTATCGGCAACCGTAACAGTTCCATGACTGGAAGATCAAAGGGGTCGAAGTTTGGTGCGCTGGCCAGTGCGGTGTCAATGGAGTCAACAGTCCGTGTAAAGGCGGTTGCTGCGAGTGCTCCGTTATGGTCGAAGAGCCCCCGCAATTCGGCAAGCCCGGGGTTTTCTCCGCTGAGCCGTAGCAGCAGCAACTCTTTGGTGACAGTCCTTTTCCGCTGATTTCCAGGGTCATCAGCCTTGATGTACCCTTCAGGCGTTTCACTTTTATCGAGAATGGTCGCCCCTGGGTATAGCTTTACCAAACCGTTCAGATTGCTGCGAAGTTCTCCAACATTGTAGGCAAGACCGGTTCTGTCGAGAACATTCTCAAGCACCCCGGGGTGAGCGTCGGTGGTGTAGCGGTGGAGAAGATGGCGAAATATCCTGGTCAGGAGGGCATAAAGATTTATATCGCCAGCCCTGACCGGTCTGCCGCTGTTTTCCGGCAACAGGTTCAGGCGGTTGGCAACCTGCCGGTAAAAAATGATGTCCGGAAGCTTCATCATGGTCTGCTGTTCAGAAATTGTAGGGTCAAGTTGCAGTTTTTTCCAGACCGGTTTAATTATCTGTATGTCGAAGGGGAAATATTTTTCCGCTTTTTTCAAACTTTTCATAGTTTGTCCCTGTCCCTCTGTTGGAGTTCTTTTTAGCAAAAAAGAGCAATAGATCTACCTCTAATAGGCATGTCAACCCCTGCAGATTACCCTATCACTCTCTTCGAGTCAATTGCCGGTTGCGCATAACAAGAGGTAAAAAATAAAAGGAAGGTTGGCCGGATGAGATCCTTGAGCATGACCATCTTTAGGCAGTTATGTAACTGGCTGAAAATATTGACAAATCCAGATCTAACTATTCAAGTGAGGTCTGCTGCGGCTTGATTAAGGCCAGTTTCTTTCTGTAGATTTTTTTATACAAGATATCTGTGGCGGCACGTACCCGGATCCAGATTCGATCGATTGGAGGTCAGATGGGGGGTGGGGTGATCGGTTTATAGTCAAGTCAGGTCGAATTGAACCTGTAATCCCCGGCAGCCTGCACCCCTGACAGCTTTTGCGCCGCTTCAATTCATTGATAACCGAGTACCACATCTGGTTGTTTTTCAGACCCCACGCCGGAGCCACTCTGATGGCAAGCGGCGCCGATCCGTAGAGCCGCTGGATGGCGATATCTGGAGGGATTCTTTCCAGAAAGTCACAGACGGTGGTCACATATTCCGCATGGGCGAGAGGGAGGAACTCGCCGCGCGCATACATTCCTGCCAGAGTGGTCCCCTTGACCGCATGGAGCTGGTGAATTTTCAGGGAATTTACCGGCAGCTTGGCTATCAGGTCGGCCGTTTCGAGAAAGCCCTCCCGTGTCTCGCCAGGGAAACCGTAAATGAGGTGGGTGCATATATCGATCCCCTTCCCTGCAAGTCTCTCAACAGCCGAGAGGTATTCGGAGAGCCCATGTCCGCGATTGATCCGAGAGAGGATAGCGTCATCCATCGATTGGAGCCCGAGTTCCACGCAGACGTAGCGGGTGCGGGCGAGTTCTTCCAGGAGGTCGATCGTATCATCGGCCAGACAATCCGGACGGGTTCCGATGGAGATGCCGATGGTATCCGGATTGACAAGAGCACGCCGGTAAAGGCTTTGCAACTTGTCCAGCGAGGAGTAAGTATTGGTGTGTTTCTGGAAATAGATAACGAATTTGACGCTGCCGAATCGGAGTCGGTGGTACGCAATACCCTCTGCAATCTGGGTTTCGATCGGAATGTTCTGCTGGGTGCTCTCTGGAGAAAAGGAGTTGTTGTTGCAGAAAATACAGCCGCCGGTACCTTTGACGCCGTCCCGGTTCGGGCAGGTGAATCCGCCGTCCACATTGACTTTACTGACGCGGCAGTGAAAGCGGCGGCGCAGGTAGGAGCCATAGGAATTAATGCGGAGGTCGTTGTGGATCAGGTTGCCGGACATTTTAAGGCGGGGTCGCGAGCAGGGACAAAAGCTTGGCAGCCTCCACTCCCGGTTCTTCTGCCGTGAGGAGTGCCGAAATGAGGGCGACACCGTGTGCGCCAGAGGCAAGGAGTTCCCTGGCGTTGCTCAGGTTCACCCCGCCGAGGGCGAAGACCGGTATCCTCAGAACTCTTGTTACATCAGCCAGCTTCAACCTGCCGACCGGTTCTCCGTAACGCGCCTTGGACGGGGTGTGGTAGATCGGACCAAAAGTAATAAAATCGGCACCATCCTGCTCGGCTTTCAAGGCGCGCTCCCTGTCATGACAGGAGACCCCGACCAGCTTTCCTGAAGCAAGTAGCTTTCTTGCCGCAGCAACAGGGATGCTTTCCCCTCCCAGGTGCACTCCATCGGCGTCTGCCGACAGGGCGATATCGACCCGGTCATTGATGAAAAGCCTGGCCCCGTAACGCGAGGTCAAGGCCCTCATCTCGCAGGCGGCAGCGTACAGCTCCTGACTGGAAAGGTCTTTTTCCCGCAGTTGAACGGCCTTTACGCCACCTTTCAGGGCTTTTTCAACTACCTGGAAGAGATTTGCAGCGTGGAGCTGTTTACGGTCGGTTATCAGGTAAAGGTTGAAGTCTATCATCTCAAATCTGCCGTTGTAACTTGACGTGGTGTAGAGTCTGAAGCCGTTTACTCAATGATCCCTTCGATCGGGCTGGACGCCGTAGCATAGAGCTTTTTGGGGATTCGCCCCGCCCTGTAGGCGAGTCTTCCGGCAATTACGGCGAGTTTCATCGCTTCCGCCATGGCAATCGGGTCTTTTGCCCCGGCTATGCCGGTATTCATCAGTACGCCGTGGCAACCGAGTTCCATGGCAATGGCTGCATCCGATGCTGTCCCTACGCCTGCATCGACGATAACCGGTACTTTTATGGTTTCCAGGATTATCCTGATATTGTAGGGATTCCTGATGCCGAGGCCGCTGCCGATCGGAGCGCCGAGAGGCATGACCGCTGCACAGCCGATCTCTTCCAGCTTTCTGCAGACGATCGGGTCATCACTTGTATAGGGAAGGACGGTAAACCCTTCCTTGATCAGAATCGTGGCAGCTTTCAAGAGTTCTTCATTGTCGGGATAGAGCGTCTTTTCGTCCCCCAGCACTTCGAGCTTGACGAAGTCAGAGAGCCCCGCCTCCCTGGCCAATCGGCAGGTGCGGACGGCGTCATCGGCCGTGTAACATCCCGCGGTGTTGGGGAGAAGGGTATATTTTGTCAAGTCGAGGTGGTCGAGGAGAGATTCTTTGCTCCGGTCAGAAATGTTGATCCGGCGCACCGCTACAGTTACTATTTCAGCGCCTGATGCCTCAATCGCTTTAGCCATTTGCTGAAAGTCGGCGTATTTGCCGGTCCCCACCATGAGCCTTGAGCTGAATTCCCTGCCTGCTATTATGAGTTTATCCGCTCTATCCGTCATCAATATTCTCCTTTTTAATGGGCAACCCGACTTTTCTTCTCTGTCACCCTCCGCCGACAAAGTGTACGATTTCTATCCGATCCCCTTCGTGAAGGATTTTTGATTCGAAGGAGCTTTTCGGTACTATTTCCCGGTTCAATTCAACCGCTACCTGCCGGGGATCGATACCGATTGATTCAAGAAATCCGCTCAAAGACATTTCCGTAATAATCTTATTTTCGCCATTGACGATTATTTGCATCCTTCCCTCCTTATTTAATTCCGGCAACGGGTGGCAGCAAGGAACAAAAAAAGCCGCGAAGCGGCCCTCTGAATGTGGGTATATCATCATCGGCCCGATTCCCTCCGCCGGCATTATCCGGATCAGGTTGAAAGGGGTGTCCGTTTCCGGCTATCCAAGGTGCTCCCCGTCGAAACTCACCCAGTGACATATTACCTGAGTAACGTAGCAATATTAGATTTGTCCTGTCAATCATTTTATATTTTTGTTGACCGTTACCTCTGCGGCAAGTAATAATAGCTCCAGGCCGGCGCAGATCTGCTGCAGGGCTCCGTCTATCCTTCGGCAAGCTCAGTCCGAACGGGCTCAACCGGCTGATTTCCGGTTTGTAATGAGCCTTTCGAACCATCTCTCCGCAGTTTTTGCGGAAGATTGAGGCGGATCGGCTGAAAATATAAGGTGAGGAACGAATATGGAAAAATGTCCGTGCGGTTCAACCCGCACCTATGAAGATTGCTGTGGAATGCTGATAAGTGGAAAGGCCCCTGCTTTGACTGCCGACCAGGTGATGCGGGCGCGTTATTCCGCTTATGTAAAGGTCGAATTGGACTACCTCTTTTCAAGCACCCATCCGGACCATCGCCAGGGGTATGATCATAAAGGGACCAGATTGTGGGCGGAAAACTCCCAATGGGATGGCTTGGAAATATTGGACGCCAAGGGTGGCGGCCCGGCCGATAGTGAAGGCAAGGTTGAATTCATAGCCTCTTATCGCGAAAAGGGGCTCAAAAGGGAGTATCACGAGCTTGCAAACTTCAAAAAAGAAGAGGGCAGATGGTACTTTACCGAGGGTAAGTCGGTTGGGCCCAAGCCAATTGTCCGGACCGAACCCAAGGTTGGACGCAACGATCCCTGCCCGTGCGGGAGTGGGAAAAAAAACAAGAAATGCTGCGGAATCTGATGCGGAGACGTTTCTTTGACCACCCTCTGCCGGGTGCTCCGCTCCGTCGGGTTGCCCCGGGGTATCAACCAAGTAAAGGAGAAAAAATGTATAAAAAAAATCCCATACCGCTCCTCTGGCTGTGCGCTTTGATGAGCATTTTTACCCAGTTGTTTCCTCTCCACTCCTATGCCGCTGAATCTGGCGGAGTTCCGGGCAAAACAGGCCTTCCCGACCTGACGGTTACCAATGTTTCTTTTACTCCGGCTAAACCGACAATAAAAGATAAGGTCACAATCAATGTAGAGATAAAAAACGTCGGATCCGGCCCGGCATATATATCTACGGGAACGACAGCGTGGGAAACCAAGGAAGCCCCGACGGCGAATGCAGTCATGGGGATCGGGATGCAGGGGATGGGGGTGAAATCAGATGAGGTTCTTGGCGGTAAAATAAAAACGCCTCTGACTGTAGTGGTCAAGCCGGGCGAAACATATGTCAGCAGCATGCTTATAGTAAACTCGGGGAAACTGACGCCTGGCGAATATCCCTATCTGATCAAGGTGAACCCTGACGGCCAGATAGAGGAAGCTGACAAGAACAATAACGAGCAAAAGGTTGTTCTGAAGGTGAGGGGGCTGGGCGGCAGATGACGCTAGTGAAGAGCTGATCCGGGTGATCGGCAAGATAAAGCTTGAAGAAATGCGGTCTAGAATGAAGTAAGGAACCAGCAGAGAGCCTGGAAGGTAAGTTTCCCTTCCAGGCTCTCTCTGCTTTTGCCTCTTGCCCGACCGGCATGGTTCCGATCCGGGAACTGCGGATGGAAACCTGCCAGTTTCCGGACGGGGGCTAGCCGAGGATTGCTTTTAGGTCCGCTTCAGGGGTGCTGATGGGGGTGAGATTGAAGTTCTCGACGAGGAAGTTCAGCACATTGGGTGAAACGAAGGCCGGAAGACTCGGGCCGATCTTGATGTTCTTTATTCCGAGGGAGAGGAGGGTGAGGAGGATGACCACCGCCTTCTGCTCGTACCAGGAAAGAATCATTGAGAGGGGGAGATCGTTCACGCCGCAGTTGAAGGCGCCTGCCAGGGCAGATGCAATCTGGATGGCCGAGTAGGCGTCGTTGCACTGACCTACATCCAAAAGCCTCGGAATCCCGCCGATATCGCCGAACTCGAGCTTGTTGAAGCGGTACTTGCCGCAGGCCAGGGTCAGGATTATGCAATCTTTGGGGACCCGCTCGGCGAATTCGGTGTAGTAATTGCGGCCCGGTTTTGCCCCGTCGCAACCTCCGACCAGGAAGAAGTGCTTGACCGCGCCGGCCTTCACCGCCTCGATTACCTTGTCGGCTACACCAAGTACGGCGTTATGACCGAAACCGACCAGGATCTGCTGCCCCGGGGCATCCGGGAAGCCTGGCAGCGCCAATGCCTTATCGATGACCGCAGAGAAATCCCAGCCGTCGATCTGCTTGATGCCGGGCCACGCCACCAGGCCCCAGGTGAAGAGACGGTCGGTGTAGGAATCTGCCGGACGCTGGATGCAGTTGGTATTGAAGATGATAGCGCCGGGGAAGTTGGGGAATTCCTTCTGCTGGTCCTGCCATGCGCCGCCGAAGTTGCCTGCCAGGTGCGCATATTTTTTCAGGCCGGGATAGCCGTGAGCCGGCAGCATCTCGCCGTGGGTGTAGATGTTGATCCCTTTCCCTTCGGTCTGCTTGAGGAGTTCTTCCAGCATACGGAGGTCGTGGCCGGAGACGAGGATGGCCTTGCCCTCTTTTGTGCCGAGATCAACTTTGGTAGGGACCGGGTGACCGTAGTGTTCCACGTTCCCCTCGTTGAGCAGACCCATCACTTTGAGGTTTTGGGTGCCGCACTCCATGGAGAGGCCGACGTAATCCATGAGGCCGAGAGTCTGGTCGGCCGTTGCGGCCAGGGCCCTGTGGAAAAAGGCGGCGACTTCGTCATCGCTCTTGCCAAGTATCTGGGCATGGTCGGCATAGGCGGCCATCCCTTTCAGCCCGTAGGTGAGGATCTCGATGGCGGAGCTGATGTCCTGGTTTTCGTGCAGAGCTTTTATTCCATACAGTTCACCCTGTTTTACCAGGTCCGCAGCAGGGACCCAGGTGGCCGGCCCATTTGTGAATTGAGGTGCGTCAAGACTGTTTTTCGCCTTGAAAGCGGTTTCATAGAGGGTTTTGGCCTTTTTCTTCAGTTCCGCACATTTGGTGATAGTCACTTCCAGTCTGGCCGGGTCGAAATCGACATTGGTTACCGTAGTGAAGAGACCTTCCAGCAGGAAAAGGTCGATTGCCTTATCGATCGAACCGAGCTTGCGAGCCTTGTCCGCAAAAAAAGCCAGCCCCTTCAGGCCGTACAAGAGGTTATCCTGCAGGGCGGCGACATCCGGTTTTTTGCCGCAGACTCCCGATACGTCACATCCGATTCCCTTTGCTGTCTGCTCACACTGATGACAAAACATTTTGTTCTCCTCCTTTGTTCGTTATTGAGAGTGGTTCTGGGTTTTCAAAGGCGATCTGTCGCCAACTGACCGTTTTACCGGTCCTGATATGAACAAGATAGCCCGGTTGACCGGTAAAATCTTTGACGTGTGTCAAAGATTGATGATCAAGCTTTGATTCGGCCCGCTTATTCATTTCACCAGATAACCTGTTCCCGCGGCAAGGAAGATTTTCACTGCTACCCATCCATCTGATTGTAGATTATCGCATCAACCTGAATTGTATCGCGCAATACAATAATTGCCAGCCTTTTGACGGGGGACGGGCCTCCCCTTGGTTTGATTACCCGGCAAGAGGGAAATTTTTTTGATATTGTTCGAGAATCTTCTGCACCCCCTTTTTCCCGGCCGCTCTCCACGGACCTACGACGGCCAGATTCAGGTTGTGCGGGGCGAAGAGTTCCCTCGCTGTGGTCTGCAGTATTTCAACGCTGACGGCAGCAGATTCGGCCTTGTCCTCTTCAATTCCCTGCAGAATCCCCATAAGCTCTCCCCATCCGTAGCGGACACCCATCTCGTAGGTGGAATCCCTGCTATATTCCAGATCGAAAAAATAGCCGTTTTTAGCCCTTTGTAATTCATCCTCTGTCACCGGTTCAACCACCAGCCGCAAGATTTCCTTCAGCACCTCTTCGACGGCGGTCAGCAGATTTTCCGGTGCAGTGGAAAGATCCGCAGCAAAGCAGCCGGTTTCTTCGTAGGCCGAGATGCCGGCCGTAACTGAGTATACAATGCCGAGCCTTTCTCTCAGGGACATTAGTAACCGCGCACTCCCTCCCCCGCAGAGTATCCTCCTGATCAGCCTTGCAGGCATAATGCGGGGATCCTGGCGGGCAAAACTGCGGAAGGCGATCTGCAGCCCGATCTGGCTGTCAAAGTTTTTTACGAAAACCGTCTGCGGGGATGCCTGGCTCTCTGGTGAGGTAATAATCCCGCCCGGAGGCGAACCTTTCCAGACACCGAAATATTCCGCGCAGGCTGAAAAAAAAGAATCTGGATTGATGCTCCCTGCTGCTACGATAACGGCGTTGGCCGGGACATAATACTCCCTCATATGGTTAAGCAGGTCTTCATCGGTAAAGCCGGCAATCGTCTCCAGTGTGCCGACCGTTGGCGTTCCCAAAGGGTCTTCGGGCCATAACAGTTTGCTTGCCAGATTGTCAAGGTTGATCTCTTCTCCCCGCTCGTTTATATCCTCAAGCGCCTCTTCGGTTATAATCTTCTTTTCTATATCAATTCCAGGCATGGTCGGATAAAGGAGCATGGAAGAAAAAAGCCGGACCGCCTCGGCTGATTTGGTCGGGTGTATTCGGGAATAATAGCAGGTCGAATCAGAATCGGTTGCTGCATTAACACTGCCGCCGATGATCTCAAAGGCAGCTTCAAGTTCCAGAGTCGTAGGGAAATCGCGCGTTCCCCGAAAAAGCATGTGCTCCAGAAAATGCGAGAGGCCGGTCTTTTCGATGGGATCGTAACGCCCACCGACCTTAAGGTAAACGGCGACTTCGGCGCTGTGCAGATGCGGGAGTTCAACTGCGACCAGGCGCAGGCCGTTTGCCAGGGTTTTTTTTTGACAGGTGATCATTGAACCTCCAAATCAGAAATCTTTCCAGTTATAATTTAACATTTACGGACAGTTTCAAACTAGCGGAAAGGGGGATGATTGTCAAAAGGTTTGCTATCAGGTGCAACGTAGCACTATTTTCCTACGTGTTGACTTGCATGGACAAATGGTGTAGTTTGGGACATTGATGATTATTCTCTGGAGTATGTGCCAGTTATTAAGAACCTTAATGCGATAACCATAGATGTGGAGGACTGGTTCCATGTGTGCGGCCTCGAAGTTGAGGAACAGGTTCATCCTTCGCGACATCGGGTTCTCCGCAACGTGGAAAGTATCCTTTCGCTGCTTGCGGAATTTAATGTGCATTCGACTTTTTTCGTACTTGGTTCCGTTGCGGAACGTGAGCCGCTCTTGGTTCCGATGATCGCGGCTGCGGGCCATGAGATTGCTTCCCACGGCTATTCGCACGAACTGGTGCCCCGGCTGGGGCCGCAGCGATTCCGGGATGAAGTGAGGCGGACCGGGGAGCTCCTGGAGCGTCAGTCAGGAATGAGGCCGATCGGGTTCAGGGCGCCGCAGTGGTCTCTGGGGGAATCCCTCCCCTGGGCGTTTGATATTCTGCATGAAGAAGGTTACCTGTACGATTCCAGTCTTAATCCTCTCCCGCTTGTGGGGAATGGATCCGGTTCACGGGTACCTTTCAAAAGGGAGGCTGCCGGCGGCGGCACCCTTCTGGAAATCCCGCCGATGGTCACCCCTTCCCTGCTCGGCAATCTTCCCTCGGGGGGCGGGTGGGGTTTCAGGTTCTTTCCTCTCCGGATGATCAGCAAAACCATACAACGGTTGAACGGGAAGGGGTTTCCTGCGGTGCTTTATCTTCACCCCAGGGAAATGGAGGCAGAAGGTCCCCGTCTGAAACTTTCACCGGTCATGGCCTTTGCGGCGTACGGCCCGCGTAAGGGGGCCGGAGGTAGGTTGCGACTCCTTTTGGAAAGTTTTCGTTTCGATACGATGCGGCATCTGGTTGAGCAATGGGGATCTGTATAATCATACCGGCGTATAACGCCGAAAAGACGATAGGAGCGGTTCTGGAGGAAGTTCTGCGACTTGGATTCCCGCTTCTTGTGGTCGACGATGGATCTTCTGATACCACTGCCGACTCTCTTGATATGCCAGGTGTCGTACATGTCAGGCACCGCTTCAATCGGGGGAAGGGGGCTGCCCTCAGGACCGGTTTTGCCTGGGCACTGGCCAACGGGTTTTCCGGGGTTATAACCCTGGATTCGGACGGACAGCACGATTCATCGGCCATCCCTTTCCTTGCTTCGCAGGCGATAGCCCGGGGGTCCGATATCCTGATTGCCTCCCGCAAGACGCAGTTTGAGGAAATGGCAGGCCTCCGCAGATACTGGAACCGCTTTGGTGTCTGGTGCGTTCAGAAAAGGATCGGCGTTTCTATCGGCGACAGCCAGTCGGGCTTCAGATTCTATTCTGTGCGGCTCTTGTCCGGGGTAGAGCTGGAGGGTGAAGGGTACGAGATGGAGATGGAGGTCCTGATGAAGGCCTGGCGGAAGGGTTTCCGCATCGACTCCGTTTCGGTTCCTGCACGGGTGGCGGATGGCAGGGCGACCAGCCATTATCGTGCCGTACGTGATACCTGGAAGATCTGCATGACTTTTCTGAAATACATCTGACAGATTCTGGCTGTAAAGTGTAGCACATAAGATGTCGGTAGATTCGGCCTTATAATCTAGCTTGATACGGAACATCGGGATTTATTGCCATGATGCAAAGCCTGAAAAATTACTCGAAGGGGAAAATCATCTCCCTTCTCCTTTCCCTGGGCGCCAACGCCTCCACTGAAAATCTGGTGCGGATGACCTATTTGATGGAGCTTCTCCCGAAGAAGGACTATTACCGGAAGAGAATCCGGTGGATACGCCAGCTTATCCGGGACGACCACCCCAGTATCGAATTCCCCCGACGCATCCTTCGCGACCTGCATCCCAACCAGCGTGAAAAGTGGATTACAGCCCTGGCGGTCAACCACCTCCTCTCCGGGACCAACAAGCGCAAGGCTTGGGCGGAAAAGGAAGGGTTCTACCCCCCCTCTGCAGTTGTAATCAGTCCGACCATGCAATGCAATCTCTCCTGCTACGGCTGTTATGCGGGGGATTACGACAGCTCCCTGGAATTGACATTGGAAGAGATCGACTCCGTCCTGATGCAGATGAAGGAAATGGGCGTTTATTTTGCCGTAATTTCCGGAGGGGAACCGTTTTTCAAAAAAGATATCTTTGAGATTTTCAATAAGCATTCCGATATGGCCTTTCTGGTATTCACCCACGGTGGACTTATCGATGAACGGATGGTGGAAAAACTTATAGAGGTTGGCAACGTCATGCCGGCCTTCTCCTTGGAGGGGTACGAAAAGGAGACCGATGGGCGGCGTGGGGCTGGACATTACAATAAGGTGATGCATGCAATGGACCTGCTTCGCGAGGCAGGCCTTTCCTTCTGCGGTTCCTTTACCCAGACCAGCCAGAATACCGACATCATAGCCAGTGACAGCTATATCGACATGCTGGTGGCTAAGGGCTGTTTCGCCCTATGGCTCTTTTCTTATCTACCGATAGGAAGAAACCCTGACCCTGCCCTGATGCCATCTCCTGAGCAGCGGGATCTGATGCGTCGCCGCACGGCAGATTTCCGGGCCACGAAACCACTGGTAATGGTCGATTTCTGGAATGACGGTCCGATCATCAGCGGCTGTATCGCCGGGGGAAGAAAATATTTCCATGTAAATGCCAATGGCGATATTGAGCCCTGTGTCTTCTGCCACTTTGCTGTTGACAATATCCGGAGGACAACCCTCAAAGAGGCGTTGAATTCGCCCCTGTTCCGCGCCATACGGGAAGCCCAGGGAAAACATGATAATCTGCTTCGCCCCTGCATGCTGATCGACCATCCCGAGGTGGGAAGGGAGCTGTTCCGTTCCGAGGGAGCTTATTCGACCCACGCGGGAGCAGACAGGATATTTTCCGAACTGTCCGAAAGGATGGACGATTACTCGAGCTGTTACGCAAAAATTGCCGATCAGGTCTGGGAGAAGGACTTCTGCGGGGATGGAGAAAAAAGTCGGACCGGCATTGCGGACCATAAAAGGTGACGCTTTATAGCAATCTGAACCTTTTTTTCATAAAGCTTTTTACACTCCTGCTGCCCAGGTTCCTCTACCCCCCAGCAGCTCTGCTCTGGGGCGGGCTTTTTTATCTTCTCCTGCCGGGGGCACGCCGCTCCGTCAGGGCTAATCTCAGGGTCTTGACCGGTCGGCAAAATGTCGGGAAGCTGGTATTCGCAACATTTTACAAGTATGCCCGCAACTGGACCGATGTCATGCTTATGATCCGCTTGCGCGGAGATCGTCTGAATGCCCTCATCTGTCGCAGAGTGGGTGCCAATTATCTGGAAGAGGCTTTGGCCCGTGGCAACGGCGCAATCCTGATCTCTCCCCATCTCGGAAACTGGGAGCTTGGCGGGTTGGGGTTGGCGGAAATGGGTTACCCGGTAAATGTCCTCACCTTCCGTGAACCAGACGACAAGGTCAATGAGTTGCGTGAGAAGGTTCGCTCCGAAAGGGGGATCCGGTTCATTTACGTGGATCGGGAAGATACGTCGCCGTTGGCTATTATCGAAGCGGTAAACGCCCTGCGTCGAAATGAGATACTCGCATTGCTCGGTGACCGGGATGGCTCCTGCCATACTGCAAAGATCGATTTTTTCGGCAGGTCGGCAGAGATACCCATGGGAGCAGCCTACCTTGCCCTGGCCAGTGGAGCGCCGGTTCTTCCTGTCTTCGTCCCCCTGGAAGGTAACCGGTATGCAACGATTATGGAGGCGCCGATCTATTTTTCCGGTGCGTATTCAGCGAACAAAACTGGAGTACGCGAAGGGACGGAACAGATTTTGCGGGTGTTCGAAAAATATATCAGAGCCTATCCCGACCAGTGGTACAATTTCTTCGACTACTGGGGGGAGGGGGCGGATAAAAAGGGAAAAAGGTCTTAAAAATGATCGAAAAATTAATTTCTGAAGTGAAGCAGTTGATAATCGACAGTCTGCGTATAGAGGGTATGGCTGCTGAGGAGATCGAAACCGATGTGGCGTTGTTCGGTGAGGGGCTGGGCCTTGATTCCATCGATGCCCTCCAGCTGGTTGTCGCCATGGAAAAGGACTATGGAGTTGTCGTTCCCGATGCTGCTACCGGGACTCTGGTATTCCAGTCGGTTCGGAGCATGGCCGAGTATATATCGGAAAACCGGAAGTGAAGCTGCTCCTGGTAACCCCTGGCTGGCCGAAGAAGAGCCTTTGGGGCGAGCTGGGCTTTAAATTCCCGTCCCTTTCCTTTGCAGCCCTGGCAGCCGTAACTCCGCAATGCTGGCAGCTGGAGTTGTGCGATGAAAATATCGAGCCGATTGAATGCCCCGCGGATGTTGATCTGGTAGCAATAACGGCCATGACACCTCAGGCGCCGAGGGCCTATGAGATAGCAGCTCTCTTCCGCGCCAGAGGAGTACGGGTGGTCATGGGAGGTTTTCACGCCAGCGCCCTCCCCGAGGAAGCCCTCTGTTACGTGGATGCGGTAGTGGTAGGAGAGGGGGAGATCGTCTGGCCGCTGCTCCTTGCCGATTTTGAGCGGGGGGCGCTGCAACGTCTCTACCGCTCGGACGGTCTGCTTGACATGGCGGGCATCCCCGCGGCCTGCCGCGAAATTTTTAGCCGCAAGAGGTATCTCCTTACCAATACGCTGCAGACTACAAGGGGTTGCCCCCATGAATGCGATTTCTGCTCCGTGACTGCATTTTACGGCAGGAACTACAGAAAAAGGCCGCTGACGTCAGTCCTTGCAGAGCTGGAAATACTCCGGAAGAAAAACTCGTTTGCTTTCTTTGTCGACGACAATCTGGTGGCAGACCGGAGGTATGCCCTGGAGCTGTTCAGCGGTATGCAGGGGATGGGCTTCAAGTGGCTTTCCCACGCATCTGTTGATTTTGCCCGCGATCCAGAACTGATGAAGGCCGCCGGTGACGCCGGTTGCATCGGGATGTTCGTCGGATTCGAGTCGCTTTCGCAGGAAACCCTTGCAACCATGAGGAAACGGACCAACCTGGCAAGAAACTACCTGGATGAGGCAAGGGCATTACGGGACAATGGTATCGGTATCCTGGGCTCCTTCGTCCTCGGTAATGATGGTGATACGCCGGATGTTTTCGAGGATATTTTGCGGTTCTGCGAGGAGGCAAGACTGGAGGGTGCCATTTTCCCTATCCTTACCCCCTACCCGGGTACCGAGGTCCGGGCTCGACTGCTGGCTGAAGGGAGGATTACTTCCAATGACTGGCAGGAATATGACATGGGGCATGTTACCTTCAAACCCTCCGGCATGACGGCAAAGGAGCTGGCTGCAGGGCAGGTCTGGCTCAACCGTGCTTTTTACTCGTTTCCTTCCATGTACAGGCGTATCTTCAAACTGCATCGTTCCGTACAGGTCTTTGGTCCGATGAATCTGGGGTTCAGGAGCGCCTTGCGAAGAACGTACCGATAGCATGGACGGGGACAGTTTCATGCAGATATCATATCCGAGGTTAGTGACTGAATGAATTGTTATATGTTCCCGGGACAGCCGCTGACTCACAATGCGCAGTTGCCCGATGACTCGGATTTCAGCGAAATTGCGGAATTGACTCTGCTGCGGACAGGGGTTAATCTCCATGACTTCACCCGTCAGGGTGAGGATGGGTCAGTAAGTGCCATGTTGCAGATATACGGTGTTGCCATGAGCCTCTACCAGGCAAGGCGCTTCAGGCTTCAAGGGGTCAGACCGGATCTGATCGCCGAGCATAGCATGGGGATCTATCCTGCCCTGGCGGTAAGCGGATCGATATCCGAGGGTGATGCCCTGGAGTTGACCTGGCGAGTCGGTTGCTGTATGAACAGCATGAAGAAGTCACGGGAATATGCCTTGGGCTGCGTGGTTGGGTTAACTCTGGAACCGGTCCTCTCTATTGCCGAGAATAACGGAGTCTACCTGGCGAATCTCAATACCTCCCGGCATTTTCTCCTTTCCGGAGAAAGGCGCAATATGGAAGCGGCTGAGACGGAGGCGCTGGCGGACGGGGCGTTTTCGGTGAAGTTGTTCCCCTCTGATGCGCCGCTTCACACCCCCCTAATGGCTGAAATAGAGGGGGAGATGCGAGGGGTCTTCTCAGATTACCGTTATCTTGAGCCGAATCTCCCCCTCCTGGATCATATTAACCAGGATTTTCTGGCTGCAACCGAGATCACCGAATTTATGATACGGGAACTGGAACTTCCCGTTTACTGGGAAAAGTCCTTCATCGCCCTGAAAAAAGCGGGTGTCGGCAAGTTTTTCGAGGTGGGTGTGGGAGATTCCCTGAAAAAATATAACCGCTGGATAGAAAACGAAGCTTCCCGACAGTAAAGGTGAGATAAAATTGAGATTCCACGAAACGCGTATCAAGGTAAGATTCAACGAAGTGGACTCCTACCACGTTGCCTGGCATGGCCATTATGTCTCCTGGATGGAAGTGGGGCGCAACGAACTTGCCGGGCAATTCGGGCTGAATGCGGAGCAGATTGGCGCTGAGGGCTATCTTGCCCCGGTGGTTCTTCTCGAATTGCAGTTCAAGAAACCGGCGCGTTTTAATGAAGAGTTGAGAGTATTGACTTCAGTGCGGCGCAATCCAGCGGCAACTCTGGAATTTATCTGCACCATTGCCGGAGCGGATGGCGTTACTTGCGCCGAGGGGAAAACGATTCATGTCCTGACCGACAGTGGCGGAGTTTTGCAGTACCGCCTGCCGCCGGTTCTTGCCGAGCGATTGGAAAAACTCGTGGCGAGCCTGGGGGGCTGATGGATATCCTGCTGCTTTCCGCGAACCGTGAGAGGACCCCCTATCCGGTATTTCCTCTCGGTCTTGCCTTCTTGGCTGGACCGCTTGCTGCTGCGGGGCACTCCCTGCGGTCGCTTGATCTCTGTTTTGTGGAAGATCCCGAGGCTGAGATACGGGAGATCCTCTCCCTCTTTTCGCCTGGAGTGATAATAATTTCTATCAGGAATATAGACAATGTTTCATATCCAGGCGCCCGTTCGTATCTTGCCGGAGTTAAAGAGGTTGTCTCGCTCTGTCGCGGCGCCGCCCCGATAATTCTGGGTGGTTCGGGGTTTTCCCTCATGCCGGTGGAACTCCTTTCCCATCTGGGAGGAGATTACGGGATCGTTGGTGAAGGCGAAACTGTTGTCACGAGCCTTGTCGCCGCTCTGTCAACAGGGGCGTCCACGGCTTCGCTGCCGGGGGTGCTGGCTAAGGGTGATTCCTGCTACATTCAGGCTGAACCGATCGATGCTATTGGCCGTCCGGAGCGGAACCTCTTTCAGGTGGAGCGATATTTCAGGGAAGGGGGAATGGCTAACCTGCAGACCAAGCGGGGGTGTCCCTTCTCCTGCATCTACTGCACCTACCCGATACTGGAGGGGCGCAGGGTGAGGCTTCGCCCCATTCCCGACGTAATCGCCGAGATAAAAGAGCTGGTCGGCAAGTACGCGGTTGACTATATTTATTTTGTTGATGATATCTTCAATTTCCCGCTGGAATATGCCGAAGAACTCTGCCGGGCCATGATTGCCTCCGCCCTCAAGGTCAACTGGACAGCCTTCATCAATCCGCAGTTCATGACGTCTGGCCTTTTCCTGGCCATGATCGAGGCTGGGTGCGACGCCTTTGAGTTCGGTACCGACTCAGGTTCGCCCGTCATGCTGAAAAACCTGGGCAAGTCGTTCGGAGTAGAGGAGATCAGGTCGGTTTCCATGCTCTGCCGCGAACATGGCGTCGATTTTGCGCACTACATTTTGTTCGGAGGCCCCGGAGAAACCGAACAGACCGTTATGGAAAGTTTTGCCCTGATGGATGAACTGGCTCCAGTTGCCGTAATCGGCATGACAGGAATCAGAATTTATCCGGGTACTCCCTTGCACCGCAGGGCGCTGGAGGAAGGGGTCATTACCGCAGCAACCGACCTCCTTGACCCGGTATTCTATATCTCCCCGGCAGTGGGGGAGAACCTCTGTTCCCTGGTGACGGAACAGGCAATGCAGAGAAAAAACTGGGTTCTGCCGGGGCTGGAGATAAACATGAGCGATACCATGCTCTCCGCAATCCGCCACTTTACGGTCCGGGGACCATTGTGGAAGCTGATGAAAAGGGTGGGGCGAAGCCGGGTCCGACCGATGCGGCAGGCTGCCGAGACAGGCTCAGGGGTACCGGTTCTCCCTTGAATGGACGATATTGAGGACAAGTTGCTTATTGTGCGGGAAAGGGTTTGATGATGGAATTCAAGGATAAAATCGTAGTGGTAACCGGTGGAACCAGAGGGATTGGACGGGCTATTTCCCTCCATTTTGCCGGCGAAGGGGCGAAGGTCACAGCAGCCTACCTGCAGGACGATGCGGCTGCCGAGGCGTTGGTGCAGGATTCGGCAGGGCTGGCGGGCGTTATCCGGGTGGTGAAAGCGGATGTCAGTACAGCGGAAGGTGCCGTTGCACTTATGGAAACCGCTGCAAAAGAGACCGGTTACATCGATATTCTGGTGAACAACGCGGGAATTATACGCGATTCCTTTTTGCCGATGATGTCCGAGCGAGACTGGGATGACGTCCTGAAGGGTAACCTCTACCCCCTTTTCCATTGCTGCAAATGGGGGGTCCGGAAGATGATCGGGAAAAGGAGTGGCGTTATTGTCAATATGACCTCTATATCGGCGTTTACCGGTAATCCGGGACAGACCAATTATGCCGCCAGCAAGGGGGCTGCTGTCAGTTTCACACGCACCCTGGCCCGTGAGGTCGGTCCTATGGGGATACGGGTAAACTCCGTGGCGCCGGGACTTGTCGACACAGCGATGGTATCCTCCCTGAAACAGGAAGTGGTTGATACCATCATCAAAAGCGCCTCACTGCGGAGGATCGGCCGGCCGGAGGAAGTAGCCGAAGCGGTTGCTTTCCTGGCCTCGGAAAAGTCTTCCTATATCACCGGACAGTGCCTTGTAATTGACGGAGGCATAGTTTAGGGGGTCATCTTCTGCCTGGATCGTCTCTTTACCTGCCGGTCCGGCGTGACCTCTCTTGAATGGCGCGACCCTCCTCAGCTCCCTTACCTCCACCTCTTTTATTTGCTTCCGGTTTTAGTCAGGAATTGTTAAAATAGACGAACCAAGCGAGATCGATTCGAGACACTCCAGAGAGGACGATTATTAGATAACAAAATGAAAAAGAAAAGGATTGCCATAACCGGTCTCGGTATTTTTTGCGGTGCGGGAAAGAACATAGCCTCTTTTACTGAATCCCTCCTCTCCGGAAAATCTGCGATCGGGCCTCTGGATCTGCTCGATGTCTCTGATTTTCAGGGGAAACTCGGCGCACAGGTTAGAGGGTATGATCCGCTGGATTATTTTGGCCGGAAACATGCCGCAACCCTCTCCCGTGCCGACCAGTTCGGTGTTATTGCCGCGGGGGAAGCCCTTGCTGAGAGCAAAGCAGGGGGCTATTATTCCCCCTATGATATCGGTGTCTGTCTGGGGGCGGGGGCAGCAGGGATGTTCCAGGGTGAGATCTGGCTTAAGGAAATCATCTCAGGCGGGAGAATGCATCCGTCTCTCCTGAGGGGAGTTCTCCCGGACCGCACGGCTACGGCCATAGCCGATATTTACACTCTTGGAGGTTACCAGGGCACCATTACGACCGCCTGTTCATCTTCGGCAACGGCCATCGGCTGGGGTGCGGACCTTGTCGCAACCGGCAGGCTCAAGGCCGTTGTCTGTGGTGGTACCGATGCGCTTTCGCTGCTTACTTTTGCAGGTTTTAATTCTCTCCGGGTGGTTGATACTGAACCCTGCGCCCCGTTCAGCCTTGATCGCCGGGGGATCTCCCTGGGTGAGGGTGCCGCTTTTTTCGTCCTGGAAGACGAAGATGAAGCAAAGGTCAGGGGGGCGAGGATTTACGGCTTTATCCTCGGTTACGCTGCTGCCGGTGAAGCCCATCATATGACCGCCCCGGAACCGTCGGGTGTTGACGCGGCAAATCTTATGCGGAGCGCCATGCGCTATGCAGGGGTTTCCCCGTCTGGAATTGGATGGGTAAACGCCCATGGGACGGGGACTCCTTTGAACGATCTGTTGGAGACCAGGGCTCTTAAACTGGTATTTGGAGAAAGGGCCCGGAAGGTGCCGCTCATCTCTACCAAGGCCCTGACCGGCCACTGTCTCGGCGCTGCCGGCGCAATAGAAGCGTTGGCGACGGTTATTGCTCTGAATGCCGGAATAATTCCGCAGACGCTTAATTTTAGAGGATATGACCCGGAATGTGACCTGGAATACTGCCATGGGGGGAAGGTTACCTCTTCCGCTCACCTGGCCCTTTCCAACTCATTTGCCTTTGGCGGGAACATAACCTCTCTGGTGTTGGGGATATGACAGAAAGAGATAATAAAATCGTGGTAACCGGGCTTGCCGCCATTTCTTCGGCGGGAGTCGGGACAGATCCCATCAGGGAGGCCCTGCGGGACGGAATGAGCCGCCTGCAGCCGGTGCCAGAAGAGGTTCTGGGTGGTGGACATTTTTGGGGGCAGGTCCGGGGGTTCAAGGTTTCCGACTACATGCCGCCGCTGAAGGCCCGCAAATTCGACCGGTGCAGTCAGTTTGCAGTTGTTGCCGCCGGTATGGCCCTGAAAGATGCGGGAATAGAGTTGGGCCGAATGGATCGAGCCAGGATAGGGATCTTGCTTGGTTGCGGTTTCGGCGGAATCACAAATTCGGAGGAGTTCCTGCGGGGATATTTTACCAAAGGCGTTGACGGCCTCATCCCGATGCTCTTCCCAAATACGGTTTCAAATGCGCCGGCGAGCAACGCGTCCATTGAATATGGCTTGAAGGGTCCCAATGTCACCCTCGTGCAACGCTTCTGTTCGGCAGAGTCGGCACTCCTGATGGCCTGCCGTTTTCTGGAAGAGGACCGGGCCGATGTCATGCTGACTGGTGGCGTAGACGAACTGAATTCTACCATGATGCGGGGATTCAGTGCAGTGGGGCAGTTGCGGAGTTACGCTCGTGGATTCACCGAAGGTGCCGGTTTGCTGGTGCTGGAGAAGGGGGCTTATGCCCGGCAGCGTGGTGCATCGATCCGGGGCAGTCTGGGTGATATCAGGAGCATCGGTCGCCTGGTAAAGGGGGCCGAGGAGGAAGGTCTGTCCCGGTTGCTCGGGACGACGCAAGACCTTTCGCTCCTCTCCCTGTCAGGGGTTGCTGCCGGGATGGAAACTGTTCTGAAGAGATTTCCGTCTACCCCCCGGCTGGAAACTGGTAGAATCCTCGGATATTCACTTGCCATGGGGGGGCTCTCCATGGCTGCGCTGCTTCTTTCTCTGTTGTCCGGTCAACGTGCCGTTCATCTTGCGGCCTCTCCGGAAGGGCCCTACTATGCCGTCGAATTCAACGGGGGTCCATCTGTTTAACTACAATCCAACAGCGTATCTTCCCCATACCAATCCGTTTCTCTATGTAGATAAGATTCTTTCTCTCGAACAGGGAATTGGCGCCAGCGGTCTGAAAGTGGTTACCCACGACCAGGGCGGTTACCCCCCTCTACTCTTGCTTGAATCGATAGCACAACTGGCGGGTATCGCCGCAGCCAGTGCGGAAGGGGAGGGGGGCTTCCTCGCCAGGGTCGATCATGCCGAATTTGCTCACCGGTTATCTGCCGGTGACAAGATCATCATCACAGTACGGATAGTGAAATCGTTCGGGCGACTCTTCCTCTGTGAGGGGGACGCAACCGTGGAAGGGGAAAAAGTTGCTTCAGCCTGCCTGACCCTTGGGGTGGGGAAGTTATGATATTCTTGAAAGTCAGGGGCGGGGAAATTGCCGTTGTATTTGCAACTTTGCTCATCGCCTTGAGCATCTTTTTGACAACAGTCCCCGCCGTTTCGGCGCGACAGATTTCCCCGCTTCAGGGGATGGAACTGCTTCGACGGAGCTTTTCCGGACTAACCGACTTTACGGCCGAGATTACCCAGGAGAAACAGATATCGCTCCTGAAAAAGAAAATAGTGGTGAACGGCATCGTCCGTTTCAAAAAACCGGATGTCTTCTACATGGAGCTCTTCCCACCCTATCCCAGCCGCATCCTGTTGCGCGACAACGCCTTGTCCCTCTTCCTTCCCGCCGAAAACGTACGGAATAATATAATCCTTTCTCCCGGACAGAGCCTCCGTCGCTGGTTTGCTTACCTCGACGGTCCGGCAACCTCCCTCCCTGACGGGGTTGAAGTTCGTGCCGAGACACGGGATAACATGACGACCCTGCAGATAACTCCCCGACAGAAAGGCGCCGTGAAGGAGTTACGCCTGACTTTTCTGGAGAACGGAAACCTCTCCCGTCTCGTAATCGAAGAGGAAAACAGGGACCGGACCGTTCTCAACTTTCGCAGCATGCGCCGCAATGTCGGATTGACCGAGAAGGATTTCCGGCTGGAGTGATATTTTATACAGAAGCGGTTTGACAGTCTAACGTTATTACCTGCCCGCTCCAAGATGATCCTCTATGCAGGTTAAGAGGTCATCCAGGTTTACAGGCTTTGCCATGAACGTATGCCGTCCAATTACGCTTCCGGTCGGTTGAGTCTCCTCCTTGGTAACGATGGCGGTCAGGAAGACAATGGGAATATGCTTCAGGTCATCATCTTCGGCAAAAATGGCGGCAACCGAGCCTCCATCCAGATCAGGCATCATAACGTCGAGCAGAACGATGTCTGGTCTGAAGCTCCTGGCCGCGGTAATAGCCCGGCGCCCCGAATTCTCCTCCATCACCAGATAATTCCCCTTGGCTTCCAGCCCTCTCCGGATCATATGGGTAAGGCTTACTTCGTCATCAACTACCAGTATCTTTTTTTTCATTATGACGCGCTCCCCTGGTTTGTCTTAAACAGCAGTTTGACCACGACGCCCCCCTCTTCCCGGTTCCTGATGTCTATCATGGCATCATGGAGTTCGATGATCTTGCGGGAAATGGACAATCCAAGACCGGTTCCCTTGCCGACAGGCTTGGTGGTGAAAAAGGGGTCGAACAGCTTGTCGAGTTTGTTTTCGGGTATGCCGTGACCGGTGTCGGTAATTTCAACCATAACTGCGCTGCTTCCGACCGAAAACGGCTGTTTCATTGCAGAAAAGAGGGCAATATCATTCCGGGAAAGCTCTTTTTGAGCCGTTGTTACGGTTAGCTTCCCCCCCCCTTCCATTGCCTGTACGGCATTCATGAAGAGGTTGATGAAAACCTGCTGTATCTTGTTCCGGTCCGCTGCAACCGGTGAAATGAAAGTATCAAGCCTGGTTTCGAGCGTTACCTGTCCCTTGCGCAGTTCGTGCCCGACCAGATTCAGCGCGTTCTCTATGATCGGGTTCAGGTTCTGGGTTTTCAATTCGAGTTCGTCTGAGCGGGAGAAATCTACAAGTCCCTTGACGATATAATCGGCCCTCTTGACGGCTCTGTCCATCTCATCGAGCACCTCTTTGAGATCCTGGTCGCAGCTCAAGGTTGTATCGAGGAAGTTGACTCCAAGCTGAATTATGGCCAAAGGGTTCTTGACTTCATGGGCTACCCCGGCAGCCAGCCTTCCGATGGACTCCAGCTTTGCCGCCTGGATAAGCTCCATCTGGGCACTTCTCAGTTCAATATGAGATTGACTTAACTCCTCATGGGCCTTTTTCAGGCTGTCAAACTGTGCGGTCAGCCAGGTGAAGATAATGCCTGTGAACGTGCCGATCAGCAGGAAAAGACCCGTACGAATCATCCAGTTAGATGTCTGTTGCGGGATTTCTTCCAGAACATATAGCGGCATAAACGGCCCGATAACCAGACCGGCTGCCAGCGCTGCCGCAATCCCGCCTGGTATCCTGAACAAGGCAGCTGACAGTACAATCGGGAGGTACATCAGGTGGAGCCAGGCGAAGGCAGTTCCACCTGTCCAGTGTACAAGAAGGCCGAGGGAGGCGATGAACGCTGCTATGGCAATTATTGCTATTGCAGCTGCGCCTCCTCGAAGGTTTCCCCAATTCTCAACAAACGAATCTATGACGTTCATATCGATAATACTCTATGATGAGCAAGTTTACAGAAAACCGTCCTGCCGCAGCTGTTGAAGAAAAACCCGTGCCGCCTCGCGGCTTACCCTGACTTCATTGTCTGCATCGTAAGTCTTTATGGTGGCAGACCATACCAGCTCGGCTGTTTTTCCGTCATACAGATTGGTCTGCAGGGTCTCCCGCACATAACTTTTGGCCCCCGGCAGATCGTAGTAACCGCTTGCCGCAGTCCCGTAGACGGTTCCTGGTTCCCCTTGCTGGGTAACGTTCGTGTCCCCTACGGAGAGTGCCCGGACGGTTATCAGCCCATCGGAGCCTGTTGCCCGGACTGCAGCCGCAATATCGTTCCGGTGAGCCTTGTCCAGATCCTTGACCAGGGTGTGACTTGCTACCGCGTTGACACCATTGTGGGTAAATAGATCGACCACAACGTTTTCAAAGAGGGCGCGAAGATTTTCATTGTCTGCAATGCAAAGTATCATCACCTTCTTATAATGTTGTCCCGGTAATGGTTTTTTGTGCCAGGACTCGACAACATTAAGTGACGAGCACCCCGTCAGGAGCAGCAATCCGACGGCCATGAAGGATAAAACAACCCTCCGGGCAGAGTAACGCAGGAAACGGCTTTCCATCAAATCCTCCAGTTAAAAAAAT
Organism: uncultured Geobacter sp.; assembly: GCA_903915655.1. Lineage (GTDB taxonomy): Bacteria > Desulfobacterota > Desulfuromonadia > Geobacterales > Geobacteraceae > CAIWTU01. The sequence continues at coordinate 47,519 of CAIWTU010000114.1, forward strand.
GTTCAGATCAGCCCGTCCCGGGTCAGGGACTTAAGAGCCAGATCCGCGACCTCTCCGCTTAGTGTGATGATACCATCGGGGTTCAGGGCACTCGTGGTTCCCGACCAGATCAGGCGGCCCGTCCCGGCATCGAACAGATTTGTTTCGATGGTCGCGACTGTTGACATGGTCACCTCCACCGATTGATGGTCAAAGGTCTCGTACGATACGGCTGCGCCGTAAAAGCCGAAAAGATCAGCTGGGACAAAAACTGGATCAAGGAAACTATCATTCGTGTAGCCGCGATCAGTCATGATGAAACCGGTACGAACATCCTTATCCTTCTTCACCTTGACCAGGCGGGTGGTGATGACCCCATCTGCGCCCGAATTTTTGACGGCCTGTTCGAGCCTTGCCCGGGTAGGTTTGCCTTCGGAACCGGTCAGGGTGTAGCTTGGGATTGCCGATACCCCCTTCTTGATCAACTCAGAGGCAAATACTTCCTCGAATACCTGTCGCGTCTGTGACTTATCAGCCAAGCCGACGACCAAGAGCTTTCGATACTGTTTTGCCGGCGCAGCGGGATCCTTCCATGAATTGACCATAGAAACGGAGGCGCAGCCAGTCAACATGAAGAGAAGGAGCGCCAGGAGCATCAGAGTCGAGTTTTTCATCGTTTCCCCTTTCCGGGATTTGAGCAGTTTGGAGTGGTGCACCCGCTCCGTGTCGTCCAGGCATGATAGACGCAAGACCTTGGATTAATAGTGGAGAGTAACCAATTTTCGAGCTCGAAGTATACCACCCCAAATTAGTGGTTGGCAATCGATATTTTGTCCAGTGTATTATGTCCAGGGCTTCCCGAGGGTATCCTGGTGTTGAAAGGTCGAAGATAATGATTCCGAATGATTATCCCCTCTGTGGTTGTCCGCTCTGCCCCGGTTTGCCCGGTATTTCTTCCGATCACTGAAGTTTCTCCCTTTCTGGAGCGCAACCGACAGGGCTATTTTGTAAAATAGTCAGATGTCGCCTTGACAGATTTGATTCCGACCGAGATCGTCGACCTGTCCACTTTTTTTCCGTGGAGGACAAACTCGCTCAAGCCGGTATGATTGCTGCTCCCCCAGTCGTAGGTATAGCCGAGACGGGTCCAGGGATAGGGGGATGAACGGATAGTGTAAATGTTTCGGGTGCGGTTGTTGAACCAGGAAGTATAGGTCTTGAAAACGCCGTAGTCCGCCCCTTCGGTTGCCCTGACCTTGTTGCTCAGGTCGAGCATCCGGAAGCTGTCTGCAGGGAAAGTGGTTTCGCAGGTGGTATCAGATACCTCTGTGTCAGGACAGGGGCGAAAGAGGTCCTTGGGGGAGACCCACATCTCCAGCATGTATTTTGCCTCTTTCGAATCGCCCTTGATGGCATATTCGGGCGGAAGTCCAAGGAGCTGGGCAATCCGTAACGGTTCCGGTACGATGAGGTTGAAAAAATTCCTGATCTCCGGCACCACCGTTACCCAGGAGTCGTAACTGTAGGTCGGGCATTCGCCCCCCTCCTTACAGCTGTTGCCGGAACAGCCGCCAGGATCGTCGCATTTATAATATTTCCCCGCGTCCCCAAGCCAGCTCACCACCAGCAGACGGGAACCTGTTACGCCGTTTTCCCAGACGAGGTTTGGATTCTCATTCGTAATTGGCGTAAGGTAGCGTGATATTTTTGACGGATTGACAGTGCGGGCATCGGCGACAGCGCTGGAATATTTGGCCTGCAGAGTGACCGGAGGCGCCAGAGGGTCACTGCCGCAGGCGGCAAGCAGCCAGATAAGTGAGGAGAACACCAGCATGGCAGGAAATTCGGAATACCTCATAAAGACTCCTTTGTCGATTAAGATCGATCGCTTCGCACTGCAACTACCGAAATCCCTTTCACGGAGTAACCTGGCCGAATTAAAGGATGAGTCTGGTCATAAAATCAGCTCCCACCAAAAACCGGAGACAAAAACGGCCCGTTTTCGAGTTCGGAAACTACTCGAACGTAAACGATAATTTCCCATCCTTGAAGGAGGCCCACTCCTTGCTGTCGACAGCATTATTCTTGTCTTTGTCGAGTGAGTTGAAAAGCTGACGTTTTTCAGCTGCGGTAAGGGGGGTGAAGCTTTCCCCCTGACGCTCACCTCCTGATGGAAGTTTTAGCCGAAGCGGATTCTTCGAATCTTTTGTTTTTGAGATGCCAAGGGGCGCATTTATGAACTCATCCATAGAAATAGCGCCGTTCCTGTCGGCATCAATGGATTCAAAAAGTGGAATGTTGGAATCGCCGCCCCAACTCCCTGAGGGGAGGGTGAAAAGAAATGCAATTGTAATGAGCATGGTGCATAGTTTCATAGGTTTTGCCTCCATTGTTCTAAAATAAGTTGGCTTCACCTGATAAATTCATGGGTAACCTCCGGTTCAGGTAGGCCCCCAAGTGTATGATATAAGGCAAGTTTTATTACATCAAAGCTTTTAAAGCCATAAGCTTTTTTCGTAGTCAATTTAGCTTTGTTGTTGAGGCC
>CAIWTU010000115.1 GCA_903915655.1 uncultured Geobacter sp.
GTTACATCAGGCCCGCTGGTTGTTGTGTTATCGGCGGGTGAATCGATAACGACGTTGAGTGAGGGGGCTACCCCATTGATTCCACCAACTCCCTGCGTCATTTCCGCAAACCTTCCGGCCCAGGCTGTACGAAGCGTTTCAATGGCCACAGGAGCTGCGCCGGGGTTCTCCCCAGGCCGGGTAAGCAGCACAAATCCTACGGTGAACTTCTTCTGCGAAGTTCTAAAATCCGGTGCCCTCGCCCCTTCAGCGGCGATGATGTCGTCTACAGTTACGCTCTGCACCGCGCCAGGGATTGTTGCCCCGAGTTGCGGAAGCTGCATCTTGTCTATCGCCGGGTTGTCGATCAACAGCATCGGAGGCACCTCCTCTTTTGGTAGCATCCCCATAAGATAGAGATCAACCGAGCTGAAACCGCTCATTTTGGCCGTCGAGGTGAAGGTGCCGTTGCCGTTATTCTTCCACCCGTTGCCATACATGAGCGAACCCTGCGTGTCGAGCAGATAGCTCCAGTGCGCGCTCTCCTTCCCGAGAAGCGCCCCGTTCAGGCTGCCGTCCGGGTTCCTGAATCGCACGTACGCACCGAAGCGGTGCATCAGCTCGTGGTTTAGGGTGGTAACCCTCTCATCCAGCTTTTTCCCGTAAGGATTTGCGGAGAGTGGCGCCACATTCCCCATATCAACTGTGCCCTGGAGTTTGCCGGCGCTGCCGTACAAGGTGGAATTATCGAAGACTGATTTTCCTATCCCCTGCGTATCGTTCTTCACTTCCAGGTAGAAACCCTCCGCATCGGCCTCGGGCATTGCATATGTAAAAGTGGAGAGAAAGACCAGAAAATCGACTTCCCCATGATTTTTGTAGTACTCTTTGGCAATGGCCTGGCGCGGCTTGGAGTTGATCGACCCATCCTGTTTTTTGGCGTCATAGTTACCAATAAATTCCATAACCGCCACGTTGCCTGTATCGTTCAGGAAACGGACGGCGAACGTATCAAGGGGAATATCGATGGAGAGAGCCTCTCCCTGTCCAATGACGCGCGAAAAGGTCTGCGGCAGATACCACTCTCTGCTGACTGTTCCGCTGACTGGGCCGGGGGCGATCCCGGTAATCTCGTAGCGTCCGTCGGTACCTGTCAATGCGTTTCTGACAACGCCTGCAACGTCGGTAACCGTCACCGTAGCGGAAGAAAGGGGGAGGTCTGTCAAGGCATCGGTAATCATTCCATTCAACACCCCTCGCGGGTCGAAGTTTATGGTGACATTTTTTGCGCCGGTCTGATTGTAACGGTTGCTTGCGGCGACATCGATCCGCACCTGTCCAGAAGCGAGGGGAATGGAGGCAGAGAATCCGCCGTTTAGAATGCTTGCAGGATAATTGGCAACGACACCGTTAATGGTTGTGGTCACCGTCACGCTATCGGCATTCAGTACTCTCCCGGTGACCCTGATTGGCGAAAAGACTATCAGTGCGCCAGCGACCGGCGAGGTGATGTCGAGTGAGATCGGTGAAGGAGACATAACCGTGTCGACGGTCACGACCTGACCCTGAGAGAGTGAGCCTGTCTTTGTTTGGGGCAACAGTCCCGGTCCTGCGAAGCTGACGCTGTAGTTTCCGGGGATAAGATTGCTTAGAAGATAATTCCCCTGGATGTCACTGGTTGCGCTTCTGCTCCCCGATGGATCGCTTACCGTCACGGTAATCCCGGCCAGAGTTCTGCCGTCAGAAAATGTCACCTTTCCCTGTAGAGATGCTGGCGGGATTCGCGCAATAGTTGAAGCGAGTTTGAGCGTCTGCCCGGGAGACAGTGTACCGTTTCCGCTCCCCGTGTTATAAGCGATATTACTGAATGTGAGGGTATAGCTTCCGTCGGGAAGAGAGAGGAATGAATACGCGCCATTAGCGTCAGTTGTAGCGGTCAGGGTACGGTTGAAGGTTATATCGAACTGGTCCGTAACCAGGTTGGTTGCCCAGGAGCCATAACCCAGTACCTTTATCGTAAGCCAGCCGTTCTGATCGTAGTAACTTGCTGCGCCAGTTCCGATTGACGCATCTATGGTCAGATCGTCACCATTGAATTTTTCGAAACCGTCACTATCGTAGTATGTCGTGTTGATTGTGGTGTACGGGAGCCAACTATCCTGAACCGGAGAATATATGCTTGTGCCGACCTGAGAGTTGTTCCCCCCATACATGGAAAATAGTGAGGTTGAAGGCGTGGTAATGATCTCTGGCAGATCATCCTGATAGGTCTGAAATGCGAGGGATTTGGCTGACTGATTCCAGATACCGCCGCTTCTCTGATATGCGTTACCGCCTGCGTAACTCTCCACGGCACTCCAGCAGAGACGGTAAAAATATCCACTATAAGAACTCACCCACTCGAAAAAAGTGCCTCTGATTTCCAGATAATATCTCTCGCCTGCAACAACTCCTACCGGTGAGGGAAAGGTGAAATCTACCCAAAGCGGCGCATTCCCATAAAGTTGCTCAAGGGATACCGGATTGCTCTTCGCCAGATAGCTCCCGCGATCACCCCCCAGCGTCGATTTGAGCAAAAGGTAGACCTGCCCCTTTAGCTTGAAATCAAGAGAATCTGACAGATAAATACTCGCTTTGGTCAGTTTGCCGCTACCGGCTGGCTTGAAACTCTGGGCAAGATATTCGATATGGGGAGGCACCCCATTCCCGGGCGCCATAGCGCCGATTCCGTTCCAATGAACAGTGAAGGGGTCAGTTCCATAAGGGTTGCGTACTTTAAATGTCATTGTGTTGTTTTTAGTAATGTTACTTGCGCATCCGAATTTGATGCCATCGTTTGTCGACACGGCGGAGTAATACGATGCAGCAAGAGGAGTGTCATTGCAGCTGTACACCCTGTCGCTCGGATCCTTATTCGTGATGCCGGTCAGGAGCAGTGTAACGTTCACCCCTGACAGCGGCTTTCCTGTTGACTGATCCGTGAGAACGCCCGAGATCGAACCGAAACTCAAGATATCTATGTTCAGCGTTTTGCTGGCTGTGGCGTTATTGGCCCCCGTTACCTGAGCGGTAAAGGTGTAGTTACCGGCAACAGTGGGAACCCCGGTAATCGCGCCACTGACTCCATCAAGGGAAAGGCCGGCAGGGAGTCTGCCGTTGGATATCGACCAGGTACAGGGGGTGACAACGTCACTTGCCGTCAATGTCTGGCTATAGGAGATCCCTGCGTAATTGCTGAGCAAAAGAGCGGTAGTAATAGCGGCGGCCGGATTGACTGTCAAATAATAATTGCTGGTTATCGAGCTGTTGTTGGCGTCCTTCGCCTCGATAAAGAAGTCGCTGGTGCCAATAGTGGTCGGCGTACCTGAGATAACGCCGGTACTGCTGTTCAGAGTCAGACCATCAGGGAGACCACCGCTGGTTATTGCCCAGATGCAGGGGGGTTTGCCACCACTGGCAACAGGGGGTTGACTGTAAGCAACGCCGACATTGCCGGAGGGAAGGGTTGTTGTATCCAGATGGAGGAGCGGATAGACAGATAGTGTAAAAGATTTGGGAAAAGTGGAGAGATTGGCATCCTTTACCTGAACAGTGAAGTTGCTCGCGCCCGCCGTAATCGGATTCCCGCTGAAGAGACCGGTAGTGGAAAGGGTGAGCCCCGCAGGGAGAGCGCCGCTGATTACTGACCAGGTGTACGGTTTCTTGCCACCAGTTGCGTAAAGAGGATGGCTATAGGAGCTGGAAATATAGCCGTCTCTCAGCATGGTTGTGGTAATCGACGGCGGAACAGTATTGACCGTTATCGACAGAGCCCTGGTTGCTATTCTTTTTGCCTTGTCCTTGACCTGAACGGTAAAGCTGCTGGTGGCTGCGATAGTGGGGCTGCCGCTGATCACTCCGGCGCTACTGAGCGTCAGTCCGGCGGGGAGGCTCCCTGTTTTCCTCGACCACGTATAAGGCGTTGAGCCACCGGCGGCGACCAGGGTCTCTCTGTAGGCAGCGCCTACCGTCCCAGCGGGGAGGCTCGCAGTGGTGACGCTAAGCGACGCTACGGCGGACATTACGCCCTGCAGAGCAATAGTTGATGACTGGGCAATTGATCCGTTCTCTGTCGTCTCGACAAGTTCAGGTCCCCGCACAGGCCATAAAAAACTGCCAGATTTGCCAGAGGACTTGTATTCACCGAGGATGGCGCCGGTTGTCTTTACATTCCAGGCTTTACCGGTGGTAGAAGCGACTGTTCCGGAAGACCAGTAATTGTCCTGCACTGAAAAGAACCCCTGCCAGTTCAGCCAGGAAAACGGATCAGGCTCCGCATAATTCATCATCGATGCCAGTTCATTCCGGTTGGGGAGTCGCCAGTCACTGAAGCCGAGGTATCCCTCCCGATTAAGCTTTTTCAGAGAGTCAAGCGCCTCCTGCCAGGCCACGGCACCATCAGAAGTATTGCCGTCAACTCCAGTGGATGGATCCCTGGTAATCCTCAGATTGGCATCCCGGGTCCATATCAGGCCGGTCAGATTATCGGTGATGGTCTGGTTTCCGTTATCAATGAAGCGGGGCTGGGGCCAGGCGGCCCCCATCTGTAATTCCGCATCCTGCCCGCTGCCGGCGCAGGAAATTGTTCTGCCGTATGGGTCGTAACAGGCAACCTGTCCAGTCTTGGGGAGATCAACACCGGATCTTGCTGCCGCACCGGATTCCCCACCGCGAACCGGCCAGACATTGCCAACGCCTGACTTGCCAGTATAATTCACCAGACCGCCATCTATACCGACCATCCAGGCTGTGGCGCTGGTCAAGACATTGGTGCTTGATGACCAGTAGGGAGACGCTTGCACGTCGGCAAATCCCTGCGCGTTCAGCCATGCAGAGGTTTTTCCCTCTCCCTGGTTCACCAGCGAGGCCAGTTCATTCAGGTTGGCCAGTCGCCAGTCGCTGTAACCGAGGTAGTTTTCGGTGTTAAGTTTTTTGATGTAAGCCAGGGCATGCTGCCATTTGACAGCGCCATCCCCCCACTTCTCATCCGTATCGAATCGGGGGTCGCGGCTCTTCAGCAGGTTGGCGTCTTTAGCCCAGATCAGGCCGGTCAGACGGTCGGATATCATGCCGTTGTTGTCGTCACTGAATCGTGGATTGGGCCAGGCTTTGCCAATCCTGGTCTCTCCGTCGTCCGTGGCTGCATGGCTTGTGGTCTGCCCGCTTTGCGGGAGTTGGATGGCAGACGCCTGGGCAGCAAAGGCATTCTGCATACCTGTTACCCCTAAAGGTCGTAAAAAGTGATCATTCATACTGCCAAGCAACATCCCTTGAAAAAGCATCAAGATAAACAACCCGATCAGCTTACTTGATCTGTATTTCATAGATCCTCCCGACTGGAACTTTCACGGTCATAATCTTTTTTCTCTATATTTAAAGACTCAAGCAACCGGTCAGCCTTGGTCACCATTTCATATTTTAGTGATTTATAATGAAGTGTTTCGCTTATACATTATATTATTAATTTTTGTCAATAAAAATTTTCTTTGTTTGCAGCTAATCTGAACATGATTTTATTTTGTCATATTACGTGCACAGCCTTTCCCGATCTCTCCCCCCTCTTCAGAAAAGGAAGTACCCCTTTCAGGTCGGAAAGCCCCAGTCCGCACATTTTCGGGTCGCATATTGATCGATCTGGTTGAGTCAAGCGGATGGCACTGCAAGGAGGCAAAATAACTGTTAGTCGTTTGAAGGCTGTCTCTGGTTAAGTTAAAGATGAAATGCGGGGATACAGCTGGTTACGCAAGAAGTTCGGGAAATAATCAACAGATTTGTTGAGGCGGTTCTATCGGGTGGCATCCGCGTGGATAAGGCCATTCTGTAAGGTTCCTACGCCTCCGGTAAGGAAAGTAAAGAGAGTGACCTTGATACCGTTAGACCATGAAATCAAGGCCCATGGTGTCGAGGTTCATTGATACCTTTTTTCTTTCACAAAACTCTCGCAGGTAAGGGCTCCGTACGGACGCTCTTAATTCATTAACTAACCTTTATCTCGGTCATCGTCTACGGTGAATATGTCGCGCTTCTCGACCCCTCTCACGATAACCTGCTGAAGGATATTCGGGGTGTCTATACGGGCTGAACGTGGCATGGGGCGTAAGACAGGAGGTTAATCGTAGGGGCGAACCTTCTGTTCACCCTGATTGAGGTTAATCGTCCCATGATTGTTCAGACTCCCTCTCGAAGGATACCGGTAACCCGTTTCATTTCGCTGATGAGCTCACCGATTTCAAGGGGCTTCGACAGACATCCGTCAAACCCCTCCGCGAGAAACCGTTCCCTCTCCTCGCGCAGCGCATAGGCCGTGAGAGCGATGACCGGCTGGTGACGGGAACTCCCCTCTTCTTTTCTCCGGATTTCGCGCAAAGCTTCTTCACCGTTCACGACCGGCATCTGAACAGCCGACCGGCGCGAGATCGTAGAGCTCTAAATAACGCGCCAGTGCGGCGTCCAGCTCTGACTGAGTTCGGAGCAGTTCCAGATTCTGCATCTTCAGTTCAAATTTGATGGACCTGGAGCTCGTGGAGGGTCTGCAGCATCTCTTCCTGCGAAAGGGGTGCGTGCTTTTCCGGCGACCGGCCACCACCTCCATCACGACCTCTTCAGCCCTCAGGCGGAGTTCGGCTTCCTGTTTGGTGCGGTCATTTCTATTGGCCATTCTTCGCCTCCTTCTTTATTGCCCCTGATACACGATCTTCGTAACATTATCGCATGGAAA
>CAIWTU010000116.1 GCA_903915655.1 uncultured Geobacter sp.
CCCCTGTCAACGCTTCGCAGACCCCCTTACGGTCGCCTGCGCATGACTCGGGGCCGATGCGGTTCGCTATTCCTTCATCGTATGGGACTTTCACCCACTATCTCTCGCCGGTTTTGACCGGCGCACCAAATCCTGACCCCATAAATCTCTCGAATACCTCCTGGGTGAGATCCTCCGCCTCATAATCATCGATCAGATTCGAGAGGTAGCGGAAGATCTTCGGTTGATAGATGTCATGAATCTTCTGTAAATTCAGATCACATCCCTCCATGTTGCCAGCTCCCATAATCTTGATCTCGAATGGAGATCGCCAGACAAGCCATATGCAAGTAAATTTTTAGAATTGCTGTATCCTTTTCATTTTCAGTTCGTCTATAGGGTAAAAGCTGGTGCATGAAGCCTTGGTTCGATGAACAGGGGTATGCTCAATTCGTCCGTATCGATAATGAACTTTTACCTTAACGAGGAAATAATGTTTAAAAAATTTGTCAACTTATCGTATGAATACATTGCACGGGCTCCACCCGGAAATGTGGCGGCCTCTGCAAAGGCCCATATCGGCGTCAAACAGGGCCACGACTTCGTGAAAGCAAGAATGATGTGAGCCAATTCTCTGATTCGGGAGTTATACAATGCAAATACTGGACGATAAAATTCAAGAATTGATTGCGCTTGGGGCTTCTTATGCTGTCAATTGCAAGCCGTGTATGGAATATCACCGTAAAAAGGCGGAAAAAGCCGGGGCAACCACGACGGAAATGCTCGCAGCCGTTGCCGTCGGAGAAAAAGTAAGGAACGGGGCGCATACGAAATCGAAATCTTTTGTCAAAGATGTTTTTGGCGAAATCGAATGTGAGGCCTGTTTTACATCGGGGAACACGTGCTGTTGATCTGAGCGGGAGTAAGGGCTGCATTGAAGTGTTGTAACCGACAAAACCTCGGAAACAGAGCAAAAACAGCCATGTCTGCATTACAGACGGCGATGGCTGGAATCTCTTATACCAACCGAAAATTTTTCAATCCAAGGAGGTAACACCATGAGCGTTTTAGATAAGAAGACAATGGCACTGATTTCAATTGGAGCAGCGTATGCCGTCAATTGCAAACCCTGCATGGAGCTTCTCAAGAAGGGTGCCGTCGACGCCGGCGCAACCACTGAGGAAATGCATGACGCAGTAACTGCCGGGGAAAAAGTGAAGAACGGCGCTGCGTTAAAGGCAAGGGGTTTTGCCAATGAGATATTTGGTGAAATTGATTTCGAGCCCTGCTGTGCTCCAGGAAACGCCAAAAGCCCCTCATAATCTGGCTGCAACAGGACCGGGCAGGCTCTGAATCTGTTTGCCCGGCCTCTCCTGCAGGTTGAGGATCTCTGGTCGAGAAAAGGGTATGAAATGGATGACTATCAAGCTGGCTTGGAAATATTGAGGAAGATGCTCGGCACGGAACGCGCCGAAGCTGTCGTCCAAAAGTTCAGATCGCTCAGTCCGGTTTTCGAGAAGGAGGCAGTTTCAGTTGTTTTCGGTCGCACCTGGTCACGAAGCTCCATAGACTTGAAGACACGTTCTCTCTGCAGCATAGCTGTCCTTGCTTCTCTTGGAAGACTGAACGCGATGAAAATCAACTTCACCCTGGCCATGGAGAATGGCGCGAGTCTGGAAGAAATCGTCGAAGTTTTGCTTCAGGTGGCCATTTATGCCGGCTACCCTGCTGCACTGGACGCACTTGTGCTGCTTGACGAGGTAGTGAAATCATACGGAAAGGAATCATGAGCCTTTGGTTCAGCGAGAATCGGACTTTACGGATGGCAGTGATACGCCAACACGGATACGATAAAATAGTGCGACGAAGAATTCTTTCTAAAACTGGGGTGCAGGTTTTGATTTAGGGGACTGACCAACAGGGCGCTGGTGCTTTCGGGGACCGAGAAACCGGCCATTTCAGCAATCACAGGTACGCTGGTCGCTTTCACAGCATAACGGAGGACGTTTTCGAGTTAGACTTCCGCTAAACCTGACTGATAAAGTAAACAGGTCAGTGTCTGTGCCGTCATAAAAAACTGCTCCTATCAGTGCCCAGATTCATCCGCGGTGGAGAGCCAACCCGGACCCTAAAGTATCTCAACCATCAATCTCTTAATCCGAATACTTTATTGGGCCTTTTGATGCATGAAATACCGCTCGGCGCCCTTCTGAGACTCTTTCTCTATTCAGATTAGGCTCTTGCAAAATGATTGTCATCCCCGAATGCCTTTATCGGGGATCCGGTCTTTTCAGTCAGTTAAAATCTGGATTCCGTCTAGAATCCTGCCAGGATGACAATTATTCCGACTTTTGCAAGTGGCTCAGATAACATCACTTATCAAGTTATCAAGTCCTGACCAGATAGACCCAGCCACCGCTGAAACAGCTTCGTCAGCAGGGGAACGATCGCATAGGTGATTGACAACACCATGATTACCGATGTGATGAACGTTCCGGTGAAAAGCGATACGCTTGCCAGGGCAGGAGCGAGCCAGTGCGAAAAGGACAGGGAGATGGGATAGACCGCAATCAAGAGAAGCAGGGCCATCTTCCAGCGAGGTGGTGCGACGGGTGCCGGGGTGGTGACGAAGAGGGCTTCCATTCCGGAATAGCGCTGAACATGGTCAGGCATCGGCGTTGTCAGCGCTACTTCATTGCGCCAGCGGACAAAACCGGGCGAATTCAGCCAGGCTTCGTGATCCGTCTCACCGGCGAACCGCTGCAGGATCGAGAACTCCAGATTGCCGTCGCACTCCCGTCGGAAAACCATGCGTCCCAGCGTGCCTGGAAAACGGTCGTATTCCTGCAGAAGTTCTTTCAAGGTAGCCAGAAACGATAGTTCCTCGGCCGCCGAGACAACACGACAGACCAGAACCGTGACAGAATTGCTCCCGGAAACAGCCCCGTCAGGGGTAAGCGATCGCAGGGGGTAGAGAAGTTTCATAGACATTTTATTTCGTTCTCAACCCGTCGAACCACTGCTTCTGGTCCAGCATGCCGAAGATGAAGGTCCCCCGGTGGTCGGCATTGTCGCCGGCATAGACCGCCGTGGCCGTGGCCCCGGCGATGGCCTCCTGGTAGGCAACTGGCAGCGTGGCTATATACGGGGGCACCACCTCGTCAATCTTTCCATAATAGTACCGGCTCGGCGTCCGGAAGCGCCACTGATACGCCTGATTATCCAACAGTTTCTGGAAGAACCTGTTCGCAACCAGGGAACTGGCGTCGGCAAATTCCGTCTGGAGAAACTCTTTGGTTGATTTCGGGAAGACCTTGGACGCTTCGGCCCAGCCGATCTTGTTGTCATAGAAATCACGGGCGGTCTGCCGGTACTGGGATTTAATGGCCGCACTACTCAGCCCGGACAAATTGAAATATTGTTCATAGGAATTGATGAGCAAGGCCACGCATCCCACCAGCCAGTCCGAATCCAAGGGCGTCCGGTTGTTGATCCAGCGGGTGATCAGCGAGTAAAGATCCATGGGGGTGCTCGCGGTGGTCGCCGCCTTGAGCGGGACCCCCAGCTGTTCAAGTCGGTTGCGGAAGACCATGGTGCTGTAGGCCCCCTGGGACCAACCGCTCAGGAAGAGATCACCGGTAGTGATGCTCAGGCTGGCCAGCACCGCCTTGGCGGCAAAGAGCATGTCGGAACATGCCTGGGCGGTACTCTCTTTGACCAGGTAACTGTCCGGCTCTGTCGATGTTCCCTTGCCGATGTAGTCCGCTGCGACCAGGATGTAGCCATTTCCGGCGAACCGGGCGATCATGAACCGGGTCTCCGGTGACTGCTCCGGAAAAGAGGGGACCTCGGTCTTGGAGAAAACGGTGCCGTGCTGATACGACACCATTGGATAGGAGCCGGCCGTTGTGTCCGGCAAGGCGATGAGCCCTCCCACCACGACCGGACGGTTGCCCTGTTCCGGAATGACTGTCCGATACCTGACCCGGTAGAGCTTCACCCCGTTCTTGGCGGGCGGCAAGGTAATATCGGTTTTGGTGGTCTTGAAGTCATTCAGTTCCGTTGTCCCGATGCTGTTCAACCGGGCCACGTCATAGCTGCCGATATACTGGTAGCCGACATCGCTCGTCACCGGCAGATAAGCATCACCGGCAAACGCAATCCCCTTACTCCACCCGCTGGAACAGCCGGCCAGTAAGGCCATCAATAACGTTACCACTACCCATCGCATCATTGTTGTCTCCGTTCCCCAGAATTTCTGAGGGTCTATGGGGTCTGCTCCTTCCAGCTTCCCTTATTTTTTCATCATAATTTGTTTGATTATAGTAAATATAGAAGGTAGCGGGTCAGGCTGCCAGGTTGTGAAGATCGAATCAACAATGTAGGCATACTCTTTCACCCTCCTCTAGGGAAAGATCCAGCTGGCTCACGAAACAACGCGAGAGACAACCGTCACGCTTTCACGGAGTGTCCCTTCCCACCTCATCTTCGCGAACCTGACTCTCCCTCCCCCCTCGGCGCCAGTGGCTGAACTGTCACACGTAGCGACTGATCGCGGCAAGAACGACCAAGACGCCGAACCAGAGTCCGCCGGTAATCGTGAACGGCGCAGTGCGCGGAGTTGGATGGACATTCTGAACCAAGATCGCCTGCTCCCCATTTGAAGTCTTGAAGTTAGTGCGCTCCAGGACGATGCCGTTCGCGTCGGTTATGGTAGAGTCGAAGCCCGCCTCACCCTTCACATCCGGAATCCGGTTCTCGACCGACCGGAACACAACCGACTGCCAGCGGACACTTGAGATGCTCCCCCAATCCCACGACGGAATCGCCAGAATTTGCGAGCCGGTCAAGGTCTGCAGGCGTGCGAAACTGTTCGGGAAGTCATGGTCGAAACAGGGAGAGTCTATGGGGTCTGGACTTGATAACTTGATATCTGCAAGTCCCGCCTAGCCTTCCCATCTTTGCGTCAAGTATAGGGTCTTTCTCATGTCGTTTTTCAATCTGCCGTACCGCACAGTTATGATTAGCCGTCCGGAGGGTGTTAAGCTGCTGTCCTCGCATTATTTTTGTTTTCCGGTTGCATTTGCTTTTACAGGGGGGCACTTCCTTTGCGCCAGTATTCAAGCTGTTGTTCAATAGAGAGAGAGGCAACTTTCCGGTAAACAGCTTCCGCGCATTTGTGCTTCATTTCGACGCAATCGAACGATTTATTCTTTATAGTTGATTACCTCCATAGGTGAGTGGATAGCAATCTGGAGATACCCTTTCAGCACGTTGACCGCATTGAATAGCAGTATTTTCCTGAAGTTCTGGATGGCGTCCAGGTGTTACGTGCTACTGGACGCAGTTACTTTCTTGAGTTTTTTCCAGGACTTGCGTAGTAAGGCAAGAGTATCGGGGACGGTTCCGATTGCAGCTTTCCCCTTCTTTTCCCACTGCGAAACAGTTGATCCGGTCAGATTGATCCTGGCGGCGAATTTAGCTTGTGTTTCGCCTAGAGCTAGCCGCCATGCTCGGATGGCATCGCCGGTGAGCGGTTCGGGGAATGGTAACGACTCCTTTTCGGCAGCAAGCCTGGTTCCTCTTCTTTTTAGTTTTTTAGCACCCTTTTCCGGCTTAGATTTCAACTCTGAGAGAAGAGGCTTAGCAGCAGGTTTATCAACCGCGGCTTCAGCAATTTCTATCCCGAAGATATCGGCAATCCCGGACGTTGCAATCCTCCGTCGGGAAGAGCCCGATTTCGTCACATCGGTAATCGCTGCGGTTACATCGACAAGTTCTTCATGGTTAACCCCGCGCAGCACGAACAACATCTCCGGCGATTCGTCCAGCCGTGCCCCTACCCCGTAGAGCACAGCCGCCACATGTTTGCACATGCCGGCCCAGTCCGGGCAGTCGCAGTCGAATTCCATCTCGCCGGGGAGCGGGAAGAGCCCCTCTTCCCGGTCGGTAACAACTTCCATGACACCTTGATCGAGCTTTCCTCGCAGCAGATCGATCAAAGAACCGATTCTGCCAGAACTGGAACGCTTCACGGATTCCCACTTCGTGCTCTTCAGTGGGGTGATCGTAATGGCTACCTTGTACAGTTTAGAACCGCTGACAATTGCATCTATCTGCCCACCTTTGATTTCCAGATGGCAGACAGAGCCGTTTCTGACA
>CAIWTU010000117.1 GCA_903915655.1 uncultured Geobacter sp.
AATATCGCGAAGAAATGGACCCTGCCGATCAGAGACTGGAAAGCTGCCATGAATCGTTTTTCTATTCTTTTTGAAGACAGACTGCCGAATCTTTAAAACCGAAACCCAGTACCATTTACACAAAACTATTTACAGGCCCTTGAAGGTATCAGATCATATCGCAACGTTTTCAAATCACCTCTTTTAAACATGGAGAATCTCCTCTAAACATACCGGCTTGAGAGACTTTTCAGTTATATGGCCCAACAACATACAAAGTCTACCATTTCAGACAGCGTCAACCCTCACCCAAAAACCGTCTTTTTTTGGACATTGCTAAACAGGCAGTTCGCCTACTTCAATCAAAAGACGTTTCCCGCTCGGGGTCCGCGTCATAAGGTTTGTCAATCTGCGGCATAACTGTTCCTGGGCAAGCCGATGTCTTGGCTGTTGCAGGGCTTCCAGCCTAACCGTTACTGCTGTTTTGGATGACTTGATCCAGCCGTGGCAATTGGTGATTGCATAAAACAAATCTACCAACTCGTTTTTATCGTTAAAGTGCGGACTTAACCACTCAATCATCTGCTTTCTGGCATTCCAGACCGATATCGTCACAAAATCAAACAGATATTTACCCTCATTGTCAATCCGTTTGAAGGATTTGTAATCCTCCAGTGTCGATACGTCCACCCGTGGCTCAAGCTGCTTTTTCTCTTCTCTTAGCTTTGACAACACTGTCTCGTTTTCAGCAATAGTGCGCTGAAGCTTTTCTCTGATACTGTTTTGGCGGGGAACTCCATCGCCATTTAGCGCTTCCCTGGCTTTTGACAGTTTTCGGTAAAGCTTGCCAAGTTCCGTCTTAATCCCTCCGATAAGAGTTTCTTTTGCTTTGATCTCCGGATTAGCTATGTCCTGACTGTCACTCTTAACTACCTGGAAGCCTGGATGATAGTCCAAAGGATGGCGATCCTTCAGATGCTTGAAGGTATTTTCCGATCTCCCCCAGCAACTAAGAATGGTACGGGCGCATTCTTCTGTGGTCATGTTAGCAGCACCTGTCCATGCGAGTCCACATGTTTTGCGGTTGCTGGTTTTGTCCCACAGATAAATCCGCCGTAGAGTTATACCCTTCTTTCGTTGCTCTCTCTTCGTTTCATTTTCGTCGGATCCTGCATCTGATTCATTTTTGGCGGCAACCATGATCTTTTCGCCTTCAAAGACCGCATACTCCTTGCCATTCACTTCAAACACGGAGCTGAATTGACTGTCATCAACGACCGCAAGTTTTATTGGGTCTACATGCTTTTCCCAGGCCACAAAGGGGGTTTTACTATCAATCAGGCTCTCAAAAAAATCAAAACCATCCCCCTCACAATCAAATACCTGTACGGGTTGTTGGGGGATATCATCCTGCCACTTCTTACCCAAGGTGACAATATGAGTACGCAAGTCCCCTTTGCCTTCCTGTATGTCAAAATCCACTATGCGACCACTGCCGTCACAGGTCACCATGGCGGTCCTGCCCGGTACGGGCATACGCCTTTGTGTGCTGTAGGCAGAATGAACACGATGTTTGCCACTGTAGGGCAAAAGGTGGCCATCGGTAAACCAGACCGAAAATCCCACCAGGCCGCATTGAATCTGATGCCGGAAGTAATCTGTAAGTAAAGCGCCGCTGGCTTTCAGGTTTGCAGCATTGTAAAACCACTCCCAAATCGTGGGCTTGGAAACGATACGTTTTATACCGAGCAGCACTCCTGCTTCTCTCCCCCGAATATGCTTCAGTTGTTCGATAGAACGGGTATTGGTTGCTGCCATCAAAACAAAAACCATTAAGATCCGATACGCTTCGCCAAAGTATCCCATTATCAAGCGGAGCCAATCAGATTGACTGATCAGTGTTATCAGATATAGAAATACTCCAGCATAGCGGGTCTTTTCCCAATCGTGTTCTTCGGCAAAAAGGAGATCTTGATTTGCTACCTCTGCTATCTTGCCCGTATTCCCGGCAAGAGAGAGCGGTAATAACTCCTGCTGTGCTAAGATTTCTTCTCGTTCTTTGGCACGTAGTTCCGCTACTTTCTGCGCTTTGTTGCCATTTGACAGCTCTTCCTTGTGCAACTGGCACTCCTTGCGGCGATCCTTGCTTTCGCTGACCCTGTACCCTTGAATCAAACCCTCTTTGCCAAAGTGAGTGCGAATATCGAGGTGATTATCTATAGTCTGGCGACTTACACCAAGTGCTTTGGCAAGATATGATTTGCTTGCGCCCAAATCTACTGTATCGACAATAAAGAGCCGCTTGGCAACACGATCATTTAAATCAACATTCCTTACCAAAACACCTCGATGGTAAAGCATCACTCTTGAGGGTTTTTTACCTTGTGCGCCAAAAACTTCAAGAAACAGAATTGAGCCTAAGGGGATTTGCTTGTTCTTGTTTTCTTGAGCGTCATCAAAGAGAGCTTCAGATTCCATATGTCACCCTTTCGTTTGCGGATGACATAATGTGCAGCAAAAAAGCTTAAATCGCAATTTTAAAGACTAACTTTATTGCACTGTTCGGTTTTTACTTATCTAATTTAATGATATGTCCAATTAATGGGCTAAACTCAAATGCCCAGTTTAACACCGGATCGCCGTCGGTGCTGGCTTCGCCATCTGCTCAGTTTAGCAGGTTTACGAGGTCTGCAATTATTAAATCGCATCTCTTCCTCGTTCATTTGTTCGTATCTTCACGATGTCATCAACCGTTGACACGAAAATCTTCCCATCGCCCGTATTACCGGTATGTGCGAATTTCTGAATCAGATTGACGACTTTATCAACCATCTCGTCATTTACAACAACTTCTAGTTGAATGCGCGGGATGAACTCCACCATTTCATAGACTATTTTGTCTGTTGCATTCTTGGCCCTGCCTTTAGGATACAGCCCTGCCTTGATTCTGCCCGCCTCGCGTATTCCTTTCTCCTCACAGAGCGCTTTCAAGTCGCCGTTGTTCTGCAAAGAGAATTGCACTGTTTGTCGGAGATTGAAGATCTTTTCCGCAGCTAAAGCCTTGTCACTACATGTTAAAATCCATATGGCCAGGAACAGGAAGACCGTTCCCGTTAAAGAAAAATTTCGTACCAAGATTAATTACCTCCATGTCGGATTAATACGTTTTGCGATTGATGTTTGATTTAATTAGAAAAATGGAAAGGGATGCGCTCAGGGCGCAATGCTCCCCTTCGTAATTCAGGATGAAAAACTCTTTTGGCTTGCTAGACGAGGATATGCGGGGGTATGAACTTGGAAAGGTATACTTCGGGTAAATGCTTAAATGGATCAGACGTGATCATATCCAAAACGATGGGTTTATAATAAAGCTGAAACTGTTGAATGGTCAGAGGCGCATGACAAGCACAGTTCATACAGGTATCGCAACAATCTAAATCTTTATGTTCTTCGAGAGGGGAACCAGGACAGTGGTGGGATACGGAATTTTCCAAAGACGAAGCTTGATCACTTGCCGATATCACATGACTTTGCTTGGCATGAGCATTTTCGTGGACGCCATTGATCGTGACGGTCAGCATGACCACTAGAATAATCAACGAAAGAAATTTCAGGCGGATTAATTTTCGCATAAATTATTTTTGAATTATGTCCGGCTCTTCCCAAACTGTCAAGAGCTTATTAAATATTACAACTACGGATTTTGAACGATGTAAACCATTAGATATAATTAAGAAAACATTCTTGAATACGCCACTAAACAGTTGAATCGTCGAGGACGGCAAACTCTGGAAAATTTTTGATAAGCTCTTTTCCCTGCCTTGCCGCGACAGTTATCCCTGGTTCGGAGATATTGTGACGTCGTGCGGTGTCGACTCTGCGATGGCCGGATAGGTAGGCCATGTGGCATACGATACTTTGCGCGTTCACCAAGCTTAGCGCCCGCGTACGCTAGATCAATTCCCTTTCCCTTCCGTCACATCAAACGTTATCACATCATCTCAATGATCACAGTCATCAACAGCACTGGTCGCCCATACCAACATTGTCTTCTGTCGCTACATCATGCTGGCGCTGGCTCGGCGTATAAACAAAGACCCCAGAACCTTGGGCACACTGTTCCATCCCGGGTGCGATGAACTACGACAGGCGAGCTTTAATGAAGCAATGCAGCAGAAGCTGACCCTTCTCCAAAACCTTGCCAGGGACTTCCTTGGACTGACCTCTGCCCAGATTGAGAACCTGTTGCAAAAATTCATTGCCGAAGTGACACCTCTGTCCCGGCGGCATCTGCTTCTTCCAGCACCATTATAAGCTGCCAAATGAACAATATCGGCGCATTTACCTGCCAATCCAGACAAGATAGTTAAGTCAGTTTGATTAGTTGACTTGGTTAAAAACCAATCGAACCTTTCACTTACAATTTGTGCTCAATCCACCCGCCACCAATAACCTTATCTCCATCGTAGAAAACAACCGCCTGACCCGGCGTTACCGATTTCTCAGGCTCCTGGAAGCGGACCTCAACACGATTGCGGGACAGAGGTGTAATAACAGAGGGAACCGGGTTATGGCGGTACCGGATTTTGCAGAGCGCTACCAGGGGAGAAAGTGGTTCATTAATCGCCCAGTTCACATCACCTGCAGAGAGGCCGGTACTGCAAAGCTCGTCCCGATGCCCCACCAGCACTTCGCGCCTCTCCGCGTCAACTCCCAGAACATATAGGGGGTGCGGCCAGGCAATGCCCAAACCTTTTCGCTGGCCAATGGTATAGCGGTATATCCCTTCATGGTGCCCCAGAATTTTCCCCGAACTGTCGACAATATTACCTGACAGTTCCCCTTCACCACGCTCACTCTCCAGAAATTGGACATAATCGTCGTTGGAAACGAAACAGATATCCTGGCTTTCACCTTTTTTGGCAACGGGCAGTTCAAACTCCACGGCAAGCCGGCGGACCTCCTGCTTGGTCAGGCTTCCAAGCGGGAAAAGGACCCGTGACATCTGTTCCTGGGTAAGAGTGAAGAGAAAATACGACTGATCCTTGCCAGCATCCTTCCCTTTGTGGATCTGGAACATACCTGAACTGTCCTGTTCCAGCCTTGCATAGTGTCCGGTTGCCAGATAATCAGCCCCCAGTGAACGTGCCTTGTCCAGTAGTACTCCAAATTTCAGGTTCTGATTGCAGCGGATACAGGGATTAGGTGTCCGGCCGCAGAAATATTCGTCTACAAATCCATCGACAACCAGCTTGCGGAACTCCGCCTGATAGTTGACCACATGAAATGGAATATCAAGCTTATTGGCAACTCTTCCGGCGTCGAAGAGATCCTCGAGGGTGCAGCATGGACGGGACTCCTCCTCGCCTGCATGGCTGATGTTCCCTTTGTCCCAGAGCTGCATGGTAACACCGATTACGTCATACCCCTGTTTTTTCAGGAGCGCCGCGGCTACCGACGAATCCACCCCGCCGCTCATCGCTATAACAACCCGCTTCGGTCTATTATCTGTTGTCAAAACTTATTCCTCTTTCAACTATTGCTTTGGTGATTTATATATAAACCCTGCTGTAGGGACGATCCTTGCTCTCTGATCGCACAAATCGGGGAGGCAGGAGGTCTGCCCCTGCATTACATTCGACGTTTTACCCATTGATCAGCCGGTCCAATTCCTTTATCATGTCCCCGCTATCCTCCAGCCCCAGCGACAGACGGACTAACGTATCGGAAATCCCCCTGGCCTTACGCTCTTCGCACGGCATTGAAGCATGGGACATCTTCGCCGGATAGGAGATAATACTTTCCACCCCGCCGAGGCTTACGGCAAAAGCCGCCAGTTTGCAGTTCTCCAGGAGCTTTCTGGTCAAGTCCAGGGTATCCAGGGTAAAGGAAAGAACGGCGCCGGGACCGGAAGACTGCCTGTTATGCACGTCAAAACCGGGATGCGCCTGCAATCCCGGATAATAGACATCCTTCACCCTCTCCTGTCTGGTCAGCCAATCCGCTACGGCAATGGCGGTCCGCTGGCTCTCATCGATACGCACTTTCAGGGTTTTCAGCCCCCTGAGCACCAGCCAGGCATCCTGTGGGCCGAGGATTGCCCCGAAGGCATTCTGGATAAAACGGATCCGTGAACCGAGTTCCTTCTCCTTCACTACGGCCAACCCGCAAATTACATCGGTATGACCGTTCAGAAACTTGGTGCCGCTATGGAGCACAATATCGCAACCCAGATCGAGCGGACGCTGCAGATAGGGAGTCATAAAGGTGTTGTCCACCATGGTGATGATCCCCTGTTCACGGGCAATCTCAGCAGCCGCTTTCAGATCGGTAATCTTCAGCAGCGGGTTGGACGGTGTTTCCAGGAAGAGACCTTTGGTCTCAGGACGAATTGCCGCCCGGATATTCTCCGGGATAGTGGCATCGACAAAGGTAACAGTTATTCCAAGGCGACTGAAGAGGGTGGTCAGGACGCGATAGGTCCCACCATAGACGTCCTCGCACACCACAAGGTGGTCGCCGGGCGAAAATAACAGCAATATTGAAGAGATGGCCGCCATTCCCGATGCAAAGGCAAAGCCGCGGGTGCCGTTCTCAAGCAGGGCTATCGTTTCCTCCAACGCCTCACGGGTAGGATTGTCGGAACGGGCATAATCATATTTGCCGAAATGGTCCACCGAATCCTGCTGATAGGTCGAGACCTGGTAGATTGGTATGCTCAAACCCTTGGTAAACGGGTCGATTTCATGGCCGTTATGCAGTAGCCTGGTGCCGAATTTCATAATTTTCTCCTGAGTTTATAATCGATTCACTCAAACGCCTGCGCCAGATCTCCGATCAGATCATCTACGTACTCGATTCCTACAGACAAGCGGAGCAGCCGATTGTTAATACCCAGCCGTTGCCTGATTTCCGGCAGGATGTCGGCATGGGTCTGCACCTCGGGAAAAGTAATCAGCGTCTCCACCCCCCCGAGGCTCTCGGCGAACGATATCAGGCGGGTCTTGAGTAAGAGCGGCTTGATCAGGGTCGGGTCAACAACTTCAAAGGCAATCATGCCACCGAACCCTCGCGCCTGTTTTTTCAGCAGGGCGTGGCCGGGATGGAGGGGCAGGCCGGGATAAAACACCTTCCCCACTTTCGGATGTGCATCCAGCCACTCGGCAATCTTCATGGCATTTTCCTGCTGCCGGTCAAGCCTGACCCCAAGGGTCTTCATCCCCCGGATTACCAGCCACGAATCATGAGGACCTAGCACTGCGCCAACAGAATTTTGCAGAAAATAGACCTTCTCCGCCAGTTCTTTCTCTTTCACAACCGCCACCCCTGCTACGGTATCGTTATGACCGGCCAGGTATTTTGTGGCGCTGTACACCGATATATCCGCACCCATCTCCAGGGGTTGCAGCAGATACGGAGTCAGGAAGGTGTTGTCGACAATAGAGAGAATACCACGCGACCGGCACAACTCAGCCAATCTTCTTATATCAGCCACCTTCAGGAGAGGATTGGTAAGGGATTCGACGAACAACCCTTTTGTCTCCGGTCTGATCGCCTGCTCAACGGCTTTTATATCACTGGTATCAACATAGGTAAAGCTCAGATCGTACATGCTGAATATCTGTTCGAACAGACGGTAAGTTCCACCGTACAAATCTTCCGTCACTATCAGATGATCACCCTTGTGGAAAAGAAGGAGCAGGTTGGTAATTGCTGCCATACCTGATGAATAGGCGAATCCGCGCACTCCTCCGTCCAGACGGGCAATCCCCTCTTCCAGCGCCTGCCTGGTGGGGTTTCCCGAGCGACTGTAATCATAACCGGTACTCTCTCCCAGTCCGGGATGCTTGAATGTCGCCGTCTGATAAACGGGCATGGTTACCGCGCCTGTTCGCTGATCCCAATATAATCCGATCTGTGCTGCTTGAGTGGAAATATCCATCTACTCCCTCCTTAAAATAATAATCCCCTTCCGGGGTTCACGGAAGGGGATTATTCATTCCCTTCCTATCTCCCGGAACCTTACGGTTCCGCAGGATTTGGCACCTTCCCTTTTCAGGGGGTTGCCGGGCATCGTCGGGCCAGTCCCTCCGCCGCTCTTGATAAGAAGTCTTCTTATTCAATTATTGTTGAGTATAATACAAGAGATAATATATAATTTCAATAAATTCTTACATTATTTTTGTAGTTTTTAAATTTTAGCATTACCACAATACCGGTAAGCTATACTTACCATATTTTTTCCCGGTTAATTTTTCAAAATTCCATAAAAAAAGCCCCGATTTTCACCGGGGCTTCACAATCCAAATAGATAAGTTAAATATATCAATCACGTTCAGGACGTTTGAATCTCAGGGCCTTCCGTCTCCGTCTTGCCGCCTCCAACTGTTTACGTTTCTTTTTTACAGAGGGTTTTTCAAAATATCGTCTATTTCTAAGCTCTTTTAAAATCCCATCCTTCTGGATGTTACGCTTCATATCCCGAAGCGCTTTTTCGATATCAGTTCCGTGTACGATTATATCCAATGAGTTCATCTCCTTCCATGACCGAAAAATTTGCCCCGCCAAAATCTGCATTATTTCTTCCGAAGCTTTTTTGGAGAAGGCCTTTAATAGTATTTAACTGTTCGATGTCATTTGAACAGTTTATCCACCTCAGCCAAACAAAAACCCAGGGTCCCTTAAAGAGCCTGGGTAAGCCTAACTTCAAAAGTGTCTGCACCTTACCACACAAGATCGGCTTTGTATGCAAAATAGTGCTACGAAGAATTATCTGTACCCCTGCCAGCTCTCTTATGCCGCTATGATGAGCCGAGTTAAAAAAATAAAGGGGTAGCCACGGTGCCGGCTATCCCCTTTACGCCTGATTACGATATCGATTTCCTTCCAGGTTACGACTCCTGGAACAGCGCAGTACTCAGATACCGCTCACCCGTATCAGGAAGGATAACCACAATCAGCTTCCCCTTGTTTTCCGGTCGCTTTGCCACCTGCAGTGCGGCAAATGCAGCAGCGCCTGAGGAAATGCCAACCAGCAGCCCCTCTTTCTTCGCCAGCAACAGTCCGGTGGCAAAGGCTTCTTCATTCCGGACCTTATATACCTCATCTATGATGCCGGTATTGAGCACATCGGGTACAAAGCCTGCCCCGATCCCCTGAATCTTGTGCGGACCAGCCTCCCCTCCGGAAAGGACCGGCGAATCGGACGGCTCCACCGCTATAACCTTGAAACCGGGCTTCCGCTCTTTAAGGAGCTCGCCGACACCGGTAATTGTCCCACCGGTACCAACCCCTCCAATCAGTATATCTACCTGGCCATCGGTGTCTTCCCAAATCTCTTCTGCGGTAGTCGTCCGATGTATAGCCGGATTAGCCGGATTCTTGAATTGCTGTGGTAGAAATGAGTTTGGCGTCTGACTGGCAAGCTCTTCTGCCTTCTCAATCGCCCCCTTCATCCCTTTCGCTCCCGGAGTCAGAACCAGCTCTGCGCCGTAGGCCTTCAGAAGGTTTCGCCGCTCTACGCTCATGGTGTCAGGCATGGTGAGGATAAGCCTGTAACCTCGTACGGCCGCCACTAAAGCAAGTGCAATACCGGTGTTTCCGCTGGTTGGCTCAATAATAACGGAATCCTTGTTCAGAAGCCCCTTTTCTTCACCGTCCCTGATCATGCTGAATCCAATCCGGTCCTTGACACTTCCACCAGGATTAAACGATTCCAGTTTTGCAACTACCTCGGCTCCGCTACTGCCATTTACGCCTTGCAGGCGAAGAAGCGGCGTTCTGCCGATCAGTTCCGTCAGGTTGTTGTATATTTTTGCCATGATATCAATTTCTCCTTTTATTTAGTTCAAACTTTGCTGATATTTTAACTGTGAATACATAATTACTTTAATACAGTAATCTTGTCAAGTTATTTTTGTATATTGTATATTATTTCACTTTCAAAACTTATCAATTTACCCCTTAGCACCCTTACAAAGATAAGCTTCGATCCTCTCCAAGGCAGATAGCGGTCTGATTTTTGACCGTCACTCAGAGAACACCGTCGCTGAAGGGTAATTTAGAACACCGGGAAATCATCGTTTTATTGCAAAGATTATTAATACGCGATATATAACAATGGAGAAAGAGTTGAACTACCTTCTCTGTTTTATCGAAAAAAGCGGAATCATAATAGTCTGGAAGAGACGGTGCGCGAAATGCTGGAGTGGTCAGAATACGTAAAAATTTTTACAGCCCTGCTAGCGATCCTTAATCCGTGGGGCGCATTACCTCTGTTCCTCGCAATAACCTCCAACTCCTCCAAGGATGAAAGGAAGCATATAGTCCGGACCATCGGCCTCTCAGTGGCTATCGTTCTAACTATAACCGCCCTGATTGGAGAAAAACTCCTCCTCTTTTTCGGCATTTCCGTCGCTTCTTTTCAGGTCGGAGGGAGCATACTACTCCTCCTGACGGCAATCGAAATGATGCACGGGAAGGCAAAAAGGGGGGAAGAAGCCGAGTTTGCGATGGATATGGGTAGTGTTGCGGTTGTTCCTTTAAGCGTACCGCTCATAGCCGGGCCCGGCAGCATCTCAACTGTAATAATCTACGTGAACCTCTCCAATAGCTTGGCTCATCTGGCGATAATCATCGTCTGCATCCTGCTGGCGGCATTGTTGACATGGTTGATACTCAGGGCGGCTCAGCAAGTCGGAAATTTTATCGGGGTCATTGGCCTCAACATCGCCAGCCGGCTGATGGGACTGTTGCTCTCGGCAATAGCCGTCGAGTTCTTCGCCCATGGCATTGTGAAGCTCCTGCCCGGTCTTTCCTGACTTGACCATAGGGAAGAGTCCAGATTGCAGTACAAAAATCGGATGTTAACGCCCTTTGTCGATAACCACTATTATTTCAGTCAGTTTGCCCACCCCATCGGGAATCGATCCTTTTTCCGTAATCACGCCGAAAAGTCTCAGTCTGGTGATAAACTCCCTTATTTTCTCTCCTTCAATCAGGGCGGTAAAGAGAGTGGCATTTACAGGCGGCTCTTTGCTGACAATCCTCCCCCCAAGCCGCAAAACCTCCTTCTCGATCTCCCTTCCGGCAAGTGATATTTCTCTGGTTTCAAGGTTCAGCGAGAAAGGGGTTTCCGGTTTTACCCGCACTGATTTCGACATCAGCGGGTAAGAACTCCGTTTTCCCATCTTCGACTCATCGGCAGTCAAATCGGGGAATTGCATCGACTTTTCGGCCTGCGGGGAGGGGAGCGTGGGTACCTCGACCTTCTTCATCACCTCGAGTGAATGCTCAAGAGACGGTACGGCTTTATTTGCTGAGGAAAGAGGAGTATCAACCACCGCTGCTGGTGGTTGAGCTGTTGCGAGCACCCCCGCTTCCCTTGCCGGATGTAGCTGTTTTTGCGCCATCTGTTTTGAGGTATGAACTTTACCTCCGGTTTTCTCCTTCGCCAACGCCTTCTTCATAGGCGCTGCCGAAGGGAGGGACGGCGGCGGCGCTTCAGGCACTCTTCCACGGTATTCTTCCCGTGCGGGAGGCTCTAAAAGTCCCATCTGCGGCTGGACTGTCCTGAAGAGCAGGTACCCGGTTACGGTAATCAGGACCAATGCTATTGCTTGAACTGGAAGTTTTATAAGAAACGAAAAGAATATGCGCCGTAACATGCCTGCCTTCTTTTCGGCCTCCTCATCAAGAAGATTCAAAATCTTCCGCGCCATCCATGCGGGCGGTTCAAACTCTTCAAGATTTTTTAAATGATCGACAGTCTTCGTCAGATCCTTAAGGGCATGAGTGCATATCCGGCACGATCCGAGATGTTCTTCGATAATGACCCTTTCCTCGGAAGAAACGGCGTCATCCAGGTAGGCTGAAAGCTTTTGTCGTATATCGGCATGCTTCATAAAAGATCACCGAGCTTTCTTCTCAGGCAGTCCCGAATCGTTTCCCGTGCCCGTGACAACCGTGATTTAACCGTCCCCAAGGCCAGTTTCAATATGACACCGATCTCCTCATAGGAAAATTCCTGCATGTCCCGCAATACCAATATTTCCCGAAAATCATTTTCAAGGAGGCTTATACATTCCTGCACCTTCCGCCGGACATCATGCTGCTCCATTTGCTCCTGGGCTGAGGGGGCGTTTGATGGTGGGTCCGAAACCATGGAGCCGCCAGCGCTCTTGATCGGCTCGTCGAGGGAATAAATCTCATGATAACGTCGCCCCTGCAGCTGTTTCAGCCTGTTCCGTCCAAGATTCACGGTTATTGCCGTCAACCAGGTCAAAAAAGTCGCATCACCACGAAACTTGCGGATCCCGCGATAAGCAGATAAAAAGGATTCCTGAACGGTTTCAACGGCATCCTCATAATTCCCGGTTATCCTGAAGGCAATATTGAACATTCGCTTCTGATATTTATACACCAGCAGCTCAAAGGCATCGAGGTCCCCCTTTTTGCACAAAGAGACCTCAACCTCGTCCTCGTCAGGCAATCTGCACTTTTTAAGACTCGTCATATTGGACAATCGTAGAGTATAATTTGTTCCAGAATCTCACTTTTCTCACTCCAGAGTTGGTGAATTCGTAATGCCGGCATCAAATACGGCTCGATTAAGATGCTGAGACCGACATAAACCTCGACTTCACAACCGCTTTAAGAGCAGAGCTCTACTGTGGCATTATTTAGCTAACTTCACATCCGTAGCAAAATATTCAGTCTCTCCGAAGCAACTGGTCGGAACCCCCTTGTGCTGTTCATAGGTCAGGCTCACCGGTTTGCCAATGGCGCCGAGCAGACGCCGCGCCAGTAAATCGTTGCGAACCGTAAAGAGAAATTTTTCTGGAACCGTACCGGGCATCAGAGCCATTGTCAACTCGCCTTCCCATGTTTTGCAGATCCACCCTTTACTGGAAAATTTAGTGATGTACCCGGCGCGCTCCCCCGCAGAAAAGCTCCAGGTCAGCGCAGCCCAGATGTAGAGTAGAAAACCTGACACCGGAAGTAAAACCACCGCACAGATGATGAACCGCTTTCTGGATTTCGTCATTGTCATACTATTCCTCCTCATGAAGTAATGTAGAATAACTACTGTTTCATTATATTTGGACTGACGAGATTGCAGTTTTTTGATTATACCATACAGCCCTCCCTGGCAAAAACCATCGTCAAGAAAACTGGCATCGGCTTTAAAGAGAGGCGGGGAATTCATGCCTGAAAAAGGAATACCATAAAATCCGCCCGTAGATACAGGGAAATAATACTTTTGCTGAATGAGCCTCTTGCAAAAGTATTCCCCCTTTTCCTTGACGGAGGGGGATAAGAGGATCGTGAGTTGCATCGATTTTTATCTAAGACAGGCAGCAGAAAGGGAGGGGAAAGTAGTTGACGTTGGTCAGAGTTGCTTGCTATGCTACCAGCATTATCTCTCTGGAAGGGTTGAGCAAGGAGTCAGACAAGCGATGAAGCAAACGGGAGACCATCCCGAAACAAAAAAAGGAGGTATCTTTTATGAAACATGTACTAAAGTTGGCTCTTCTGGTTCTGGTAACCTGTTTTTCTATTTCCGGTCCGGCCTTCAGCCAGGACAAACCGGATGCTACCGTCAAACTCTCGGAGGGACAGATTGCCATAGGGATCGGCTACAGTTGGGGAAACGGCATTATAACCTTTAAAGGGCAAGATTATCCTTTCAAGGTCCGCGGGATATCTGTCGTTGATGTTGGTATCAGCAGAGCGGATGCAACCGGCAGTGTCTTTAAACTGAAAAACCTCGAAGACTTTAACGGGACCTACACCACCGCCT
The DNA here is from genome assembly GCA_903915655.1 of uncultured Geobacter sp. Classification (GTDB taxonomy): domain Bacteria; phylum Desulfobacterota; class Desulfuromonadia; order Geobacterales; family Geobacteraceae; genus CAIWTU01. The sequence continues at coordinate 13,781 of CAIWTU010000117.1, forward strand.
CGGCAGAGGCCACGGTTGCGGGAGGCGCAGGCGGCATTACGATGGAGAATCAGAACGGGGTCGTAATCAGACTCGTAGCCACAACACAGGGTGTGAATTTCAAGCTCGCACTTGAAGGGGTAAAGCTTACACTGACAAAATAGGATAACCCCATGATCAACTCTTTCCAAAGACAATGAACAGAAAAACTTTTTCAATTGGTCAAGCCGCTTTGACTGGCCTTTTTCTGCGTTACTGTCGCAAGCCGTTCAACGGACTGCGGCAGTAACGCTCAAGACGAGCCGGCCTCAGAAGGGTCAGAGATCAGCACTGTTACCCTCCGCAACCGGGTCACCTGGCGCGTACCGCTCCTTCTCGCTGTAGATACAGCCACAGTACTGCTGGCGATACAACCCGTACGACTTCGAGAGGCAAATCCCCTCCTGCCAGCCACGACGAAAATCGTCATAATGAAAATCGACCCCGTACTTACCGCCTGCCTCCTGACCCAACTCCCTGACAGAGTCGTGATGCTGGTATCTGCTGTAGAGCAGTGTTGAGGTGAAATACCCAAAGCCGCGTGAGGAAGCAACCTCGGCAGTTTTATCCAGTCGGGATGAATAACAGTAGCGGCACCTCTCATCCGGTCTCACGGCCACCGCAGCCAGGAAATCCTCCAGCCGGTAGTCATCACTGTAAATAACCGACAATGCGACCTTCTCTGCGTAGGCAACCACCGAATCGAGCCGTCGGCGAAATTCCTGGTAGGGATGGATATTGTTATTGAAAAAGAAACCTGTCACCTCCACCCCAGCGGCTCTCATCTCCGCAACAGGATAGATCGCACATGGCGCACAGCAGATATGAAGAAGTAGACCGGTACCTTTCTCTATCATTTTTTCAACATAGCACATTTCAGCCAACTCGAAAACAGAAAACCGTCACGTGACAGACTGGGCAGGCTGAAGCGTCACAGATGGACAATCGCTCTCACAATCGGGTCGGGCCGAAAAGAGTGGAGCTTGAAAGAGTTGACTCATATCTGCAATAGCCTGATTTTACACTCGACTCTGCGCGAGGAACTGCCGCTTCGAGATTAGTCTGTCATCGAAGATTGACATGGAGCCTGCAGCAGTGTATGAAGAGTAAGTCCGATTTTACAGTTCCAGATCCGGTACAACTCCCCGATAGACATCTAAGGTCCCAATCTCTGCAATATTCTGTTAATAGAGCCGGAGGAAAAAATGAGTACCCTCTTTACACCTTTTACCCTGCGCAAGATCACTTTCCGCAACAGGATCTTTGTCTCCCCCATGTGCCAGTATTCAAGCCATGACGGGATCCCCACCAACTGGCACCTTGTCCACCTCGGAAGCCGTGCGGTCGGAGGCGCCGGTCTCGTCATGGCTGAAGCCACGGCAGTCAGCCCTGAAGGGAGGATAAGCCCCGACGACAGCGGCCTCTGGAGCGACAATCATAGTGTGGCATTCCGCCCTGTCACCGACTTTATTACTGAGCAGGGGGCGATTCCTGGAGTCCAGCTCGCTCATGCCGGCCGCAAGGCATCTACTGACGCCCCCTGGCGTGGCGGCGGCCCCTTGAATGAAGGTGAGCGCGGCTGGCAACCACTCGCCCCCACTCCGATACCCTTTGATTCGGGCCATCCGTTACCGCGGGGATTGACATACGACAACCTTGACGAAATAGAGGAACAGTTCGTAAGCGCGACAAAGCGTGCGGTTACAGCCGGTTTCAAGGTTGTCGAGATCCACCTGGCCCACGGCTACCTCCTCCACCAATTCCTCTCCCCGCTTACCAACAGGCGGCAGGATGAATACGGCGGGAGTCTCGAGAATCGGCTCCGCTTTCCTCTGCGGATAGTGCGCTCTGCAAGGGAGGCTTGGCCCGCAAACCTGCCGCTCTTCGTACGGATCTCCGCCACCGACTGGGCCAACGGTGGGTGGGACCTCGGACAGTCCGTCCTCCTTGTCCGTCGACTGAAGTTGCTCGGCGTCGACCTTGTCGACTGCTCTTCCGGATTTGCCGTGCCAAGCGAGACCATTCCGTTCGGCCCGGGATTTCAGGTCCCTTTTGCTGCCGCCATACGGAAGGAGACCGGCATCGCCACAGGTACGGTCGGCCTCATCACCGACCCGGCCCAGGCCGAGCAGATTGTTGCCACCGGTCAGGCCGATGCCGTCTTCCTGGCGAGACAGATACTTCGCGACCCCTACTGGCCGCTCCATGCAGCCCGTTCCCTCGGAGTCGACATCACCTGGCCGAACCAGTACATCCGAGCAAAAAATTGATCCTGGATTCGGCAGTTGAAGGGCTCCTCCGTTGACAGCTGACGGCCTCTTTCTGCGGCTCCAGGCTCATTTATCTACCGCCGATAAACTCACCCTTCGAGTTCAGACAATATCGGCCTAAGGCCTGCCGGAATGACAATTATTTCGACTTTTGCAAAAAACTTATGCTGTAACCTTATATTTTAGAGATTCCGGCAGGTCGTTTTAGCTGCTTGGAAAAGGGGTTTTTGTGGCGCTTATCACATTACGGAATGTCAGAGTGGCTTTCGGCGGTCCGATGCTGCTTGATGGAATCAATCTGCAACTGGAGGAAGGTGACCGACTCTGCCTGATGGGGCGGAACGGCACCGGAAAATCGACACTGATGAAGCTGATCTCCGGTGAAATCAGCCCTGACGAAGGGGATATCTCCCGCCGTCAGGGACTTCGTGTGGCGCTCGTATCCCAGGAGATACCGCAGGGGCTTGCAGGTTCGGTCTTCGATATTGTAGCTGGAGGAATGGGAAATGCGGCCGAACTTCTGGCGGAGTATCACCATCTTGGGCACCGCCTGGCAGCCGAGGGTGGAGTTGAGCTGCTGAAACGGCTCGAGTCCCTGCAGAAGGCGCTCGAGGATGCCGGCGGGTGGCGTCTCCACCAGGAGGTGGAGCGGATATTGACACGTCTTCAGCTCCTCCCGGACGAGGAATTCGCCTCCCTTTCCGGAGGTACGAAGCGCCGCGCTCTCCTGGCCCGGGCCCTTGTCTCCGAGCCCGACATCCTCCTTCTCGACGAACCGACCAACCATCTGGACATCAGCACGATCATCTGGCTGGAAGATTTCCTTCTGAAAAGCGTTAAAACCTGCTTATTCGTGACCCACGACCGCAGCTTTGCGAGGAAGCTGGCAAACCGGATCGCTGAAATGGATCGCGGCAAGATCTATGCCTGGTCCTGCGGCTACGACTCTTTTGTCGAGAGGCGCGAAGCGCTGCTGGAAGCGGAACTTGTCCGAGAGACCCTGTTCGACAAAAAGCTGGCACAGGAAGAAGTATGGGTCCGGCAGGGCATCAAAGCCCGGCGCACAAGAAACGAAGGGAGGGTCAGGGCCCTCAGGAAAATGCGGGTGGAGCGTAGCGAACGCCGGCAGCGAACCGGTACTGCGAATATCCAGCTCCAGGGTGCCGAGCGTTCCGGAAGGATGGTAGTGGAGGCGGAAGGGGTATCCTTTGCCTACGACAACCGACCGGTGATCAGGGAGCTGAACACCACCATCATGCGGGGCGACAAGGTAGGGATTATCGGCCCCAACGGCTCGGGGAAGACCACCCTTCTGCGCCTCCTCCTTGGAGAACTGCCCCCCGGGAACGGGACAGTCCGCCTTGGCAGCCGTCGGGAGGTTCTCTATTTCGACCAGCTGCGGGAACAGCTCGACCTTGACAAGTCCGTGATCGAGAATGTGGGAGAGGGGAACGATACCCTCATCATCAACGGCAGAAGCCGGCACATCATCGGGTACCTGCAGGATTTTCTTTTCACCCCGGAAAGGGCCCGGAGCCCGGTTCAGATCCTCTCCGGAGGTGAGCGGAACCGGCTCCTGCTGGCCAAGCTCTTTACCCGCCCCTCCAACGTCCTGGTTATGGACGAACCGACCAATGACCTCGATGCAGAGACCCTCGAACTCCTGGAGGAACTCCTCCTCGAATATCCGGGCACACTCCTTCTGGTGAGCCATGACCGGGAGTTTCTGAATAATGTGGTAACAAGCACGCTGGTTCTCGCCGATGGCGGAGTGGTTCGGGAGTATGTGGGAGGTTACGACGACTGGCTCAGGCAGGAGGGTGAAGCCCTCCCCGCAATGGCTGCTACCCCGGTAAAACCTCGCAGACAGGGAGAGCGCCCCCGCAAGCTCACCTTCAAGGAAGAACGGGAGCTGGAATCACTTCCGGAGATAATAGGAGAACTGGAGAGAGAGCAGGAGGGGCTGCACAAGACCCTTGCGGACCCGGAGTTCTATCGAACTGCGGGAAGCGAGGTGGCAATCCTGAATACGCGACTGCAGACCCTGGAGAGTGAACTGACCGAGGCCTACCTGCGCTGGGAAGAGCTTGACGCGATTGCATAGAACCCGTTAAACGGGTCTTTTCCGGAGGCTCCGAATCGGAAACCGATCAGTTTTGCCGATGCCGGGCATGACGTTCGGCCATGAACTGATCATATTTTTTCTGCTGGTCAGGTCTGAGTATCTTCCTTACCTCCAACCGACCATTCTCAAGTACCGTCTTCATCTGCGGACGGAACTGCTTCTTTATTTCCTTCATTTCCGCCTCTGTCCTGCCGATTACGGTCTGAATGGCGGCACGCTGTCGCCCGTCGAGCTCGAGCCTCTCACTCAGGCGCTTGAGCAGAATTTCTTCGCGCATTCCAGGTTTGCCACTTACAAATTTTTCCATCCGTGACTTGCACGAGATATGCGTGGCCACGGCGCCACAGGCAATTCCAAGCAGGAATATAAGCAAAATTCCGAGGACAGCCTTAACATCTTTCATATCATTCACCCTCCAGATACGCTACGACCTGATAGTCATCATTACCATTGGCAATAGCCGAAAAGATATCTGTCGAGCTCCAACCCTCAAAAATTAGGCTTACGCTACCGAGGATAATAAAAGCGAAAACAAATATTGGCACAAGCCGCCAGGTCCAGGAAAACCATGTCTGCCTGCTTTCCCTTTTTTCCCGGAGAGAGGCAAGGAGACGGTTTTCAAAGAACTCTTCTATAGCGGATGTCTCTGCCCTGACCGAACGTGCCGCCGAAAAAAACCGGTCAAGCCTTTCGTCCCTATTATCGTTCATGGCTCTCCTCCAGAATTCTTTTCAGTTCCTTACGCGCCCGGTGCGCCCTGACCTTGACATTCCCCTCACTCCAGGAGGTCAGCGCCGACACCTCACGCACCGTCTTCTCTTCAAGCTCAAGGAGTGTAATGATCAGACGCTCATCAGGGCGGAGCTTCGCTAATGCCCAGGTGAGCAATTCATGGGCATGCCATGCCTCCTGCCGCGACTCTACCGAATAATCTCTCACTTCAAACGTCAGGTCGTGCAGGGGAGTATGGTTCCTGGCCCGTCTGTTCCTGCGCAAGGTGTCGTAACAGGTACGTACCGTTATACGTGTCAGCCAGTTCTCGAAAGGGGCATCGTTTCGAAACCCCTCAAGATTTTCGTAAGCCTTGATGAAGACCTCCTGGCAGATATCTTCCAACTCGTCACCATCGCGGGCAAAACGGGCGGAAAGAGAGAATACCCTCCGTTTATACCTGGCCACAAGGTGGGCGAACGCATCATCATCTCCCCGTAGCGTGGCCAGGATGAGAGATTCGTCAGCTGTTTCGATTTTTTCACCATCCATGTGCCGTTCCAGCTTTCTTTAAGCTGACTGACCTCAAGGAGGGAATGCGTCGATATCTCATTCCAGCACCCAGAAGGGAGGGGAAATCCTCAATTTACCGTCAGCATACCTTACTCCTTTCCGAGATTCAGCGCTCTTCCGACCCTACCATGGCCCCGGAGAAGGGCCCTTTCATTACGAAAGACGAGATAGTGTCATAAATGGTTACGAAAAAAATTTTGTGCGGAAGAACAGACTAGCTACGCAGCGTTATCCCTGCATCACTCAGGATAATAAGCCCTTCCTTATAGAGTCCGCCTACCGTTCTTTTAAAGGTTTTTTTGCTCATCCTAAGAACTTCGGAAATAACTTCAGGAGGGCTCTTGTCGTTCAGCGGCAAAAAACCGCCGTTTTCCGTCACTGCTTTAAGGATCTTCCCCCTCGCCTCCATCAGGTCATTGCAGCCGCTTTTCCTAAGGGTTACGTCGATCTTCCGGTCATCACGAATTTTTTTCACGTATCCAGCAAGACGTTCCCCGAGAGGAGGTTTGTCATAAAGTTCATCCCTGAAGAGTAGACCGGTATAGCGGTTGTTTATGATAACCTTCGCCCCAAGATCGGTAAACTCGTAGATCATCAGTTCAACTTCATCCCCTCCCCGGAGAGACACATTTTCCTCTTCGAGAAATTTGCCTATTTTCGCCGAGGCTGCTATCCTGCCACTTTTGTCCAGATAGACCCTTACAAGATGCCTTTCACCTTTTCTCATCTCTTCCGGTTGCTCGGAAAACGGCGCCAAAAGGTCCTTGCCGAGACCCCAGTCGAGAAATGCCCCATAGCGACCGGCCTCTTTTACTTCCAGAAGAGCGAACTCTCCCAACTCTGCCTTTGGCTTGAGCCTGGTCGCAACCGGCCTCCCTTCCGGGTCGGTATAAATGAATACGGCTATACTCTCGCCCGGTTTCGCGGAGGGGTGAAGTTCGGTCGGGGGGAGGAGGAGCACCCCTTCTTCAGTCTCAAGATACGCACCTTCAGCGGTAATGGCCTTGATCTTCAGCCGATTGGTCCTGCCTATGGCCAGCATGCTGCTCCTTTCTCGTTTTCGGAGGGAAACCATCTCTCCAGAGACTCTCTCAAACTCCGCAACGGAGGAGCTTTTTGCCACCCTGGAAGAGGACATGCATCTTGTTCGGCTTGACGATGAGAGTTACCAGGCCGATCCCGAAAGCAGTATGCTGCACCAGATCGTTCAGCTTGAATTTAGCGTTCATTTCATACATTATGGCTTGGTCAACCTGCATGGAGGGAAGGAGAGATTCCCATTCCTCTTTATCGGCAATATCCGGGTCCTTTTTTGTCTTGCGGGGGGGAGATACCGTTTTACTTGCCGCTTTACCTGCCGATTTTCCCCCGATCACCACCTTCGCTTCAGCGGGCTGGCGGTAATTATGAATCCCCCGGCAGGTATTGCACTCCACGCGCACAACCTTCTCCCCTACCATGGCAACTATTCTATGGTTCATGACTTCACGGCATTTTGTGCACCGTGCCTCAATAATGTCTCCCGCAGACAACTTTCTGGTAATCATTCTAGCGCTCCCTTGTTTATGACAGTCCCTTTCAAAAGCAAAAGGGGCCAAGCTGGGAGCTTAACCCCTTATATATATCAATTTGCATCCGGAAACAGTTCTTCCCCGCCCGAGCTTACTTCCCATTCTGATTTTGTCTTTCATCTTCGAGAAAATCGAAACGTCAAGGAGCGGAAGGGTTAACCACTGCGAACAAAACTGACTGATTTCTTTAAAAGTTAACACATCGACCAAGACAATGCAATAGGCTTCTGTTACAGACAAGAAACAGAAGCCTTCGGAAGAGTCGGATTTTCGGTAGCAGTTCAACCATTTACTCTATTGCGTGACCCTTTTCCAGAGAAACGCCTCTGCATGATTTTTCACTCTTGCATCGGCAGCCCACGGGATGATATAACAAAAAGCGGCTGATTCTCGCGGCGGTTCCTCCCCCAGCCGGTTTTTGTGATTAAAGTCGGGGAGTTTACGGCCCATAACCAGGGAAGAGAGGTAACGGAGTGCTATCCTCTCCCTTAACGGAGCGATTCTTGAGATACCATCATATTTCCCTACCGACCCGGAGATTAACCTCTTTCCGCATCGCGACCCTCGCTCTCTCCATCCTCCTCGTAGTTGCCGGCTGTACAGACAAAAAAACCACCACGGCAAAAGCCCCGAACATCGGGGGGGGGGTGCAAAAACTGCAAACTACAGCAGCGCAACTACCCCGACAGAGAAAGGAGCGGTCTTCAGCGTGAATAGCTCTGCAACCGTCCGGGGGGAGAAGTCGCTTCCGAAGAGGAGAGCTAAAGGGGTGCCGACAGCAGTCGCGACAACGGACAACATAAAATACAAGGCGGGCGAGGACCCCGGATTTGCCAGACAGAGGGGGTGGCCGGTGAACGCCCCGACGCCGCTGCCTGGTTCTATACTACCGAGGAAACGGGTCGTTGCCTATTATGGCAACCCCCTGAGCAAGAGGATGGGGGTGCTGGGAGAATACCAGAAAACCGACATGCTGCACCGACTGAAGCTCGAAGCTGCGCGATGGGAAGGGGCAGATCCGGCGCATCCGGTACAACCGGCACTCCACCTCGTCGCAGTGGTGGCGCAGGGGACGCCGGGAAAGGCCGGGAACTACAGGATGATCATGCCGGACACGGTCATAAACCAGGTGCACGGATGGGCCAGGGAGGCAAACGCCCTCCTTTTCATCGACATACAGACCGGGCATGAAAGCATCCGGACTATCCTTCCGCGCTTCGAGTGGCTCCTGAAGAATCCGGACGTGCATCTCGGGATCGACCCGGAGTTCAACCTGGTCAAGAGCAGGGCAAAACCTGGAACCAAGATAGGTACCTACGACGCTTCAGAGATCAACTACGTCACAGGTTACCTGAAGGATATCGTGCGGAAGTACAATCTCCCACCGAAGGTATTGACGGTGCACAGATTCACGCGTAATGGGGTTACAGGCTATAGGAACATCGTTCTCCGCCCGGAGGTACAGATTGTTATCAACATGGATGGCTGGGGCGCACCCTGGCTGAAGCGGGACTCGTACAAGGATTATGTGGTGTCCGAACCGGTACAGTTCACCGGATTCAAGCTCTTCTATCACAACGACACCAAGAAGGGGGATCCGCTCTTAACACCGAAGGAGGTTCTCCAACTGAAGCCGGAACCGCTTTACATCCAGTACCAGTGAGCGGTGGCTATCTTTCCGCCAGGGCAAGCCTTACTGCAAGGGAGAAAAAAACTCCGGCAGTCAACCAGTCAAAGTACTTGGCTATCCTCGGCCTGGTCAGAAGTAAACTGCCGATAGCTCCCGAAAAATATCCGATAATGCTGAAAATGATGGCACCCTGCACCATGAAGATTCCCCCGAGCATCAGAATCCGGAGGGGGACATGCTTACTGTCAGGGGCGACAAACTGGGGGAGAAACGCCAGAAAGAACATGGTCACCTTGGGATTGAGTACGTTCATGATAAAACCCCGCCTGAACAGGGCAGCAGGGGCCCCGTCATCAGCTGCCTGGAGCCTGATGGGCGTACGCTCTTTCAGCGTTTTGCAGGCAAGGTAGAGCAGGTACGCGACGCCGGCAAACTTCACGGCATTGAAGGCGATGACCGACGAATAGAGGAGCGCCGAGAGTCCGAATGCCGCTGCAGTTGTATGGACGCTCACCCCGCTGCACATGCCAAGGGCGGTAATGATGGCAGGTTTCCTGCCACGGGAGATCCCCTGGGTCAAGACAAAGATGTTATCCGGGCCGGGTGCTATGGTGAGGGCAATTGATGCGCCCAGAAAGTAGAGCAGCGTAGATAATGTCACAGATTCTCCTTTCGTTTTTACAGAATTATCATCACTGAAGGTCAGAACTCAAGCAAAAATGAAAGGGCCCAGTGCATGTTGCGACAGATCGCATTTCATCAATGAGCCTGATTAGCGTCAAAAAGCGGGTGCAATAAATTTATCCCCACGCCACAATCGAGCCGTTTGCCTCTATCTTTTCCCGAGATAAAGTAACCATCAGCACTATCCCCGCACAGGCGCCTTTTTTCCGGTGGGGGTGGTTTCAATAGAAAGGTGGGCCTTGTCATGCCTTTTCACTACAGCGATTACCCCTTCATAAAATGCCTTAATCCACTCTTTGAAAAAGTCATATCGGAAAGCCCTTTCCTCAACATAGATTCCCTCTTGATCCCCTCTCCTTATATTATGGACAAAACCATAGATATCGATTATGAGCAGAGCCTTGTCTGGGAAGAAGAGGGCGAACTGCTCGGATATCTTCTTGTCTACTCGACTCCCGACAAAAAGAAGTTCCATATCTATAAACAGGTAACCAGTCCTTTCGGGCGGGGAAAGGGTATCGGATCTGCCTTTCTCGAATTTCTGGCGAACAGGGTTGATGCCGATTCGCGGGTCTACCTCTTTGTATGGGAAAAACTGATCAGTTCCATAGATTTTTTCCAGAGCAAAGGGCTTGCCTTTGAAGACATTATTGTATACCGCAAGATGAAATTCCATCTGATGTCAGCCAGGGCAGAAGCAATACGGGACAAGATAATTCTGGCCAATAAAAAAGATTTTTCCGTCACCGAGGAAGTTGGTAAAGTTCGTCATGACGCAAAAAAATCGATGAAAGTCCTGTTCGATATGGTATCGATGCTCTCCGAGGACAATTTCAACAAGGTGACGGAAGATATCAACCGAGAGACCACCGCACTCCTGAACACCCTCAATACGTATGAGGACAAGATCAGGCATTACCACAAGGTATTTATCAAAGAGTTGATAACTGAACGCGTTATTCCATTTATCGAGGCGGCCGACATCCCCTGCGAAATCCGCCTGGTTCTGGAATCAAAGATCCCCAACGTGATCGGGAATTACATGAACTACAGCCGCGCATTGATAAATATAGTAGCAAACTCCCTTGATGCGATAAGGGCGACCGGCAGTCGGGGCCTCATCGAATTTACGCTGGGGGAGCAGAATGATAATGTCACCCTCACCATCCGGGATAATGGGATCGGTATCGATGCAAACAGACTGAAAAAAGGGGAAGATTCCCTTCCTCTGTTTGTTGGAAAGACCACCAAACATGGCATCACCGGTGAAGGTATCGGTACACAGCAGATTTTTTCAACCTTCGGGGCTGACAATATCATGGTGGAGAGCAAGTCGCAGGAATTCACCAAATGGACAATCTCTTTGCCGAAAAGCACCAGAAAGGAGACTGTGCTGCTGACTGATCTAGGATCCAGATATATGCGGTTCATTAAATCTACCCAGAAGATAGAAATCAACCGGAAGAGCAGCAAAACAGAAATTTCCATATTTATCTGGCAGCTCAGGCAGATGGAAATATTCAGCTTTGACCTTATCTACCAGTTCAGCAGGTACAATAATGTCCGCGACATTTTTCGAAACATCCTCCTCTACAGGTATGGCGGAAAACACTTTGATTTTTTGAAAACAGAATTGAGAAAGTGCCGGATCGATAACGAGGTGATCAGATCGTGGCTGATGGGTATAAATAAACGGATAAAGCGGATTGAAACTTATATCACCGAGCAGGTCCCTTTTGATGAATATAAAGAGATATTATTTAAGAGTTACGGGCAGGCGATCGACCGTACCATCATCTTCACTCTCGATCCTGATAACGGCCGATTCTTTGCGACAGATCGAAAACTTGCCGAACACCTTGATTTTGTCCCATACCTCTCCAGAGAGCGTGATCAGCTGTTGCGAGGTGAATTTATCGGCGATGTCAAAACCTCCACAAGCCCGATCTTCCTCGGTGTCTGGTCGGTTACGGATCTCCAGGATCTCCACCTCAAGTTGAAACTCATACAAAAGGGGGCCCGGCAGTTGACCCGGATGGGGCTGGAAAAAGACAAACGCCTTTCATTCTACAACACAACCTATAATTCAAGCGATAAAGAAATAAATACATTCAAAACGACCACCCTCGGTGAAATGGCTTCCATGGGAGAGGAGGAGTTGAACCAGCTGATTACTCCGGCTGACAGCGAGATAAACAGCCTGGTCTTTGCGGACTGACTCTCACCCGATCCGGTCGAAAGGAGTACCGTTGCTTCAGAGGCGCAACTTGTGCTGTCTCCCTTATACGCCCTCCAGAACATCCCCTATCCAGGCAGGGAGGTCAGTGATTGAATTCGAAAATCTGCCTGGGATTTCCCACAGCGGTTGTTTGTAATAAATTGGCAAACCGATGGAAAATCGTTTCTTCTTTGCTCGATTTTATGATAAATAAACCTGACACAATCAAACAGATCTAAAGGAGAAACGCAATGACCAGTGAAAACAATCCCCAGGTTATGATAGAAACCTCGGCGGGAAATATCAAAATCGAACTTTTCAAGGATAAATCCCCCATAAGCGTCCGTAACTTTCTTTCCTATGTGAATGAAGGTTTCTATGATGGTCTGGTATTTCACCGCGTCATCAAAAATTTCATGATCCAGGGTGGCGGCATGGACGCTTCGATGCAGGAGAAAAAGACCCGGTTTGCCATCAAGAACGAGGCCGCCAATGGCCTCACCAACAAGCGTGGCACCCTGGCCATGGCCAGGACCGGCGTTATCGACAGCGCGACCTCCCAATTTTTTATCAACGTTCAGGACAATAACTTTCTGGACTACAGGGGGAAAACCCCGGACCTGTTCGGTTATGCTGTCTTCGGTCAGGTTCTGGAAGGGATGGAAATCGTTGATGCAATCCGTGAAGTAAAAACCGGCTCCAAGGGAGGTCATGGCGACGTTCCACTGGAGCCGGTTACAATCCTCTCGGCGAAAATCGCCGGATAGTCCCTGAGGCAAAGAGAGAAAAGAGACCTTTATTCAGGTCTCACCCTTTTGCCGACCAGAGCCCATGCAGGTTGCAGTAAGCTCGTGCCGTTATTTCCTTATCCGCAAGGTTAAAACTCCTTTCGGGAAGATCACCCGGCTTCAGGTACTGGCGACAGCTCTTCCCTTCAACGACAATTTCTATCCATTCGATATAGTGTTTTTCTTCCATCGGGTGGGGAATACTCCCCACCTTTACTTTCCTCAGATTATCACTTTTTTCTATGACCGGAACATGTTTTTCCAGTGAGGCCTCAACACTATTTTCGAGCATCAACTTCATCGGCTGGTTGCAGCAGACCAGTTCACCACCCCCTCCATGCACCACTTCGACGATGTTCCCACATATTTCACATTTGTAGATCCCAAGCACTTTTGCCATACTTCCTCCTGTCCTGTTTAATGTTAGCGGTCAAACCGCGCCGCCAACTATGATTTCCGAAATGAGGAGGGTCGGCTGCGCATCGGAAACCGGCACACCCTGCCCGTCTTTACCGCACGTACCGATACCAAACCCCAGATCGTTACCGACTTTCTCAACTTTTTTCAAAACCTCCGGGCCATTGCCTGTAAGTGTGGCGCCCCGTACCGGCTCGGCAATAGAGCCCTTTTCGATAAGATACCCTTCGGATACGTCAAAGACAAAATCTCCATTAACGGTATTGACCTGTCCTCCCCCCATTTTTTTGACATAAAGACCGCGCTCCACCCCCCGTATGATCGCATCGGGACTCGATTCGCCCGGAGCGATGAGGGTATTGGACATCCGGACGATCGGTTTGGTCTGGTAGGACTCCCGCCTGCCATTGCCGGTGGAGGAACAGCCATCCTTCATAGCGGAAAGTCTGTCATACATGTAAGCCTTGAGTATGCCGTTTTCCACCAGCACGGTTCTCTCCCCGGCTCGCCCTTCATCATCAAAGGAAAAAGAACCCCTGGCATAAGGGATGGTGGCGTCATCGACAACGGTTATCAGTGGTGAGGCAACCTGCATCCCTATTTTGCCACTGTAAATAGATAGCCCCGACTGCGCCAGATCCGCTTCGAGGCCATGTCCGATTGCTTCATGCACCATTGTGCCGCCTGCCTCCGAGGAAAGGATCACAGGCATGGTTCCGGCCGGAGCCTTACGCGCCGTCAACATCAGCAGAGCCCTGCGGGCTGCCGTCTCCGCAATCTGTTCGGGGCGGTTCTCTTCGAATAATTCGAATCCGCAAAGGCTTCCCACCGGTTCATAACCGGTCTGGATAACATTACCGTCTGAAGCAACCACCTGCACCATGAAGAGTGTACTTGTCCTGCCGGTTTCCACGAATTCACCAAGTGAGTTGGCTAACTGCGTATTGAGCCTGCCGTCCCTGTAGACCGTCATCACCTGACGGACCCTTGGATCGATCCCCCTGGCAACGTGGTTTGCCAGGTTTACCAGCGTCACTTTCTCCTGAAGCGGAATACCTTCAGGCGGCTTTCTGATGTCAAAACCGTGGCAGACAATCTTCCTGCGCATATCCAGGAGAACACCGGGTCCCTTCCCATTTACGGCACGGCTGACAGTTTCCGCAAGGGCGAGAAGAGCCTGTTCGGTTATATCGTTGGTATAGGCGTAGGATGTTCTCAATCCCGCTATGACACGGATACCGACGCCCCGATCCGCTCCGGTAATGACCCTTTCTATCTTGTCGTCTTCACAGACTATGGAAGCGGAGGACCCTTCCTCGAAGTATATATCGGCAAATTCACCCCCATTAGACAACGCTCTGCCGAGGATACGGGAGAGATTCATATTATCAAGCATCGATCTTTTTCTCCTGACGGGAGTGGACTCTCCAGAAATCGTGAGAACCTTCAGGGAAAGGTATCTCGGTAATCGTTATTTCATCCTTCAGGCCCCGTAGCAGGAGCTCCGCTTCAGCTGTAAATCCGGCCGGAACGCTCAACAGCACAATACCATTCCTGCCGTCAACGGTGCTGAGAGTGGCCAGCCCTTCATATGACTCAACGATAAAATGGAGGTATGCAATATCCTTCCGGTTGACTTTGAAACAGCGTTTGGTGAGAGAATGAAAGCTTTGCAAAGTTACTCCGCTAAGATTAACCGACATATATCGCTGCCTGGCCAACCCGCCTCTGGTAATTGTGACATCCTTACAGTGTACCGTGGGACCTTCTCCATGTAAACGCAAAAAATTCCAGAGAGGCCAGAAAGATGGCGAACGTAGCCGGCTGGAGAGACTAAAACCGGCATTCTGGCCAGCAACTGCCGGACAATGTCGAGGTAGAGAATGAATCAGATAAAATCTGCGGTGACCGGTAAATCATCTATGGTAATCTTTACGCAAAACCCTTATTATCGCCAGCGATGCACTATGATTGTCTCGCTGATTCTCAAAAACAATCGTCTTTTCAGTCCGGATGGAGGCATCTATGACCAGAAATTGCCTTGTGCAATTAATCGTAGTGATAATTTTATCGATAGCAGCCACAATTCTTATCGCTGCATCAGGAATGGATCTGAAGGTCTCCAGCTTCTTCTACGTCCCGGGCGGCGGGTTTATCTACGGGGACCGGCAACCGTGGCATACCCTCTACCACTTTGGCGTCTGGCCTGCGTATATCATGGTATTTACCGCGCTACTGTTTCTGCTCATCAGCTTTTTCCGTAAAGGAGTCGGCAGCTACCGGAAGAAAGCCGTTTTTCTGATTCTCTTTATCCTGCTGGGACCAGGATTGCTGGTCAATGTCTGCTTCAAGGATCATTGGGGCCGTCCCCGGCCGCGCCAGATAGCGGAATTCGGGGGGACACAGACGTTTCACCACCCCTGGCAGAAAGACCATCTTCCTCAATGCAAATCATTCCCCTGCGGTCATGCTGCGGCGGCAATTTATCTGATAGCCCCTTTTTTCCTGCTCCGCCGGACCAGCCGTTACCACGCACTGGCCTGGCTGACAGTCGGGATTGGCTACTGGATAATCATGGGCGCCGCGCGCATTGTACAGGGGGGGCATTTCGTCAGCGATGTTCTCTGGAGCGGCGCTATCGTCTACCTGACGGGAGTTCTCCTGGCGGATCTCATGAAGCTTGATTCCGGGTAGCGATCAGGAGCGGTTTCGTTTATTTTTCCCGCCTGATGAGGTCATACTTTTCTACCGGGAAAGGAACCCGGAAAGAAATTCTCTGGTTCGGATGGGCAATCTGGAGAGAAGACCCGCCCGGTATGGTCTTTTCTCCAGGAGCTGACATCTCCTGCAACCTGTACAGATTCGAAGAAAGGCCTCTTCCGATGAACTCCAGAGTGTCACCAACGGCAAGCCTGTTCCGTGCTTCGACGACAATTTCACCGTTAACCCCTGCCTCCTCGACTATCCCGACAAAATCCCAGGTCCTTATATAGCTGGAATGATACTCCCGGTCGCTTTTCCCTGGACGGCCGAACAGGAAACCGGTGGTATAACCTCGATGGCTTATCTTATGCAGTTCTTCCAGCATTTCCGGCCGGAGACGATAGCATTCCGGGGCTTCGAAGTAGCGGTCCAGCGCCTCCCGGTAGACCCGCACAACCGACGCCAGGTAATGTATACCTTTCATCCGGCCTTCAATTTTCAGGGAATCAACCCCGGACGAGACGAGTTCCGGCAGATATTCCAGCAGACAGAGATCTTTGGAATTGAAGATAAAGGTGCCTGTCCCATCTTCCAGAACCGGAAAATACTCTCCAGGTCTCTGCTCTTCGACCAGGGCGTAATTCCAGCGGCAAGGATGTGCACACTCACCGGCATTGGCATCCCTTCCCGTCATTACACTGGAAAGGAGACAGCGGCCGGAATAGGATATGCACATGGCGCCATGGACAAACATCTCCAGCCCGAGATTAACCCGTTGCCTGACTTCACTGATCCCGGCCAGCGACATTTCCCTCGCCAGGTTGACCCGCTCGACCCCCTGTTTTTCCCAGAATTGCGCACTACGCCAGTTAGTGGTGTTTGCCTGGGTCGAGAGATGGAGCGCCCGCTGCGGGGAAAGCTCCCTGACCATATCTATGACTCCGGGATCAGCGACGATATAGGCGTCAAAGGGGAGAGGGGCAATATCTTCCAGATAGCGGTAAAACCCTGGCAGGTCACCATTATCGGGAAAACTGTTGACGGTCAGATAGACCTTGACGTTGCGGTCATGGGCGTAACTGACAGCTGCCGCCATTTCTTCCAGAGAGAAATTATCGGCGAGACTCCTCAGATTGTACGATTGCCCTCCGAGATAGACTGCATCCGCGCCGTAATGAACGGCAATCCGCAACTTTTCGAAGTTTCCAGCAGGGGCAAGAAGTTCGGGTTTTTTCAAGAAATTAATAATCCTTCCAAAGATCAGCCGGTTGAGGTGAAATCAAGGGTAAAACTTCACCTGACACAGGTTCATGGCTGGGGTAAAGAGACCCACCCCTTTAAACTCGAATCCACTTTTCACCTGTTCACTCCAAAAAGGTACCATATTATTCAAACCATTAAAACCAAAAACAGAGCTTTCTTCTTGACAAAAAAAACGAAATGGCTTTAATTGTGTTTAATAATCCACTTGAGTGACTATGCGCCAAAGAGCTGGTATAATTCTAATTTCGTAGGGCTGAAAATAGTCGGCGCAGGATAAGAATCCATGCATCGCAATTGGATTATAGAAACAGTACTGCCCATCCCTGCTGCAAACCTTAAGACGGCAAGACTCCTCGACCACTGTCGCAGCCGTCAGCAAACAACAACTTGTGAGGTGCGTATGAAAAGAATCCATATTGCGTTATTACTCCTGCTCTCCACCACTATTCTCCCTCTCTCAGCCCTCTCCCAGCAGGAAGAACCGACCATCTACATAATCAAGAAAGGGGACACCTTGTGGGGGATTTCGGACCGCTTTCTCAAAGATCCTTTCTACTGGCCCGATCTCTGGTCACGGAACCAGAAAATAACCAATCCACACCTGGTTTACCCTGGACAAAAACTGAAGGTTTTCTCCGACCGAATCGAGTTTGTCGAAGCGACAGCTCCTAGTGCGAAAAATGCCACGCCTAATGGGCCCCTGGCAGAAATGGCCGAGGAAAAAGCATTCCTGGTAAACGGGAGCGAAGGCTTTCTCCTCGAAAAGGAACAGCAACCTGCAGGAATTATTGTTGCGACCCTGCACGACAAGCTGATGGTGGGAACCGAAGATCTCGTCTATACCAATATCGGCAAAAACAGCGGGGCGAAAGCAGGCAACGACTTTTCCATTTTCAAAAAACTCAACAAGGTAAAGCACCCCGTTACAAATGAATTCCTTGGTTGGCGGGTGGCTTCGCTCGGCACATTGAAACTTTCCGAACTGACGGAAAAGAATTCGAGTGCGATGATAATCAGCTCATACCGGGAAATAGATACAGATTCATATCTGATGCCATACCGTGACCGAAAGCGTGAAATCAATCTGAAATCCGCCATGAAAAACCTGACTGGTTACATTGTGGAAACGAAAGGGAACATGCTCTCTATCGGCACGGGGGATGTAACCTACCTCGATCTCGGGAAAACCGATGGCCTCTCTATTGGCAATCTTTTGTACATTGTAAGGGATCCTCATCCTGGCACGTTTAACGCGGAAAGCTCGGCAGGCGCCCTCCCGAGAATGGTGATAGGCGCGGTTGTCGTGGTTGAGACCGGGAATAGAACCTCCACGGGACTGGTAATCAAAAGCAGCGAAGAGATCTACAGGGGAGACAAGGTCGAACTGATAATGAATTAGAGGGGTGCGCCGCAAGAGGGACCGGTCCACTGACGCCCCTTTTGAATTAACCACTATGGATAATTTTTTCTGGTTTGCACTCAAAGCGATTCCCTCTGTCGGAAACGTCACCTTTCGGCGACTGCTCGACCATTTCTCAACACCGGAGCGGGTTCTCAAGGCATCTGCGGCTGAACTTGCCTGCGTCAAAGGTCTCCACCAGGAGGTTATCGGCGCCATATTGGGTTATGATTACAGACCGGCAGCAGAACTCGAATGCAGATCTGTGGCCACTGCCGGCGTAACAGTTATCAATATCCTCTCCGACAAATATCCGAATCTTCTCCTCCAGATTCCAGACCCACCTCCCTATCTCTACGTCAAAGGGGAACTGCTCCCCTCTGAGCCAGCAATCGCCATCGTCGGGTCACGCCAGGCCTCTCCCTATGGCATGATGGTTACCGAGAAGCTGGCGTGTGAGCTTGCGGAGAACGGCATTACCGTAGTTTCGGGCATGGCCCGTGGAATCGACACCGCTGCCCACCGGGGCGCCCTGAAAGGGGGGGGCCGAAGCATCGGAGTACTCGGTTGCGGGATTGATATCCACTATCCTCTCGAAAATCTTAAACTTTTTTTCGACCTGCCGGAAAGAGGGGCGCTGGTATCAGAATTCCCTATGGGAAGCACGCCCCGTGCCGAAAATTTCCCACGCCGCAACCGCATCATCAGCGGCCTCTGCCGCGGTGTACTGGTAGTCGAAGCGGCTGAGAAGAGTGGGTCACTGATCACCGCCCGTTACGCCCTGGAGCAGGGACGTGAGGTCTTTGCCATCCCGGGGAACATCACGAACAAAAGCAGCAGGGGGACCAATCTGCTCATCAAGCAGGGAGCAAGGCTGGTTGACGGAATTGGAGATATCCTGGAAGAATTCCATTTCAGGGAGAAGAGAGGCGCCTTTACCTCCTACCCAATCTGTACGCTTGCCCCGCTGGAAGCAGCCGTGTATACTCTTCTATCCGGGGAGCCTCTCCATATAGACGAGATCATCGTAAAAAGCGCGTTGACAGTGGGTGAAGTTTCCGCTATTTTACTTCGCCTGGAACTTAACGGGATGCTGTTACAGCTTCCGGGCAAAATCTACACCGTCGCATGATTTGCGGAAAGGCCGCAGAAACAGATCTTGTTGTCAGCCCGAACGGGCAGTAAATTCAATTAAAGAGACTGATGGAAGCTTTAATTCCACTCTCTTCTCGGTGATGCCATGTCGCGCAATCTGGTAATAGTAGAATCTCCTGCAAAGGCCAAAACCATAGAAAAATTTCTCGGCAGCGATTACACGGTCCTGGCCTCTTACGGTCACGTCCGTGCCCTTCCGAGCAAACAGGGGTCGGTCGATGTGAATAACGATTTCGAACCGAAATATGCCGTTCTCCCGGAGAGCAAGAAACATATACAGTTGATCAAAAAAGATTTGCAGAAAGCTGACACGCTCCTCCTCGCAACTGACCCCGACCGGGAGGGGGAAGCAATAGCCTGGCATCTGCTGGCAGCGCTGGACCTTGGCAAGAACAAATCAAAGATTACTGTGAAGCGGGTCGCTTTTCATGAAATCACCAGGGATGCCATCCTCCACGCCGTCAGCAACCCACGCGACATATCAGTCAATCTGGTCGATGCTCAGCAGGCCCGCTCGGTCCTTGATTATCTTGTCGGTTTCAACCTTTCACCCTTTTTATGGAAAAAAATCCGTTACGGGTTATCGGCCGGACGTGTCCAGTCGGTTGCGCTTCGCCTCATCTGTGAAAGGGAAAAGGAGATCAAGGCTTTCATCGTGCGGGAATACTGGACTATCTCCGCAAATCTTGCGAATGCCGCGAAACAGGATTTTACCGCCAATCTTGTGGAGACCGTCGACGGCAGACTCGGCAAATTCGACATCCCGGACAAAGAGTCAGCCGACCTTCGCCTGAAGGCTCTGGAAGGGTGCGTCTACAAGGTGGAGAAGGTTACCCGAAGCGAACGGAAACGGCTTCCGGCCCCACCCTTTACCACTTCGACACTGCAGCAGGAGGCAGCGCGCAAACTCGGCTTCTCCGCAAAAAAAACAATGTCGATAGCGCAAAAACTCTATGAAGGAATTGATGTAGGCGAAGGAGAAATGGGCCTTATCACCTATATGCGCACCGACAGCGTGGTCCTTTCCCAACTGGCGCTTACAGAGGCCAGGGAGTTGATAACCGGCATGTACGGCAAAGAGTATGCCCTGGCAAAACCCCGCTACTTCAAAAACAAGGCAAAGAATGCACAGGAGGCCCACGAAGCGGTCCGGCCGACCTATATCGCAAAGACCCCCCAAAGCGTCAAGCAGTTTCTCTCCCCCGACCAGTACAAATTGTATGACCTGATATGGAAAAGAACTGTTGCCTGTCAAATGGCTGAAGCACTTCTGGACCAGACATCCGCAGATATCGGCGCAGGAAACGGTCACCGGTTCAGGGCCACCGGAACAGTTATCCGCTTCCCCGGATTCATGAAACTTTATATCGAGGGTACAGATGATGACCTATCCGAGAAAGAAGGAATGCTACCTGCGCTGACCGAAGGCGAGAGACTTGACCTTTTCAAGCTCCTTTCCGAACAGCATTTCACACAGCCGCCGCCACGCTACACCGAGGCCACCCTGGTGAAAACTCTCGAGGAATACGGGATCGGACGCCCCTCAACCTATGCGTCGATCATGAACACACTGCTGGAACGAAAATACGTCAAACTTGACAAGAAGCGCTTCACTCCCGAAGATGTCGGCATGGTTGTGAACGACCTGCTGGTGAAACATTTCACCCGCTACGTTGACTACAATTTCACCGCTCGCCTGGAAGAAGAGCTCGACCAGATTTCCAGAGGGGAAAAGAGCTGGAAGCCCCTGCTGCACGAATTCTGGGAACCTTTCAATACGCTCCTTCACCAGAAAGAGGGAGAGGTTACCAAGGCAGAACTGACCACCGAGGCAACCGACGAGATCTGTCCCGAATGCGGGCACCACCTGGTCGTGAAACTTGGTAAATTCGGCAGATTTTACGCCTGTTCCGGTTATCCCGAATGCAAATTCATCCGCCCCCTGGAAAAAGAGGGGAAGGCTCTGGAGGAGTCGGTCCTTTCCGAGGAAAAGTGCGATAAATGCGGGACACAGATGCTGATTAAGGATGGAAGATATGGCAAATACCTGGCCTGCTCCGCCTATCCTGCCTGTAAAAACATCCAGCCACTCGTCAAGCCGAAGGGAACCGGCGTGACCTGCCCGGAATGCGCACAGGGGGAGTTGATGGAGAAAAAATCACGTTACGGCAAAATGTTTTACTCCTGCAACCGCTATCCGGAATGCAAGTTCGCCCTTTGGGACAAACCGGTGGAGCAGCCCTGCCCCACCTGCGGCTTTCCCCTCCTCGTCCAGAAGGTTTACAAACGTACCGGAGCCTTCCTCAAGTGCCCCAAGGAAGGGTGTGATTACAAGAAAGGAAATGAAACTGAGTAACTCCCATCTGGATAACAGCGAGGTGAAACCCTCCTCAATAACCATTATAGGTGGCGGCCTTGCCGGTTGTGAGGCGGCGTGGCAGGCAGCGAGCCGCAACATTCCGGTGACCCTGTTCGAGATGAAACCAGACACCTTTTCCCCGGCACATTCCCTCCCCTCACTTGCCGAACTTGTCTGCTCCAATTCCCTGAGGGGCGAATCGCTGGAAAATGCCGTGGGTCTCCTCAAGGAAGAGCTCCGACAGCTCGGCTCACTCTTTATGGAAGGGGCCTACGCCACCCGCGTACCCGCCGGTGGCGCCCTGGCAGTCGACCGCGAACTCTTCTCGCTATACCTGTCTCAAAAGATCGAGGCGCATCCGCTGATAACGGTGCGGCGTGAAGAAGTTGTCCGCATCCCTGAAACCGGGATCGTAATCATCGCCTCGGGTCCGCTCACCAGCGCTCCGCTCGCGGCTGCAATCGGCGAGTTGACAGGTCCCTATCTCTATTTCTACGACGCCATAGCCCCCATTGTCAGCGCAGCATCACTCGACCGGAACAAGGTATTTGCAGCATCCCGCTACGGCAAGGGAGATGGGGATGATTACCTCAACTGCCCCATGGATGCCGACCGGTATGACACCTTTGTCAATGAACTGCTGAATGCGGAAAAATTTCCGTCCCGGGATTTTGAAAAGGTTATCCATTTTGAAGGATGCATGCCGATTGAGGAAATGGCGAGACGTGGTCATGAAACTCTCCGCTACGGACCGATGAAGCCGGTCGGTCTTCTTGACCCGCGCAGCGGGAAAGAGCCGCATGCGGTTGTGCAGCTGCGTCTCGAAAACAGGGATGCCACCCTCTACAATCTGGTCGGTTTTCAAACCAAACTTACCTATCCGGAGCAGAAGAAAATCTTCCGGCTGATACCAGGGCTCGAACAGGCAGAGTTCGTACGACTCGGCTCCATGCACAGGAACACCTTTATCAATTCTCCCCACCTTCTCAGCGACACCCTCTCACTTAAAACCGATCCACGCATCCTTTTTGCCGGCCAGATCACCGGGGTGGAGGGGTATGTGGAATCGGCCGCCAGCGGCTTCCTTGCCGGGGTCAACGCCGCACTACTGGCTACGGGGAACGTTCTGACGACACCCCCGCCAACATCGGCCATCGGCGCTCTTGTCCGCCACATAACCAGCACGGACCATAAACATTTCCAGCCTATGAACGTAAATTATGGCCTCTTCCTGGAGCTCCCCGGCAGAGTGCACAAAAAAGAGAGGCGGCAGAAACTTGCCGAACGCGCCTTGGTCGCTATGGCTGCATGGCGGGAGCAATTACAATTGCAGGGAGAGAATTCCCCTGCCGATCCGCGAGCAACCAGAGCAGCCCCGCCAGATGTAAACCATGAACAGGGATAAAAATAACCAGGAAATATCGGTAATCGGCAGGCTCTTTTCTCTGGAAGCGCTGCTGGTTGTTATGGGGGTTCTCTCCCTCGCTTCCGGAATATTCGTCCAGGATACCGTCAGGTTATCCCTTGGGGCCTCGATTCTCGGGGGACTGGCTTTACTGGTTTTTTTTAGAAGAAAGGGAAAAAGAAGAATGCATCACACCCCCTCGAATATTATCCTCGCTTCAGCATCACCCCGCCGGGCGGAGCTGCTCGATTCCGCAGGAATTAAGTTCCGGGTACTTCCGAGCGGCATTCCCGAGGATACCCTTTCGGGAGAGAGACCGGAAGAGCACGTAGTACGACTGGCTCGCGAAAAGGCTCTCGACGTAGCGAAAAAGAGTGACGGCCGCTTCTTTATAGGTGCAGATACGGTTGTGGTATGCGAAGGAGAAATCATGGGGAAACCGGCTGACAGCCTCGACGCAGAACGTATGCTCGAAAAGCTTTCCGGGGTCGGCCATGAGGTAATTACCGGTTTTGCCTTGTACGACAAGGAGAAGGATGCCTTAAACGGAGAGGCGGTCAAAACCAGGGTTTACTTCAAGACCCTGAACAGTGAAGAAATACGCGTCTACATTGCATCAGGCTGCCCGTTAGACAAGGCAGGCGCCTACGCCATTCAGGGTGGGGCCGCATATATGATCAGGAAAATCGAGGGATCGTATTCGAATGTCGTAGGACTGCCGCTCTGCGAGGTTGTCGAGGCCTTGCACAAGGCAGGGGCTATTTAGTTTAACATCCGGAAACTCCGTATCTGAAACTATTCAAATTGTCTTCCTCGGGTTCACGGATCATTACGCTCAACGCAGAATTTGTTCAGGGTCGGGTTACCATATGTCTATAGCCACAAACATATACGAAATCAATCGCAGGATAAGCTCTGCTGCCCTCAGGGTCGGTCGCGATCCGGCAACTATCCGTCTGGTCGCCGCTTCCAAGACCTGGCCCGCAGAAGGCGTTACAGAGGCTGCAGAGGCGGGTCAACTGATTTTCGGTGAAAACTATGTCCAGGAATTACTGGCAAAGGCACTCCATGTAAAGGAACCGATTGAATGGCACTTCATAGGCGCCCTGCAGAGCAACAAGGTAAAACAGCTTGCAGGGGTTGTATCGTTGATCCATTCCGTAGACCGGCTTTCCCTTGCAGAGGAGATCGAAAAACAGTGGGGTAAACTCGGAGAGCTTTGCAACGTGCTCGTTGAGGTGAATCTCTCCGGAGAAGAGACCAAATCGGGCACATCCTCGGCTGAAGCCGCAAGGCTTGTCCGGGAGGTTGCCCGGCTTCCGCATCTCCGGATCAGAGGTTTGATGACCATGCCCCAGTTTTTTGACCAGCCAGAGGAGGCACGTCTCTCCTTTCGGTCATTGAGAGAGCTTTCGGAAATTATAACCGCCGAGAACATCCCCAATGTCGAGATGGATGAACTTTCGATGGGGATGTCTGGTGATTTCGAGGTTGCCGTCGAAGAAGGCGCTACACTGGTGAGGGTTGGAACTGCGATCTTCGGGTATCGCTAGGCGACTGCAAGCTCCCCCGCGCAATCAGAAAGCCTTTATCTTGGCAAGTGGGCCAAGACCGGCCATGGTAAAGTTTACGAAGAAATTCCGATTACCCCGCCTCTCCCCGTAGGAAAAGATTATCCCCCAGCACTGTTGCTTGTATTCGATGGAATAATAGGATTCCAGCATTGACCCACTGTCAACCGAGTAACGTCCGTTAAAATTGAGCAGAAAAGGCTTCAGCAGGGCAACCGACACCTTTCCCTCCAGGTACTCGAACTGGGTACGCGTGAAATGATAGCCCGCCGAGACCAGGTTCCCTTTGTCGTCAGCGACATTGACGGCGACTTCCGTGCTGGAAAAGTTGGTTCGATTGGGATTGTAACGACTGTCGGTCATAAAAGAAAGGTGCTTGAGAGGTTTAATCTGCGCCTCAATCCTTATGTCGGAGAAAGGGTCAAGATCTTGGTACGCTGTAAGAAGGTCACGACGGGAACCGCTGAAGTCATAACCCTGAGAAAGTTTCAGGTAGGCAAGGGTACGGTAGTCGGAAGTTTCATCGCCGGAAACAAATTTGCCGGTAAGATAGTTTGTAATAGAATATGTAGCCATATTCTGCGCGACAACTCTGTCGTTGTAATCAAAAAACGGGAGCGAGGACTGGTCTCCTTTAGCCAGATAGGAGTATCCGACCTCAGGCATAATAACATGCTGTACCTTGCGCAGGTCTTTCCAGCCAATCTCATAAACCCTTGCCAGGGTGGAAGAAACAGTGAAGCCTCCGTCCATGAGCCCTGACTCGCGAAAAACCGCAATATTTCCGCCTTCGCCGGTATTATAGAGGCGGGACCTAAAGCCGACCCAGGCTGCGGTCTCCACTTCTTCGACAGGAGTGTAATAAAACGTCGCCCTCGGGTGCAGATCGACCCGCTGTCCGCTGACTCCCCGCTCACGGTAAAAGTTCGTAAAATTGGAGTCCAGCGAAAAATAGAACGGAATAGCCCCGAATCTCTGCTTCACGGCGGTAAAAGTAATCAATGGCAGTTTCTGCAGGGTATCCGCGTTGGAAGTGGCTTCCAGATTCTGACTGAGGCGCAGTTCCGGAGTAAGGGAGAACCTCTGCCATCGTTTTGTCATAAAAATGTTACTGTCGACACTCTTGCGGTTGTAATCCCCGAAGGTTTCGGTGAAATCCCGATAATAGTTGCGATCCGAAACGTAGCTAAAGTCTGACTTGAACGTTATCGAAGGAGAGAATGCCTCCTGATGCCTCTCGCTGAACTCGCCTCGGAACCTTTCCTGCTTCGTATCATAGATCAAAAATCCTTTAAAGCTCCCCTCACTGCCGGTTTTCCTTATATATTGATAATCTGCGCCTGCCCCTACCCCCCTCTTGCTCATGTATTTCAGATTGAACGTAACGTCCTGACTGGGGGAGATTGCCCAATAGAAGGGAACGGAGACATTCGTTCCTGTTATGGTCGAGGTACCTATTACCGGGATAAGAAAGCCTGACTGGCGTTCGCGTCTAAGGGGAAAAAGCATATAGGGGAGATAAAGTACCGGCACATCCTTGATATAGAAGAGTACATTCTTGCCGGACGCGTACTCTCCAAGTGTCACGTCGAGGGTGCTGGCGCTGAACTTCCAGCTTGGGACCTCTCCGTCACAAAAGGTAAAACTCCCTTTGTCGATGTGATAATCTTCATCCCCCTCCTTTTCCATCTTTTCCCCGCGAAGATGGACATTCGCCTGTTTCATGAAAAGGTAGCCATCCTTTGCCACCCCTTTGCCACTCTTAATATCGAGGGTAAGCTGTTCCGTCCGGAGCGTATCGTTATACCGCTTCAGAAAAACCTTTCCCTTGGCTTCCGCAGTATTTTGACCCTGGTTCAGCAATGCGCTGTCGGCGAAAAGGGTTGCATCGTCCCATTCAAGCTTGACACTTCCTATCGCTTTGTAGCTGTCGCTACTTTTTTCATAGGTCAGGCTATCGGCTTGAATAGATATTGACCCGGTCTCTTTCTCACTTGCCGCGGCCACGGGACGGGGGGAGAAAGAAACTATCAGGAATAGTAGTGTCAGGAATATGGTCGAGTATTTTATCATAGATACAGGGGGTTACCCTCTGAAAGGTTCGAATTTTTCCGACAAGAGTAGGGCCCTTGCTTCACCTGCAGTATAGAGTGAGCCGCAGACAAGAATAAGGTCCCGTGACTCCGCCATCCGCAGTGCAATTTCCAGACCTTCAGCAACAGATCCTCCGTCAATGACGTTTACTCCCGCAGTCCGGCAGAGAGAGGCAAGCTTTTCAGAGGAAAAGGCGCGAGGAATACAGGGAGAGACCGTTATCACCTGATCAACCAGCGGCAGGAGTGAATCCAGAATTCCCTGAACGTCCTTGCTCTCCATGATTCCGGCAACCAGGATGAGTCTTTCATGAGGGACCTCCAAGAGGGCTTCAGCCAAAGCTGCCGCACCTGCCGGGTTATGAGCTCCATCAAGAAGTATCCGTTCAGGAACGGTCAACAGTTCCATCCTGCCAGGCCAGAAGGCCGCCTCTACCCCCACCCTTGCCGCGCCCTGGTCAACCCCGAGGCCCGAAGCGGAAAGGAGCTCCGCAGCAAAAAGCGCAGAAGCCGCATTTACCATCTGGTAACGTCCGCCGATACCGGGCTTGAGACCGTGCATGATCCAGTTCAGACCAGAGTAATCGAGCCTCCCCTCTTGCCAGAACGAAAAAAAATCCTTGCCGAAACAGAATAGCGGAGAGTGGAGTAGGCCGGAGAGATCATTGATCACGGCCAGAGCCTCCGGCGATTGCACCGAAGTGACTACAGGGCGGCCAGGCTTTATTATCCCCCCCTTTTCCCCGGCAACCAGGGAAATAGTTTCCCCCAGATATTCGCAATGGTCAAGGGCAATAGGAGTAATGATAGAAAGGAGTCCTGAAGCCACATTGGTTGCATCAAGACGCCCCCCCATGCCGACTTCCATAATTGCCGCATCTACTTTCTCTTCGGCAAAATAGAGATAGGCCATTGCAGTAGCCAGTTCAAAAAATGTGGTTCCTGGAGGCGCGGCTGCAATTACCCTCTCCGCCACGGAAACAACGTCCGACTCGGTTATTTCGACTCCGTTTATACGGAACCGTTCCGTAAAGTGAATCAGGTGGGGTGACGAAAACAACCCGACCCTGTATCCTCCCGAAGTGAGAATTGCCGAAAGGAAGGCTGCCGTAGAGCCTTTGCCATTGGTGCCGGCCAGATGGATGACATTCAACCTCTTCTCCGGATTTGACAGCCTGTTCAGGAGAGTTCGTATCCTTTCAAGTCCGGGCTTCATTCCGAAACGTCCGAGGGAGTAGATATATGTGAGAAGATCCCGATAGGTCATGGGTAAAAAAATCAGTGCGACAGCATCTTTAATACACGGGCTATCGTCTGCTTCAGCTCTTTCCTTGGGACAATGATATCGATCATGCCATGCTCAAGAAGATATTCGGCCCGCTGGAACCCTTCGGGGAGTTTTTGCCTGATGGTCTGCTCTATGACCCGTGGTCCGGCAAAACCGATCAAGGCCTTCGGTTCTGCCATATTGACGTCCCCCAGCATGGCAAAACTGGCCGTCACCCCTCCTGTCGTAGGGTCGGTGAGGACCGAGATATAGGGCAGACACTGTTTGCGCAATTTCGCCAGGGCCGCCGAGGTCTTCGCCATTTGCATAAGAGAAAGAATACTTTCCTGCATCCGCGCCCCCCCGGATGCAGAAAATATGACCACGGGAGTACCGCTTTTTATGGCGCGCTCGACAAGTCTGGTAATCTTCTCCCCCACGACACTCCCCATGCTGCCACCCATGAACGAGAATTCGAAGGCTGCAACCTGGACAGGGACTCCGTCAATAGTTCCCGCGCAGGAGATGACGGCTTCCTTCGTATTACCCTTCGCAATAGCGGCATCTATCCGCTCCTGGTAGCTCTTGGAATCCCTGAAATCAAGAAAATCTACCGGCTGCATATCTGCGTCGAATTCCACGCCGCTCCCCTCGTCAAGAATAATCTCCAACCGCCTCTTCGCCGTGACACGGAAGTGATGGTCGCATTTCGGGCATACATTCAGATTGATCTCTATCTCCTTAGAGTAGATAACCCCCTGACAGGACGGACATTTTGTCCAGAGCCCTTCCGGCACATGAACCCTCTTTCCTTCCTTACGAAGAAGCGGCGCCTTTTCCTTTTTGAACCAGCTCATATCCTTACCCCTTGATGCCCGCTTTCAGAGAGGAGACAAAATTCACGACATTTTTCTTAAGCTCTTCCCCCTGATAATTTTCAAAGTATTTAACCAGGGCGCTTCCGACCACAACCCCATCAGCAAATGAAGCAACCTCTCCTGCCTGTTCCGGAGTGGATATGCCGAATCCGACAATTACCGGCAGATGGCTCTTCTCCATTATTTTCCCGACCTCTTCGGGGAGGGATGAAGAAACATCTTTTCGGGCGCCCGTTACACCAGTGACCGAGACATAGTAAATAAAACCACGCCCCGATTTCAGCGCCCTGTTTATCCTCTCATCGCTTGATGTCGGCGCCAGAAGGGAAATGATATCGAGCCCCTTGCTACGGGCAACCAGGGTAAACCCTTCCTTTTCGGCTTCCTCAGGCGGCAAGTCCACCAGAAGAACCCCATCGACACCCGAGGCAACGGCTTCCGCCGCAAAGCGCTCCGTTCCGTACAGGTAGACAGGATTATAATACCCCATCAGGACTATCGGTATCTCCGTCTGCCCCCTCACCGATTTCACCATTTCCAGTATAAGCGGCAGGGTCGTGCCTGCTGCAAGGGCCCTTTCCGAGGAAAGCTGGATAGTCGGGCCATCGGCCATCGGGTCGGAAAAGGGAACGCCAAGTTCAATAATGTCCGCGCCTGCCTTATCCATCGCCAAGATCAGCTCTGCGGTGGTTGCCAGATCGGGATCTCCGGCCGTAATAAAAACTGTCAGGGCCTTTTCACCCGCCCCTTTTAATTTTTCGAATCTCTTCTGAATTCTGCTCATTGGCTGCGCCTGCCTATCCTTTCAGCCTGAAACTGCTGATATCTTTTTCGATTTTTTCTATCTGCACTGCGAGCCCTGTCACGGTGTCATCCAGAACCGTAACCGCCTCGAAATTCTCATCCGTCGACTTCTGTATTTCCTCCACCGCATAGACAATCTGCTCACTTCCCTTTGCCTGTTCATCACAGGCACGCTTGATCTGCCGGATCATATTTGTTATATTTTCTGTCGACTCGGCAATCAGCCCCCCCACCTTGCTCTGTTCCCGGGTCGAGGAGCGCACCTGACAGGTAAGCCCTTTCATCCTCTCAACGGCAGTCATAATAAGTTCGCTCCCCCTGGTCTGCTCACGGGTAGCGCTTGCAATCTGCATGATCATGTCGGTAACATGCTCAACGGAAGCCCTTATCCTCTGGCTTCCTTCTGCCTGCTCAGCGGCGGCCTTGGCAATTTCACCAACCTGATCGGTCGACATTTTTACACCCTGGACGATCTTGTTAAGGGCCTCCCCCGATTTTTGCGACAACGACTCTCCATCTGCAATGCTCTTCTCTGCCTGATCTATCGCGTCAACCGCACGACGCGTCTCTTCCTGCACACCCTTGATAAGCTGTGCTATCTCGCGGGTAGATCTGCTGGTTCGATCGGCCAATTCCCTTATCTCATCGGCGACAACCGCAAACCCCTTGCCCTGATCGCCCGCCTGTGCGGCAATGATAGCGGCATTCAGCGCCAACAGGTTGGTCTGCTCGGCCACCTCATCGATTACCGAAAGGATAGCGCCAATGTCATTGGCCCTCCTAGACAAGGTTACAATCACCTCGGAGGTAATCCCAGAGGAACGCCTTATTTCCTGCATCCCCTTTATGGTAGCCTCGACGGAGGTCTTACCCTCCTCGGCGTCACGCTGTACCTTCTCGGATATGGCTGCAGAATTTATGGTATTCTTCTCTACCTGCCGGATGGACGAATCCATCTGCACGACAGAAGAGGCTGTTACTGCGGAAGAATCTATCAGACTCTGCACGCTGATGCCGATCTGCTTGATTGCAGCGGTCATTTCGACGATGGACGACGTAACATCCTCAACGGTTTGCGCCAGGGTTTCAACGTTTATGGCAACCTCTTCGACGCTGGCGGCCATCTCCAGTATCGAGGAGGAGTTCTCAGAGGCAGAGAAGGAGAGGCTGTCAACACCCTGTGCGACCCCTCTGACCGAAGCATTTATCTCCATGATAGCAGCAGATGTCTCGCTTATCCGGTTTGCCTTGACCTCGGACCCATTGCTGACCCTCCTGGCTGTCTCGGAAATGGTCCGGGAGATGCGGGTCAATTCCTTGATGACGGAATGATTTCTCTCGATCAGCGAACTGAAACATCCGACCATACCGTTGAACGAATTGGCCAGATTGGCAATTTCATCCTCTGATGTAACCGGAAAATCAACTGCGAGATCGCCATCGAGGGCAGCTCTCGCAATCTCCGATCCTTTTACGATGGGACGGGTGATCCCGGTCAAGATTCCCCAAAGTAACAGGAGGACAAGGAGCACGACTATCACGCTCGAAACGAATGTCGAAATAATAGCCTGCCTGACCAGCAGAGCTCTCTTCGCTGTCAGCATATCGGCTTCCGCTTTCAGGGT
Organism: uncultured Geobacter sp.; assembly: GCA_903915655.1. Classification (GTDB taxonomy): domain Bacteria; phylum Desulfobacterota; class Desulfuromonadia; order Geobacterales; family Geobacteraceae; genus CAIWTU01. The sequence continues at coordinate 45,308 of CAIWTU010000117.1, forward strand.
AGTCAGCATCCCTTCCAGCTGCCCGGAAATTTTCTCATATCTGGCAGCCTGAATAGTCGCAGCCACTCCCCTGGCGCGCAACAGGTCTCCCCTTTGCACTGCGGGCAAGAGTTCATTCGCCGAGGTTGAGGCCAACTCGCTCCAGGTCCCCTCTGTCTCGAGCAGAGCCGATCTGAATTTCGGATCTTCAGTATGCCTCAATATCGCCGCAAATCCGGAATCTATACTTTTGTTGAGCCCTTTCAGAAACGAGCGGGTCCGCTCCCCCCTAGCAGCGTCGGTTTCTTCAACCAGATTGACTTCCGTCGCACGCGCCTTTTGTATGTCGGCATTCAGACGTAATACATTTCCAAGAGTTCCCCTTACATTTTCCAACCTTACGTAGCTGTTGCCACCTGTCCCTACCTCTTTCAGGAGAGTTGAACCTCTCGCCATAAGGAGAATAAAGCCGATGGTTACTATCGATAAAACAGCGAAGAGCTTTGTTCCAAGTTTCATTTTCCTGCCGAATAACAGAACATCAATAAAACCCATCCTGTTCCTCCCAACCTGGCATGCCGTACTCAGAACATTTATGCATGGCACGGAAAGTGCCGGAAATATCAGAAAACCTGTGCACTTGTAGCATCAGCGGCTCTTTTTTTCAAGGTAAAAATAGCCAAGTCGCCTCTTACCGGAAAAGAGGATTCAGTTGCGCTTCTCGACAGCTAAAGGGAGGATCTCCTTTGCCGGAGAGATCGGGAGGGAGAAATGCATAGATCTTTCCGGCGGAATTTTGAAGCGAAGATGCGCGCGATCCCTCTGCAATATTATACTGGATAAGATTATCATTGACTTACGTAGGCCAATATATATAATTCGGACACGGAAGCGCGTCAGTCGCTGGTGGGCTGCCCGGTCTTCAAAACCGGTGTGGGGGGTGAGAAACTTCCCGGGTGGGTTCGATTCCCATGCGCTTCCGCCAGATTTTCCCTTTATAATCATTCAGTTCCAAATTTCTCCACCCCGACTTTCGCAAAACTTTCGCAATTAAGAAAAGAATTGAACGACTTGTTGAAGTTCTTTTCGATAAAATCCCGACCAAAATATTCAAGCATGCACGGTGCGTCCTTCTCCAAATCTTCCACCTATTTGCCATACCTTTCGTAAACCATCTTTTTTGTGCTCTGGCCAGCGCTCAGTATCATCTGAAGCATGAAAAGAGTGCAGCCAGGATAATTCGCGGGTCAGTACTAATGGCTTGGAGCCCCACCACTTGCCGAGGCTGTTCAGTGGTTTTCCGACATAGGGGAGTCGTTTTCCAACGATAGCGGACCGACGGGGAATTGTACTTCCAGGAGAGCGAGTTGGGACAGCAGTTTTGCGAGGCAATCTGGTACGTCTCAGAGCCCGGAGAAGAAATCTCCCAGCAGCAAATAGCTTCAGCCATCGACATTTTGATCTCGCGGGAAAAATTATCCTTCCACTCGGCCCTTGCAAAAGTGACTGCCTCACAGATGGGATTCCTCAATGCCCTGGCGGTGATTGGTGGCAAGGCTCCAACCTCAAAAGAGTTCCTTGTAAGCCTTTTCATGTGGCTGTATGATGTTGTCTGCTTTGACGAAATTTCCGGAGTTTCCTTCGACCAGAAGGATGGTGTCAACATAATGAAGGGATACATGGAGTCGGGTGAATTCAGCCGCGGTAAAGAAAGCATCCGGGCTGACGTTCTTGTTTTCGAATGTATGCCAACCTTCCGCTTGAAAACCGAACGTTGAAAGAGCTGAACGAACATATGCTCATGGAGACCAAGGGGTGCGCGGGGGATTGCGGCGTCATCGGCATCCTGGGCATTTTTGGAACAGGGGTGATCGCCATGTGCGGCATAGGGCCGAGCGCCATCAGCATTAATAAAGCGCCGCTTTTACTTTACTACATGTTCACGAAACCGCTGACACGCAGGTAAATTTCTGGTACAATTACACAGCTAGCTGGCCTGCCTTCCGAGGCGGGAGTCACACCCGCTGGATTATACGACCTTGTCTGGCAGCACTAGACTGTTGTCCCAGGAACTTTTATTTGAATCCAATTGTCTGATAGCTGTAGCCAAAAAATCAGTACGAGGGAGGGACGGATGAGAACGGGGTTGGGGCGCCTTCTTTCTGTAATGGAGGGTAAGATGAAGAGGATGAAGACGTTTTATCTGATCGTGGTTTTTGCAGTCAGCGCCTTGCCGTTTTCCCCTGCATACGCTCAGACCATCCCCGAAGAGGCCCGTCGTTACATGGCGCGTGGTCAGGCAGCGGTGGAGATGGCGAAATCACCGGAGGAGTACGATTCTGCCATAAAGCAATTCCAAAAAGCCGCAGAACTAGCCCCAGCCTGGCCGGAGCCCCACTACAATCTGGCCCTTCTTCAGGAAAAGAAGGGAAAACTTAAGGAGGCCGCTGCGAGCCTCCGGGAATATCTCCGCCTTGCCCCGGACGCTCCCGATGCCGCAAAGCTGCAGGAGCAGATCTACAAACTTGAGTATAAGGCTGAGCAGCTGCTCACCTTGCCGGAGATTATCGACCTGCTGGTTAACAATCGCTTCCGGGGGGTCAAGGGGCACTTCAAATTAGTCAACCTCAAGGGGGTCCCCTTTGGATGGGGTAGTCCCTGCCGGCTCAAGGCAAGGGATGGACAACTGCTGGCTTGTGAATCTGACCCGGTTTCACTTACCCCCTGCATGACTGGCAAAAATAGGGAAGATATGGACGCATGTCTGGAGAGTCTATGTCAGTGTCAGCCTGTTGACTTCGACGGTAGAAAGCTTGAATACGAATGTAACTATCATCATTGCCCCGGCTATGAAAAGAACAATTCTTGCCCCTGGAAGTTCTCATACAGTCGAGACATTGTCTCGACCTCCCCACTAAAAATCAGAACAAAGGAACTCCGTTCGGTCCTGTATGGTGGCAGCGCCAGGGTGGAGGAATATGAATATTTAGGGGAGTGGGTCAATCAGGATTAACGAAAAGGGGAAAGGTTTCCCATTCTGCCCACAGAGTGTTTTCCGGGGTTCGCTTGTTCATTGGGGAAGCCCATGACTGCCAATTTGATGCTTGCTGCTAATAATACGCTGCCCTGCTATGCACTTACCACAAATCAATATTTGGCGGCGCTCTTTCGTTACAGTTGATGAATAAACACGTTGTCTTTCAAGTTCAGGGATTGAGCCGCTTCCCGTATCTGGCCATGGTGCGTAAACAGGATCACCTGAGTCTTTTCAGCAAGGGTAGCCAAGGACTTTAAGGTTGCTTTTGAACGTTCGTCGTCGAAATTTATGAGGATGTCATCGACTATAAAAGGCATTGGTTCGCTCGATTGGACGCGCCATTCGAGGGTAGCAAGCCGTAAGGCCAGGTAGAGTTGGTCGCGAGTTCCGGAACTCATTCCCTCGACCTGTAACCAAACACCATTGGAGCGAACGCCTATCAATATCGGCTGTCCATGGTCGTCAATGTCGGTACGCAGCCCGTTAAATGCTCCCTGGGTAAGTTCTTTGAAATACCTGGAAGCAATTTTCAGAACAGGGTCCTGATTTTCGGCACGATATCGTTCGATCTCTTCCCTTAGTATTTTTGTGGCTAGCTTTACTCGAATGTAGCGCTCCGTGAGACGTCGAATCTTAGCCAATGCCTGTTGTGAGGCTTCCGCCAGTTCCGCCGCCTTGCCGCTGCCATCCATACGGGCAAGCTCGTTTTTCTCCCGGCCAATGGTTTCGGACAACCGAATAATTTCCGGATCAATCCTCACAGCAATTTCGTTACTAAACCCCTCGATTCGACCTGGCAGATCATCCGGGTCAACTTCTTGGGCTTCTGCTTCAATCTCGGCAAGTGATACCCCTTCAGCAATACTAGCCAGTGTTTCCCCTACTTCCTCCAATTTTTCCCTTAATTTCAGTAATTCGATGGAGCGCCTTTCGGCCTCGTTAAGCTGCTCCTCAGTCTCGCAGCCAGCCAATTGACGGAGCGCGGTGATCTGTTCATCGATACTGGCCAAACCGGTACGAGCTTCAAGGATGGATATATTTAGCGAGTCGATCTCTTCACTATATTTCTGCACAAGCGCCTGGTCCTGGCTGGCCCGCGCAAGAAGACTCTTTAACTGTGACACAGCCTGAGGGGCATCAAGACCGGCAATGTCCGGGGCAATCTCTTTTACCAATTCCAGAACAGTCCCCTCCAACTCACTTGCGTCCCGATCGATACCTTCGATGCGTTTACGAAACTCATCGGCTTCCTTGAGCTTTTCAAAGCACCCTTGAAGGGTCTCTATGAAGTCAATTGCCTCGGCAGGAAGGGTCTTGCTCTCAATACCGAGCGGAGTCACAGCTCCTACCCAAAGAGACTGCCACTGTTTAAGTTCTTCTTCAGCATCATCAAGGTCTTGGCGGGCAGTTTCCTTGGCGTTTTCAAGATCGCGAAGTTTACCATCCTGTGTCTCACGTCGGGACTTTTCTCCTTGCAACCGCTGTAAAAGGTCCTCGGCAATCTGTACCGGTGAGGAGAGCTCTTCACCGGGAAATTCTCGCTGTTCGCCTACCAAAGCTAGCTCAGCAATAAGGATTGCCCGCAGTTCTGTGCGTTTGGTTTCTCGGCCCTCTACTTCCTTGGCAACCTTACCTGCTTCCTCAACCTGAAAACGGAGCTTGTCAAAGCTGTTGAGCCATGCTTGCATTTCACGGGGAGGTAATGGAGCAATGGCACAAGGGGCCCAAAGCTCCTGCCAACGACGAGAGAGATCAGACAAGGTCGAGTCAAAACTCTCCAGTTGCGTTTTCAGCTCAAGCAGGCGTTTTCCGATTCCCTCGGCTCGTGCTTTCAGGGAAGCATGCTTTTGGACACGATCAGCCTCCCGATACAGACGGTCGGACGTCTGATCAGAGACAGCTACCAGCCTTTCATAAGCATCAGGAAGTGGTTGCTCAGGATCATAGTCACGGCTTTCTGCGACAACATCCTCTCCCTGCAGCCATTGACGTCGCAGTAACTGCCAGCCATGATCACGGCGACCTCGTAACTGATTTAGGTCCTCTTCGGTGGGAACTTCCGCTGCATATTCTATTTCGTGAAGCTGCTCAGCAAGCTGTGCCAGCTCGATTTCAAGCTGCTCACTATCGGATTGTACCTGCCGTTTTTCGTCAACAGTTGAACGGAACTCTTCTTCATACCGGTGCACTGTTTCCAGTAGAGGGATCGCAAGTTGCCCTACCTGGTCCAACGAACCGCTCCAAAGCCCAAGGCGGTTCAAGGAATCTGTACACCCCCTTTGAGCGTGAAATAAAATTTGCCGTTTAGCCGTTATCTCCGTATCCAGATCTCCTGCCTTCTGTACCAGCAAGACCGCCTGAGTCAGCTTCCTGACATCGGCGACAGGGGATAGTTGCTGCTGCTTGTTTTGAGCTTTTTCAAGCTCCTTAGTGGCTGTTTGAACTAGACGACCGCCCTTATGCACACCCTGAACAAGAGCTTCGTGCCTTGCGCCAAGGGTCTGAATAGACTTACGCTTCGCCAGGCTAGGGCGCAATAGTTCGACCTCATCAATCGACATCCCCGGTCTGATCTGTTTCAGGAGATTACCAGCATCAGTGCGGCTACCAATTCTTCGTCCGACCAGTATAGGTCGGTCAGCTTTTGCTTTATGATACTGCCCTAGTTCTTGGTGTGCCTTCTCTATTGCCTCGGCATGATCCAGAAGTCCCTGATTAAAAGAGACCCCTTTTCTTTTCTCTTCCAGATCGTTTGAGCGGCTTTTTTCTGTTTCAAAGTTGTTTCGGGTATCTCTCTCCTGTTGTTCCAGGTTTCTTCGTCGTTCTCCAAAGTCAGCAGGGAGAACGACGACATCGCCAAGCTCTGCCAACCTCTCCAGAAGACTCCTTCGTTGACCGAGATATGGTAATGCCTGCTTCAAGCGCTCAAGTTGCCGTTTCTCCCTGTTCAGCTTACTCCGCAACTCGTTAACATCCTCCAGTTTTTTGGCTGCATCGTCGAGAGCCCGCTGGTGGTCTTGCCACTCGCGACTTGAAAGGGTCACCTGTTTTATTTGTGCCTGCAGCTCCTTATATTGACTCAAGACTACTGTGATTGCCTGACTCGACCCCCGAGGCCTGAAGAGGCTGTCCCCTTCACTTTCCAGATCAGCCACTATGGATTTCAGAGAGGCAAGTCCTGTCCCAGCTGCAAACAGGGCCTGACCCACTTCGCCCTGTTGATCCAGTATGCCTTGTCCACCCTTTACCAAGGTCTCATGATCTATTCCGTACAGGGTGGTGAAGAGATCCTGTTCAATGCCATGTAAAAATGGGTTAAGCAGCGCTGGATCAAGAGGATTGTCATTAATATCAAATAGGTTGTTTTTGTTTTTCTTTCTGCGAAGAAAAGCCAACTCGTGGCCGTCACTCCCTTGCAGGCAGCCACCGACTAAAAGTTGATCGTAGGAATGAATAAAATTATCACCTGTGCGGGGAGGGAACCCAAAGAACAGTGCCTGAAGCGCTCTCAAGGAACTGCTCTTGCCTGCCTCATTAGGACCGTACACTATATGCAGACCTGGGAGGTGCGAAGAAAAATCGAGGATACGATCCGAAAAAGGGCCAAACGCCTTCATCTCCAGCCGTTTAATTCGCATGTCGCCCCCCCTGCTGGATCTTGGCTGTGAGCAGATCCCTCACTTCATCACGTAAGATGGCAAGCTCCTCTTCTCTTGGCGAAAAGGGGTCGTCATCGCTCAACAGTTCGGGAGGCAGTTTACTCCGTATTTGCTCAAATTCTGGGATAAGATCGATAAGACGTGACGTTTCGAACTGAATTCCTTCGACGGACTTCTGCAGGGCGGCTAGTGGTGAGTCATCGGCAAACTCTTCGAGGAGCTGCTGTTCCTTGCAGCTGTTGAAAATAATTTTTTCGATCCATACGTCACCAAGGCTGGCGGCGACAGCTCGGAACTCTTCATGCCAGTGAGTTGTATTCTCATGAAGTCTGCGATGAAGTGGTGTAGTTCCCTCCAGAACTAGGCGAACTGCCAGCGGACGCCCGTCGGAGCGCGACCTTTCAGACTCAAACGTTTCCCTAACCATTTCAAGGAGGGCCTCGGGCTTGTCACATTTACCGAGATCAAGCCGGCAATGGGACCAGCGCAGGACATCCAACTCTCTTGTTACAACCGACACTATCCGGTTGTCCTCGACTGACACCAGGGTGCAGCCTTTCGCTCCGGTTTCGCGGATATGCCTCCCCTGAATATTTCCCGGGAAAACGACCCAGGGGTCAGTGGCAATTTCCTCCCTTTGATGCACATGCCCCAACGCCCAATACTGGTACCCCTTCGAACGAAGGGCATCAAGAGTACAGGGAGCATAGGGATCATGACCTGGGCGTCCGTTCAGACTGGTGTGAAGAAGTCCTATATTGAAGAGACTGGAATCACCTTGAGGATAATTCTGTGTCAAGTCATCTGCGACGGCCCGAGAGGAAAAACTGTGGCCATGTATGGCAACTCCAAGGTAATCAAGGATACGGCTTTCACACTTTCGGTGTGAAAACAGCGTGACGTTGTCGGGGAGGTTCAGGGCACGGGTGATCTGACTCGCCGCGTCGTGGTTGCCGGAGATCATAAAAACCGGGATTCCGGCATCTCTCAGGCGCCCCATGCGATTTACAAAATAGATTCCGGTATTGTAGTCCTTCCACTCTCCATCGTAGAGATCACCGGCCAGCAAAACAAATGCGACTTCTTCATCGATGGCCAGGTCAATGAGGTTATCAAATGCTCGTCTTGCCGCCCCACGAATCTGCTCAACCGGCGCATCCTGGTAAACTTCAAGCCCCTTTAAAGGGCTGTCAAGGTGGATGTCGGCAGCATGTATGAACATATACAATGAAGTGTTCTCCTTTGACAGGACGAAAGAAGCATCGTCACATCTACCAGATCAACCTTAAATTTTTCACTGAAACCGCTGGCAAAGGCAACCGCCCGGTAATACGCGGCGGAAGGGATTCCCCAGACGGAAAGATCGATGTCGGACCGCCTCTGAAAATCACCCCCGGCGTAGGAGCCGAACAGCAGTACCCTGCTCGCTCCGAATCGTGACTTGAGTTCCTTTGCTATGGAATCGGCCACGGCCCTACCCTCATCAGCCGGATCCGGTCTTGGAACAGCTCCTGAGTCTGTCCGATCAGGTCGGTATTTCTTCAGAAATGCCGGGGATATATCTCTTGCCGTGCGAGAAGGCATGGGCCGGTTCCTTTACCATGAAAATGTTTTTTCATTATAAACTTAACAATTCCTAAAATCCATAAATTCCTACATCTTTTTTTCGTTACCAGAACCAGGACACTTCCGAGATTTCCTGTTGCTAACCCGTATTTTTGATCGTATTATCTGCACCATGCCAAGAATTGCACGCATCGGTTGTCACCCCAGGAACGGAGCGCTTATGCCGAGTTTGTCAGAGATGAAGATGAAGAGACAGACAGTGCAATCCGCCGAGCCACCAGAACCGGACGACCATATGGAACGGATCAATTTATAGATCAGCTGGAATTTCTGTTGAATCAGCAATTAAGACCTGGAAAACCGGGGAGACCAGCAAAAACAGGGACGTGTCCAGAGTTTTAGGAGGTTAGTCAATCTTTTAAGAAAGTCCCCTACCCGTACTTACCCGTCCTTTTGAGGCCTGATCGTAGGGGCGAACCTTCTGTTCGCCCTGATTGTGGCGCCGATTTAAAGACGGGCGATCAGAAGGATCGCCCCTACGGCAGGTTGGACGGATCCATTGTCCTGATAAATACAGTGATAACTTGGCGACCCCATACCCTCACTAATAATCGAATTGTGAAACTGTAATGTCGGGATTGCAAAATCATAATACCACGATATAATCTGCGAGCGATATCGGAGGTTGAAATGATGCGCGCTCGACTAAAGTTGTTACCGGGACAAAAAGAGACAAAAGGGACAAAAAACTGTTGAAGAAATATACAACTCGCAACAGGTAATAATGCACGCGCAGCCCTAAATAATGGACTTAAAAAAGTGATTACCTGGAAGCCCCCATCTTCTCTGACCCCAATGTTCTTACTACTTAGATATGGACAGCGCCATATCATATGAGATAACTTCTGAAACTGGCTTATCTGTTACACTAAAAAACAGACAATCAGGAGTCCGATATGAACAACGATCCCTTTCCCCCTCGCCTCCCTTCCCACCTTCGTGGGCATGCACTTCTGGAGGATCCACTCTATAACAAAGGAACAGCATTCACCGATGAGGAGAGGGAGAAACTTGGCCTGACAGGGTTGCTGCCCCCGCATGTCGATTCGATGGCGGAGCAGGTGATGAGAGCTTACGACGCGTTTCAGGAGATGGAGACCGACCTTCACAAACACATCTACCTGCGTCAGCTCCAGGACGCCAATGAAGTGCTTTTCTGCCGGTTGCTCGCTGAGCATATCGAGGAGATGCTCCCCATCGTCTATACCCCGACCGTGGGTCTGGGCTGCCAGCTATTTAGCCACATCTACCGGCGGCCGCGGGGATTGTTCATCTCCTACCCGAATCGCGACCGCATCCGCCAGATGCTTGCCAACCGACCAAACCCGGATGTGGATGTCATCGTCGTCACGGACGGCGAGCGGATCCTCGGCATTGGCGATCAGGGTATAGGCGGCATGGGCATCCCTATCGGCAAGCTGTCTCTCTACACGCTCATCGGCGGTATCCACCCCAGCCGCACCCTCCCCATTATTCTGGATGTGGGGACCAACAACCAAGAGCGGCTCTCAGATCCGTTGTACATGGGCTGGCGTCACGAACGCATTGCCGGCGAAGAGTATTATGCGTTCATCGACCTGTTCGTGGCGGCCGTCAAGGAAGAACTTCCTTCCGTATGTCTCCAATGGGAAGATTTCGCCACACCACACGCACGCCCCCTCCTGCAAAAGTACCGTGATGAATTGCTGACCTTCAATGACGATATCCAGGGAACTGCAGCCGTCGTCCTCGGGGCGATTATGGGGGCGATCGATGTCACCGGGCGGCCGTTTCAGGAACAGCAGATTGTCATCCTCGGCGCAGGTTCAGCGGGCATTGGTGTAGCAGACTACCTGCGGGCGGCCATGATCAGACAGGGCCTGAGCGAGGCCGAGGCGAGGAGCCGTTTCTTCATCGTGGACAGGGACGGCCTGCTCCAGAACAAACGCGGGGATCTCGTGCCGGAACAGGCCGTTTATGCCCAGCCGTGGGACAGGATTGCCAACTGGCCCAAAACCATGAACGGCGCCACCGGTCTGGCCGACGTCATCAACTCGATAGACGCAACGGTGCTCATCGGCCTCTCCACTGTAAACGGCGCTTTTAGTGAACCGATTGTACGCGCTATGGCTGCAAAGGTGGAACGGCCCATCATTTTCCCCCTGTCTAATCCCACGAGCAACTCCGAGGCGAAGGGGGAGGATCTTATCCACTGGACAGAGGGCCGTGCTCTGGTGGCGAGCGGTTCGCCTTTTGCCCCCGTCGAATGGCAGGGGAGGAAGATTCGCATCGCCCAATGTAATAACGTCTATATTTTCCCGGCCGTCGGCCTTGCGCTTGCCGCCTCTGGCGCCAGGCGCGTGACCGACGCCATGATGATCGCCGCAGCGGAGGAACTCGGGAAAAATTCCCCGGCCATCAAGGACCCCCACGGGGCGCTCCTTCCGGCCCTCACGGAGGTGCGGGAGGCGGCAGCCAAAATCGCCGTGGCCGTCGGTTTGCAGGCTATCCAAGACGGCGTGGCCCCCGCACTATCCGAAGACGACCTCCGCCGGCGCATCGAGGGGTTACAATGGCGGCCGGAATATCAGACATATCTGTATATTTAGTAAGTTAGAAGTTATTTCCTGCGATTTACAGCAGAAAATAACTTCGTAAACTTACTTATCCCTTTTTAGGGGTTAGTAAGTTAGAAGTTATTTCCTGCGATTTACAGCAGAAAATAACTTCGTAAACTTACTTATC
>CAIWTU010000118.1 GCA_903915655.1 uncultured Geobacter sp.
AATATCGCGAAGAAATGGACCCTGCCGATCAGAGACTGGAAAGCTGCCATGAATCGTTTTTCTATTCTTTTTGAAGACAGACTGCCGAATCTTTAAAACCGAAACCCAGTACCATTTACACAAAACTATTTACAGGCCCGGAACATCCTATAATGTTCCCGTCAAGAGAAAATAATGTTTTTTAAAAGAGCCACCATATTAACGATGTAATTTTCCGGAGACTGTAAACTAATCTGTTCATAACCGCGCCGCTAAGCTCATCTTCTACCGCTATCACTATTGGATGCAGCACTCATGGCTTGAGCAGAGAAAGCTGATTAACACTGGCAGGTTTAGTCTTGGTGCAAATATCCTTATCGTAAAACCATGCTGCAGCTCTACCAGCTTCCCCACCTTCACAAAATAGCACCCACTCCCAACCCATCAGGCACCTCATAAGGTGCTTCCCCATTTCCAAATTCCTTCACGCTCTTCGCGTCTTCGCGTGAGCCCGCCTTTATCTTCCCTTCCTTCACCTGCCGCTTCTTCTCCGCCTCAATCTCCTTCAACAGCTCGCTGGCTGGTTGCTCCTCCGGATCTTGCGGCACTAGCTTCCCCTCCATGGCCAGGGTCAGAATCAGCTCGCGCAGCTTCTTGATGCCGTCGGGCGCAGCAAAGGCGGTGTCGAAATGTTTTTCCAGCAGTTGAGCGGTTTGCCTATTCATTGCCGTCCTCCTGCTTGCCCTTCGTCTCGATCTGCTCGATCATGCGATCAAAGTCGCTTTCAAACAATCGATCCTGGGTGGTGCGATACTTTTCAAACTCGCATTCGGCATAAGCTTTGGCGATTTCCGTCGTCACTTTACCGGCATCCTGAAGAATTTCGCGGTCGGTCGCCTCAATGAATCGGTTAAGGCGGGTCTCCCATTCCTGCATGGTCATGGGCATCTTACGCAGCGCCATGCCCCAGATATTCCTGCATCAGTTCATCCGGATCACGGTGGTTTACTTCCACTTCATGCGGATTCTTTCTATCGTGGTTGTAATTTCGATCAGCAATATTTTTTACAGACACCTTCCATGCGTTTTCTGTTGTCTTGCGCTTGCTCCACCAACTTTTTTCCAGATCAAATTCCTGAATGGTCAGCGGCTTGGAGCGTGAATAGGATTTGTAACCTTCAGGATAGGGATGTTCAAAGAACCAGACAGCCTTGGTCGGACCACCTTTTTCAAAGAACAGGATGTTGGTATTGATGCCGGTATAGGGACTGAAAACCCCTTTGGGGAGCCTGACAATGGTATGCAGGTTGAACTCTTCCATGCCGCCGAGCGGTGGATTGGTAATGATGATGTCTACCCGGTCTCTGGGGCCGTAATCCTTGAGCGGACGGCTAAGGGTATTGTCGTGCAGGATATTGGTCGGCACATCAATGCCATGTGGCGAAACAGCAGCAGCCGTAGCAAGCTTCTTCAGTGACGGAAAGAGGTCATTATTGACAAAGCCGACCATATCAAGGGCGGTTACCTCTAAATTCCATGTCACCCCAGTTGTCATTGCCAAGGGCCGCCTGCAAGCCAACGCCCGGTATATTCCCCCCCAACTCTGGTCGTTTCTATTAAAGGCATAACAAAATCGGCAATAAAGGTTGCAACCTCTGCCAGTTGCACTTCTACAGCCAGACCAGCCCGATTGAGGAATGCTTTCCACTGTCTGACTTTCTGAGCGTCTGCAAAGAACTCTGGGGTTAAGGCCAGAGGTAGTTCAACTGGCAATGGCGTATTCCTTCGTTCAAAAGTTCGAGCAAGTGCAGTTGCCAGCGTCTTGCCGTCGAAATCAAACTGACTTCCGAGAACCCAGAGATCATGAAAATCCTTCATGCGACTGTTGGCTATGCCCAGGTAAACCATTGCCTGGAATTTTTCAGCAATTACCGTTTCACGAGGATATACGAGCAGGGAAGGAGCAGGGTGATCAAGCAACACAGGGTACTCGGCAAAATCTGCTGAGGGTGTTATTACGTCGCCGAAACCGATATCCACTTGCAGATGAATGCGGGCACCGGCAAGGTCGGCATTAAGTTTGAGTCTTGTGCCGCCATATTCCATCTGGTCCCTGATGTATTCAGCCTGGACACTCGCGGGATCAAACGTGATTCCGTCATCCGCCACTTCAGTTTGGCAGATTGTACGAAAAACCGTAACCAGCGCTTCGATTTCGCTTTCTCCATAACCGAGCAAATCAACATCCCGTGTCGAACGGTAACTGACAACTCCCCACAACGGAAAAAGCATGGCGCCTTTCAGAACAAAGCGTTCCCGGTATTCTGACTTGCCCAGGCGATAAAGAAACCGTTCCAGTCCGTAACGGGTGAGCAGCAGATTGAAATCGACCCGCATTGACCTTGCCTGGTCAAGCAATCGTTGACGAACCGAAGCTGAGATATTTGCTCCCCGAATTTGTGTCATATGGCCATCGCCTCCATATAAGGCATCATGACATTGCTCACTCGGCAGACCTTTGCGTAACGCCAGAGTTCATCGATCGTGCACCGGCCACTTTTCCGACTTTCACGAAGTGCTTCCAGAGCAACATCCAGCCCAATTTTATGACGGTATTTGAAGCAATCGGCTACGGTTTTGGCAAGGCAATAAACTTTTATGTCCACACCATCCATCCGGTGGGTTTCTACGCCATCACTGAGCGCAGGTCCCGAAAATCTGACGAATTTTATTGGCAGGCTGGTTCTGGGGAGATGAGATTTGACGTCAATAGCCATCCAGACCTCGAATGGCACTTGTGTTGTCAGATCATGAAAGCGAAGTGCGGAAAGGAGGCAGACCACTCCGTTAGGTCTTGCTTTGCCAACTTCGGCCAGAGTCTGATGCTCTGTAACCTGTGCATCAGTAAGTCGATAGAGACCGCGCCCGACACGCTCAACCACACCCCGCTTGCACATGCGGCTGATCGCTACCCGGGGGATTTCATACTGTTCAAGATCGCGGGAGCGTACCACGCTTTGCCTGCCGAATAGATCAAGGAGTCTCTGTTGTGCCGTGATATTCATGGTAACCGCTTTTTGTTTCAAAATATCATGTTGCGAAAATATATACCTTGTATTTGCAACAATCAAGTAATATTTAAAACTTCTCATGCTCCTGCAATTATTTTGTACTGAGCAGATACCATCGAAGAGCACGGGTCAAAACGACCGCAATTAACTTTCTCACTCCATATTTTTCAGTCACGTTGTTGAAGGTATCGGGGGCCTTCGGGTAGAGTTTATTTGTTGATTATTCCCAAAAGAACGGGATCGTCCTGCACCGACTTCTCCCCCCGCCCAGCGGCAACACTAACTCCGGCTCGTTGCAGATTAACCAACCGGCCTACCAGGGAGCCACTGTATCCGGCACGACGTACCGCCAGATAGCAGATCAGGCTCCGCAATTCCAGTATAAATTCGCCGCTGCCAAGTACCCTGGCATCATACGATCACCATCTGCCCTTCCATTTCCACTTTCCCCATTATTACTGAGTGACCAGACCACTGATAGCTGTCGAGAGCTGCAAGGTCGCTTACCACTTTGGCACGTAGAGGGTTCAGATGGATATAACGAATCAGCTCAAGCAGATAGCTGTTCTATTCAGAGACAATGGATTTGTAGCGGTTCTGGAAAAGGTGACCGCTCCGGTTGACGACGGAGATTGAGTTAAACAGCGTAGCTGGTGAGAAGTCACCTCATCACCGGCGAAAGGAGTCCCTGACGCGGTCGCAGAAGCAGATGGAAGTGGTTGGACATGAGTGCCCAGGCGAGGCATTCGGCGCCGGTCTGTACGAGCAGTTTGGAGAGAGTGGCAACAAAACGGCTGCGATCACTGTCATCGCAGAAGATATCGCAGCGTTCAACGCCACGTACGATAACGTGTTGCAAAAGATCAGGGGCATCTAAGCGAGCGGATCGTGGCATGACGGCAGAATAGCGGCGTTGGTTATATTAGTCAACAAATAAACAACGTCCCTGAAGCCCTCCCGGATGATAGTCTCAGGACGCAGAGCCGTGAACGGCGGCTTTTCAAAGCTCCTGGAAGGAGGGCCACCCCTCACCCCTCCACAACCCTCCTCAGTACTTCCCGCAACTTGTCGGGAGTATAAGGCTTGCTGATTAATCCAGCTATATCATCATGATCAATTCCAGAGGTAACATCAGCGTCCCCAAACCCACTTGAAATAATAATTGGCAAAGCGGGGTTAAGCTCTTTCAATGCAAGGAATAGCGCATAACCGTCCATAACTGGCATACCCATACCTGTCACTACCAAGGGAATATCCGCGCCGTTCTTCTGGTACAAATCAACTGCTTCTTTACCGTTCACGGCTTCCATTACTGTAAAGCTAAACATTTCAAGCACTGTTTTCGCAATGTACCGTATCTGGTCTTCATCCTCTACGAGCAATATAGTACCGCCCCACTGCCATGAGGTTTGCGATGCTTGCTGCACGTTTTCATCTTTATCTGAAACAGGCTTTTGGGCAGGAAGGTACACTTTGAAGGTTGTACCCTGGCCAAGTTGGCTCTGAAGTTGTAACGCCCCCTTATGTGAGGTAATGATTCCAAGAACCGCAGACATACCCAAACCGCTGCCAGTGAACTTAGTGGTATAAAACGGCTCAAAAATGCGCCATTTTGTTTTCTCATACATACCACAACCATTGTCGGCTACTTCCAGGCAGACATACAGGCCGGGCGTAATGACTCTACCCAGCAATAATTCAGCCCTATCCAACTATACACTAGGTTTGCAGGATATGTTAGGGTCTGCCGCGTCTCTTCGGGCGAAAAGCGACCGTGCTTTTCCGGCGACCGGGCCGCATTCTCACGTAAAACCTCTTCGGCCCGCCGGCGGAGTTCGGCGCCCTGTCCGGTTCGGTCATCCCTGTTGGTCTTCTGCGCCTCCTTCTTTATTGATCCTGATCCACGAGCTCCGTAACGTCATTGCAGGGGGTAAGATCGGCGTGCCGGGCTGTACCCTCATCTGAATCGAAATGACTTCATGAAAACTAAGCTGAATTTTGCCGTTAGTGAAGAAAGGTGAACCGTCTGCTCCCCTTAATTGCTGTCCAGCGCCTCCCGTACCTTGGCGATCAGGCCGTAAAGGGAGAACGGCTTCTCGATGAAATGAACGCCTTCGACCAGCACGCGTTGGTTGGCAATGCTCTCGCCTGAATAGCCTGACATAAAAAGTTGCTTGAGGTGCGGATAGAGGACGAGCAGCTTTCGCGCCAGCTCCTGGCCATTCATCTCCGGCATGACCACATCGGTTAGCAGCAGGTGGATCTCGCCCTTCTGCTCTTCGGCCAGGCGGATGGCATTGTCCGGGGTGCTTGCCATAAGTACGGTGTACCCCTGCATTTCGAGTATTAGCGCGGTGCTTTCCAGGATCGCAGGTTCGTCCTCCACCAGCAGGATGGTTTCATGCCCATGTACGGGCAAGAAGCTAACTTCCAGCCCCTTTTCACCCGGTTCGGCCGCATGCCGGGGGAAATAGATAGTGAACGTCGTCCCCTTACCCGACTCGCTCCGGACCTCGATATAGCCGTTGCTCTGCTTGACGATGCCATAAACCGTGGGAAGACCGAGGCCGGTTCCCCTGCCGACGCCTTTGGTCGTGAAGAACGGTTCGAAGATTTGCGCCTGGACTTCCTTCTCCATCCCACAGCCGGTGTCGCTCACTGCGAGCCGCACATACTCCCCGGGAACAGCCCCCCCGTGAGCGGCGCAGTAGACCTCCCCCAGGACAATGTTCCCCGTTTCTATAGTAACCCTGCCGACTCCGGAAATAGCGTCCCGTGCATTGATGAAGAGGTTTGCCAGGATCTGGTCGATCTGGGCTGGGTCGACCTTGACAGTCCAGAGCCCCTCCTCCGTCTGCCAGCTGATGTCTATATCCTCGCCGATGAGCCGTTGCAGCATCTTGAGCATCCCCCCGATAGTATCACCTAGATCAAGCAGTACGGGGGCGAGGATCTGCTTCCGTGCGAAGGCGAGCAGTTGCCGCGTGATGCCAGCGGAGCGCTCGGCCGCCTGGCGGATTTCCGTAAGACAGCTTCCGATAGACGGCGCTGGTTCGCCTGCTTCCAGCTTCATGGCGGCCAACGCTGAGTAATTTGTGATTACACTAAGCATGTTGTTGAAATCGTGGGCTACCCCGCCGGCCAAATGGCCTATCGATTCCATCTTCTGTGCCTGCAGAAACTGGGCTTCGAGGGCGGCCTTAGCCTCCTCGGCCAGCTTGCGTTCGGTTATGTCCCGTATAAAAGCAACAATCAGCCCTCCTTCTTCAGGTCGATACTGGCCGCTGACTTCGACATCAAAAATAGTCCCATTTTTGCGGCGATGTCGGGATTCGAAACGGTCCTCGCCTCGGATCATGATCTCCTGGAGATCGGTGGCTGTGCTACCGAGCGTTTCGACCGATTCCAGGTCTGTAATAGAGAGGGCCATCAGTTCCTCCGCTCTGTAACCGCTCATCCGGCAATAGGTTTCATTGACCTCCAGCAGACGACCTTGCATGTTGACCATCCAGAAACCGTCCATGGAGGTACGAAGAATTGCCTTGTGACGGTTATTGCGCGCTCGCAGCAACTCCTCCTCCGCTTCCTTGCGTCTGGTAATATCGGTCAACACAACGCGGTACTCTGGCGTGCCATCCTCGCTCTGCGCAGCGGTGGCAGCTAGATGCCCCCAGAACAGCATCCCATCTTTTTTTATTATCCGCAGTTCGCACCCCGCCGGTTGCGCTGACTCCCTGCCGGAGCTATGGCTAAGCGGGGCGCCTCCCTCTACCGGATCCTCACGAAGTTCTGAATCACTCTTGAAGAGCTGCTCGACATACAGGTAGAAGGTATTCCGGTCGTCCTTGTGGATAAACATGAAAAACTGTCGCATCAACAGCGAGCGTCGGTCGACGCCAAGGAGGGTGGCGGCGGCAAGGTTGGCCTCAAGTATTCCCCCCTTTTCGCTGACGGTGAGATACCCGACCGGGGCCAGGTCGAAGAGATCATAATAGCGCTCCCGTGCGGCAGCCAGCTCTTCCTGAGTTCGGAGCAGTTCCTCGTTCTGCATCTCCAGTTCGATTTGATGGACCTGGAGATCGTAGAGGGTCTGCCCCACCTCTTCGGGCGAAAGGGGTGCGTGCTTTTCTGCCGACCGGGCTGCATTCTCCCGTGCGACCGCATCGGCCCTCCGGCGAAGTTCGGATCCCTGTTCGGGGTGGTAATCCCTGTTGGTCATTTTGCGCCTCCTTCTTTATTGATCCTAATCCCCGATCTCCGTAGCGTTATTGCAGGGGAAGAGAATAAAAGATAACAAAATAGCGCTAAGGAGAACCCGCTGCGCCATTTTGTTTTATGAAATACCGCACCCCGGCCAAAGAGCGAAAGGCGGCATGGGAGGGAACTGACTGACTGACTGACTGACTGACTGACTGACTGACTGACTGACTGACTGACTGACTGACTGACTGACTGACTGACTGACTGGGCAAAATGAGTGCCATATTGGACCTTCTTTGCAAGAATATTACGTGCCGGGCTTATCATGGATCGACACTTTACACTCTAGCATAGCTAACCACCATTACAAGTCAGCAACTCGTAACGTGTAGTATTGGGGACGCCCTCCAGTTATTAAGTTATTGCTCGATAAGGAGATAATTATTCTCCCGCGCAACCATTTCTCCCCTTTCAACCGAATAACTAACGGCTGGCACGCTGATCCCTGG
>CAIWTU010000119.1 GCA_903915655.1 uncultured Geobacter sp.
AATATCGCGAAGAAATGGACCCTGCCGATCAGAGACTGGAAAGCTGCCATGAATCGTTTTTCTATTCTTTTTGAAGACAGACTGCCGAATCTTTAAAACCGAAACCCAGTACCATTTACACAAAACTATTTACAGGCCCAATGCCAGGCGGAAAAAATCAAAAAGTCACTTAACGCCCAGTAGCAGGAGCCGCACCAGCGCCTCACCTGACTTCTCCAAAGGGCATCCCGGGTTCCCTTCTTCCCTTCCCGGTATGCCCCCCTTGCACCCATAGCGCTCCCTTATTGGGTAAAGTGGCCCTATTGTGCCGTTTAGTATCAATAGAAGAGAGAAGATCATGACCAATTTTCTTGAAACAAAAACCGGCAAGCCACTATCATCCGGGAGAAATCATCCAATCGGTGCTACGCTCTGTGGGGATGGAGTGAATTTTTCCATCTTCAGCCGGCATGCCACAAAGGTTTGGCTTCTCCTGTTCAACAAACCGGATGCCGGCAAACCTACCGATATTATCCCGCTTCATTGTTACGGTCGCTTTGTATGGCATGTCTTTGTCCACGCCGTCAAGGCAGGGCAACTCTATGGCTACAAGGTCGAAGGTGAATTCAATCCGGCAAATGGTCATCGCTTTAACAGCAACAAACTCCTGATCGATCCTTATGCCAAGGCCGTCACCCATAAAGCAGTGAACCGGGAAGGCCTTCTATTCGGGTATGATCGACGCTCTACCCGCCTGGATCTCTCTCTTGACTCCCGCGATGATAGCGCCTTGGTACCAAAATCGATAGTAATCGACGACAGCTTTGACTGGGAAGATGACATCCCCCCTGAAATACCATTCGAAAAACTGATTATTTACGAAGCCCATCTGAAAGGTTTTACAAAGCATCCGAGCTCCGGCGTAAAGTATCCCGGCACTTTCCTCGGCTTCATAGAAAAAATCCCTTATCTCAAGGACCTTGGCGTGAACGTGGTGGAATTACTTCCCGTGCAGGAGTTTTACGTGGAAGATTTCCTGACAGGGAAAGGACTGACGAACTACTGGGGGTATAACACTATTTGCTATTTCGCCCCCGAATCCTCCTATTCGACCGGACAATACCCCGGATGCCAGGTGAACGAATTCAAGATGCTTGTCAAAGCACTCCACAAGGCAGGGATCGAGATTATTCTCGATGTTGTCTACAACCATAGCGGCGAGGGGAGCGAGCTTGGTCCAACCCTCTCTTTTCGCGGTATCGACAACAAAACCTATTACCTTCATTATGGGGATGGAGAAGAGCCGGAAAGAAGGTACACCAACATAACCGGATGCGGAAACACTATCAATTTCGGCAACCCCTATGTTGTCAGGATGGTGATGGATTCCCTCCGTTACTGGGTGACGACGATGAAGGTGGACGGTTTCAGGTTCGACCTTGCCTCCGTTATGGGGAAGGAAAAAGGGACCTTTAAACCGAATGCGCAGTTTTTCAATACAATCCTGCAAGACCCGGTTTTGTGCAAAACAAAACTTATTGCCGAACCGTGGGATTTACAGACGAACGAAGTCGGAAATTTCCCCATAGAGTGGAGCGAATGGAACAGCTGGTTCCGGGACGCCATGCGCAGATTCGGCAAGGGGGACGGCGGACTCATAAGGGAAGTCGCACAGCGGATCACCGGTTCTGCAGACCTGTTCGCTGTTGACGGAAGACACACCTGCAACAGCATAAATTTCATAACATGCCATGACGGATTCACCCTGCATGACCTCGTCTCCTATGACCATAAACATAATGAAGAGAATATGGAAGATAGCCGGGATGGTTCCAACGAAAACCATTCCTGGAACTGTGGCGAAGAGGGTGTCACAGAGGATCTGGAAGTGAACCAGTTGCGCCTCAAAATAGTCAAGAACCACCTCTGTCACCTCCTTTTATCAACCGGCGCACCGATGCTGCTTGCCGGGGACGAATTTCTGAGGACCCAGAAAGGGAACAACAATACATATTGTCATGACAGTGAGCTGAACTGGATTGATTGGGATTTTTCCCGGGAGGGCACCGGACTGATAGGATTCGTCAAAAAACTGATAGTCCTTGTCAAGCAGTACACCGTATTTCAGCGGCTCTACATCTCTGGAGAGAAAGCCTTAACCGTGCATAATTTGCCAGGTGTCGCGTGGTATGGGCGCAATTTGAATAGCCCTGATTGGAACAATTTTGAAGAAAGACTCCTCTGCTGTGAATTTAAATCAAGACCGGAAAACAGCCGGTTCTTTCTCATTCTCAATGGTGGCTGGTATTCCGAGCGGATCACCCTCCCCCTGAACAGCCATAGCGGAAAATGGCACACCATAATCGATACGAGCCTTCCGCAGGGAGAAGATTTTGTCGAGCCTGGCAGGAACACCCCTCTGGTCGGATGTTCCTATCCGGCAAACCCTCGAAGCACGGTTTTACTGATCGAGCTCCGGTAACTATTCAACATACGTTCCCCTCCTGCCACCATACAGCTCCAATTCTTGAGGGGGGCAGCTTCACCCCCTCAATCCCCTCCCCCTTTCGAGCCGCAGCGCGTCACTGTTCAGGCCAGACAAGGGAAGGTCCGGCAGACTACTCCCTGTCGTAACTTTTCGGCTCGGTACCGGAGATGAAGCATTCGTGGACAGTTCCCCCCTCGCCTGCTTTGGCGAGGCGCCCGTTCCGGGGGTTTATCTCGGCAAAGGTCACTTTGGCAGGAGGGCTGAAGGAGTGCACCGGAAGTCCTGCAACTGCCCGCTGCATAAATTCGGTCCAGATAGGCGCAGCTGCCTGACCGCCGGAACCTCCACTGCCGAGTGACTTTTCCTGATCGTACCCAACCCAGACACCGGCGACCAGTTGCGGGACGTAGCCGACAAACCAGGCGTCCTTCATGTCGTTGGTCGTACCGGTCTTGCCGGCAACCGGACGGCCGAGCGCCTTCGCCCTCTGCCCGGTGCCGCTCGTTACAACGCTCTCCATCAGATTGGTCATGATATAGGAAGTCTCCGGCGAGATGACCGGAACCGGTGCAAACGGGGAGACCTTTTCCTGCGGATTTAGTACCGGCGCGGCAGCGCCTTCCCCCTCAGCCCCTTCCCGGACGGAGGTCATCTGCTGGAATACCGGAGCTGTTGGCGGGGCAATCTCTTCCAGTATCCTCCCCGTCCCGTCCGTTACCTTGGTGATGAAAAAGGGGGTCACACGGTAGCCTCCTGAGGCGAACACGGCATAAGCCGAGGTAAGCTCCATCGGTGTAACACTGGACGAACCGAGCGCCAAAGTCAGGTTATTCGCAAGAGGTGAGGTTATCCCGAGTTTTTTTGCATAATCCACGGCATAATCGACCCCGATCTCTTCGAGAATCTTGACGCTTACCACGTTTATCGAGTTGGTCAGAGCCTGACGCATAGTGACCGGCCCCCGATAGAGATTATCGTAATTCTTTGGTTTCCACGCCCGCTCCCTGCCGCTGTCGTATTCGACCTGCGAGTCATTGATAATGGTGGCCGGGGTCATCCCCTTGTCAAGGGCCGCTGCGTAGATAATCGGCTTGAAGGCGGAACCGGGGTTGCGCTTTGCCTGTAGCGCCCGGTTGAACTGGCTTTTCTTGAAATCGTAACCACCTACCATTGCTTTTACCGCACCGGTTTGCGGATCTATGGCGACAAGCGCTGCCTGGGCCAGCGGTTGCTGGTCCAGGGCGAAAACAGCGCCCCCCTTATTGAGGTCGGGAGTAACCACGGAAAGATCCAGAACCCCCCCCAGTGGTATAGCTTTACCCTGTGTGCCACCATCCTTCCCGTAAGCATCGAGCAAAACTACCTTGCCAGCCCAGGCCATGTTTTTCCTGTTCAGGACCCCGACCCGGTCTCCAACCCGTACCTTCAGCTCTCCCGTTGACTGGTTAACCGCTACGACGACCCCCTGATAAGTTACCCCCTGTTTGAGGGCAGAGCTATCTATCCCGTCCTCCACTCCTTTGCAGAAAGTCTCTACTTCATTCTCCATAAGGTGCCGGATCGGACCACGAAAACCCTGTCTCTTGTCCAGGGCCTTCAGACCGGAGACAACGCTGTCAAAGGCAGCCCTCTGCATTTCCGCATTCATGGTGGTATAGATTTTCAACCCACCCTTGTAAAGCTGGTCTTCCCCATACCTTTCCTCAAGCTGGATACGCAGATATTCCAGGAAGTATGCGGACTGTTCGCTGTTGACCTGCTTCTTCGAGTGAATCACCAATGGAGTACTCCTGGCATGATCGGCTTCAGCCTGGGTTATATAACCTTCCTTGACCATCCGCTCCAGGACGTACGCCTGTCTTTCGCGGGCCTTTTCGAGATGCTTGATCGGAGAATAGGAGTTGGGCGCCTTGGGAAGGCCTGCCAGGGTTGCCATTTCCGCCAGATTCAGATTCTCCACTTCCTTGCCGAAATAGGTTTCCGCTGCCACCTGCACCCCATAGGAACCTGCGCCGAGATAGATCTGGTTAAGATAGATATATAGGATTTCATCCTTGGAGAGTTTTTCCTCCATCCGCTTGGCCAGGATGGCCTCCTTGATCTTTCTCGAAAACTTCTTTTCCGGAGTCAGCAGCATCGATTTTGCTACCTGCTGGGTTATGGTAGAGGCCCCCTCCTTTTTACGGAAGGAGAGGATGTTTTTCAGCATCGCCCTGGTAATGCCAAGATAGTCTATACCCTTATGTCGGTAGAAATTGGAATCTTCCGCAGCAACAAAGGCGTTGATCAGCTTGCGGGGGATTTTGTCGACCGGTACAACGGTCCGTCGTTCCAGGTAAAATTCTCCCACCAGGCTCCCATTATCGCCGAACACCTGGGTAACGATGGGGGGTTTATAGTCAGCCAGACGGTCTACTTTCGGCAATGTGGCCATGAGAAAAAGGACATAGCCTGACAAGGCGATGAGAGCTATCGCGGCCAGAGTGGCGCAGGAGACAAGAAAAATTTTGACAAGATTCCGGTCGGGGGTCGGTTTACGTATCCTTCTATCCTGAATTTGTCGGTCGTTGTGTGTCATTTAAGTATATCTCCACTTGAGCAGGATAAGGATTTTAACTCAACCTCCGAGAATAGCGCATTGCATCGAGGGAATTCAAGCAGATTTTCATTGGAGAGGCGATGGGTAGTGGCTGCTCATATAGAGAGGGTGTCCAGCTCTTCAACCAGTTGCTCCAGTTCCCCGCGGTTGAAGGAATAGACCTCCCTGCAGAATTCACAGGTAACTTCGGTCCCCTCCTCCTTCTGCAGGATTTCGGTAAGTTCTTCCCGCCCCATGGAAAGGAGTACCCTTTCTATCTTTTGCCTGCTGCAGGAGCAGCGAAAGGCAAGTTCTCTTTTTTCCAGGGTCAGGTATTCTATCCCGGCGAAAAGGAGCTCAAGGATCTCTTCCGGTGTTGTCCCCTCGTGCAGCAGCTGCGTGATCGGCGGCATCTCTGTTATCCGCCCCATCAACATCTCAATCAACTGCTCGTTGGCTGGGGGGAGCGACTGGATAAGGAATCCTCCGGCAGCGGAGACATGGTTGTCCGGCTCCACGAAAACGCCCAGGCCGATGGCAGAGGGAATCTGTTCCGATTCGGTCAGATAGAGGGCTAGGTCTCCGGCAATTTCACTGTTGTAAAGCTGCAAAATGCTTTCATACGGCGCCTTGAGACCGAGGTCTTTGGTAACAGTCAAAAAACCTGCACGGCCCAGCGCGCCGGGAACATCCAGCTCTCCCTCTGCGGTCACCGTGTGTACTTTCGGAACAGCTACAGACCCGCGCACAGCGCCATTACTGTCGGCTTCTACAAGAATTTTCTGCAGGGGACCATTTCCCTCGAACCTGAGCGCCACCCGCTGATCGGTCTTCAGAAGCGCCCCTAAAAGAACCCCGCCGCTAAGTGCCATTCCCATCGCCGTTGAGGCGGTAGGCCAGGTGCCGTGCCTTCGCCGGGCCTCATCCACAAGACCGGTAGTAAGACAGGCCAGTGCCCGTATATTTTCTGTCCTGGTGATAATGCGGACAAGGTAATCCATTACAGGGAGACTCCGAGTTTGCCGACAATCTCCCCTTTGTTGAGGGTCAGCTCTTTAATCGTCACGAAATCGATCACCGGTGTACCTTTCAGATGGTAGCCGAAGAGTCCGCTTAACAGGGGTACTTTAGCCAGATCGCAGGTGGCAATACCTTTTTCATAGGTCAGGAACGCTATTTTTTCAGCCAGCTTACCGATAAAAAAGTCACCACCTGCCGGCCTGGCCAGATCAACTTTCAGTCGCACAAACCTGCTGTTCCGGTTGAATTCAAAACCGAGCAGCTCAAACCTGACGAGAAACGGTACAGACATCGGCATCGGCCATTGTTTCAACTTACCGGTTACCTCCGCATGGCCGTCATAGATCTTGAGGGAAAGCTCCTTAACCTTGTCGCTCCCCACGCGGGTGACGAGCTCCCTGTTAAGGTATTCCTCGGTAACCCGGAATTCCTTTCTGGTAATAATCTCTCGAAGGTTCTGATCTTTTATAAAATCCCACAGGGGCGCATTGCCCAGAATATCACTGATTGCCATCTGTTTAATCCGTCTCCTTTATAACAGGCTCTCCGTTTTCTATCTATTGTTGAGGCATGGAAGGGGGAGGCTGCTCGGGGGTATCGCGTGCGACCCTGCTAGACCAGCCCCATGGTAAAGTTGAATTCCGACGTTCCCGGCAGGGTCTCACCCCTGGCATAGGCATCCAGTACTATTTTCCAGCGCTCCCGAGGCTCGTGGGAGAGGTCGATTACAAAGTCCGCCCCCCCCCTTTCCCGAAGTTTCCTTAGGTGACCGGTCAGGGAGAAGATGCGGGTCGGCACGACGACCGTCAGACCGTCCTGAATCTTCACCATGTATCCCTCTCCCCGGTCGGAGACTACCGGCGTATCACTTCGCACATCCTTGATCCGGATCTTGGAGGTGATGGCCGGGATCCCGCAATGGATCAGCACCCGTTTCTTTACGGCGAGACCGGCTTGCAGCAGCAGCCCCATATTTTCCGCGTCATCCTCTATATACAAGGTAACAGCGGCGGCCCCCAACTCCTTCCAGGTGAGGAGCGCCAGGCTGTTCAGGGAAAAGAGGCGGTAATCGGCACTTATTTCAAGATCCAGTCCGCGCAGCAGCTGGAAGTGGGAAAGGTTGGCGGCCTCGAAACGGCGGAAGCCATGTCCGGCGATATATGCCACAGCTTCGCGGAAGAAAGTAAGATCTGCCTCGAAGATGATGAACGGTAGCCTCCAGAGCACCCGTTCTTCCCTTCCCTTGAACTTTCTGGCAAAGGAGGATAACTGGTGAAGGTTGGCCTTCGACAGCGGGAGGGAGACGGCATCAACCCCTTCCTGCATGAGGGTCTGGAAATCCCGCACGCTTTCCAGACGGATAATCAGTTCCCGCCGATCCGCCCTCCCTGCCGGGATTCTGGAGACCAGTCCCTCAAGGGCAAGTTTTTTTGCGTCCAGCTGCCGTTGCCGGATCCCACCACGAACTTTTTCCCCAAGCAGCCGGAAGAGTTCCCGGCGTATCTCCTTGAAGCGGGGAGCAGGAATTATCAGGGGTGGAAAAGAGGGAGCAGTCAGGGCTTTCAACTCGAAAAGGGTATCGCCGGTCTTTGCAAATTGAGTGCGCAGGACCTCTTCCATATCAGTGGTGCGGGCAGTTTCGAGCTTCCCGAGGTGGAATTCGAAAGCATAACCCTCTCCCGCCACCCGTGCGACAATTTGCATCGATTCCCCTGCCATGGAGAGGGTCAGGTCACAGCCGATCCTGGTCCCCTTGACAGACTCCAGTTTGCGGCGGCAGGCGTTTTCACTCATGGTAAAAGCGGTTTCGGAAGAGACCTTGAAGACCGCATCTCCGGCCTTGAACGAGAAGGGGGCAGTTGTGGTCACCAGCGACTTGGCCGTAGCCGCTTTGACCTGCTGCCTGCCGACGTAGAGATCCTTCACGGTAAAGGCGCGGCCGGCCATATCGGTCTTTGGCTGCACCCTGATCCTGTCGCCGAGATGGAGCCGATCCCTTACGGGAAAGGTAATCCGGTTGTCACGGACCGACTGTATATCTCCCAGGTAGCGCCCGGTGGCGCCAGTAAGGGTGGGGGTCGCGATATCGGACGGATTGTGGGAAACCAGAAAGCCGCGGGTCGGAGTCCTGCCGAAAGAGAGCTTTAACAGTTCCTTGGCCTCGCCTACGGCCTCGGAACTCCGCCCGGCGGGAGCGTCAAGCACCCTCCGATAGGCCCCTATCACGCTGGCCACGTATTCGGCCGACTTCATTCTTCCCTCTATCTTGAAGGAGGCGACCCCCGCCTCGGCAAGCTGTGGCAGCATATCGATACTGGAAAAATCGTTGGTGGAAAAATAGTAGCCATCTTTCCCCTTATTCCTGTACTGCCTGCGGCAGGGCTGGGCGCAGCGTCCGCGGTTGCCGCTGTAGCCGCCGAGAAAGGAGGAGAAATAGCACTGGCCGGAAAAGGAAAAGCAGAGGGCGCCGTGAATGAAGCATTCTATCTCCATCCGGGTAGAGTTCGCTATCGCCCCGATCTCGTCGATGTGCAGCTCCCGGGCCAACACAACCCGTGTAAACCCCATTTCCTCCAGTTGCCGGACCCCGGCAGAGTTGTGAATGGTCATCTGGGTCGAGGCATGGAGGGGAATCCCGGGGAAGTATTCCCTGATCAGACGGTAGACCGCCATATCCTGCAGTATTACGCCATCCGTCCCCATTGCCTCCAGCGCGGAAAGGATATCCACCACCTGCGGAAGCTCCCGCTCCTTGACAAGGGTGTTGAGCGTTACGTAGACACGACGTCCCAGGGAATGGGCATAGGCGGTGATCCGCTCCATCTGCGCCAGGGTGAAATTTTTTGCCTTGGCGCGGGCGGAAAACTCGTTAAGTCCTGCATACACGGCATCAGCGCCGTTCTCCATGGCGGCGAAAAAGGCCTCCAGTGACCCGGCGGGGGCGAGCAGTTCCGGTTTCTTTTTTTCTGGTTGATCCGACATAAATAGAGACTACCTGAAGGGGGGGGTGGGCGTCAAGGGATGTTTAAGTTTTGTGGCAGGCTTATAAGGGAGTCCAAACCGAAATGGATCTATTGCCATATCCTTAGTAGTGACCGGCTCTTATTATTCAGGTTACATCTGTTTTTGATAGTAAATCAGATTGATCAGAAATGAAAAGCCCGCCAATAGTTCAGCGGGCTTCGGTTATTGTCAATTCTTAGAATCCCTTTTCAAGGGTTTTTCCGGTTCGTGCAGCCTCCGGATCGATACTGCCTTCTGTAGTGGGTTCCTGCATGGTGGAGTTTCTTCGATAGCATCGCCTCCTTTTTGGCAGGCTGACACTTCCCCCGCCTGTAATGAGTATAGCACCGATAAAGCATCTGTCCAGCGTGTAATAAAAATTTTTCCGAGTGCAGTTGAAAATCATCTCGACCTGCATCTTATTTTGACCAGTTTGTGGAATCGATCGCTTTCTAGCCAACCCTGAACAGGTTGCCATTTGGTGTCTCAATATGGTACAGAGGGTACAGTTCCCTTCCCCTTTTCTCCGTTTCGTTGATTCCCATCAGTTAGTGTCATCAGGAACCGAAAAATTCCAGAAGGCTTTGTCACCCAACTTGATCGCCGTTTTCGAAACCGTGCCGGCTGGAAATTCGATGAAATGCCGTGAGGGAACGCTTCCCCCATATTCCGGGCACATTTGGGATTTATAAACAGTTGGACAGGGTTGAACCTTCTCCTGAATTTCGACAACCTTTCCCGATTCGTTTACCCAAATTACGTCCAGTGGTATTCTGCAATTTTCCATCCAGATCGGTCGATAGGCATCTGCATTGTACAAAAAGATCATGCAGGAATCGGCCGGCAGCTCTTTTCTGAACATTAATCCTTTTACCTTCTGTTCGACTCTGTTGGAAATCGTTGCAAGGAACGTGTGGCCATTAATGGTCACAGTCTTGGGGGAGGCTGAGAGAAGAGCGGCCTGAACCACTACTGCCATGATTGAAAGAATCCACATAATGACTCCATACCGTCCAGATCCATACCCTGTGCAGTTCCGGAGGTCAAAAAGCCGGTACCACTCTGCACAGTTAAAAGCCGGCTGCTCGCTATTACAAGTGGGTAGTCTCTTGTTAATGAGTTGTTAAAAATGATACTTGTAGATCCATTATGAGAGACACCGAACTTTTTCAACTAGCCCTTGGCTTGTCGTCACC
>CAIWTU010000120.1 GCA_903915655.1 uncultured Geobacter sp.
AATATCGCGAAGAAATGGACCCTGCCGATCAGAGACTGGAAAGCTGCCATGAATCGTTTTTCTATTCTTTTTGAAGACAGACTGCCGAATCTTTAAAACCGAAACCCAGTACCATTTACACAAAACTATTTACAGGCCCAAATCAAACGGAACATAAGTAATCCTTCAGGCATATTCAACCTGTAATGTCATTGGCGGGGAGATGAATCTGCTTGTTCAAAGGGTGTAATAATACCCCCCGGAACGAGCTTCAGTCAATACAATTGGGGAATTTTCGATGAGAAGAGGAAGCTATCCCGTGGGTTATTGACCGCTCCTTCAGATTTGCTACGTGCCACGTCGATGCTCAGACCTTGACATCCTTTCGTGGCATGTTACACTCTTCCCCGATATCGGACAGACAAAGCCAAACCACGAGTGATTGTGGGACGGAAAACCACGGGTTCGCATGTCGGGGAGATCAGGTCTGCCGAAGAATCGGATGGCCTGTCCCGTGGCGATGCGCTACGGGCTTTTTTATTTCGGATGCGACTCTGAATTCTCTGGTCCTGCCCATAGCGCCAGGATCGAACCCCCTCAAAATTTTGTCTACCTTTTCCCTCATGGCAGTAATGATACCGCTGTTCGTCGGCTTTCCGCATATTTCTTGATAAAATCGATCTGTTCTGCGTCAAGGGAGATTTTTCCGTGCAAAAACGCTACAATTCATTCTCCGAGGAACTCAAGCGGGTATTTGGCTGCCGGGTGCAGCGCATCTCCGTGGATGCCGGTTTTTCATGCCCTAACCTGGACGGGACATTGGGGACGGGAGGGTGTATCTTTTGCGGCGGTAAAGGTTCCGGTTCTTTCGGCATTCTGCGGGGAGGTTCCGTTGCCGATCAGGTAGAGGCTGGTAAGGAAGTAATGGTTCGGAAGTACAAGGCGAGGCTTTTTATTGCGTATTTCCAGGCCTATTCCAACACCTATGCCGAGCCGGAAAGGCTGCGCAAACTGTACGATGAGGCGCTTCAGGTCAAGGACGTTGCAGGCTTGATCGTCGGCACCCGACCTGATTGTCTTTCCTCTGAGGTGCTCGATCTGCTTGCTGAATATTCCTTGAAAACATACTTCTGGCTCGAAATGGGACTGCAGTCCCCCCTGGACCGGACCCTTGAATTGATACACCGGGGACATGATTTCGCAGCGTTTGAGTCATCTGTCCGAAAGTGCAGGGAGAAGGGAATCCGTGTCTGCGCTCATGTTATACTTGGTTTGCCGGGTGAAAACCGGGGGGAGATGCTGGCTACGGCAGCTGTTCTGAACAGAATGGGTATTAATGGGGTGAAGATCCATATGTTGCATGTAATGAAGGATACGCCACTGGAGGATATGTACCGGCAGGGTATCGTAAGGCTTTTTGACAGGGATGAATATGTGGGGCTGGTCTGCGATTTTCTTGAAAGGCTCCGGCCTGAGATATCAGTTCAGCGCCTGACCGGTGACGGCGGCAGGGATTTTCTGATTGCACCGCTCTGGTCCCTGAACAAATTCGAGGTGCTGAATGCGATAGACTATGAACTTGAGCGCCGCGGTTCATGTCAGGGGAGCGGATTGCAGGGATAAATAAGAGAAAGAGTTTGTTGCGGTTATCAGAACGGGTACCCCAGTCCTACAAAAACTGCGGGACCATCTTTGCCGAAACCGATATCAATCCTGCCGACTATATTTGGACGGACCACTGCCCTGAACCCGATGCCCGGGTTAAATTCGAAGTCGCTCGGTTTCGCCTTATCCAGGCTTTGCATGACGGAGCCGAGATCGATGAAGGGAGCCAGTTCCCAATCGGTATTGACATCGAAAAGCCGCCAACGAAACAATCTGATACGTTCTTCCAGGTTGCAGAGCAGATAGCTGCTGTCGATAAACCGGTTGCGACCATACCCCCTCAGAGTTGTTTCACCGCCGAGGATACTCTTTTCCAGGAAAGGGACGTTGTTACCGAGTGTCTGGCTGTAGGCAAGGCGGACCACGGTGATGTAGCGGTCTTCCTTAAGAGGGAAATACCCTTTTAGCTCTGCCTCGTAATGGCGGTAATCGGCGCTGCTCCCCAGCGCCTTCAAGCTCTGTTCTACGGAAATCTTTGCAAAGAACCCATGGGTCGGCATGTCTCTCGAGTCCATGGAGCTGTAAACAAGGGATATTTTCTGGGCATGGGCGTTGTAGCCGTCTATCCCGGGAACCTGGTCAACAGTGAAGACATCCCTGATGAATGGGATTTTTTTTACGGCCCCATTGCGGATATCAACACTTTCGAATCTTTCTCCGAAGACAACCTGCAGATTCGGAGCAAATTCATATCCGGCAGAGAGGGCAAAACCGGTTTCATCATCCGCATAGTTGGTCTCGTCCTTTGGGGAACTGTTGGACTGGAAACCGAAGAAACGGGCTGAGCCATCGGCAAAACTGTAGAGGAAGGCATTCAGTTCCAGTTTCTTCTCCAAAAAAGTCTTGTCGCGTATCTTGAACTCGTAATCATCGTTGACTTTGGTTGATTTGGATAGGTTTATCTCCCAGTTTCTGTCAGGTGAAGGATAAAAGGCGCCATAAAGGGAGGTGGTGACACCGAAGTTTTGGTTGTAGTTTATCTGAGGAGCGAGAAGGGTGCTGACTTCATCCTTGCCGTTGTGTAGCAAAATGGCGGCCATAGCACCATAAGTTAAACCTTCGTTGGGGCTTGTGGCAATCACCGACAAAGGAATAGTAACCATCTTGACCTGATCCCCGAACGATTCGCTGGTGAGCGGATATGGGAGTTTGCTGCGTGAAACCATATTGGTGCAGGATGTTGCAGTGAACAGGAGTATAAGGATGTAGAGACAGTTTTTTATAGAATGCATACGGTTTTCTCTGTGGATGGGATTTGGCGGAGTTATCAGGGAATATCTATATATTGTCCGCTAAAGATATAGTACCTCGGCAATTACTTCAAGGAAAACCGGAAAGGGTTGCAAAATTTTAACCGGCGCTGCTGATCCGTCCCACTTCCTCCGGAGTCGGTCTCCTCTACGCCCTTTCCGGTTTGAGTTGTAGCTGTCGCTACCCCCAGAGTATCAATCCCGGTTCGTAGGCTTTGCCCAAAATGCAATGTGTTGGCATAATCCGGATCATCAGACCGTGTCGACCAGAAAAACGGCACTCTAGTTCTCCGGAAAAAAGGTACATACCCTGGATCGGTTGTCCCTCCGGTCTGAGGTGAACAATTTCCCCCCCCACAATATTGCCGCGGGAATCGAGCAGCCCGAAATATACATCTACGGCGATATCCTCAGGCTGTATTTCACCAAGATAAACCTTTGCAGTGACAGGTATCATGACCCCTACGGTCAAGCCAGAGCTAATTTCAGTTTCGACTCCGTCAATTCTGATCTGTGGCCAGAATCTCCTCAGCATGTTTTTCCACTGGGCGAGTTCTTTTGCCAGGGCCTGATTCACTTCGGTGAGTTTCTGCCACTGTTCAAACGATGGAATATAAAAACGTTCGGTGTATTCCTGTACCATCCTCTCGGTACTGAAAGCGGGACAGATAGTCTGCAGTGAAGCCTTCATCATTGAGAGCCAGCCGCGTGGAATTCCGTCGGGGCCGCGATCGTAGAATAGGGGCACTATTTCCTTTTCCAGTAAATCGTAAATAGCTCTCCCTTCTACCTCATTCTGGTATTCGATGTCGTCATAGATTTCTCCGTTACCGATGGCCCAACCGTTATTTCCCTGATAACCTTCAGGCCACCAGCCGTCCAGAACGCTCATGTTAAGCCCGCCGTTAAAGGCGACTTTCATTCCGCTGGTGCCGCTCGCCTCGAGTGGGCGGCGAGGGGTGTTAAGCCAGACATCAACTCCCTGTACAATCCGTCGTGCCACCGCCATGTCATAATCCTCGATGAAGACTATCCGGTGGCGAAACCCTTCTTGCAGGGAGAGCTGGAGGATCTGCCTGATGAGCTCCTTTCCCTCAAAGTCGGCAGGATGGGCCTTCCCTGCGAAAATTATCTGGACAGGTTTTGTCGGGTTATTCAGTATCCGGCCCAGCCTTTCTATGTCGCGCAAAAGGAGTGTCCCGCGTTTATAGGTCGCAAAGCGACGGGCAAAGCCGATTGTAAGCGTTTGCGGGTCGAGGACCTCGTCTGCGAGGGCAATCTCCTTGGCTGTGGCGCCCACCTGTTGTAGTTGCCCCTGGAGCCGCCTTCTGGTGAAGGCAACCAGACGTTCCCTGCAGCGTTCATGGGTGTGCCACAGCTCAGCGTCAGGGATGTGCGCAGCTTTGCGCCAGATGCTGTAATCGGTAGGATCATCCAGCCAGTTGCTTCCTAGGTAGCGGATAAGAAGTCCGGTCATTTCATTGGCAAGCCAGGTTTTGGTGTGTACGCCATTGGATACAGAGGTGAGAGGGAGGTGTTCCTCTGGCAGGTCGGGCCAGAGATTTTTCCACATCTTTCTGGAAACGTCTCCGTGCAGCTGGCTTACCCCATTGCAAAAGCTGGCAAGTTTCAGGGCGAGAACGGTCATGCAAAAGGTTTCCTGATGATTTCTGGTGTTCTGGCGGCCAAGCCCGAGAAACTCGTCCCGTGAAAGCCCCATGCTGCGATAAAAGCGCCCCATGAATCTTTCGATCAGGTCCGGGGCAAAATGATCGATGCCGGCCTCAACCGGTGTGTGGGTGGTGAAGATATTGCCGGCCTTTACGATTTCCAGAGCCTCATAGAATTTGAGGCCCTCTTCCTCCATCAGGAGCCTGATCCGATCCAGGGCCATGAAAGCTGCATGCCCTTCATTCATATGGCAGATATTCGGGGTTATGCCGAGTTGCCGGAGTACCTGGTGACCGCCGATGCCAAGGAGAATTTCCTGCTTGATCCGCATCTCCTGGTCACCGCCGTAAAGTTGAGCTGTTATCTCCCTGTCTTCCGGGGTATTTGTCTCGAGGTTGGTGTCTAGCAGGTAGAGAGGGATCCTGCCAACCTGTATCCGCCAGATATGGATTGTTACCTTCCGTCCCGCGATATCAAGTACGACTTCAAGCGGTGCGCCGTTTGCGTCCGTTTCGAGATGGAGCGGCATGTTGTAGAAGTCGTTCTCAGGATAGAACTCCTGCTGCCACCCCTCAATATTCAGGTATTGCCGGAAATACCCCTGCCGGTAGAGAAGCCCCACCCCGACCATCGGAATGCCGAGGTCACTTGCGGATTTCAAATGGTCTCCGGAGAGTATTCCCAATCCTCCGGAGTATATCGGAATCGACTCGTGGAGACCGAATTCCATGGAAAAATAGGCTATTTTGATCCCCTTCCGGGCGCCCATTGTCCTGTCGAACCAGGTCTTGCCGGACATATACTCCCGGAGCTTTTCTTCAACTCCCGCCAGGTGAACCATAAATCCTTCATTGGCGCACAGTTCATCGAGGCTCGCCTGCTGCAGGATGCCGAGCATCTGCATGGGGTTATGTCCTGTTTCCCGCCAAAGATCTGGATCGATCCTTTTGAAAAGCGCTATAGCCTGGGGTTCCCAGGTCCACCAGATGTTAAAGGCAATCCTTTGCAGTCCTGCGAGTTCTTTCGGCAGGGAAGGGCTAACTGTAAACCTGTGGAGTTTTGTGGTGAAGTCCATGCGGGCCTCCTTTGTGGCGGTATCTTTTTAACGATCCTGAAATTGTGCTGCTTTCATGTTGCCCTTCTTGTCCGGTTTTTCTATTCCAAATTTTTCCAGCCTGTATTGCAGTGTTTTGTAAGTCATGCCGAGAAGAGTCGCGGCCTTGCCTATCACCCAGTCGGCTCTCTCCATAGCTTTTAAAATAAGGTCGCGTTCCAGCTCTTCGAACGAAATTCCTTCGGGTGGAAACGGGAAAGGGAGCCCTCCGTACGTTGCTGCGTCTCTCCGGAGTTCTACCGGGAGATCTTCAGGTTCAACATGCTCGTTTTCCGTCATCAGCAGACCCCGTTCAATTACGGACTCGAGCTGCCGAACATTTCCTGGCCAGGAATAGTCCATCAGTAATTTCAGTGCCGCCTTAGAAATGCCTTTGACCGGGATGCTTCCCTGGACGCCGTATTTCTTCAGGAAGAATTCTGCCAGGGTTACAATGTCGCTACCCCGTTCCCGCAGTGGAGGGAGGTTTATCCGGATAACATCCAGCCGGTAAAAAAGGTCCTCGCGGAATGAGCCTTTCCTGATTTCCTGCTCCAGATCCTTGTTGGTGGCGGATATAATCCGGACATTGATGCTTATGTTAACCTTTCCACCCACCCGGCGCACCTCTTTTTCCTGGATAGCCCGGAGCAGCTTTGCCTGCATCGCGATGTTAAGTTCCCCGATTTCATCGAGAAAGACAGTGCCCCCTTCGGCCGCTTCAAAGAGGCCAAATTCACGGCTGCTGGCGCCGGTGAAAGAGCCTTTTTCGTGGCCGAACAGCTCACTTTCCATGAGAGAATCCGGGATCGCTGCGCAGTTGATGGCGAAGAACGGTTTGTCGTGACGCGCGCTCCCTTCGTGGATCGCGCGTGCCACAAGTTCCTTCCCTGTTCCCGATTCGCCGTAGATCAGGACGGTAGAGTTTGATGCCGCTATCTTGTTGATGATGCGGAAGACCTCTTTCATTTTCGGGTGAGCCCCGATGATGTTCGGGACGCAGCGGATCTCAGCCAGCTTCTTCTGGAGCAGCCGGTTTTCTCGCAGCAGGGTTATATGCTCGAAGGCCCGGCGGAGGGTCATAAGGAGATTATCCCTTTCCAACGGCTTTTCCAGATAATCAAAGGCCCCTTTTTTCATTGCCTCGACTGCGGAATCGACCGTCCCGTGGGCAGTCATCATTACTATGCACTGCTGGGGGTCGTTCCTTAGGATCAACTCCAGCAGATCCATACCCGATAGGCCCTGCATCTTCAAATCGGTGAGTATGAGGTCGAACTCTTCAGTTTCAAGGCTTTCCTGCGCCTCTCTCGCCCCGGGCACATCGACGACATGGTAACCCTCTTTTTTAAGGATGGTGTTAAGTATTTCCCGTTGCGCTTTTTCATCATCAACAACCAGGATTCTTCCGATCATGAAACCTGCTCCTTGCGTCCAGCAGGAAGGGTAACAGTAAAGGTGGCGCCTTTGCCGACAATGCTCTCCACCGACATTTCCCCGCCATGCTCTTTTATGATTCTCTCAGTGATAGCGAGCCCGAGACCGATTCCTGCTTCTTTTGTTGTGAAATAGGGCTGGGCTATCTTCGGGATATCGTCTTCCTTTATCCCCTCCCCTTCGTCGGTGAAAGTAAGACGGAATAGATTTGCTTCCTTATCCAGGCGGGCCCCCAGGGTTATTCTCCCTCCTTGGGGCATGGCCTGGGCAGCGTTGGTTATCAGATTCGACATACAATTGCGGAGCATTTCCTGGTCAACATACATTGCCGGGATATCAGGGTCAATCTCGGTTAATATTTCGATCCGCTGTTCCGCAAGCTTCTCCTGCAAGAGGGGGAGGACCCTGGCAAGAATGTCGGCATATGAAGCGTTGTTCATCCGCAGCTTGAGAGGTCTACCGTAGTTCATAAAATTGAGAACCATATAGTTGACCCGTCGAACCTCGTCCTTGATTTTTCCGGTCAGCTCTTCCAGTTCTTTCCGCTTTTCCGGACAGTTAGGGAGAAGCTCGCTTTTGAGATGATCAATGGCCAGGCTGATATAGTTGAGCGGATTACGTATTTCGTGGGCTATGCCCGAAGCAAGCTGTCCAACCTTGGAGAGATGTTCGGCTTCATTCAGCCTTTTTTCCAGATCCTCTCTCTCTTTCAGTCTTTTGACCATTTCGTTGAAATTTGTGGCCAGTTCGCCAATTTCGTCATTAGTTTCCACGGGGAAGGTTTCGGTAAAGCCTCCGGCGGAAACCTTTTTAACGCTCTCGGCCAAACGGTGAATCGGAGAGGTATATCTTCTCGCAAGAAATAGAGTGAGACCTATCCCGAGCATAAAGACCAGAAATGTCAGGGTAAGGCGATATATGAAATTGGCGTGCTGTATCGTCTTTATATTATCGAGGAGCAGCTTGATGCTGACATAGCCGAGTTGCTCATCGCCGACGATGACCGGCACCATAAGGTCATACGGGTGCTGGGAAGGGTCGATCTCCGTCCTTTTGTTCCGTGCGATGCGGGATGCTTTCAGCCCTGTTTCGGATTTTTTCAGATCACGCTTCTTGCCGACCCTGGCCGGATTGGAAGAGTTTATAATCTCCCCTTCGTTATTCATGATGTTAACTTCGGTGATTCCTTTTTTCTTGGCCTCTTTCAGGTAGTCTTTCAGGCGGGAAGGGGAGGAGTCTTCTGCCGTCAAGTCCGCCACGCTTATCTGGATTGCCTTGGAAACTTCCGTGGAACTTTCCTGAATTTCATTGACAAGGTCATTCTGGCTGTACTGGTTCAGGATAAAAAGCGAGCACATGGCAATGATCAGGAGCGACAGCATGATCATAACCAGTTTTGTGTTCAGTTTCATATGAGGTGCTTCCAATCGCTTCAGATCCGTTTATTGTAAATCAGCTGGATTATACATCAGCAGAACCGGGTAAACAAGAAGTATATCCTTAATGGGGGCAATGGGGCAGAGCTCTTCCGTTTCTCCAGGATTCTTTACCCATTTGTCTTTGGCCCCTATTTTATCTCGGCACTATTACTTCTTGCTATTATTTTATCCGCTTTGCCAGTATATTGAAAAGTGAATATTTGCCCGCGCAATATGAGACTATTACCCCGGCTTTGCGACGATCGAAGGAACTTTCCGGTTTTTCAGTGAGGTACTGCGTCATATGCACGAGATGTCAATAACCCAAGGTATCGTGGAAATATGCGAGAATAGTGCAGACGGCCGGCAGGTACTTTCGGTTACCATAGAGATCGGCGAGCTTAGCTCTGTCATACCGGAGGCAGTGGAATTCTGCTTTGAAGCCTCTGTACGGGACTCTGCGCTCGAGGGTACACGGCTGATCATCGAACGGGTTCCAGCCCTCGGCCGTTGCCTGACTTGCTTCGCCGAATTTCATGTCAGGGCCTATTATGACGCCTGTCCTTCCTGTGGTAATTATGGAGTGGATATTCTCACTGGTGATGAATTACGAGTAAAAGAACTGGAGGTAGAATAAAGATATGTGCACAACTTGTGGCTGCGGAGCAGAAGATCAGCATCATCACGACCTGGAGCAGAATCCAAGCGATCGGCATGGCGATACCCATCCCCACTGTCACGAGCATAAAGATACGAGCCACGATGGCGCCGTGGCAAAGAGAATAAGCGTTGAAACAGAGATACTTGCCAAAAATAACCGGCTGGCGGCAGGCAACAGAGCGCTTTTCAAGCAAAAAGGTGTTTTTGTGCTGAACCTCCTGAGTTCTCCCGGCTCCGGCAAAACGACCATTCTGGAAAGGACCTTGCGTGACCTGCAGGGGAAACTGAATTTCGCTGTCATCGAGGGAGATCAGCAGACCGATAACGATGCCGTGCGCATTGCCGCTACCGGCGTCCCGGTGAAGCAGGTAAACACCGGCGCCGGCTGTCATCTGGACGCGCAGATGGTTTGCCATGCCGCTGAAAACTTCGATATGGAGAGCCTGGATCTCCTGTTGATTGAGAACGTCGGCAATCTCGTCTGCCCGGCATCGTTTGATCTGGGTGAAAATCACAAGGTATTGGTCCTCAGCGTTACCGAGGGGGAAGACAAGCCGCTCAAATATCCGAATATGTTTCATAATGCCGAGGTGCTGCTCCTCAACAAGATCGATCTCCTCCCTTACCTCGATTTCGATGCCGGGAAATGCAAGGCCTTTGCCCGACGGATCAATCCTGGAATAACTATTTTTGACGTTTCCAGCAAAACCGGAGAGGGAATGGATGCCTGGTATGACTGGCTGGCGGCGGCCGTCCGGAAAAACGGCTAGAGGGGTATCCATACGGATAAGAGGATCAGGGTTAAAATAGAGGGAATTGTCCAGGGAGTCGGTTTTCGCCCCTTCATCTATCGACTTGCGAAGAATAACGCTCTAGCCGGTTGGGTGATGAACAATCCGTCCGGAGTATTGCTGGAGGCGCAGGGAGGGGAAGAGCAGGTGGCGGAGTTTCTTTCCGGGATAGAGCCGCTCGCGCCACCCCTTGCCGTCATCAGTGCGGTCAGTTCTGAACAGATCCCCCTCGTGGAAGAGGGGGGTTTTATAGTCAGGGAGAGCGGGGGAGGGGGGGGCGAGGTGCAGATTTCCCCCGATTGCGATGTCTGCCCTGACTGCCTTGGAGAGCTGTTCGACCCGGCCGACCGGCGCTATCGCTATCCTTTCATCAACTGCACCAATTGCGGTCCCCGTTATACGATAATAAAGGGTGTCCCCTATGACCGGGCAGCTACCACCATGGCCGGTTTTACGATGTGCGAAGAGTGTCTTGCCGAATATGGAGATCCGGGGAACCGGAGATTCCATGCCCAGCCCAATGCCTGCCCGGTATGCGGTCCACGGCTCACTCTTCTGGATCCCAAGGGGAAGTCTCTGGAGGGAGATCCGCTCGATACGGCCATAAGTATGCTGCAGCGCGGCAGGATTCTTGCGCTGAAGGGGGTTGGCGGCTATCACCTGGCAGTGGACGCCTGCAATGACGATGCTGTACGGGAGCTGCGCCGGAGAAAAAATCGCGACGAAAAGCCCTTTGCGCTCATCTCCCCGGGTCTTGCAGAGATTATGGAGTACGCCCGGTTTGACGAAACGGAACAAAGATTGCTCAGTGGAGCTGAACGGCCGATCGTTCTCCTCAGGAAGAGGGAGCGCAACCCTATCGTCTCTCTGGTGGCGCCGGCCAACGGTTATTTTGGAGTCATGCTCCCCTGCACCCCGTTGCACCACCTCCTCCTCAGGGATAATTTCCTGGCCCTGGTGATGACCAGCGGCAACCTCTCTGACGAACCGGTCTCCTTCCTGGATGATGAGGCGCTGCAGCGCCTGGCTGGAATCGCCGATCTCTTCCTTACCCACAATCGGGACATTCATACCCGTACCGATGACTCGGTAATCAGGGTGTTTCAGGGGAAACCGATTTTTCTCCGACGTTCCCGCGGTTATGTCCCTCGCGGCATTACCCTGCCGTCGGTCCAGCGGAGCGTACTTGCTGTCGGCGGCGAATTAAAGGGGACGGTCTGTCTGACCAGGGGGAACCTGGCATTTCTCAGCCAACATATCGGTGACCTGCGGAATGCCGCCACTCTCCGCTCCATGGAAGAGACTATTGTTCAGCTCGGGCGTATTCTCCGGATAGATCCGAAGGTAGTTGCCCATGATCTCCATCCCGACTACCTTTCTACCGTGCATGCCCTCTCTCTTCCAGGCCTGACCAAGGTTGCGGTACAGCATCACCATGCCCACCTCGCCTCCTGTATGGCGGAGAATGGTCTTGAGGGGGAGACAATCGGGGTGATCTTCGATGGGACCGGGTACGGGCCGGACGGTACCGTCTGGGGGGGCGAATTCCTGGTAGGTGGTTATGGATCGTACCGGCGTGCGGGGCATTTGCGCCCCATTCCCCTTCCTGGGGGTGATGCTGCCGTGCGGGCCCCCTTCCGGATGGCGCTCTCCTGGCTCTACATGATTTATGGGGAGCTTCTTTTTGCTCTCCCTCTCCCCCCTGTATCCGAGCTCCCCGCGTCGGAGCGGAAACTGTTCATGAGGATGCTGGAACGGCGGTTGAACTCTCCCCTTACCTCCAGTTGCGGCCGCCTCTTTGATGCGGTGGCGTCAATTATCGGGCTCCGTCAGAAGGTTTCCTATGAAGGGCAGGCGGCTATCGAGCTGGAGGCGCTTGCCGAGTCGACGGTGAACGCCGACGTTTATCCCTTTGGCATCACACTGGACGGAGGGGTGCAGATTCTCGACTTCTGCGAAATGGTGCAAGCTATCGTGCAGGACGTTGTCACTGCTCGACCAGAGGGTGAAATAGCGCGATCTTTTCATAATACCATGGCCGAAGCGGTGGTCGAGACCTGCCGGAAGATCCGTACGGAAAGCGGAATTGACCGGGTTGTTCTCTCCGGTGGGGTGTTTCAGAATAAATTGTTGACCGAGGGGGTATTCACCCTCCTGGTCAAAAGTGGTTTTTATCCCTTCACCCAGCGGCTTGTCCCTCCCAATGACGGAGGGGTGGCGCTGGGCCAGGCAATAATAGCGGGAAGGAGTGTTTTATGTGTTTAGCCGTGCCAATGCAGATTATAAGCATAGACGGAGAATCGATGGTCGCCGGGATAGATGGCGTAAAGCGGGAAGCAAGTCTGATGATGCAGAGTGAGGAGGTGGCTGTGGGGGACTATGTCCTGATCCACGCCGGTTTCGCCATCAGCAGGCTTGATCCGGAAGAGGCCGTGGAGACCCTCGCCCTGATGCGGGAATGTCTCTCCATTGGGCCGGGAACGGTATGAACTATAGGGATGAGTTCCGCGACCGGGATATTGTCAAGGGGCTGGCTGCCCGGATCGCCCGGTTGACTGCTGATCGGTCGGAACCGATCACACTTATGGAGGTTTGCGGTACGCATACCATGTCCATTTACCAATATGGGATCAGGCGCCTTCTGCCGCCACAGGTGCGGCTGATATCCGGGCCGGGGTGCCCGGTCTGTGTTACCCCGGTCGGATACCTGGACAAGGTGGTCGCTTATGCTCGGCAACCGGAGACCATTATCACAACCTTCGGAGATATGCTGCGGGTCCCCGGATCCTCTTCCACACTTATGCTGGAGCGGGCCAGGGGGGCGGATGTCCGGATCGTCTATTCCACCCTGGATGCCCTGGCGCTCGCCGAAAGGAATCCCGGCAAGAGGGTAATTTTTCTCGGGGTAGGATTCGAGACCACAGCGCCGACCATAGCTGCCAGTATCCTGACAGCTGCTTCCCGTGGAGTGACCAACTATTTCGTCCTTGCGGCCCACAAGACCATCCCGATTCCGATGCAGCTGTTGTCTGCCGATCCCGAGCTCGGTATAGACGGCTACCTCTGCCCGGCCCATGTGAGCGCCATCATCGGCGCCGATGCATATCGTTTCCTTGCCGAAGAAAATGGCGTACCCTGCGTGGTTACGGGATTCGAGCCGGCTGATGTCATGCAGGGTGTCGAGATGCTGGTCCGGCAGGTAGTCGAAAAGCGGAGTGAAGTGGAGATCCAGTACAGCAGGTTTGTGACCAGGGAAGGGAATCCGAAGGCCCAGGCGATGCTGCTGGAAGTATTTACCCAGGCCGATGCCGCCTGGCGCGGGATTGGCGTGATTCCTGGAAGTGGTCTCGATATCGCGGAAAAGTTTGCCGCTTTCGATGTCGAAAGGGGATTTCCGGTCGAGGTGGAAGTGCCGAGTGAACCTGGAGGGTGTCTCTGCGGGGAGGTTTTGAAGGGGAAAGTCGCCCCGAGCGATTGTCCTCTCTTCGGCAAGGCCTGCACCCCCGAAGAACCGGTTGGCGCCTGCATGGTCTCTTCGGAGGGGAGCTGTGCTGCGGCGCACAGATACGGACAGGTTGAATAACCATAGATAGGAGCATATTTTGGATACGGATATCATTCTTCTCGGTCATGGCAGCGGCGGGAAACTTTCCCACCAGTTGCTGGAAGAGCTTATCATACCAACCCTCTCCGGTGTTCCCATGGCAGGGCGGAACGATGCT
The DNA here is from genome assembly GCA_903915655.1 of uncultured Geobacter sp. GTDB lineage: Bacteria > Desulfobacterota > Desulfuromonadia > Geobacterales > Geobacteraceae > CAIWTU01. Next base: position 13,687 of record CAIWTU010000120.1, read on the forward strand.
GCGGTGCTGGAGCATAACGGCAGCCGATTCGCCTTCACTACCGATTCCTATGTGGTCGATCCGGTTTTCTTCCCCGGCGGCAATATCGGCGGCCTGGCGGTGAACGGCACGGTCAATGACCTGGCCATGGTCGGGGCGACCCCTCTGGTGATAAGCGTCGGGCTCATAATTGAAGAGGGGTTCAGCCGGAGGGAGCTGGCAGAAATCCTCACCTCCATGCGGGAGGCTGCCGACCGGGCCGGGGTATCGATTGCTGCCGGAGATACCAAAGTGGTTCCCCGCGGCAAAGCCGACCGGATATTCATCAATACCTCCGGCATCGGTTTCTTCAACCATACCCTCGAAATCAACGGGAGCAATGCCCGGGCCGGGGACAAGATCCTCATCAACGGCACCATCGGCGATCATGGAATTGCCGTTATGGCGAAGCGTGAAGGTCTGGAGCTCGACACGGATATCCTCAGCGACTGCGCCGCACTCAATAATCTGATAGAGGAACTTCTGGAGGAGGGTGAGGCAATCCATGTGCTCCGAGATCCGACCCGTGGCGGTGTTGCGACAACCCTGAAAGAGATAGCCCTGCAGTCTGATGTGTCAATAACCCTTGATGAAGCGGCCTTTCCCCTGAAGGGGGCGGTCAGAGGCGTCTGCGCTCTGCTCGGACTTGACCCGCTCTATGTTGCCAACGAGGGGAAGGTTCTGGTTTTGGCCGCACCCGAAGCGGCAGAGAGGTTGCTGGAGAGGATGAAACAGCACCCACTGGGAAGAGATGCTGCGATAATCGGCGAGGTTACGGCTGTCGGCGGAGGGAGGGTTCAGATCGAGACGGTCGTCGGCGGGATGAGGGGGGTGGAGATGTTGTCCGGCGAGCAGTTGCCCCGGATCTGCTGAACTTTATGGGGTAAAATGAAATCCAATAATATTGATCTGGAGGGTATGCAATGAAGTTTCTGGTGAAAGATGAGCATCCGGTCAGACACCTCTGTCAGGTTCTAGTTGTCGGTTGTTTTGAAGATGGTGATCAGGAGCCTTTCTTTAATTTGCTGGATGAAGAGCTGGGGGGGTATCTGGCGGCGCTCTTTTCCCGGAAGGAATTTACCGGGGGGCTGAACAAGGTCAAGCTGTTGCAAACGGTTGGAAGGATTGCTCCTGAGAGCATCCTGCTGATGGGGCTTGGCAAAAGGGGAGAGCTTACAGCAGAAAAGGTGCGCCAGGCATCGGGGAGCGCTATTCAATCATTGCGGATGCCGGGGATCGAAAGTTTCAGCGCCCTTCTCCCGGAAGGGGTGGAAAATTTAAGCTCTGCCCTGGAGGGTTTTGCCCTGGGGGGATATTCTTTCGATTGCTATAAAACAAAGCCGGATGAGCAGAAAGAGATTCAAGAGGTAACCATTCTCTCGAGTGGCCGGTTTGACCCGGGTGAACCGGAAAAGACGATTGCAGATGCCGCGGCTCTTTGTGATGCGGTCTGTTTTGCACGCGACCTGGTCTCCCAGCCGGGAAATGTCGCCACCCCCTCCTATCTTGCAGAAAAGGCCCTTGAAATTTCCGGTAAATACGGCCTGACCTGTACCGTTTGGGAGCGGGAAGAGATGGAGCGTCACTCCATGGAGGGAATACTTGCCGTCGCCAGGGGCTCCCATCAACCCCCCAGATTTATCTCCCTTGAATATCGTTCGGAGGAGGCCGAGGGGAAACCGGTTGTCCTTATCGGCAAGGGGATCACCTTCGATTCCGGCGGCATCTCCCTGAAACCCCGCGAAGGGATGGAAAAGATGAAGACCGATATGGCAGGCGCGGCCGCGGTCATCGGAACGCTGATGGCAGTGGCGGCGCTGAAATTACCGGTTCATCTGGTCGGCCTGATTCCTGCGGCGGAAAATCTGCCCGGCGGGTCTGCTTTCAGGCCTGGTGACATTATACGCTCCATGTCGGGGCAGACTGTCGAGATTGTCAATACGGATGCAGAAGGACGGCTCCTTCTCTGCGATGCGCTCCATTATGCATTGAGGTATGATCCCGCAGCAATGATTGATCTGGCAACGCTGACCGGCGCTTGCGTGGTTGCCCTGGGGGGATTCGCCACCGCCCTTCTCGGGAATGACGAGAAGTTGAAGTGCGACCTGAAAAAGGTCGGTGAAGCGACAGGGGAAAGGGTCTGGGAACTGCCGCTCTGGGAGGAGTACGGGGAGTTGATGAAGAGCGACATTGCGGATCTGAAAAATTCGGGTGGACCTTCTGCTGGAACCATTTCGGCAGCCTGGTTCCTGCAGAATTTTGTAGGGAAGAGCTGCTGGGCTCATCTCGACATAGCCGGAACGGCCTGGGAGGAGAAGGGGAGGCATTATCTGCCGAAGGGGGCAACCGGAACAGGGGTTAGACTGCTCGTCGGATATCTGAAAAATTCTGTGAAGAAATGAGAAGGGGCGAGGGAGCGGGGGCTGTCCGGGGTTGAGAAACAAAAAAGGGTGAGGTCGACAAAGACCACACCCTTCACGTTTTCTTGTTTTGTAACGATTTACTTCGTCAGGGCCTTTGCCGCTTCCGGGACGAATTTCAGAAACGGGTTCGCGTACAGGATAATCAGGCATATAACCAGTACATAAATTGCCAGAGATTCGATCATGGCGACACCGATCATCATGGTGGTCAGGAGCTTGCCGTATGCGGCCGGGTTCCTGGAAGTGCCATCGAGTGCTCCCTTTACGGCAATACCCATACCTAGACCAGGACCGACAACACCAAGACCCATACCGATACCTGCTGCGATTACGCAAATTGAAAAAAACAACATCTGTTGATACCTCCTCTTTTTTATTTATCCCCTAACCCCGATAAGCGGGACAAGTACGTTAATTGAACTGTACAGGAGAGGGTTGCTCGAAAGTCAGTGCGCCTCTTCCAGCGAGCCGCCAATGTAAATCATGGCCAGCAACATGAATACGAACGACTGCAGAAACGCTATCAAAACACCCAGCATCATCATCGGGAGCGGAACCAGGAACGGGACCAGGGTGAAGAAAATAATCAGAATCAACTCGTGCCCGTTCATGTTGCCGAAAAGCCGGAATGAGAGGGAAAGCGGACGGCTCAGGTGAGCTATGACCTCGACGAAGAACATAAACGGTGCCAGCCACCAGACAGGACCGAAGAAATGTTTGATATAACCGAGGCCGTGTTGCCTGATCCCGACGACATGAGTGGTTAAAAAGACGATTATCGCACAGGCGACGGTTGTGTTCAGGTTTGCAGTTGGAGAGGAGAAACCGGGGATGATGCCGATAAGATTTGATGTAAGGATAAAAAAGGCAAGGGTCGCGATAAGAGGAAAGAACGGCTTCCCTTTTTCGCCCATATTGTCGGAAACCATTTTCTCTATCGTCCCGATGAACAGTTCAAAAAAGTTCTGGAATTTGCCTGGGATCTTCTGGATGCCAGATTTTATGGCCAGCGCGATGACGATGAGTATTGCCATGATGAACCAGGTATGTACGATAGCGTCGATGCCTGCTTCTGTAGTATATTTTGCCAGTGGTGACAGGAGGTTGCGAAAAAACTCCAGGAAGAGATACGGTTGAATTACGTCCATTGAGAGCTAACCTCCCTTTTGAGTTGACATGTATACGGTCAAGGCGATGATATTGAGCACGAAAACCGAGAGCCCGAGCAGGAGTCCGATGACATCGATGTCACAGTAGACGATTAAAGCCGATACCGCCGCCCCCAGCAGCCCCATCCGGACGAAGTACCTGACCTGGGTGAAGAGCACCGCATTCCTTGCCGGAAGCTGCAAAGCCCTCCGCAGTACTGAATAGAGCCAGTAACTGTTAGCCATCGCCAGAAGGCCGCCCGCCAGGACACCAGATGCAAACCTTATTGAGCCGGATAGCGCCCCCGTAATGGTCAGCAGAGAGAGCAGGATCCAGCTCCCTTTAGTAAGCAAGGCGAAGATGTTATTTTCAGTTATCTCCACCAAGGCCATTTTTGCTTATTTCTCTTCCGATTATGATAAAAATATTGCGAAACCCTGCTGCAATGCCCGCTAAAAGGAAAATGAAGAAAAACCAGGGGGCAGTGCCAAACCATTTGTCCAGCTGCAACCCTACGCAGACCCCTATGGCTATTGCCAGCACAACGGAGATGCCGATGCTGGAGAGTACGCCCAGGGACTTCAGTAATTTTTTTCTTTCCTCGTCGAGAGCCATTTCCCTGTATAACATAGTGAAATTTAATTATCTACCCGGAATTTTGGTCGTGCTAAGATTTCAGACTATTCCGGACCGCTGTCAGTGTCTTATCAATATCCTCACAAGTGTGGGCACTGGAAACGAAAGCCGTCTCAAATTGCGAGGGGGGAAGGTAGACCCCCTGTTCAAGCATGGCGCGGAAGTAGCGGGCAAAGCGTACGGTATCGCATGCTGCCGCACTCTTCCAGTCATGAACTTCGCCTGCTGTAAAGAAGAGGGAGAACATGCTGCCAACCCTTGCCATGTAGACGGGATGGCCGGCATCTTTTGCAATTCTGCGGATGCCTTCAGCAAGGAAAGCGCTCCTCTCTTCCAGCTTCTGGTAATAACCTTCTTCCCGCAGCAGTTTGAGGGTCTCGATCCCTGCCGTCATCGCCAGTGGATTGCCGGAGAGGGTTCCTGCCTGGTAGACCCCGCCGGAAGGGGAAAGAAGGGCCATGACCTCTTTTTTCCCGCCGAAGGCCCCGACCGGGAGGCCGCCGCCGATGATCTTGCCGAGCGTTGTCATGTCGGGTGTCACCCCGTAAAGTCCCTGCGCCCCACCGTAGGCAACCCTGAAGCCGCTCATCACTTCATCAAAGATAAGAAGGATCCCCTCTTCATTGCAGAGGGAGCGCAAACCTTCAAGAAAGCCTGCCCTGGGGAGGACCGTGCCCATGTTGCCGGCGACCGGTTCGATGATGATGCAGGCGATTTTCCCGCTGTTTCCCTCGATAGCCGTCTGAACCGACTTTATGTCATTGAATTCAGCTGTCAGGGTGTGCCGGGCCGAGTCGGAGGTGACCCCCGGAGAATCGGGGATGCCAAAGGTCGCTCCCCCCGAACCCGCCTTGACCAGCAGGGGGTCGGCATGTCCGTGGTAACATCCGGCAAATTTTATGATCTTGTCGCGACCGGTGTAGGCCCGGGCAAGGCGTATCGCACTCATGGTCGCCTCCGTTCCGGAGCTGACCATACGGACCATCTCGATGGATGGGAAAGCTGTCACCACCATCTCCGCCAAAGTTACTTCAAGTTCCGTCGGGGCGCCGAAGCTGCTGCCGTTTTCGAGAGCTTTTTGGAGTGCAGCCACGACTACGGGGTGGCAGTGACCAAGGATCATCGGTCCCCATGAACCGACATAATCGATGAATTCATTGTCGTCGACATCGTATATTTTCGCCCCTGCGCCCCTTTTAATAAAAAGAGGGTCGGCGCCTACCGATTTGAACGCGCGAACGGGACTGTTGACCCCGCCGGGGATAACCTTTTGCGCTTTATCGAACAGTTCAATGGAATGGCCAAACTTCATGGCATTCTCCAGTAAAATTTTCATTTAACTAGGTTATTCTGCTTCAGAGCTATTGATCAGGGAGCCCCGGATGTAAAATTGTTAGCACACGACCTTAGGGGTGTCAAGCCATAAAAGAGAAGGATTCGCTCAGGGGAAAAGAGGGACGGAGTTACTTGCAAAGCGGACGATTTCCTGTTATACAGAAATTCCGTTCGTGAACAACAGGAGAGATATCTTCTCGGATAGAAATTTGACAAAGTTGGCCTGACAGGGAAAAAATAAAACGATGCGCGGGGGTTGAATGCTTCAAGGTAAGGATGTCCTGGCTCACTTTGCCGTGACTATAATCGGCAAGGACCGGCCAGGGATAGTTGCCGGCGCTGCCGAGGTGCTGTACCGCTTTGGCTGTAATATAGAAGATTCGAGCTGTACGATGCTGGGTGGTGAGTTTGCCATGATACTTATCGTCTCCCACATCAAACCGTTCAGCAAAAGCAGGCTGTTGGAAGATTTCAAGGCATTCGGGGAAAGCATGCAGCTCTCCGTTTTTGTGAGGAGTCTGAGCAGGGACGAAGTCAACTCCCAGCCCGTCGATGGCGAACTCTGTATGGTGTCAGTCTACGGTTCCGACCAGCCGGGGATAGTTTACCGGGTGACGAAAGAGTTGGCGGAGAGAAAGATAAATATCAGCGATCTCAACACGAAACTGATAGGGACTCAGGAAAAGCCTGTTTATGTGATGATTATTGAGGTTCTGCTGCCGGAAGGGGTGGCGGCTGGAACGGTATCAGAATTGCTGGCAAAACTGAAAAATGAGTTGAATGTCGAGATCTCTGTCCGCAGCGTGACACCGGTCGAGTTGTAGCTGCCATGCCTGTTCAGACGATACTGCAATATCCCGACCCCCTGTTGAAAAGGGTATGCGATCCGGTTGCCCCCCTTCACGATGGAATTTCTGGTCTGATTCAGGACCTGTTGGACACCATGCGAGCCGGCCCGGGTTCGGTGGGTGTGGCTGCCCCGCAGATAGGCGTCACGCAAAGAGTCTGCGTGGTCGACGTCTCCGGTAACAGACTCGGTCTCGACTCAAACCATGGACTTCTGATCATGGTTAATCCCGAGATCATCATGAGGGAGGGTGCTGCAACGATGCGGGAAGGGTGCATGAGCATTCCCGATTATACCGGGGATGTGGAGCGGTCTACCGACATCACGGTCCATTTCCGTGATGCAGAGGGTACTCTGCGCGAGATCGAGACCTCAGGCTTTGAGGCGGTGGCTATCCAGCATGAGATGGATCATCTGGATGGAATACTCTTCCTAGATCGCATTACTTCCCTGAAAACAGGTCTGTTCAGGCGAAAAAAATACAAATAGAAGAGCTTCCCGCCGAAGAGGGTTTTTTTCGTGTAAACTTGGAGGCCGATAGTCGATCCCATAGTCCGCACTCCTCTATCCATAGACTCCCTTGCGAAAACCCAACCTGCCGAATAAAAACTTAAACGCTTAACTCATCGATATATCGGTTATATGATTGCTGCAAACAGTAATCATATCGGTGATACTTCATGCAAGCTTCCAAGATCTACGAAATGATTTCTTCTTACAACCGCTTTTGGAACACTGGCAGCATCGATGCCGGCATCAAGAGGGGCATTCTCCCTGCCTGTCTCGGGCAGTTGAATTCCAGGGAAGTTGTCCTGCTCAAGTGGGTTCGATGTTGCGGCAAATCAACCCTTATGGCACAGGTGATCCGGGAGCGGCTTGCCAAGAATGTCCAACCGACCGAGATCCTGCGGATCAACCTGGAAGAACCTCTTTTTTCATCAGAATACTCGGTTGAACTGCTGGAACAGATATATCGAACCTATCGGGAACGGGTACAGCCAGAAGGGAAATGCTGGCTTTTCATGGATGAAGTTCAAAATGTACCTGGTTGGGAGAGCTGGGTACGAGGTCGTAGCGAAACCGGGGATATAAAAATATTTGTCACCGGTTCATCGTCACAGATGTTGTCCCGTGAGATCGCTACCAAGTTGACCGGCAGGAATGTTTCGTTTGAGGTCTACCGGCTCTCGTTTCAAGAATTTCTACGTTTCAACAACCTGGAGGTCGGAACTGAGCTTGACTATGCGGCCAGGAAAGCGACGGTCGGGAATTTTTCAGTGACTACCTGAAGTACGGCGGATTTCCTGAGGTGGTGCTAAAGGAATCGACCGACGATAAAGAGCTCCTGCTGAAAAACTATTTAGAGGATCTGCTCCACCGGGATATCGTCACACGCTACGAAATAAGGGATGTTGCCAACCTGCGCAATCTGGCGGTATACCTGATGACTAACGTCGCAAAACAGACAAGTATCACCAAGCTGAAGAACAACTTCACCATCTCACAGGACAAGACCGAAAATTACGTGTCGGCCATCATGGAAAGCTATCTGCTGTTTCAGCTGCAGATGTTCTGATATTCACTCAAAATTACCATGCGAGCAGGGTTCAAGCTCTACGCCATCGACACAGGGCTGCGAAACCGCATCGCCTTCGCGTTTTCTGAAGATATGGGATGGTTGGTTGAAAACGTGGTCTTCTGTCATTTGAAGCGACACCACGAAGAGGTTTACTATCACTCAAGCGGCAGCGATACTGACTTTGTGGTCAAAGAGGGGATGAAGATCACCAAGCGGATTAAGGTCTGGTATGAAGATGTGTCAGAAACAGTTATACCGGATCGGGAGTTGGCCTGTTTTCAAAAACCGCTGGAAGGAGACGAAGCGGCAGAAACAATACTGGTTACCAATGGCTATGAGGATGTAATCGACACCGAAGCTGCCAGGGTACACTGTATTCCAGTTGCAAAGTTTCTCCTTGGGCTTCGTCGATAACCCTGAATTCCGGGGAGCAGACCCGTCAAAAGAATGATCAATTCGCTGCCGCGTTTTGTGAAATAGACCCAGTAACCGGGGCCGTAGTCGATCCGCATTTCTGTGATGCCTTCACCCATTGGTTTGAGGTCTCCGGTGTTTCCCAATGCAAGTGGCATCCCTCCGACAACGGAATTGAGAACTGGAAAATGTCGTTAAATATCAACATGCTTTAGCGATTACAGTGAAAAAGTTAAGATAATACGTTCAAGACAACCTTTCACTTATTATTGCTTTATTAGAAATTATAACCATTCAATTAGATACTAATAACGGGCATGAAGTTGACCCGCCGGTTTTTGGGCTGGTCGAACTTTCTGGTTGGAGATTTGGTGTTCTCGTCGTTGTTTTATCAGGTTTTGTCAAATGTGTAGGTTTGACCCCAGATGCGCAGACCGTGACAAATACGCGGGTGTGCCGTATGCACCGATCACTATTCCTGAAGGTGCCAGCTTCCAGGACATGGTTGCGCTCAAGGGGAAGCCAGACATCGGCGACCAGATCAATAAGAAGATCATCGCGCCGCTGGCCAATGTCAACAGGCTGTCGGATATGCCGGATTTCAATGATGGGACCAAGCTGGGCAGTGGGTCGGAGATGGTGGAGCGGCTCACCAACCTGATCGCCATCTTTGAAAACAAATCACTTGATTTCAGTAATAACCGCGCCGAGGGTGACGACATCCTTGGTGATGCCTATGAATACCTGATGCGCCACTTCGCTACCGAGAGCGGCAAGAGCAAGGGGCAGTTCTACACTCCTGCCGAGGTCAGTCGTATCATGGCGCAGATCATCGGTATTCGCGATGCGCAGACGACGAACAATACCACCGTGTATGACCCGACCTGCGGTTCAGGATCGCTGCTGCTGAAAGTGGGTGACGAAGCCAGTGCCAAGGTCACGCTCTATGGCCAAGAGAAGGATGCCGCCACTTCCGGTCTGGCTCGTATGAACATGATTCTGCACAACAACCCCACGGCGCTGATCAAACAGGGTAACACGCTGGCCAATCCGCTGTTCACCAGTGATGATGGTCAACTCAAGACTTTTGACTACGTGGTTGCCAACCCTCCCTTCAGCGACAAACGCTGGAGTACCGGCATCGATCCGCTCAACGACCCGCATGAACGCTTCAAGCATTTCGGTACTCCGCCAGCCAAGCAGGGTGATTACGCCTACCTGCTGCATATCGTCCGCTCACTCAAGAGCACCGGCAAGGGTGCCTGCATCCTGCCGCACGGTGTACTGTTTCGTGGTAATGCCGAGGCCGACATCCGCAAAAACCTCATTCGCAAGGGCTACATCAAAGGGATCATCGGTCTTCCGGCCAACCTGTTCTATGGCACTGGTATTCCCGCCTGCATTATCGTCATCGATAAGGAAAACGCAGGCAGTTGCAAAGGGATCTTCATGGTGGACGCCAGCAGCGGCTACCTGAAAGACGGCAACAAGAACCGTCTGCGCGACTGCGACCTGCACCAGATCGTCGATGTATTCAACAAGCGGTTGGAGATTGCTAAATACTCCCGCATGGTGGGTGTTGGGGAGATCGAGAAGAACGACTTCAATCTCAACATTCCGCGCTATATCGACAGCCAGCAGGCCGAGGATATTCAGGACATTGAAGGGCATTTGAAGGGTGGTATCCCCACTGCCGATGTCGATGCAGTGCAACCGTATTGGGATGTCTGTCCACAACTGCGGCAGACTCTGTTCACAGCCAATCGCCCTGGTTACCTTGATCTGGCTGTAGCCAAGCAGGCCATCAAGCCGACCATCTATGAGCATCCGGAGTTCGTCACCTTCATTGGCAGCATGAACGCCCTGTTTGCCGATTGGCAACTGTGCAGCACCGAAACACTCAAGGGTCTGGAAGTCGGTTGCCATCCCAAGACCGTCATTGCCGAGCTTGCGGAAGAGCTGCTCGCCCATTACACCGACAAGCCGCTGATTGATAAATACGACGTCTATCAGCACCTGATGGATTATTGGTCTACCGTCATGCAGGATGATTGTTACCTGATTGCCGCCGATGGCTGGAAGGCTGAGACCTACCGTGTTATTGAGAAGGACAAGAAGGGTAAGGAGAAGGATAAAGGGTGGACGTGCGACCTGGTGCCTAAGCAACTGATCGTCGATAGATACTTTGCAGCAGAGCAGGCGGCTATCCGTGACCAGGAGGCAACGCTGGAGAGTGTCGCCGCCCAGATGACGGAGATGGAAGAGGAGCATGGCGGCGAGGAAGGTGCCTTCTCGGAACTGGACAAGGTGAACAAGGCCAATGTCACCGCCCGGTTGAAAGAGATCAAAGGCGACAGGGATGCCAAGGAAGAGGCCGATGCCCTCAATGCCTGGTTGAAACTGAGTACGCAAGAGGCTGACCTCAAGAAAGCCCTGAAAGAAGCCGAGGCGGCGCTTGATGCACAGGCTTATACGAAATACCCCTCGCTCACCGAGGATGAGATCAAGACGCTGGTGGTAGAAGACAAGTGGCTGGCAACTATCTCTGCCGCCATTCACGGCGAGATGGATCGTATCAGTCAGGCACTGACCCAACGGGTGAAGGCGTTGGCGGAGCGGTATGAGACGCCGTTGCCGCAGGCCTCGAAACAGGTTGCTGCGCTGGAGCAGGCCGTGAGCCGTCACCTGGAAAGGATGGGATTTTCATGGAACTGACTACCACTCCTGACTATCAGAATCTGCTTGAACAGATTTCCGAAACTTATACTCAGGGTCGGATCGGTGCGATACAGGCCGTCAATTCCCATCTTGTAGAAACCTATTGGCACGTCGGTCAACATATTGTCGAGTTTGAGCAAAACGGCAAGATCAGAGCCGATTATGGCAAAGCATTGATGGTGGGGCTGGCCAAAGACCTGAGCCTTCGCCACGGCAAGGGTTTCAGCCGTAGCAATCTTATTCGAATCCGACAGTTTTATCTGGCATATCCAATAAGTGCGACGCTGTCGCACCTTTTGAGTTGGTCGCACATTGTTGAACTACTAAAGATTGACGATCCTCTGGAGCGTGGGTTCTACGAGCAGCAGACAGCACACGAACGCTGGTCGGTGCGTGAACTGGTACGACAAAAAGAAAGTGCCTTGTTCCTCCGTCTGGCTACAGGCAAAGACAAGGCTGGTATCTTGCAACTCGCTGCTCAGGGGCAGATTGTCGAACAGCCAACTGATCTGCTGCGCGAGCCGTATGTGTTCGAATTCCTGAAAATTCCCGAGCCGTATAAGGTTTCGGAAACCCAGCTTGAAACGGTGCTGTGCGATCACCTGCAACAATTTCTGCTGGAGTTGGGCAAGGGTTTCACTTTTGTTGGCCGCCAATATCGTATAACTATCAACAACACCCACTACAAGGTTGATCTGGTTTTTTACCACCGCATCCTGCGCTGCTTCGTGCTGATAGACCTCAAGATTAATGATGTGCAGCACCACGATATTGGCCAGATGAATATGTATATGGGGTACTTTGCTAACGAGGAAAACGTCGAAGGCGACAACCCGCCCATCGGCATTATCCTCACCAAAAACAAGGATGAGCTGCTGGTGGAATATGCCACATATCAGATGAACAGCCAGCTTTTCGTGCAGAAATATCAGGTTTATCTGCCCGACCGCGAACAGTTGCGTCATGAGATGGAGCTGAGTTTGCGTGAGCTGGAAAACGTCTGAATGTCATGACAGAGTTGCAGGTCAGCCGCATCACCGCCACCCGCTACCTGAACGAACTGACACGGATTGGTCTCATGACCAAGCATCGTCTGAGCCGGGATAATTACTACGTTAACGACGCTTTGTATAATTTACTGGGGAACACCAATGCACTTTGATCACATTCGCCCCAATTCTGTGTCATTGATAGAAAACGGCAGTTTTGTACACATGACAGCAATAACGTGTATAGAAAATAGTATTTTTGTATACATATTGTTAGCGACATGCATAAAAACGAGCTGTTTTGTATGCACGTCGTTTCTGCGGGGGCAACTATGAAGAGTGTTGTGCCGGTGGGGTATAAGCAGACCGAGGTTGGGGTTAACCGAACTGGTGCGATATATTCATCTAAATCCACAGAGGGGGAATGGTAAAGAGTTTTGAGGAATTAAACAAGCACAACTACAGCGGGCATACTGTCCTGATGGGAAATATCAAAAGAGAGTGGCAGGATGTTGACCATCTGCTGGCTTATTTCGGAAAACAGCTTTACAGCGCCAGA
>CAIWTU010000121.1 GCA_903915655.1 uncultured Geobacter sp.
AATATCGCGAAGAAATGGACCCTGCCGATCAGAGACTGGAAAGCTGCCATGAATCGTTTTTCTATTCTTTTTGAAGACAGAATGCCGAATCTTTAAAACCGAAACCCAGTACCATTTACACAAAACTATTTACAGGCCCAAGGCCTGAAATAAAGGCATTATCGATATGTCAATCCCTGACACGTAAGGTGAAATGGCAAGTCTCTCCATCCCTCAGATTGGTTTTCAGATATAATAGATTATGTCTTCATATTTTAGCGGAGCCCTTGCGAGTCCTAATCTCATTGCAGGGGTCTTGCCGTCTTCGCCGATTTCTACATAGTTATAAACCACCCTGTAAATATCCAATACCTTCATAAGTATTGCAGGATTGTAGGCATTATTGCTATACCACTTACGGCCTGTATTGCTTGCAGAGGTTGTTGGCCTTGCAAATAGGCTGACTCCTTCACGCAAACGATAGAAAAAGTTATCCACCGCCCGCTGGCTGCCTTTGAGATAAAGATATGCGAGATGGGTCTTATCGTAAGAATTATCCTGCAAATCGGTTAACCAGCAAAGCTCCTTCTCTGGTTCTCCCATATTGGGGCAGGTGTGGGTAACCCATCTTTTATACCATTTCGTGTCTTTCGGAAAATCAATATAAGTTTTTATAAGCTCAGCCGCTACGTCCCAATCTTTCATAAATGCGTATTCTTCTCGGGTTTCCTTGAAATCCCTAAGGATTTTTTTGCTTTTTTGAACAGATATGTTCTTTTCATGATTATTCAAGGTCTTGTTTATCTTGACGAAGAAAGCATCGCATTTCTTCTCCAATATCTCATCATAAAAAGCAAATAGGCACGCTGACCTTATACCAGGCTCCCGATCCATGAAAAAACGGATCTTGTCTATACCTCTCAATAATCTTCGGAGAAGAAGAAAGTGCCCATACAAAGTGTACTCGCTATGTATCTGCATCCCCTTCGCCGGCAACTGCGTATTTATGTTATGCTGCTCTGTCACGTCATCTTCGACGAGAATACCGCTTTCACTGTCGCCTTGTTCTATACAGGCATCAAGAGATGCTTTCTCAGATTTTCCGTTTTTTACGGATTCATAATAATCTCTCTCCAGCCATAGTCGAGCATAACGCCTGTATGGCTTTTTTATTTCGTAATCACCGCTCACAAGTGCATCTTCTTCGATTTTTTCAGCATCGAGCGTCGGATCGTAATTCAGGTTGGCAGCAAGGACGTACCCTGTATTGTTTTCTGCAGAGGCCACAATTTGAAGAACGACATTGCGTTTATCTTTGGTTCGTGACCAATTTACATAGTGTTCCTGCCTATCGACTCCGATATAAAGCTTGCTTATTGGCTCGTTATATGAGGGCGGTTCTTCCCCGGCGGCTAGGGCTTTTTCTGTTCTTTCAATTGCTCTTTTTTCGGCGACATCAGACAAGGTGTCAACTATTTTCCTCTCTCTATTAGCAAGAAAGGCTAGAGCGCGATTATGGAGAAATTCAATTTTTTGATACAGCGTCTTTACATTGATGTGCTTCATCCTTGCAATACGCCTGAGTTTCGTCCCGTTCGTTAACTGCTCAAGGATACCAATGTTAAGATACGATTTCTTCTGTCCAGTTATCGACTTTTGTTTGACCGAAAAGGTTGTGCCACATTTTTTGCAGAGATACCGCTGGGAGCCAGATCTGGTCTTGCCAGAAAGCCTGTAGCATCTTTCCCCGGCATCGATATCTATATTGTTGTGTGGACATTCTTTGTTTGGGCAGGAAGGATATTCCTTGCCATTATCGAGGTAATCGGAGAGGCGGCGGAATTCCTCGTATATCCCTAAATTGCTCTTAATAACGCCGCTTTCCTTGCATTTCTTGCAATACAGAACCGGCAGCCCCCTTGAAGTGCCAACTATCGTATATTCGTCTTCGCTTTTTGATGCAGCGTATCGCCCACGAGGGCGATTTCTGCTAGGCAATTGCCCATAATTCCCACAGGCAGGATTTTTACAGAAATTCACATCGATGCCTTCAACAGATTCAGGCAAAAGCTTCTTTTTCCGGATATTTTCTTCTTCCATAAAAAATCCCCTTAACCTGAAATTTCCGGTTAAGGGGATTATACATCATTAAAAGGTATTTACAACACCTTTAGCCAGCGGCCGGATACCCCACTGGGGATTTTTGTTGCCATGACCTTTATCGGCCTCCCATTTGTGGTGCGGACGGTACAACCTGTTCTGGAAGATCTTGAATCCGAGCTTGAGGAGGCTGCTGTATGCCTCGGCGCAAATCGCTGGCAGACCTTCTGTCGGGTTATCTTCCCCCCGCTTATGCCGGCGATTCTTACCGGGGTTGCCCTGGCTTTTGCCAGGGCAGTAGGCGAATACGGTTCAATCATCTTTATTGCCGGCAATATGCCGATGGTTTCTGAAATCACGCCGTTACTGATAATAACAAAACTGGAACAGTACGATTACGCAGGGGCTACAGCAATCGCTTCGGTGATGCTGGGGGCCTCCTTTATTATCCTGTTTGCCATAAACCTGCTGCAGTGGTGGAGCCGGAGATATCTGGATAAATAGTTTACATCCGGAAACGGTCTTTTTCCGCCCTGGCGGCGTCAATCTGCGGGCTTACTTGCCAGGACAAAAAAATCCTCGTTTCCGAATTGGAAACTTCATAATAGAGAAAGGAAAGAGTTCATGAACGTACCGGGAGAAGCGAAAAAAATCAGAAGAAGAAGCCTGGAATCAAGAGGTCTGACTGAACCGGCGCTGGTACGCTGGATCTTGACCGGCTCCATGTTGCTATTTCTGGCACTCTTTCTCTTTGTTCCCCTGGCTTCCGTTTTTGCCCAGGCCCTCGAAAAGGGTTTGGGAGTTTATTTTGCTGCCATCACTGAGCCGGACGCTATTTCTGCCATAAAGCTTACCTTGCTTGCCGCATTGATCAGCGTGCCGTTAAATCTTCTGTTTGGTGTTGCCGCAGCATGGGCCATCACAAAATTCGATTTCAAGGGGAAAAGCCTGCTCATTACCCTGATCGATATCCCCTTTTCAGTCTCCCCGGTAATCGCCGGACTGGTCTTTGTCCTGATTTTCGGGCTGCAGGGGTGGATGGGCTCCTGGCTGCAGGTGCACGAGATCAGGATCCTTTTTGCGGTGCCGGCGATTGTTCTGGCAACCATCTTTGTAACATTTCCCTTTGTTGCCAGGGAATTGATCCCCCTCATGCAGGCCCAGGGAAAGGAAGAGGAAGAGGCAGCGCTTGTTCTTGGCGCCAGTGGTTTCAAGATCTTTTACCGGGTTACCCTGCCGAACGTCAAGTGGGGCATTCTCTACGGCGTGATCCTCTGCAATGCCAGGGCAATGGGCGAGTTTGGCGCCGTGTCGGTGGTTTCCGGTCATATACGCGGTGCTACCAATACCCTCCCGCTTTACGTCGAAATTCTGTACAACGAATACAATTTTGCAGCAGCATTTGCTGTAGCATCCCTCCTGGCATTTCTGGCGCTTGTAACCCTGGCACTGAAAAGTTTTGCGGAGTGGAAGGTGAGAGAACAAATCTCAGTCGACTGAAAAGGTGCGCTTAAATGAGTATAGAGATTCGCAATGTAAGTAAAATATTCAACGGATTCAAGGCAGTCAACGACGTAAACCTGACCGTCCCTTCAGGTGAACTGGTAGCGCTGCTCGGTCCTTCCGGATCGGGCAAAACAACTCTCCTGCGCATTATTGCGGGGTTGGAAACCCCCGACCAAGGTTCTATTCTCTTCAACGGAGTGGATACTACCAGACGTGATGTTCGGGAAAGAGAGGTCGGTTTTGTATTTCAACACTATGCGCTGTTCCGGCACATGACGGTCTACGACAATGTCGCCTTCGGTCTCACGGTTAAATCAAAAAAAAACCGTCCATCGAAAAGCGAGATCAGCGACAAGGTCCATCGGCTTCTGAAGCTTGTGCAGCTTGAGCAGCTCGCCAAACGGTACCCTTCACAACTCTCTGGTGGACAGCGCCAGCGTGTGGCCCTGGCCAGGGCCCTGGCAGTGGAACCGCAGGTTCTCCTCCTGGATGAGCCTTTTGGCGCCCTTGATGCGAAGGTGCGGCAGGAATTGAGGAGATGGCTTCGCAAGCTCCATGACGAGATTCATGTCACAAGCGTTTTTGTGACCCACGATCAGGATGAGGCGCTGGAAGTTTCCGACCGGATAGTGGTGATGAACCGGGGGAAGATAGAACAGACGGGGACTCCCGAGGAAGTCTACGACAGTCCGGCCAATCCATTTGTCTATAATTTTCTCGGCAACGTCAACCTCTTTCATGGCAGGGTGCATAACGGTGCAGCGAAAATCGCCAACATCAGCATAGATCTTCCTGAGTACCGGCAGGTTCCTGATAGTGCGGCAGTGGCTTACGTTCGACCTTATGATATCGAGATTAGCCGGACTCGGCATAGCAGCGATGAGATCGAGGCCAATGTGCGCCATATTCAGGGAGCCGGTGCGGTTGCCCGTTTCGAGCTGGAGCGTTTGGATACGCTGGAGGTTATCGAGGCGGAGCTGACCAAAGAGCGTTATCGTGAGCTGGATCTGCGAGCGGGGGATAAAGTTTTTATCAGGCCGCGCAATTTGCGAGTTTTTTTAGGCGATTACCAGATTTAATGCTGAAAAAGTATTTAGCTGCTGAAAAATCTTTAGGTAAATTTGGGCCGAAAATCAAGAATCATTATCAACCGTTAAAGTGATACTTTAAAACGGAGCATTAAATACAAAGAATCAAGGAGCAAATATGCCCATCCAGCATATAGCATTTTACGGCAAAGGAGGGGGCGGGACATCAACCGTCGCATCTAATGTCAGCGCCGTGCTGGCGGAGGCCGGATACCGTGTAATCCTGATAGGATGCGACCCGCAGAATGATTCCACTAGGACCCTTCGGGGCGGCAATGATTTTCCTACAGTACTGGAAGCTTTGCAGAAACAAAGCAGTGTGCGTATTGAAGATGTATCTACAATTGGTTTCAACGGGATACTCTGCATCGAGGCACTTAGCCTTTTTCAGTCCGAAGAGTGCGCCGGACGCGGAATAGGGAAGGTTTTTTCTTTTTTCAAGAAAATCAGATTATTCGAGGAATATAAGCCGGATTTTGTTCTCTATGATCTTCCGGCCGAGGTTGTGTGCAGCGCATTCAGCTTTCCTTCGGGAAAAGCTGTTTTTGAACGGGCTTATGTGGTCAGTTCATCGGATTTCCTTTCGCTCAATACGACCAACAACATCTTCAGGGCTATCAGGAAATATACCCCTGCGGGTGGAGCCCGTCTTGGAGGAATAATTGCCAATGGACTGACCGCAACTCTGTCCGAGTCTATCGTCAAGGATTTCGCAGTGCGAACCGGCACGCGGGTTGTGACATACTTGCCCCATTCGATGGTGGTGATCCAGAGCGAACTGTACGGTCAGACCGTAATAGAAGCCGCACCGCAATCAAATCACGCCTTTATCTACCGGAAACTGGCTCGACAGATAATAGAAAACAGACATAGTGATATTCCCGACCCGTTCACTGCTGAGGAACTGCGGATCTGGGCGAGGGAGTGGGGAGACTGGATATTCGAACTCGAGTCGGGTATTATTACTGAAGGCTCGGCAATTTAGAAAAGCGTTTGCCATTCTGATACAATGCTGTAAAAGGATAATGGTTTTCATCCGCATCTCTGAAGGCCCCCTACCTGCAATCCGGGAGGGGGCCTTTTTACAAGGGATTGTAGATCCGGTCGATTGAGAGGTTGGCGCATAAAAGTGAGGTATTTATTCTCGTGAGGAACAGAATGGAACAATCAGGAATTACTGAGCTTAACATTATATCGTCTCTGGATGGGTCAGTAGAGAAATCACTCTATTATTTTCCCGAGGGGGGTGAAAAGGTGACGCTCGTGGTGGGTCTCCATACCTGGAGCTTTGACCGGTTCAATCAACTTGATGCGATGCTGCCGTACTGCAGTAAGAGGGGATGGGCGCTTCTTCTGCCCGAATTCCGGGGTCCGAATCTGGCAGGGAATCCCCGCGCACGGCAGGCGTGTGCCTCAAGACCGGCACAGCAGGATATCCTCGATGCGGTGGCGAAGGTGACGTCTGACTATCCCATCGACACTGAGAAAGTCTTTCTCCTGGGAGGGAGCGGTGGTGGTCATATGGCGCTGATGATGGCCGCCCATGCTCCGCAGCGCTGGAAAGGGGTCAGTTCCTGGGTACCAATAACAGACCTGTCCAGCTGGCATGGTGAAAACCGAGACTATGCTCATCATGTCGCTGCCTGCTGTGGGGGAAACCCCGGTTCCTGCAATGAGGTTGATTGGGAATACTGCGAGAGGTCTCCCCTTTCCTTCGTTGAAGAATTGTCTTCTGTCACCCTTTCTGTACACCATGGCCGCCACGACCCGATAGTTCATTACAGTCATTCCTGGAGACTGGCCCTGGAACTTGAAAAACGGGGCGCCGAGCGGTTCTTTTTCGAAATATTTGATGGAGGGCACGACATCCACTATGACAGTGCTTTTTCCTGGTTTGACCGGCTGGCAGGTAGTGGATCGGAATCAGGAGTAATGTTGAGCCGCTAACCGCGGGGAGGTTCGTTGCAATTTACCTGTTGACAGATTTTTTATAAAAATAGTAAATTACTAAACAACATAGTCGTCAAATATTATTAAATTTATAAAAAACTGTTCGCAGTAATTTTTTTCGGAAATGATTTACTAATAGATGATATTTCATTTCTTAACATCACCCGATAATAAGGAGTTTCCATTGAATAAAGAAGAGATTGTGGCCTGGTTGCGGACTACAGACGTAGAAAAACAGGAAGAATTATGGAAGATGGCTGACGAGGTGCGTCGCAGGAATCTGGGTGATGATGTGCATCTGCGTGGGCTTATCGAGATATCCAACAGCTGTGCCAGAAATTGCTGGTACTGTGGTATACGGGCCGATAATGCGGAACTGGAACGCTACCGGATGCCTGCAGATGAGATTCTGGCCTCTGCCCTTGAAGCGGTATCGTATGAATACGGAACCATTGTGCTCCAGGCGGGCGAAGATTACGGTATTACATTAGAATGGATGGAGAAACTTATCAGGCGTATCAAAAGCGAGACGGATCTAGCTGTTACCTTGAGTCTGGGAGAGCGGAGCGAAGCTGAGCTTGCAGCATGGCGCAAAGCTGGAGCAGATCGCTATCTGATGCGGTTCGAAACCTCAAACAGCGAGCTTTACGAAAAAATTCATCCCCCCCTTCCGGGGAAAGGTTCTGACCGTATTCAACTCCTGAAGAGACTCAGGGAAATCGGTTATGAGATTGGGAGCGGCGTAATGATAGGGATTCCCGGGCAGACATATGAGGACCTTGCGAACGATATCGAACTGTTCCGCACCCTTGACCTCGATATGATAGGGGTGGGACCATTTATTGCTCACTCCGGCACCCCCCTTGGCTCTGCAGATGTGTGCCCGAATGCACCGGAGGGAATACAGGTGCCGAATACCGAAGAGATGACCTACAAAGTCATTGCATTGACGAGACTTGCCTGCCCCCTTGCCAATATCCCGAGTACTACTGCCCTGGCGACACTTAACATTAAGACGGGTAGGGAACTGGGCCTAGCTAGGGGAGCAAATATTGTCATGCCGAACATGACCCCTCGCCGCTATCGGGCCATGTACGAAATTTACCCTGCAAAGGCCTGCATTGATGAAACGGCGGCAGACTGCAGGGCCTGCATGAGGGGGAGGATTCTCACCACTGGCCGTTCCATCGGCTCTGGCAGGGGGGACTCAAGGAACAAAAAAGATAAGGTTGCATAAGCGACCTGCTGTTTTTCATGCGTATTATTTTTGCAACTCTCGCCTATAACGTGCTGAAGGATATCGGAATGTCTATACGGGCTGAACGTCGCATGGGGTGAAAGATCGTAGGAAACAGGAGGTTAGTCAAGCTTTTAAGAACGTCCCCCCACTCCTTACAAATTTCTTTGCACTGTCCCGTTCAATCATGATATTTTGTCTATGAGCTTCATTGCCATTCTCCCGGTACTGGTCTTTTTCTCAAGAGGCTCATACGAAATGCACTACACGAATAAATACAAGAGTGCCGCTTATGAACGGCAAGGGAGCTAGCGAGTTACGGCGTAACTATCTTCACCAGCTCTTTGATCAAGAAAAAAAGATAGGAAGGGTGCGGCGGAACTTGCAGATATCAAGTTATCAACTCCAGACCCCATATACACTCATTTTGACCGCTGGTGGAATCGGGCAGTGGAAAATCAGGCCACTGATCGCGCTTTCCGGATCGGTCAAAAGAAAAATGTCGTGGTGCATAAATTTATCTGCAAAGGGACGGTTGAAGAGAAAATCGATGAATTAATTAGAGGCAAGGCCGGGCTTGCGACCGAACTGCTTAAAGGCGCCGAAACAGTGCTGACAGAGATGGATGATGCAGCGCTTCTAAGGCTGGTTGCGCTTGATATCGATAAGGCCGGACTCTGAAAAAGAGAGAGTAGTCATGAATTACCGTGGCTGGGCGCCCTACGTAACTGTTGCAGAGCGACGGGCAAAGGCCCAGAAGCAGATGGAAAAGATGAAAAAGAAAGGGTTGAAGGTGCAACCG
>CAIWTU010000122.1 GCA_903915655.1 uncultured Geobacter sp.
AATATCGCGAAGAAATGGACCCTGCCGATCAGAGACTGGAAAGCTGCCATGAATCGTTTTTCTATTCTTTTTGAAGACAGAATGCCGAATCTTTAAAACCGAAACCCAGTACCATTTACACAAAACTATTTACAGGCCCAAAGGATCTGCAACCAACCGACTCAAAAAGTGGAAATATGCATTGCGTTAACAGCAACTAGCTCCCTTTGTCAAGGAGAGCTACCGAACTCCTTCTCTCTATTCCGCCGTAACTACCCCCTCTACCTCTTGTTTGATCTATTCCAACAGTGACCCATCCCCCTGAACGCTTGAACTTTATTATCCTTCCGGACTTGATGTACCTCTCCAGAAGAAAATCTTTTAACATATCATGCCTATCGTCTTCATAAACCACGTTTATCATCATAATAAAACCTCCCTTCCTCCACCCACCCGTTATCAAGCAAATAGAATACCAGAATATTTATCCTGTAACCGACAGGTCGATGGGCCCGTAGAGAATGATTTTAGACTGTTTCGTTGCTCCTCTCCGCGAATTGAAGCGTAGAGAAGCGATATTGTCTGAACCCGACGAGTGAATTTATCGGTGTAAGAGTTATAGGTCAAAACATAAACCTGCGCATCTGGATATTCAACAGTAAACCGACACCAATCATGGAGGTCACCATGGAGGTACCGCCATAGGAGAAAAGAGGCAACGGAACCCCAACCACCGGGAACAGTCCGATAACCATTCCAATATTGATTATTATATGCCAGAAAAGCATAGCGGTAACACCCACCGCGACAAGCTTGCCAAAGCGATCGTTACAACGTTTGGCAACCGACAAGCCCCAAAGGATCAGAGAGAAATAGAGAAGCAGGATCACAAGACATCCGGCAAAACCCCACTCTTCTGAAAAAACAGAGAAAGCGAAGTCAGTATGCTGTTCCGGAAGAAAGTGCAGCTGGGCCTGGGTTCCGTGCATGAACCCCTTGCCAAGGAACCCGCCGGAACCAACGGCAATCTTACTTTGTATGATATGATATCCGGTGCCTAACGGGTCTCTCTCCGGGTATAAGAAGTTAAGGATACGTTCTTTCTGGTAATCCCGCAGGTAGAAATACCAGGCGAGAAAGGCGCCCGGGATTGTCGCAAGCAAGACAGAAAAAACCGTTGCAATACGAACACCTACAAACATTAGAATGGATAAGGCAATCATAAAAACCAGCGAAGCTGTGCCGAGGTCCGGTTGTTTCATGATCATCAGAACAGGACCGGCCAGAAGGAGAAGCGGGAAGAGGAGCTCCTTGAATCCCAGTCCATTCAGGACCGGGGTCCTGGTAAAATAGTTGGCATAAGCCATTATAATGACAATCTTCATCAGTTCCGAAGGCTGAAAACTGAATAGTCCGAGATGGAGCCAGCGGGTCGCACCCATGGAACTTTTCCCCGCGACCAATACCAGAAGAAGCAAGCATAACAGCCCCCCGTACAACCAGTAGGAAAAATCCTCAAGAATATGATAGTCAATACTGCAAACGAAAACGATCAAAACCAGTCCGGCAAAAATCCAGTAAATCTGTTTGACGTAGTAGGGAGTACCGCTTAGAGCGTAGGACGCGGTCGCGCTCGAAATATTTATGACCCCCAGTCCTGAAATCAACAGGACCAGACCGAGCAGTCCCCAGTCAAAGTTGGTAAACAAGCGCCTGTCAATCATGTTTTACTCCATAATCTTCCACCGGTTCCTGTTCTGGAGTAACAACTTCCGACTTCGGAGTTTCATCGTCGGTTCCGGAATGCATACGCCCCCCACCTCTCACCGATTTCCTGACAGCACCCTTCCCTTCAAAATATTTTCTAAGCATTCTGGCAGCAATCGGAGCAGCAGCTGATCCTCCATGTTCACCATGTTCAACGACCACAGCTACTGCGATCTCGGGATTCTCAAAGGGAGCAAAGGCAACGAAAAGTGCATGGTCCCTGTATTTGTAGGGGGCGGGCCCCCTCTTCTCACTCAACTTGACCACTTGCGAGGTGCCGGTCTTTCCTGCCACCTTCACCTCACTCAATCGAGCCACACCGCCGGTTCCCCCCGGCTCATTGACCACCGCCAGCAGACCCTCTTTGACCAGGCGGTAACTCTGGGCTTTGATCCCGGTTCTAGTTATGACCTCCGGTTTAAAAGCTTTAAGTGTCTTCCCCTCCTGATTGATAATACGTTTGACCAAGTAGGGGCGGAATACAGTCCCCTCATTAGCAACGGTAGAAATCATCGAGACAAGCTGGATAGGGGTCATCAAGACATACCCCTGGCCAATGGAGACAGGAATGGTTTCACCGCGGAGCCACTTTTTCTTATATTTCATTTCCTTCCATCCCATCGTTGGGATAAGTCCGCTCTTTTCGCTTTCAAGACCGATTCCCATCGGTGCGCCCATTCCGAATTTCTTCGCGTAGTAGGCGATCTTGTCTACCCCGAGCCGCTCACCCAGCGTGTAAAAATAGACGTCGCAAGACTCCCGCAACGCCTTCTTCAGATTTACCACGCCATGTCCCCTCCGGTTCCAGCAGTTAAACTTCTTGTTTCCCATTACATATGAGCCTTTGCAGTCAACCGTGCTGTTAAGGTCGATCAGACCCTCTTCAAGTCCTGCCAGAGCAGTAATGATCTTGAAGGTAGAACCGGGGGGATATTGGCCTTTGAGGGCCTTGTTTTCAAGGGGATGGCGGACGTCCGCGAGATAATCGTTCCATTGCTGCTGCGGCAGTCTCCCGGCAAACAGAGCAGGGTCGAAATCGGGTTTACTTACAAAGGCCAGGATTTCGCCGGTATTTATATCCATGGCAACCGCTGCTCCGGCCTGCTCGCCGAAGGCCTCCTCTGTACTTTTCTGTATATCAAGATCAATCGTAAGTACAAGACTGTTACCAACGGACGGGTTCACCTCGCTGACAGTTCGCAGCACCCTTCCCATGGCGTCAACTTCAAGCTGTCTTCCACCATTGGCGCCATGCAACTCCCTTTCCCATGCTCTTTCGAGACCACTTTTACCCACATAGTCGCCAGGGTTGTACTGCTCGAACAATTCGCTGGCCATTTCCTTTTCAGACATTTCCCCCAGGGAACCCAAAAGATGTGCCGCCATGGTGCCATGGGGGTACTCCCGAACCGGATGCATCTGAACGTCGACACCGGGAAGACCCGGCCGGTTCTCTTCAAGTATCTCCAACTGGTCGCGGGTTATGGAGGAGGCCAGAATAACGGGATGATATTTTGCCCGCCCTTTCCCCTTTTCCCATTTTTCCGTCAGTTCGGCACGTTGAATCCCAAGCAGCCTCGCCAGCCGGTCAAAGAGGGTTTCCTTGTCCTTTACCTCCTGAGGAATGGCAGCGACAGTGAAGGATGGTCGATTGCTAACCAGAATCTTGCCGTTTCTGTCGAAAATTGTCCCGCGTGAAGCCGCAACCGGCACTATTCTCAAACGATTGCTCTCCGACAGGTCCTTAAAGCTATCTGCCTCGACCAGTTGCAGGTACCAGAGACGTATTAGCAGAAGCAGAAACATGGCAGCCACCGTCAGTGAGAGGGTATGCAGACGAGTATCTGTTAGCGGGTTTTCTTTTATAAAACGAGGACCCTTCATAGCAGCTCTTCTCTCCTGCCTGAAACAGCAAAGCGGTAAACCATGCCGCTGATAAGAGCAGTCATAAGGCCTTGGGGAACAATAGAAGAGAAGACCGATGAGTAAATCCCGTCTGCGACAGAAAAAACAAGGAGGAGTAGAAGATTCAACAAGCCGTTCAAGAGAGTTGCCAGGAACACGCTCAGAACTATTATGGCACGGCCATCCGCATAGAGTCGATGGGCTACCGTCTTGAGTAGGATAAAGATGAGAAGGGAGGAAAAACCGTTCAGGCCAAAATAGAGCCCGCTTATAGAATCCTGGAGCAGTCCGAGGAGAAAAGCGAATATCCCGCCATAAAGAAAACTGCTCCGAAAACCAAGGTAAACTATCAGGATCATGAGGAGATTCGGCTTAAAAGGGTCGGCGAGGTGGGAGGGGAAGAATGCCACCTGCAGAATGACGGCCAGAATGGTGAACAGGACAATTTTGATATTTTTAATCATTGTTTTTCTGTAAAACGACCAGAACCTCTTCCAGTCTCGAGATATTAACAAAAGGACGTATTTTGACGGTCTGAAATATACCGTATTCACCTTTTTTTACCATGGTGATTTCACCAATCGGGAGCCCCTTGGGGAAAACTCCGCCAATACCTGAGGTTAAAACTATGTCACCGATTTTTACATCTTCACCACGCTGGGAAAACTCCAATGAACAGCTATCACCCCCCTTGCCGGTGACTACTCCTCTGGCCCTGGAACGCTGGACAACTGCGGCAATTCCGCCCGCATGATCGGTCAGAAGGAGCACACGGGAAGAGTTCCGGGCCACCTTGACAATCCGGCCAACAACTCCCTCTGAGGCCACAACCGGCATTCCTTCACGAATACCATCCGCATCGCCGCGATCGATGGTAACGGTCCTGAACCAGGGTGAAGCGTCTTCACCGACAACTGAAGCCGCTCGCAAGGAAAGGGGAAGGAGTTCCTTCATTTCCATAAGTTTCTTCAATCTGTCGTGAGCGCTTAACCCCTCCATATTTTCGACCAGCCGTTTATTCTGAAGTTTGATAGTTTCCCTTAACTGTTTGTTTTCCTTCTGTACATTTACCAGATAGAGGTAATCATTCCATATCGAGGAAAAGAAGTTGTCTATCCGGCAGACCGCTCCCGCAACCGGGGAGTAGAGGTAAAGCACGGCTCTTTCGAAAGAATTGGCATGTTCCTTCTGCCGCAGACTGAACGAATAGAAGATCAGCGAACCTAAGAGGGCAATCCCGGCTACTATTTTAAGTTTATTTTTTTTGACAGCATCCAGCATATGAATTTTCCGTATACTGCCGTTCGTGGCACAAACCGCGCCGTAAACAAGAAACAGCCATACCGGTAAGGGGAGGTTGAATCTCGCAGCTGATACATGCCCCCCACCGGAAACCCTCACCCGGAAGCGCTACAAAACTGGAGTTTCCTTAGGCGTGGAGATGATTATAGATCCCTGAGCCCGACATTTCACGCCTCGGAGGCTACAATGGCGCTTACCGCCTCCAGAAGGTCGGCATAGGAGGCAACACCAACAGGAAGCATCGAAATTTCTTCGGAACCATAGCCGGTGCGAACCAGTAGCGACCGACAACCAGCCCGCAACCCGGCCTCCAGATCAGCTGCCTTGTCGCCAATCATGTAGGATCGATCCAGGTCTATCGAGAGCTTCTCAGCCGCATCCAGAAGCATGCCCGGCAACGGCTTACGGCATTTACATTCCTTTGCAAATTTTCGAATTGCGCCCTGCGGATGGTGCGGACAGAGATAGTATGCGTCAACTGACGCTCCTGATCGCGCCAACTCTACATCCACATGCCTGTGCAGCAGTGAAACATCATGAGCCGTATAGTAGCCCCTGGCAATACCTGACTGGTTGGTTACCACTATTACCAGAAAACCTTTATCATTCAGAAGCTTTATCGCCTGCGCCGCCCCTGGGATAAAGTGAAAATCCTCTATCCTGTGAAGATACCCCTTTTCCACATTTATCGTGCCATCACGATCGAGGAAAACCGCTCTGTTCTTTTTAACCACAAAAACCACCCTTCGCCCTTGGTAAACAAATCAGCTATAGTTTTGCAGTATTTTTTCAATAATGTTAGTCGTTGATTTTCCGTCAACAAATTCGACCAGTTCAACCCTCCCCCCGTAGGATTCCAGCAGCTCCCTGCCGACAACCTGGTCGGGAGTGTAGTCGGCCCCCTTAACCAGCACCGTCGGTTTGATCGCATGCAGAAGCCTTAACGGGGTATCCTCATCAAAAATCACGACGTAATCGACGCAGTCCAGCGCAGCAAGGATATGCGCCCGTTCCTTCTGGCCGATCAGGGGACGTTTTTCCCCTTTGAGCCGCTGGACTGAAGCATCGCTGTTAAGGCCAAGCACCAGCAGATCACCGTAAGTTCGCGCCTTCTGCAGATACTTGACATGCCCCGCGTGGAGAAGGTCGAAACAGCCGTTGGTGAACACTATTTTTCTCCCCCGTTGGCGCTCGGAATCGAGTATCGAAACAAGGACATCCAGATTCTTGATTTTCATCTCACTGTCCAGATGCTCATGGCTTATCGCTCCGATAATCTCTGCAGGAGATACCGTCGAGGTACCAAGCTTGCCGACCGCTATACCCGCGGCAACATTTGCCAGCCATGACGCTTCGGCAAAATCAAGTCCGACCGCCAGTCCCAGGCCGAGAGACGCCACAACCGTATCGCCTGCTCCAGTGACATCATAAACCTCCCGGGCAACAGTAGGCAAGTGGGTAACCGTGCCGTCATTTATATAGAGGGACATCCCTTCGGCGCTGCGCGTAATAAGCACTGCGTCATATTCTCCGGCTTCCAGCAGCCAAGTCGCCGCTGCATTGAGGCTTTTTTCGTCCGTAATGGGAATGTGCGAGGCGATCTCAGCCTCTTTGCAGTTCGGCGTTATGATTGTCGCCGCACGGTATTTTGAAAAATCGTTCCCCTTCGGATCGACAACTACCGGAATGCCTTGCCGACGACCAACGTTTATAACTGCATCGAGAACCTTTGTCGTCAGCACCCCTTTCAGGTAATCTGAGACGAGAATGATATCCCACGAAGTTGAGTTTGCCGCCAGGAACTCCACGATTTTGTCTTCAAATTCAACAGCTATCTCTACCTTGGTTTCCCGATCGATACGCACTATTTGCTGGTTTGCCGCCAGTACCCGCGTCTTTTTGCTGGTCATGCGCAACGGGTCTTCGAAGACCCCATCTAAATCAACACCTTTCCCGGTAAATACGCGCCTGAGCAGAGAACCATTTTCGTCGGCGCCAATCACGCTGCACAAGGAAACATCGAACCCCATTGCGACCATGTTATTTGCCACATTTCCCGCCCCGCCAAGCCGCAGCTCTTCCCGTTTCACATCCACAACCGGAACCGGCGCCTCGGGTGATATGCGAGCAGCCTTCCCCCATAGATATTCATCGAGCATGAGGTCGCCTATAATCAGTGCCTTGAGATTCTTAGCCCTGTTAAAGAGCGATTCTGCATCCTTGCGTTCCATTGAAACTCCTTTATTTTAAAGATGAGCCGACAGAGAGCGGTAACAGGACAAAAGAAGGCAGGGACCATCGAACAGCGTCAACTCCCCCCTGCATACTGAAGCAGATATATCGAGTCAAACGTCTTCCAGATCATATCTCATAGAAGTTATCGACAGCTCTCCCGGAATAGCATGATAATCCTATACAGATCTTTGGGTCGGGAAAAGTCCCTTTTCTATGAGATCGCACAGAACATGTATGATAGTTATGTGCCCTTCCTGGATTCGTGGTGTATCCTGGGACGGGACGGTAAGATCGATGTCGACAATATTCTTTATGCTTCCGCCATCTCTTCCCAAAAGGGCGATGGTTCGGCACCCCATCTCATGCGCCAGCGACAACGCGGTGAAAACATTTTCAGATGAACCACTCGTCGAGAGACCAATTACTACATCACCTTCCTCTGCCAGAGCCTCAACCTGACGGCTGAAGATCACCTCAAATCCGTAATCATTGCCGATCGCCGTAAGTATAGAGGTGTCGGTGGAGAGGGAAATTGCAGGAAGTCCGCGGCGCTCCATACGGAATCGCCCGACAATCTCGGCCGCAAAATGCTGCGCATCGGCTGCAGATCCACCATTACCCATCAGCAAAAGCTTGTTGCCTCCGCGAAGGGCATCGACCAGAACTTCGGCAACCTCGCAGATCCGTGGAACAAGGGTGCACTCGATGGCTTGAATAACCTCATGGTGTTGTTTTAGCTGAGAGTGTATTTCGTCCAGCATTTGCCCTCCTCTATTATACAATATATATATGGGTGGAGGTATCAGGTCTCAAGTCCGGAAAAACCTGCAACCCTGATCAGACAGGCCGATTCTAGCATAGATTCTCATCATTACAACCGGCAAAAAAGTACCGCAAAAATTTCTGTCGCAACGCAACCCATTTACCGAAGCGAAAAAGCTGACGGTTGCCTTTCGAAGAGAATCAAGGGGTAAAGAGCGCATAAGAATCTGGAGGGACGTTGTGCCGGTGAGAGGTTGAGAACTGCTAAAAACTCTATCCGGGACCCTTGCCGTGCAAATCCGGAAAAATCTGGCAGAGAAAAATTGATGCCGGAAGCTCTACCGGCAGGTAAAACTCCCGGCGGGAATTTATATCCATACTATCTGAGGCCCTTGCAAAATGCTTGTTATCCTCGAATTCCTCTATCGGGGATCCTCTCTTTTTAATCCGTTTAAATCTGGATTCCGGCTGTAAGCCTGCCGGAATGACAATTTATTCGACTTTTACAAGAGGGTTATCTGCACCAGCATCAATGTCTGACGTACGGTAACCTCCTGAGCCTATGAGTTGATCGCAACCCTGCGAAGCAGATCCAGTTCATCAAGAACCTTCCCTGAACCGAGTACAACACAGGACAACGGGTCCTCGGCAATTACCACAGGGAGCCCGGTCTCCTCGCGAAGCAACAGATCCAGGTTACGCAACAACGCGCCACCACCTGCAAGCACAATCCCCTTGTCCACTATATCGGAGGCCAATTCCGGGGGAGTCCGCTCCAGACATATCCGGACAGCTTCGACAATAGCGTTTACCGGTTCGGAGAGCGCCTCGCGAATCTCATTCGAATCAATTGTATTGGTTTTGGGTATTCCCGAAACCAGGTCACGCCCCTTGATGTTCATGGTCAAGACAGTTTGACCCGCATACGCTTCACCGATCTCAATTTTAATCAGTTCTGCTGTGCGCTCACCGATGAGAAGATTATACTTACGCTTGATGTACTGGACGATAGCTTCATCCATCTTATCACCGCCTACGCGCACCGATTTGGCATAAACGATACCGGCGAGAGAAATAACCGCCACTTCGGTCGTTCCGCCTCCAATGTCGACAATCATATTGCCGCTCGCCTCCGTAATCGGAAGACCTGCGCCTATTGCCGCAGCCATCGGCTCTTCGATCAGGTAAACTTCACGGGCGCCCGCAGATTCAGCAGATTCCCTTACGGCTCTCTTCTCCACCTGGGTGATCCCGGACGGGACACAGATCACTATGCGCGGTCGGACAAGGGTTTTACGGTTGTGTACCTTGTGAATGAAGTAGCGTAACATCTCTTCGGTTATGTCGAAATCGGCTATCACTCCGTCTTTCATAGGCCGGATGGCGGTTATGCTCCCAGGTGTACGGCCAAGCATCTTTTTCGCCTCCATGCCAACGGCCAGAACTTTTTGTTGCCCACCATACTGCCTCTGAACAGCAACAACCGACGGTTCACTGACAACGATACCCTTTCCTTTCAGGTAAACAAGCGTATTGGCTGTCCCCAGATCTATGGCCAGATCACTGGAAAACATTCCAAATATATAATCAAAAATTTTAAGCATATTGGTTCCCTTCATAGATGAATGTACTGAAACAAAAGCAACGGAGCGCGGTTGACAACCTCAACCCCCGGCAAAGTGCTAAATGTCTGCCGGCAGATTGAACGGCAGACGGGAAAAAGAAGAGGGTTTCGCTAACCCATGGATACTAACAAAATAAGCATATTCTGGCAAGCCAGAATCTTGGGCTCGAATAACATATCCTGCAATTACGGGAAAACAAGGCGGAAGATTCTGATCTCATAGCTCTGGATAGAGATTACCCCATAACAGCGCCGCAGATGCGACCGGGCAAAGCAGAGAAAAAATGCACGGTTCGCCTTCAGCAGGGCTCGAGCAGGAACTCTATAGTTGCTTTTGAGTGCCATTTATATTAGTATTCCTGATTTCGATATTATTCGTTTCGACTATTTTTTCCATAAAAGGAGTACCCGTTAATGCTAGGGATTATGAGAAAGTATAAGCAGTCCATCGTCATAAAGGGAGTTTTCGCCATTATTGTACTATCCTTCGTCGGCACGATATTCCTGATCTGGGGTAAAGGCGATGAAGAAATGGGTAGCTCCGAATATGCCGTTAAAGTTGGCAGTACCGTAATCTCCTACAATGATTTCCAGAAGACTTTCAGCAATCTGCGCACATCGTATCAAAACATTTACGGAAAAGCGATGACTCCGGAGCTTGAAAAAATGATCGGCTTGAAAAATATTGCACTGGACCGGTTGATCAACTCGACCCTGGTTCGCAATGAAGCCAAGCAGATGGGTCTCAAGGTATCCGACGCGGAAGTGATAAACGCAATATCATCAATTCCGGCCTTCCAAAAGGATGGAGTGTTCAATCGGCAGACATATCTGCAGTTACTCCAGGACAAGCGCCTTACCCCAAAAGATTTCGAGGAAAGTGAAAAAGCGGACCTTCTGATCAGAAAAACGGTACAGAAAATCACGGGAGAGGCGAAAGTAACCGACGCCGAAGCGCTGCAGCTGTTCAAAAAGAGACATGACAAGATAGATCTCTCCTTCATCTCCTTTTCTCCGGCTGAAGTAATGTCGGAAGTAAGACTCACCGAGCAGGACCTTTCCAAATACCTGCAGGGGCATCAGGAAGCATTCAAAACCCCGGAACGGGTCAGCATATCCTATATCTTGATTACCCCCCTCAAAGCTGGTGTCGGTCTTTCCGCAGATAACGAAGAAGTCCAGACCTATTACCGCAAAAACATCGATCGCTATCAGGATAAGGGAAGTATTCTCCCTTTTGAAGCCGTTAAAGAGCGTGTCAGAGCCGATGCCATCCAGTTCAAGTCGTCCAAACGTGCATACGAGCTGGCGGCAGACGCCCTTAATAAAAACCTGAAAACCTCGGACCTGAACGCGGCAGCAGCTGCACTCGGTCTGAAGGTGGAAAAATCATCCCTCTTTACAATGAAACAACCACCTGCGGCAATAGCATCTGAAAGTGAACTGATTCAGAAATCATTCATACTGAAGCCCGGAAATCTTGGTGGACCGGTAGAGACACGAAAAGGGGTCTACCTTTTTACCGTAAACGAGAAAAAGCCGGCAGCCGTCCCGCCGCTTGGACAAGTCAGGGGAGAGGTACAAAAACTTGCTGCGGCAGAAATGGCACTCCAGATTGCGCATAAAAATGTCCAGAAGGCCCTTGATGATATGAAAAAGGGGAAGCCTGCATTAAAGTTGCAGGAAACTGGTTACTTCACCTACGCCGAGGCCGGGCTGATTCCCAAAATAGGGACTGCTCCCCAGATCATGGAAGCTGCGTTCAACCTGACCGCAGGGTCTCCCACACCGAAACTTCCGCTGAAGGTTAATGACCGGTGGTACGCTATCCAATTGAAGGAGAGGGCCCAGGCGGACAGTGCAAATTTCCAGAAGATGAAAGAGGAGTTAAAACAGGGGATGCTCCCACAAAAGCAGCAGGAGGTCATGGAAACCTGGTTAAAAAACCTCCGGAGCAAAACAAAGATCGTTATCAACCCTTTGTTGCAGGGGAATTAACAGGAGACATTGCGTGACAAAACTCGTATTACATACAGACTTTCCCGACCTGAAAAGGGCCGGTCGCGGCAAGGTTCGTGACATCTACGATCTGGGCGATACGCTCCTGATTGTAACTACCGACCGTATCTCGGCGTTTGACGTTATAATGAACGAAGGGATTCCAGACAAGGGGTATGTCCTGACCCAGATTTCCGCTTTCTGGTTTAACCTGATGAGGGACATCGTTCCAAACCATATAATTTCAACCGATGTGAGCGAATACCCGGTCGAATGCCGGAAATATGCCTCCATACTCGAAGGGCGCTCCATGTTGGTGAAGAAAGCAAAACCATTGCCGGTTGAATGCATTGTACGCGGCTATCTGGCAGGTTCGGGGTGGAAAGAATACCTGAAAACCGGAACGGTCTGCGGCCTCACCCTTCCGTCCGGGCTCCTCGAAGCCGACCGACTGCCGGAACCTATATTTACCCCTTCGAGCAAGGCTGAGCTCGGCGACCATGATGAAAACATTACTTTCGAGGGAATGTCAAAGCTTTGCGGTGACGACCTAGCAGCCAAGGCCCGCCAGGCAACAGTCGACATATACCGAAAGGCAACTGATTTCGCCACTGGACGCGGGATCATTATAGCTGACACCAAATTCGAATTCGGCATTTGCGACAACGAACTGATAATCATCGACGAATGTCTTACCCCTGATTCCAGCCGCTTCTGGCCGAAAGAAAATTACCACCCCGGAGCCCCTCAGGCAAGTTT
Organism: uncultured Geobacter sp.; assembly: GCA_903915655.1. Lineage (GTDB taxonomy): Bacteria > Desulfobacterota > Desulfuromonadia > Geobacterales > Geobacteraceae > CAIWTU01. Next base: position 12,332 of record CAIWTU010000122.1, read on the forward strand.
CGACAAGCAGTTCCTGCGCGACTACCTCGAAACCCTCGATTGGGACAAAAACGCACCTCCACCACCGCTGCCAGATGAAATTGTCCGCAAGACCGCAGCGAAGTACAGGGAAGCGCTTCTTAAACTGACTGGAAAAGGTGCATAGCGATGTCTTTTGCTTCGATCAATCCGGCCACGGGAGAAATCTGTGAGATTTTTGCCGAGTGGTCAGAGTCAGCGACACGGGAGGTAATTGAACAAGTCCATTCGGCGGGGCTTTCCTGGCGTGAAACCTCTTTTGCCCGGCGGTCCGGATTAATGGAACAGATGGCGAAGATTCTGCGCAGCAACAAGAATCGATACGCGCGTCTTATGGCCGAAGAGATGGGGAAGCCGGTCAGCGGGGGGCGTGACGAAATTGAGAAATGTGCGTGGGTTTGTGAGTTTTACGCCAGAAACGCGGAAGGGATGCTCTCCGATGAGCCGATGGAGAGCGACGGTTCCAAGGCCTACGTAGCCTTCCGCCCGCTTGGCGTTATATTGGCAATTATGCCGTGGAATTTCCCCTTCTGGCAGGTATTCCGGTTTGCCGTACCGGCCCTCATGGCAGGTAATGTAGCGGTGTTGAAACATTCATCCAATGTCCCGCGCTGTGCCCTGGTAGTTGAGGAACTGTTCCGCGAAGCAGGTTTCCCCTCCGACATATTGCGCACCATGATGATCAGCTCCCGACAGATAAACAGTGTAATAGAAAATCCGCATATCAAAGCAGTCACACTCACCGGCAGCGACCATGCCGGCCGTCAGGTGGCGGTTGCAGCAGGCCGAGTACTGAAAAAGGCGGTGATTGAATTGGGCGGTAGCGACCCGTTCATCGTCCTTGCCGATGCCGACCTGGACGAAGCGGCCCGTGCCGGGGCAAAGGCCCGCTGCTACAATTCGGGGCAGAGTTGTGTTGCAGCCAAGCGCTTTATCGTTCAGGACGCTGTGTATGGGGCGTTTATGCCGCGCTTTATTCATGCCATGCAGAGCCTTAAAGTCGGAGACCCGCTACACGAAGAGACCCAGATCGGGCCGCAGGCGCGGGAAGACCTGTTAAACGATCTGCAGGAGCAGGTCGAGCAGTCGGTGGCAATGGGCGCAAAAGTGGAATTGGGAGGAAAGCGTCTCGGCGGGAAAGGGTACTTCTACCCTCCGACAATCCTTACAGGGGTAGTGCCCGGTATGCCTGCGTACCACGAAGAACTGTTCGGTCCGGTTGCGGCGGTTATCCGGGTAAAGGACGAGGAAGAGGCGATCGTCGTAGCCAATGACTCTCCTTTCGGCCTGGGGGGATCGGTATGGACACGGGATAGCGAAAAAGGCAAGCGGATAGCCGCACGCATAGAAGCGGGTTCAGTGGCGATCAATGGCCGTGTCAAAAGCGACCCGCGCCTTCCCTTCGGCGGGACCAAGGGCTCCGGTTACGGCCGGGAGCTTTCCCATTACGGAATCAAGGAATTTGTCAATATCCAAACGGTCTGGATCAAGTAGTTTTATGGCCGAAAGGGAGCTTTTCCTCCCTGAACTACCTCGGGTTAAGACCCTTTATATAGCCATCCGGATATTTCTTCTTTGTTGATTCCATGATTTCCAGCAACTGCTCCAGATTTATTCGGATTGTTTCCCTGCACTCGGGGCAGCGAAACGCAGAAAGGGTCTTGATCCTTCGTATGCTCTCCTTGAGCAGGTATCCACAGCCACACTCAATATCTACGATAACGGGGTCATAGTCACGCGTGAATGACCCATGGAGTTGCATCTCCTCCGAAGTCAACCACTCACCCAGCCCTTTGGGCCGGACAACTTCGCTCTGACTGTCCCACTCATGACAACCGGTCTGACCGGCAGAAACCTTTGCAGCCGCGGTTTCGGCATCCTTATGCCAGCTGAGAAGGTCTTCTCCCATAAAAAGCCCATACCCTTCGCGCAGATAGCGAACACAAAAGGTCCCGAATTCCGTCTTTAAAAACCACATACAATCACCTCGCAATAGCATTCACATAAATCTATCCGATTGCCGGTCTGCATTACTGACTGCCGTTTCAGACCACCGGCCGGCAGCGCAAGATACACCGTGAGAATGGATCATGTCAACAGATTAAACATCCATGGACCTGGCCTGAATCGCAAGAGTCATATTCCATTATCAAACAGCGGTTATAAATGTATTCGGGTTGATGAGGTTATCCCCCGAAAGGCCCCGATTTTATAGTCCAAACAGTCTCTTTGCGCTCAGAGGGTACAGGGAATCACCTTCACCCGATACTCGCCACCAAAGACCATGAACTCACCCTCCCCCTTCATGATAGAATTGGGGAGAAGTTCATTATAGAAGAAAATTTTGCAGATGGGGACCATCACCCCCCAAACCGTAAAACCGAATTCCCAGGCCCGCTCTTCGCAGGAAGTGAAGGAAGAGAGGTTATTTAGGCGAACGAGCCGTCCCCTTTTCCCGGTCAGCTCAAGGAGCTCATACTCGTCTTCGGAAAAAACACCCCTGTAAAGCTGCAGCCACCTTTCACCGGGGTATCTTTTTCTCAATTCGTACTGGCAATACCCATAGAGGAGATCGAGTTGCGAGTTAATGGCATTAGTCCTCGCACTCCCTTTAATCCGGTCAATCGCAAAGTAAAAATACTCTTCACAATCTATTCCAGGGATCCTTACCTTCTGGAAAGTGGGTGACAGACCGAAGCGACTCTCCACCCAGCCCTTGAGCACCGCTCCTTCGATCGAATTGGACTCCATACCCCAGCCGCGCAAAAAGCGAAGGTAGCTGTTTTTGATGCTCTTGCGCGCGTTGTCGGTCGCTTTTTCACCCCACTGGTGAAGCTGAAACTTGACCGACATATAGTCGTTGAAAAAGAGTGCCCGATCCTCAGCTGAACCGATCTCGTCCAGCCGCTGAAAAATAAATTTGTTGGCCTGGCGAACACCCATCAGTTCAATCATCGCCTCTGCGATCGCTTCCAAAAGATGTTTCCGGAGGGGGTGGGCCTCATCATACGAACAGTATTTTTCTATCACCTTTTTCTCTTTGAGTATAATCCAGCTCCAGATCTTCAACGGTCCCTCTTTCTCGCACCAGGTCCATGACTGTTGACTGTGCCTTTGCATGGAGGATCAAACGGGTAGAGTCCGCCTTCGGGTCACATCAGACAATCATGACCTTTTTGCCGACTGAAGCCAAGCCTGCCACGGTATTCTGGGTTGTCGTTGATTTGCCGATTCCACCTTTGCCGTAAATCGCTATCTGTCTCATTTTGTTTCTCCTTTCGTCCACCAATCCGTGGAACGCTCATGAATTCCAGGGCACAAAAATGGCGCCCTATTATTGATAATGGTGGCGCCGTAGCCTTACATTTTTGTGAATACTTCGACGTACTCACTTTTGTTTTATTTTGCGATCAGTTACTTTGCATTTTTCGTATGCATGTAAAGCGCCAAAGACATAAGACCTCGTTATTATGGCATATTACATGTTTTAAAAAACAGTATACGCCGCAAAAAAGGCAGGAGCCTGTTTTATTTACAGGCAGTGAGAGTAAACTCTATACCTGGATTCGCACTATTTGATTGGGTCGGTGCTGGAGGGAGTGGGGGGGAGGTTACCGGCTGAATGACTATTGTCTATTCTCCATATTTGTGCTAACTCTGCAAATGAGGAGGATACAATTGTGTCGTATGAGAGAGAGGGATCCATCCCTGTTACCGGGGGAGAGGTCTGGTACCGGATTGCGGGAGCTGATGCTCCTGGCGTTCCACTTCTGCTGATTCATGGGGGACCAGGGGCGCCGCACGACTACCTGGAAAATATCGCCCTGCTGGCCGATGAGCGACCGGTGGTTTTCTACGACCAGTTCGGCTGCGGCCGCTCCGGGCGTCCCGACGATCCGTCTCTCTGGCGGGTAGAACGATTTGTGGCCGAACTGGCTGCGGTGCGGCAGGCGCTTCGGCTTGACAGGGTAAACCTGCTCGGGCAGTCATGGGGAGCGATGTTGGCCGTCGAATATTTGCTGAGCGGAGGGTCCGGCGTTGATCATCTGGTACTCTCGGCGCCGCTGTTAAGCAGTCCGCTCTGGATCGCGGATCAGCGGAAACTGCTGGAAGCCATGCCGATAAAGGTGCAGGAGGCGGTGACGACTGCCGAGGCGGGCACGACCTATGAAACGGCGGAGTACAAGGAGGCAATGACGCTCTATTACCAGCGCCACCTCTGCCGGCTTGATCCCTGGCCGGATTGCCTTAATCGGACTTTTGAGGGTTTTGGGATGCAGGTTTATCAAAGCATGTGGGGGCCAAGCGAATTCACCTGTACCGGCAACCTGCGGCAGGCGGAGCTCACCCCGCGTTTGCCGGAGATCGATGTGCCAACCCTCCTAACTTGTGGGCGCTATGATGAAGCGACGCCGATAACTGTCGCTGAGTTTTGCCGGCTAATTCCGGTCGCCCGCATGCGGATCTTTGAGGACGCCTCCCATAGCCACCACCTGGAGCAACCGGATGAGTATCTGTCTGAAGTCAGGGCATTTTTGAAGTGACCGGGAACAAGCGTTCCTTGGCACGCAAACAAAGGAGACTAGAGCAAACAAGGAGACTAGAGCAAACAAGGGGACAAGATGGAACAGATAAAGAAATTCTTTGCTACTGAAGACAAGTTTGCCAGGCATAACGGGATACAACTTCTTGAAGCCGCACCGGGGTGGGCCAAGGCCTGTATGACAATTGCCCCATACCACATGAACGGCGCAAAAACGGTTCATGGCGGCGCCATTTTTACCTTGGCCGACTTCGCCTTTGCCGTAGCGTCAAACTCTCACGGTAAACTCTCCATGGGGATAAATACCACTGTTTCCTTTGTAAAGGCTGCGACCAGGGGGAATCTGTACGCCGAAGCCCAGGAGCAGGCGATTAACCGTAAGTTGGCGTCGTACCACGTCCAT
>CAIWTU010000123.1 GCA_903915655.1 uncultured Geobacter sp.
CAGTCGTCAACATTGCGATGATAATAATAGTAGGTATGGAAATGCGCTTAGCCATGTTGTTAATGTCCTTTCAAATATACTTGAATCTTGCTCTTTATCCGTTGCGATGCCCAATCTACTCCTCCGATTATTTTCTCCCGTACGATGCCGTTACGATCAATAATTATACTGATGGGCTGTCCGAAAAGGCCATAACTGTCGAAATAGACTTCTTTGTTACTATCCATCAGATTTGAGTATTCAATCCGCAATTTTGCTGCCACTTCCTTAACCGGCTTAGCAACGGGATCTAATGCTATACCGAGAACAACAAGACCTTGCCCTCTGAAATCCACCTGAAGAAGGGAAAGTGACGGGATTTCTTCCAAACAGGGCGCGCATGTCGTTGACCAGAAATTCAGTATCACTACTTTACCGCGATAGCGCGCCAGACTGACCTTTTCGCCATTCAGATTGTTGAGGACAAAATCTGGAGCAGGCTCATTAAGTTTCAACGCAAAGGCTGCGGGGACGGCTACCAGTCCCATAAGTAAAAAAGCGCACAAAACCAAACCAAAGCGATGAATTAAAAGATTTACCATACCACCCTCTAAGGGCATTAAATACCACATTGGAATATATTGAAAACGAAATATATTCATGGCGCTATGCATTCTCTGCAAAATGACATTATCCATACGTAAATCACGCAGCATCGTCAGCCTCCTCGGTCATAAAGACCCTGGAGGTTTATTGTTTCCGTCTACCAGATCTGATCAATCGAAGAAATCCGACACTTCTTGACTGAGATACTGCGGATTCTTCGATACTGAAACCATGTCGCCACAATTTTTATTGTGAATAAAAAAATAGAGGAATCTCGGAAAAAACGCTATTTGCTCTGTTCAAAATATGCTATTAGCAAAATATCTAAAACAGCCGAAACGAGGATATGACATGTTCACAAACAAGGAGAAAGCTAACCTGACCAAACTTCTCGACTGTGCAATTAACAAGGAAGAAGTTCTCTCTATTGATGGACTACACGGATTTCTTTACGGGCTGGCAATCCTCCCGGAAGTAATTCCGCCCGGTGATTGGCTGCCGTGTGTTTTTGGGAATGAAATGTTTGAGCTGGAAAGCGGGAAAAATGGTGACCGTCTGCTTGACAGTTTGTTCAGAGCTTACGATCGGATGGTCAAAAAAAACGAGGATGAAAAACTGGTATTTCCGTATGACATCGGCACAATGAAGATAGATGACATTCAGCGAATACAAAAATGGGCACATGGTTTCATAACAGCAACTATGATTTATCCCGGTATTTGGGGAATGGACGATGAATTTTCGGATGATTCCGAATCAGCCGATTTTGACGATTTTGATGCGGAAGAAATATTTGGTGATGATGAAGGGGATGAGCTAACTCCGGTTAATAACCATGCCGAATACGAGAGTAATGATTGCGAAGAACCTTTTGATGATGACGATTTTGATGAATTTGACGAGTTTGATGAGTTTGATGAGTTTGATGAGTTTGACGAGGCAGCGGATACTGCTGCATGCTATGCAATAGTTATGGGGATAGCATTTCCTGATCAAATCCCGGAACTATTCAACAGCGCTGAAGGCGCTGAACTAAAGGACCCCAATAGTGACCCCAAACTGTTGGCGGCTCTTTTTAACTTATTGCCGGATGCCATAGCCAATTTGCAGGAACATGCCAATAGCATCCGCTATGATATGGAAGATATGCAAATGGAGGATGGGACAGCAGATAACTACGCTGAATACCGGCAGCAACCGCTCCATGTGGAGAAGATTGGACGTAACGATCTGTGCCCCTGCGGAAGCGGGAAAAAATTCAAGAAATGTTGCGGTAACTAGCTGCCGAAGCGGGGCTTTTACTGCGGCAGCCCCGGTCCATCTCCCGGTCCCACCGACTCGACACGCGGCACTACAGAACCAAACAACTCCTGTGCCATGGCTTGTATATCGGAGGCGGTGACTTCTGCGATTGCTTCCAGCGACAATCCGATCGGCTCCGGCTCGCCCAGGATGGAGGTGGTATTGGAGATGCGCCTGACCTGAATCTCGCAGTCGTCAAGAGCCATCAGGCGCTTGCTGCGAATCTGCTGTTTGGCTGAGCGCAGCACTTCCTCGCTGACCGTCTCGCTGCAAAACCGCATCAGTTCCCCATGACAGACTGTAACCGCTTCATTGGCCCGCTCCGGTTTCGTACCGGCAAAGATCAG
>CAIWTU010000124.1 GCA_903915655.1 uncultured Geobacter sp.
ACTTAAGACTTCTACAGCTGTCTTTACCTTGCTGTGTATGCGGGCATTGCTCGCCAGCGACCATTTTGCAGAGCCAGCAGTCAGGTAACGATTCATGTCTTTTCTTTCATCGAGGCCTTTCAGTTGACCGATTATCATATTGACGTAGGACACGTCTCCACTTGCGAAGAACGCCGCCCAACACATATCGTTTCGCTGGGGACTATTCGGGACTTCATTTATGATCTGGTTTGGAGGAGTCGTGAGGGCTTTTGTAAAGATGCCCCGCGTCTCAGCGTCCTGGCTATCTACAATTTCTTTCCAATCCTTCACCATTGAAGGGTTGTCAGAAAAGATCTTGCTGAAAAAAACCGTCAGAGGGGGATTGACGCCTTGCCCTCTGTGCCAATGTGAGTGAGACACTTCCCCCCTTTGAATTTAGAGTATATGATTGAGGGCGGGAAAGAGAGATATCATGGAGCAGAAGGAAACGATGTTGGTTGATGTTTCAAAGGGACTTGAGGAAATGGAAGGAGCCCATAGGGCGACTGGAATTTCCTCAAGTAACCGGACCGGAGGTCTGGCAGGTCTGTCTGCTGTTCCTGATTCCGAGGTGCCCGAGAAAGCGGTCCGCCGCCGGTTTACGGCAGAATACAAGCGTCGTATTCTCCGGGAGGCGGAAGCCTGCAAAGAGCAGGGTCAGGTGGGCGCCCTTTTGCGTAGGGAGGGACTGTACTCCTCCAACCTGATCACCTGGCAGCGACAAGCGGAACGGGGAACATTAGATGCGCTTTCGCCGAAAAAGCGAGGTCCAAAAGAAAAGAAACCCGATCCCTCCCTCCGCCGGATTGCCGAACTGGAGAAGGTAAACCAGAAGTTAGAGCACAAGCTCCGGCAGGCAGAATTGATCATCGCGGCTCAAAAAAAAATCGCCGAGATTTTCCAGATGTCCCCCGATCCCAAGGACGAGACGAACTCATGAAGATAACCGAATCTCTGGCCAAAGATGTGAATATCCAACAGGCCTGTGCTGCGTTAGCAGTCCCCCGGGCCAGTTTCTACCGCTGGCAGAATCCGAGGGAAGATGATCGAGAGGGACCTCTGCGATCGGCCCCGCCCTTGGCTTTGTCCGGTGAAGAGGAAAGGATTGTTCTGGAGATTCTCCACGCAGATCGCTTTGTCGATCAGGCACCCCTGGAGATCTATAACACCCTTCTGGATGAAGGCCATTACCTGTGCTCCGTGAGGACTATGTATCGGATTCTGGAGAAACATGAGGAAGTGAGGGAACGGCGAAATCAGCTTTCTCACCCCCATTACCAGAAGCCCGAGCTGCTTGCCGAGGCGCCCAATCAACTCTGGACATGGGACATCACGAAACTCAAAGGGCCGGCAAAGTGGACGTACTATTACCTTTATGTGATCCTCGATGTCTTCAGCCGGTACGTGGTGGGATGGATGGTGGCTCACCGGGAACTGTCCTCCCTGGCGCAGAAACTGATTGAACAGACTTGTGAGAAACAGAACATTCACCCGGGACAACTGACGATCCATGCCGATCGAGGTTCCAGTATGAAGTCGAAACCGGTAGCTTTTTTGATGGCTGATATGGGAATCACCAAGAGCCATTCACGGCCCTATGTGAGTAATGACAACCCCTACTCTGAATCCCAGTTCAAGACCCTCAAGTATCGGCCCGAGTTTCCGGAACGGTTCGGTGCCATCGTTGATGCCCGATTATTCTGTCAGCCTTTCTTCCGTTGGTACAACAGCGAGCATTACCACTCCGGTATCGGGTTTCTGACTCCGGAGGATGTCCATTACGGACGGGCTGATCAAATTATCAAAGAGCGCCAAGCAGTATTGATGGCTGCCTATGAAATACATCCGAAACGGTTCAAAGGGAAAATGCCGCAACCGGCGGCCCTTCCCCCAGCCGTATGGATCAACAAACCGGCATCACCAAACAGCGAACCGGCGCTACACTAAATTGTTGCCGGAGGTGTCTCATTCTCATTGACAAGTTCCGC
>CAIWTU010000125.1 GCA_903915655.1 uncultured Geobacter sp.
AAGTCGTAATCCCTTCATAAATCAGGTCAATTCCTTCACCCGGCATGGAGGATTCCAATGAAACTTGTGCAATGTCGTAATCCCTTCATAAATCAGGTCAATTCCTTCACAGGCAATGACAGTTAAGCAAGCTAACCAGTTTGATTGTCGTAATCCCTTCATAAATCAGGTCAATTCCTTCATCTTGGTGTGCAGTTCATAACCACAACTGGAACATGGCGTCGTAATCCCTTCATAAATCAGGTCAATTCCTTCAGTGCTATTGTATTAACAGTAGCGATGTGGGTAATCTTTAGTCGTAATCCCTTCATAAATCAGGTCAATTCCTTCAGCCCCTCCTTTTTACCCTTTCTCTTTAGCAGGTTACACCCCCTTTTCCGCAGACCTATCCGCTGCTTCGTTGAAAACCGATCCTCCCGCATAAACTTACCCCCTTTCTTTGCTGTTAAGCAACTGATTTTATAATACTTTATACTCTTCCGCAGACCTCTGCGAAACTAATATATCATTGTCTAGCAATTTCAACAAGTTACGAAGCGAGGCATAAAAATCGTCCAGGTTCGCGAAAACAGTCTTCATACGGCAGTTTCCATAACCCGGTTATTTTCCAGAATAGAACTCATATGAATGGATCTCTGCAAATTTTAATTCAACGTCGTAGAAAAACTTATGCATTGCGCCTCCCGATCTCGATAGTTATGCTGTCTTACATTTTTACGACCGGTCTTTTATGTTGAGTTGCGCTGCCAGAATTGATTTCAACTCCAGAATCCTGGCGCCGAATACAGTGTCAATATTCATCAGTTTGGCCCGTTCCCGCACGTACGGATCCTTTATGGTCCGGACCGAGGCCAGAAATTTTCTCCCGAAGAGACCCAACGCCCTGTCTCCCAGCGAACTCAATTCGTACAGATATTCTCTGCCGACCCCCTCGTTGTCGTTTTCATCCTTACGATTACCGTTTGCAGTCTTGCACGAGATGTAATAGAGGCGGTTACCTTTGGCGAGCATTACATCAAATTCATTTTTCGGTTGATCCTTATTTGTGTCCCACTTTCCCTTGATGTTTAACAGAACCTCAAGTCCGGCAAGGGACTTGGCCGCCAGATAGACATACTCTTCGAACCAGAATCCCCGTAAATAGCTCGCCACATCCCGATCTGGCACCAGAAAGGAATGCGGCCCCGTTTTGATTCCCATCCCCATGGAGGCCAGCTTGTCCAGGAGCTTCGCAATCTCCGTCTCCTCCGGAAGCTTGATCTCATACGGATAAGCTAGCTTTTCCACATCTTTCACGAACGAAGAGTTGATTTTACCGACGAGCCATTCCTTGCGTGCAGCAAGTCGGGCAAGAACCCCCGTCACCTCCCGGCGCTGATAAATATGACGGTCATCCTTTACATGCTCATTGATGGTAAATCCGTAAACCTCCAGATAGTCCCGGATGCGGATTGTCACATCAATCGGTATATTGCACGTCTCGGGGGAGATCTGGAGTATCTCATCGCCGGAGGTGTTGACATACAGTATCTTTTTACCGGCAGAGTAAAACGACTGGAAAGAACCGAGCGTGCCGATTTTGGTGCCTCCGGTAATGTTAAGAAGAATATCGCAATCCTTGTAATCTCTTGAAATTTTATCCGATTCCACAATTACGTTTGCCATGTCATAGGGAAGGATCTCACGGCTGTCGGTCTGAATATCTCGGGCCTTGATCACTTTTTCCAGACGATTCTTCTGCGCCGTCTTGTCGGCCGTGTAGAGCAGGACGACGATTGCAGGGCTGAACTGCAAAACTGTGGTTAGGTTGGGTATCGGCTGGTCGGAAACCAGACAGACCTGGACGGATTTCATGGTTACCGCTCCTCTTTGATCTCATCCTCCGTGGAGAACCGGTGGATTTTCTCACATAGACGCACGTGGCGCGACTCTACAAATTTAATCGAAATCCTCCGTAGAGTCGCATTGATTAAATCTCTAGATCGACTCTACCATGATAATCTTCAGTAAATTTCCCTCTTTTTCCAGGGTCACCCGCGCTGATACCGGTGCCTTTTTCTCGAAAAGTTTCTTGTGGAGCGATTCCGCTACAAGGCTCCTCTCTCCGGAAAGCCTGATATCTGCCTTCTTGCCTTCAAAGCTGGCAGTGAGTGTTGTATTACCTGGAGACCAGGTAACAACTGCTTTTTCCCAGACCATACGTTCAAGCGGGGCTTTTGGCAGAGCAACCTGCTGTAACGCAAGTGGGATTACTCCTGCGGCAGAAACCTTTCTGTCAACAAATGTCCGCATTGGATAGGGATTAGCTGCATCGGGTGGCAGAATTTCCAGTGCCACCCAACCGAAAGGATGAAGGTTGTTTTCCGCCTTGGGTGAGTCGCCAGCAAGCCATAAGGTTGTGGAGTTGAACCCGTTCTTTGCCGGTTCTCCCTGCTTCCCCATGATCCTGATATTGCGGGCGCCTGCAACAGTGACACTCTCGGCTCCGGCATGGCGTCCAATCCGTACAGGAAAAACCTCTTTCAGGAAACGGTCGCCAAATGCCTTCTTCATGGCATCCTGCACGCCGGACGGCAGATTGATTCCTTTCAAAGGATCAGCGTCAGACAACATTTCCTTAAGAAAAAACCCGGTTGCCTTAAGGAAGAAGGCCTGATCTGCAGGGACAGCGTTTTCTCTTCTGATGGGCGACCCTTGTTCAGGCTCGTGCAGGGTGATGACCCCTTCAAAGATTGCCTGCTTATCGTGGCGAATCACCTCCAGAATCTGCTGCGGCCCACGAGCCTCGTGCTGGGAAAGTTTCTTCTTTTTGTTTACGGCATAGCAGATGCGGGTTTCAGGGATACCGACCGGCAGAAGGTCGGAAATTTTGACCAGACGGAACGGATCAGCTTCGAACGTTCCCTTCATCAGACCCTTTTCAAGATCTTTTGCCGCATTCCTGTCATTTAGATTCAGTTCTGATTTTCTTCCCTGATTCAGATCGTTCAGCCAGCCTGTCCGGAGGGCTCCCTTCAGGGCCGAGCCGGGAATATACGGGGCCTGATCCAGCGGCAGGTAGCTGGTGCGAGCAATCAGGAATTTATTCAGCTCCTGCTTGATGTCCCGCTCAATACGCGGGTTGATCTTTGTCATTACCCGGTCGTAGCTGGACAGAAAACCTTCGGAAACCGCCACAGAACGCCATTCCGGCTGTACTTTGCACTTTCCCATAAATCTATACAGTTCAATGATCGACTCCAGTGTCCCCTTGTCGCAGATAGTAAGGAATTTAGCCCGGTTAGCTGTATCCAACGACCGGACAAAATCAAGCGGATCAAAGGCGACGAGCCGCTTTGCCCCCTTGTCCACCACAAAACCGGTCGGCTCGTAAACATCGTCGCAACCGATATGCACCGGCGAAATGATATGCAGTCTTACCTTGTATGGAACCTGTTTTGCCATGTCAGTTGACCTCCAGCCGAACCGGAATGTAAAGGGAATAACCCTGTGTTACTGCCGTCGTCTGTATTTTGGAAAGCCCGTTCAGCGAAGTGCCGATATATGCTCGTTTACGGGAGTCAGCCATATCAATCGGGAAGAACAACGCCCCTTCATCGGCCATGATAACCGGATTTTTGTAAGGTTTCCCCGATGTGGCCAAACGGTCGCCATGTCGGCCAAAGCGGGTGAACGGCGTAAAGAGCGCGTCCCGGTAACGTCCCGGTTCCGGCACGGATGGAGACAGGGTGTAGAGCGCATTAGGTTCCTTTGTGCCGAACTCAGCAAGATCGACCTCCTTACATTCGGCGACGATGAACTTACCCATGCCGGTGGAGGCGTCCCGCCCGAAACCACTCTTACCGATCCGATCCAGTCCGATGAGGAGGGATTCTTTGGAAAGTAGTTCACTGTCTACTCCAACATAAATAACCAGCCTGCTACCCGGTGGATAAAGTGTCACAGACTGTGAAAACGGGGCAAACCCTTCGCCGGTGGTGCCGGTCAGACGGTTGATGCTGTTGTGGCTCTGCAAGTAATCGGGTTTATACTCTGACAGATCTTTGTCCGCCAGATAGCAGCAGACTGACAAGTCTGCAAGTGCGCCCGGTTTGTCGCAGACGACCCATTTGCGTTTTTTATATTCTTTTCGCTTATCGATACGATCTTCTTTCGTTGTACCGGTAAAGTCGAAGAGAAATTCCAAAGGCGCATCGGGGCGTTTGAGGGCTACCCCGCCGGCAGGCAGAGCAGGAAAAGCGGACGAGAATACGGCAAAGGGTTTTTCTGAATAGCAGCTGATCGCTTCGTCCAGCGAAAGCGAGAGAAATGATGAATCATAAGCGGCCTGCCAGCAGAACTGCCCGAACAAGGTATCGCCCTTGAGCGGCGTGCCAAACGATGAAAGTGGCTCGATAGTTATGGAATATGTCTTCACATTGACTCCTTAATTCTGATTGCACAAAACGGCTTCGACTCCGCTCAGCCACCGGTCTCTTTGTGGCAACACCGGTCTCTTTGTGGCAACACCGGTCTCCTGGTGGCAACGCCGGTCCCTGAGCGGAGTCGAAGGGTCAGAACGGGTTGCACGCTTGGTATTTCTCCTGCACGGCAGAATCGATAAAGGCAAAGACGACCCGGCCATAGCCACGACTGCCGCTGCCGCCAATGGCGTCCATTTCGAGCAGCTTGAGCCCTTTGAAAAGGAGATTTTCGAACAAAGCTTCCTCACCCTCTCCAAGCACCTTGAAGGTGACATTAAAGTCAAACTCGGTCCCTTCCGGTACCCGCTCGATGAAACGGGGATGATCGGCGGTTCCTTTGACCCGGTTGATGGTGTTCTCTGACTTGACCTCGGACAACGGCCAGCGATTGTCCTTTGCCCGTTTCTTCCACGCCTCATTCAGGTAGCAGTCGGCAAAAGAGACCCTGGTAGGACCGAAGGTTCCTGATTCATCCTGCTCGGCGCCGCCCGCGCCGAAGAACTTGACGATGGCCTCGCCGTTGGCCTGCATGCCCTTATCTATGGCTTGCCCCAAATATTTAGGTGAAAGCGGGCTCCCCTTGGTAATACCCATGTACCCGCTCTCCATTTCCAGCAAAGAGCGGGTTTTCCCCTTAAGTGACGAGCCGGGGATGTATGGATCTTGGGAATGAGGGTGTTTGATAACCGGACTGTCAGTCCCACCGATATGCATTTCCATGTCACCCGAACCGATATGCAGGCCGCTTTTCAGAATAATGGTGCCTTTGTAGGCACAGATTTTATGAAGTTTCATTGTGTGTGTCTCCTCTCGGGAACTTATAATTTGTCGCTGTAGTCAGTGACTGGTGAAATATTACCCCCGTTTGCTGTACTGTGATGCCGAGCCGGAGTTTACTTACTTTTCAGCACAGAATTTGTAATACCCGAGGAACGCCTCAAAAAAACTGCAGAAGAGCTCAAAGTCTTTTTGATCCTGGACCTGCTTTAGAGAATCGCTGATGAATCCTTTGAAGGTAACGCCGATAAGGTCACGTCCGGCAGCGTACGCTGCCTTGGCGTTCAGCATCTTGATGTACGGGAGCAGCGATGCAAAATCGTCAGGAGTTGATTGTACCATCCCCTTGTAGCGTATCACCTCATCAAAAAACTTTCGTATCTGTGTCGGCTTGTTGCTCTTGTCGCGTGACGCAAGGCGCTCCTGATTGACTTCTTTTGCCAGCGCCTCAGCCGTGGCAGAAAAGAGCTCGGGGTCAATAATCCGGCTGCTGCGATCTTTCCAGAGTTGTACTGTCATCTCTTCCTCCTATCGTTGGTTATAAAGAACCTGCCAGAGTGCAATTTTTAATTTTCCATCAAGGTCGTGCAGCCATTTGGCAATGTGCATCACCTCGTCAAGCGCCTTTCTGCGCGTCTCCTTATCCAAAGTCTTGCCGACGTTACGGGTAGCGCTGTAGGTGAAGCGTGACCGCCAGGCCAGACAGGACATAGCTTCCAACTCAATCGGTTTACCTGACGAAACCAGCGCCTTTTCGGTCCGGGCCAGCTCCATGAGCTCATTGAGCCGGTAAAGTAAGGCCTTGCCGAGATACCCTTGCTGCTGCCACGTTTCAAGCGTATCGCGCTTCTGCTGGAGGTCGGCAAATTCATCCCAGGTCACTGTCTCGCCAAACAGGGTAACTCGGTTCCGGCCGCCATGCTTGGCTGCTTTCAGCGCCTCTTTGGCCCGCTCTGCCACGGTTGGCACCGGCACTCCGGGCTTGTCTACCGTTATGCCGGCGGAAATGGTTATTCCGGGATTGCCGCAGGCAAACCTTGCGAAGCTCTCTCGCAGTACCGGCGCAAACTCAATAATCCGGTTCCAGGGCCCTATCAGGAAGAGGTCGTCACCACCAGCAAAGACAGTGTAGATGTTCTGGAAGCGCGGGTCGTTGGCCAACAGGTGGGGCAGATATATGCTGAAAAAGCCGTTCATCTGCCGACTGAAGGTGGCGAGTCTGGAGAGGTTGAGCCGCTCCGGCGGCAACCCGCAGGCAAAAAGTTTGCCCAGGTTGTCAACATCCGCCTTGAGTATTCCCAACGCCTCGCTGCCGCTGAACTTCTCAGCTGAATCGTAACTGGCATTCAGGGCAGCTTTGGCGATATGGTGGAATGACTTGGCTCCGCCATCCTTGATCATGTCGATCAATTCGAGCTTCTTCTCATCGCTTTTCCGGCCATGCAACAGCCGGTTGTCATGCTCATCTTCCGGTTTGTACACCGGTACATAGCCACTTATGAAGCGGATCGCCAGCTTATTGTTCAAAGGTTCGCCGGTGCGGGCAAGCTGCAGCATTCGATGCAAAGCTCCAGATCCGGCGAGTTGCCGCGATGTATTTTCGTCAAGATTAAAGGAAAGTTGATAGCAGCCGAACAAAGGTTCTTTTAGGCGGTTGCCGGGGAATGCAATTTTAGCATCGATCACGGCAACGGTACGAGCCTTGCCCTTGGTCAGTTCTGTTCCCAGATGAATCTGATCGCGGCAGATGAGGCACGACGCCTCATTCTCTCCAAGATAGAGATCTCCAGAGGTTTTAGGATTTGCCGGACGCTTGCCGCAGAAGGGACAGATCCCAAGGGTGTTATCGAACGTATCGAGATAACCTGCAACTACTCCGGCATGGGAATCAAGACCAAATTTACGGTATTTCTTGGCATCGGCAGCCTTTCCCAGGCGTTCCCACAGATCAGGAAATTTCGGGCTTTTGTCTGATATTTCATGGGTTTTTACTCCACCGGATTTCCCCATTTCAAAATCGTTACCGGAGGCTGCAACTGAAGAAAAGCCGATGGACACTTCACCGTAATAGTGCCGGATCAGCCACTCATTCAACTCCTCTTCCACCTTTTTGATTGCCTCTGCCGATTCAGGTATGTTCGGAGCAAGCAAGGTGAACTTGCCTGCCGCGTTGAGAAGAACAGAGGTAGCAGGAAGTCCGAGAGCCCAGCAAAGACGGTCAGCAGCAAGCTCAGAGAGAATTGATACTGCAAAGGATCGGCCGCGAAGCAGTTTTGCCGCTGAGCGGTTGGTGCTGCCGCCTTCGCTGAAAATAAAGTTCTGAATGCCATAGAAGTCACTGGTTACCAGCAAAAACTTTTCGGTTCCATTATCCCTGATAGCTGTTTCATTGAGCGTTTCGCTCCGCTCATGGAATCCGTAGAGCGCCGCTGCCAGAGCCGCTGCAGACCGGCAGTGGTCATAGAGAGAGACGTCGGGAATAACCTTCCCCACCGTCGCCGCCGGAATGGACGTAGCAAACCGTTCCCAGAGACTGGCGAAATGATCGAGCCAGAGAAAAGGAGAACTGCGGTGTTCAAGCTGCCCAATTGCCTGGGTGAAGGAAGCAAAGAGCGCCGCATACTCTGCCTTTGCCACACTATCATTAGCCGGCTCGGCCTCACTCTTCTGCACCGGAAATAGTTGTACCGGCGACATCTCGCCAAGCGAAAAGCGGTGGCTATAGCTTTCAAGAGTATCCGTCTTATAAAATTCTTCTCCCCGCGACAGCTCCTCGGCAAGCGGGATCAGCCTGGTCTTGCGGAAGTTGCGAAAGGCGACACCCGCCTCGTCTCCCTCAAACACCTGCCGGTCAAGCCCACTGCTCAGCCAGTCAGCCTGGGTAACGATCCACTGTAGCGGTGTCTCCGGCTTGTGATGCATGGCCGCAAGATTAATGAGTGAGTCGCCACTCCTTGCAGATCCGGCATCGTTCAGTTCCGGAAGGGAATTAGCAAAACGCTCGATGAAAGCTGCCGTGTACAGGGCATGTATGTGTGTATACCGGTTCTGTTCACGGTTGTATCTCTGATAGAGGCCAGCATTGTTATTTTCATATCCGGCATCCAGCTCCATACCTGCGCGTTCTGCTAACTTGCCGATATCATGGATAAACCCTGCAAGCGCTATCACATACTGCTGCTTTCTTGACTTATCGCTCATCTATCTCCTCCATTTACGGGAAGTTAATTCAAAGGTTGATTTTCAGATTGTAGGGATCATTTAAACATGGGCTAATTGTCCAAACGGCATTCCATGCGTCTAAAAAACCACCCTGATCCGCTCCCGGTCCAGCGGGATACCGTACCGCACCCCAGGTCTCCGCCCTTGCGAAGTTATCTCCAGATGTTTCAGTTCGTAGGACCCGAAACCCCTCTCCAGATCTCTACGAATCTTCGCCTTGTAGGAATTGAAGTTCTCGGCGGAGAGGGAGTAAACTCCGCTATCGCTCATCTCGGAACTCTCCCGACCGATGCCTGTTTTGCGGTACAGTGCCGAAATCTCCTCCTGTCTATCCAGCAGATCAACCAGCGAAAGATAACAGTCGTCACACCCCCGACAGGATTTGCGGGAGCAGAAGCCTTCCTTTTTGTGGGCGGCAAAGAAAGTGTAAATTGCCAGTCTGGCCGGCATCATGTCCAGCTCCACCCCTTTCCAGACCAGTTTCCTGCCAGGCAGGTCAATTGTCAGTTCGGGGCGCTTCTCCCTTACCAGTGAGAGCATGAGCGCCGCAGGTTCTTCCGGTCCCTGCAGCCGCCTGGAATCAATCCGGTCCCGAAAAGAAAAAAAGGGAAGATGAAAGAGGGTAACCTTGGCAAAACGCGTTTCCTTGATGTACGGCTGGCCATGACTGTCGTAGAGAGTCACCGGCTGTGATGTCACAGGTGGATAGAAAAAATTCCGGGAACTCTCGAATTCAGGTGAGACAAGCACATGGTAAAGACGGTCCTGGGGCCGCCCGTAGCACTGGGCCGCCAGGGTAAGAGCGGCGCCCATGGTCTTGCGCCCACCGGCAATGGAAAAGTAAACAACAACCTCCGGGTCGCTTGTAAGAATAAATGTTGTTTCCATGCACTTCCGAAGAAAAAGCTCATTTTCTTCTCCGTCACCAAGGTCATCCAGTTCCGTTCCGTTATCGTCCGCGACAGCCTCAACATTACGTGGCGCAAAATCGATGCTGGTTCTCTCTATACCGTAATCGTTGAGAAAGCGATAGTAGTGCCCATCGTCCGGATTCAACAGGTGTGCGTTGCAGGCGGCTTTCCCCTGACGGGTGGTTAAAATCCTGATAGCCTGCACCATCTGTCCCTGCTGATGCAATCCATAGAGCGTCTCGGTAATGACCTGCGGAGTCAGTCCGCAGATGGCCAGAAGAACCCTTTTCATGATTTATCTGGCTCCCAGGTATAATCGATCATCCCCAGTCCGAATGATGTCTGTTTCCCGATGTGCAATTCACGGCAGAGAGCCAGAAGAGGGAGATACTCGGTCAATGCGCCCCGATAAGTTATCGCCCCTTGCATCCCCCCCATAAGCATGCTCTTTTCCTGCCGGTTTGAATAGCGTTCCCAATCCGTCCAGCGTAGCCGCGATAAAACTGTTTCCACACCTTTTGCCCGGAAAACCATTCCTTTGTAGTCTAATGCGGGTTCACCCCCCCCATGGCTTTCGAAAAGAGTGGAAACCCGACGCAACATGGCCCTGACCAGCAGGTGAAAAGGGAGTTCAGCCTGGAGTCGGCTTTCAGATTTAAGGCGTAAGGGAGTTATGATCTTTACCATTAAAGTGCCGGAGCCAACCACCCCCTGGTGAGGTTCGAGAGTCACTCCCCTCTTTGCCCCCCCCATTTGCAACTTTCTGCTGCTGCAATCGAAAATCGAGGCGCCGTTCTCGTGCACGTCTGACAGGACAAACCTGGCGCGATGAGCAGCAAGCCTCTTCCCTATTCCGGTCTCGCCCATGTTTTCGAAGGCATAGACGAAATAGGGAAGATAGTCATTCGTTTCTCCAAACAAAAGGAGAGAGAAATCAAAGCAATCGCCCTTTTCAAATTTTGTCTTTTCGGTTAAGGGGGGTTCAATTACGTATGGATGAGGTGGCGCGGCAATACGAGCGTTACCTTCGGCCGGGCCGACGCTCAGTTCGAAAGTTTTAGCATACAGGCAGCGGGGGCGAAGCATGCAGTTCGCACAATCAACCACCCGGACAGCACAGACAACTTTTTTTAAAGCCCCGCCAAAGGCACCGCGGAACGTTGACCCCTTGTATGGAGGCAACAGTGCAGGCTCTAGGAGACGGCTGAAAAAACGGTATCTGCCAACAACCATACCAGGCATATTGCCCCCCTTTCCATTTTTTTTGCCAGTTTAACCTGACTGCAGGGGGGCAGAATAAACTGCAACGTTGCAGCTTGAAAAAAGAGGCAATAAAGAAAGCCGTCAAAGTCGAGACCGGTGCAACTTTGGCGGCAGATATCAAAACATTCTACACGTGCAAGTTCTGTATTTTTTTGTTATCAGCTGGCGTTGACGGTAGAGTCGATTGATTCTGGCGATAACGCCAAAGAGATGAGGATAGAAAGCTGTTGCTGATTTGTTGCCCTGCACAACAGGTGAGCCTCGAACAAAACCGTTATGCCAACAACAAAAGAAGCACTAACAGTCAGAGGTATAACATAAATCATCATAGTTTCAATCTCGCACTGAAATTATTTGTCGTCATCCGGAAACTCCGGATGAGATGCTACCTATTTTCGATTCGATAAGCGGGTTTTTTCTCCTGGCAAGGGAATTGCGGACTACGTTACTCTCTCCATCCCTTGAAGGATGCCTGTCGCTTACTTATTGAATCATGACCTGATATCATTCAACGCTAATTCGCCTCGCAACATCACTAAAGAAGTCGTGCGACCATAGAAGGTTTAACTCTGGATGGTTGGCAGCATACCAGACCAAATCATACCAATCGCGTCCCTTAACACGGTTTTTCCACTTGCGGAAAAGTATCGCATGCATCTTGCCGGCAAAAAGATCATGTAGCGAATAGCTCCGGACGGCAAACGGTATCGGCTGCAGCAGATAGCGAGTTGACGTGCTGAACCCGGGAGGCGGGTCCGTATCGACCTCGATCTTCACCTTCAGCACCTGGCCTGCTGCAACCTGTCCCGTAAGCTCTTCTCCTGCCTCTATGACAAGGAGTTCGTTCCGGCTGTTCGCCTTGAGAAAGGCAGACTGAACAGCTGACTCCACTGCCTTGTCGACCATCTCTACCCGGACATTAAAGCCGAATGCCAGCAGTTCTTTCTCAAGCGATGCCGTGTATCGTGCCAGATTAAATCGTGAGACGGCGCCAGTAGTGAGAAGTCCAGATCTTCGGAGAAGCGGTCCAGACCGTAGAGGATGCGCAGGGCCGTTCCACCGTAGAACGCGGCATGCTCAAAAAACTTGGCTTGCCAAAGTCCGAGGAGCGCTACCTCCTGAATAATCTCCCGTAGTGCCCTGACTGACCTTGATCGATCTTTCCTCGCAGCCGATCGATCAAAGAACCGATTCTGCCAGAGCTGGAACGCTTCACGGATTCCCACTTCGTGCTCTTCAGTGGGGTGATCGTAATGGCTACCTTGTACAGTTTAGAACCGCTGACAATTGCATCTATCTGCCCACCTTTGATTTCCAGATGGCAGACAGAGCCGTTTCTGACA
>CAIWTU010000126.1 GCA_903915655.1 uncultured Geobacter sp.
CTGGAAGGCTTCAACAGCCTAGTGCAATCAGCTAAAGCCAGAGCAAGAGGATACCGTACCAATAGAAATCTCATCGCCATGATTTATCTGATTGGCGGAAAACTTAAGTTTGGGTTACCCACGTAGAACAGCGAGCAGCCAGAAAAGATCCCCCCATCTGACCGGTTAACTGCTGGATAATGACGACGTCGCCTCACTCAAAAGGAGAAGGATATGGATCTCAAGGATATTAAATCCCTCATAAAGTTTGTTACTGAAACGGATATAACCGAATTTGAACTTGAAAACCCCGACGAGAAGATACGAATTAAAAGGGGTTCTTTTCATGATCAAACAAATAACCAGCTTTTTCAGCCACTGATGCAGTATAATACGCCGACCCGGACGGAGGTTCCCGCACTTCCAACCGAAAGCCCTTCACTTCCGGCAACTCTGGCGCATGATGAAGGGTTTACTATCACTTCTCCCATAGTTGGTACATTATACCGCTCACCAGCGCCGGATGCTCCTCCCTACGTGGAGGTTGGGCAGATAGTGGAAAAAGGTCATGTCCTTTGCATAATAGAAGCGATGAAATTAATGAATGAAATCGAGGCGGAATTCCGCTGCAGGATTCTCAGGATATCCAAAGAGAATGCTCAGCCGGTTGAGTTTGGTGAAACTCTCTTTGTTGTCGAGAAAATGTAATCAGTTTTTATCCGGGCTTACTTGGTTAAAGCAGCTTAATGGTGCAATCCGTTTCATCCTTTGCTCTTTTCCGTCAGATGGCGCAAGGCACGAACCTGGTCTCAGTTTCCTGTCTACTTGGAGAAATAACAGATGTTTCATAAAATTCTAATTGCGAACAGGGGAGAAATTGCCCTCCGTATCATAAGGGCATGCAAGGAATTGGGCATCAAGACAGTTGCCGTCTTTTCAACGGCAGACAAAGACTCCCTGCATGTAAAAATTGCTGATGAAAGCATCTGCATCGGTCCTCCGCCGAGCCTGCAAAGTTACCTTAATATCAACGCCATCATAAGTGCTGCGGAATTGACCGATGCAGAGGCGATACATCCGGGATACGGCTTTCTCGCGGAAAATACCGCCTTTGCTGAAATTTGTGAAAAATGCGGTATAAACTTTATAGGTCCTGCATCAGAAACAATGCGGATGATGGGTGATAAAATCAGCGCCAGACAGGCAATGATAAAAGAAGGGATACCAATCCTTCCCGGGACTAAAGAGGGTGTTAAAGACCTGGATGCGGCGGTAAAGATTGTAAAAAAAATCGGTTTACCGGTCATTATCAAGGCGACTGCCGGAGGGGGTGGAAGAGGGATGAAAATAGTCCATTCACCTGCTACTTTGGCAAATGCGTTCGCCACGGCCCGGGCTGAAGCACAGGCCTGTTTCGGAAATTCTGAAGTATATATAGAAAAATATTGTGAACGGCCGCGTCACGTAGAGATACAGATAGTTGCCGATAAACATGGCAATGTGATTCATTTGGGCGAGCGGGACTGCTCGATTCAACGTCGTCATCAGAAACTCATCGAAGAGGCGCCTTCCACGGCAATTACTCCGGCGTTACGAAAGAAAATGGGTGAGGATGCTGTCAGGGCAGTAAGAGCAGTAGGCTATAACAGCGTAGGTACCATGGAATTCCTGGTGGACAGGGATAACAACTATTTTTTCATGGAAATGAACACCCGAATCCAGGTTGAACATCCGGTCACGGAAATGGTTACCGGAATAGACATCGTCAAAGAGCAGATTCGCTCGGCTGCGGGAATTAAACTTCGCTATAAGCAGAGCGATATAAAAATGAACGGTCACGCAATTGAATGCCGTATCAACGCGGAGGATTCAAGTAAATTTACGCCCTGTCCCGGAAAAATAATTGCGTATCATACACCGGGTGGACTAGGTGTTCGAGTCGATTCATTCGTCTATGATCAGTACACTGTTCTGCCTCATTATGATTCTTTGATCGCGAAACTGATTGTTCACGCGGAAACGAGGAAAGATGCAATCAGCAGAATGACGAGGGCTCTGGATGAGTATATAATCGAGGGGATAAATACCACGATCCCCTTCCATAAGCGTATTATGGCCAATAAAGATTTCATTGAAGGGAACATTGATACCGGCTTTCTAGAAAGAGTCGTATTGGAGTAATGTATGGATTTTCCAGAAGAGCTTAAATACAGTAAAGAACATCTCTGGGTGAGAGTGGAAGGAACCAGGGCAGTAATCGGGATTACCGACTATGCCCAGATGGAACTCGGTAAGATAACGGGAGTCGAGCTACCCGAGCTGGGTGATGAATTGGATCAGGAAGATTCATTCGGTTCTATTGAAGCCAGGAAAACGGTGGCGGAGCTTTATGCCCCCTTGACCGGTCTGGTTCTGGAAGTAAACGAAGAACTGTCAGTCTCCCCTGAGCTTTTGAATGAAGATCCTTTTGACAGTGGCTGGATAGCCATAATCGATATCTCGGATTACGAAGAGTTAAACCTGCTGATGAGTGCCGAAGATTATGCCGATTCCGTAAGCGCTTTTGATGAACTGGATTAATCGGTGACTTCTAAATACCTGCTTGGGAAATATTTTCTCCGACAGGCTTGAAATGCTTTTCCTTCAGCAATGCTTCAAAGGGAGTGCTGGTGACACTGCGAGTCGGTCAGATAGATTATGCTAACTGTACTCCCTTATTCGCGTGCCTGAAAAAATTCCATGACTGCAGAAACTATATCTTCACTCATGGGACACCTTCGAGACTTAACAGCATGCTTTACAACGGGGAAATTGATATCTGCCCCTCGTCTTCCATAGAATTTGCCAAATACCCTCAAAAATACCTGATCCTTCCAAATATTTCCATCAGTTCTGATCTCCAGGTAAGAAGTGTGCTTCTCTTCTCACTTCTGCCTATAGAAGAATTAAATCATCAAAATGTTGGAGTTACCGGCGAGTCTGCAACGTCGGTGGCTCTGTTGAAGGTTATCCTGCGCAGATTTTACTCTTACGATAATTACTACAGCAAGCTGGATATTCCCACGGTAGCTGCCCTTGCAGATTATCCGGCTATACTGCTGATCGGTGATACTGCGCTCAAGGGGGGTATCCAGCGGCCTCAAGGGGTATATGTCTACGATTTGGGTGAACTATGGCACAGGTTTACCGGACTCCCCTTTGTTTTTGCCCTCTGGCTGGTTCGGAAGGAAACCGCTCTCATGCAAAAGAGTGAAGTCGAAACATTATATTCCTCCCTCTATCACGCAAAACGGATGGCAAGCAGCTGTTATAAAGCGATTGCCAAAAACTGCAGGGAAGACTGGATAAGCAAAAATGATATGATAGAGTACTGGAATACCATTTCATATGACTTGACAACGAGGCATATTGAAGGACTGCAGACATTTTTCAGATATTCTGCAGAATCAGGTCTTATTGACCACGAACCAGAACTAAAGATCTTCGGTTAGCC
The DNA here is from genome assembly GCA_903915655.1 of uncultured Geobacter sp. Lineage (GTDB taxonomy): Bacteria > Desulfobacterota > Desulfuromonadia > Geobacterales > Geobacteraceae > CAIWTU01. The sequence goes on from CAIWTU010000126.1 coordinate 3,473, forward strand.
GTTACCAGTTGCAATTTGAAAATGGCTCAAAAACGCAGAAGAGGTGGGACAATCGAGCGTCCCACCTCTTCTGCGTCATAGCCGGTCATCTTATTTCTTTTTACCACCGGAAGCCTTTTTCGAGGCTTTGAGAGGATTGACTTTAAGTTCTTCGCTTTTTATTTCTACTTTTACATGTGTAGCGAAGTTGCAAATACCGGATGTCCATTTTTTGATCGGTGCGGGGTAAGCGCTGCAGACCTTACCGATAGATCCTTCGACAATCCTATCACATCCTTCACAGTTCTCCGCGATTAGATGGCAGGAGCCCCCGCTGAAAACGCATCCCTGTTTTCCCCAGAAGGTGCACTCAGTGCCCGGGAGTACCGTTTGACATTGCATTTTTATTCCTCCTCTTGTTCCCCTAGTAATCTATTAATGTTTCACTCTACCAATTTTGAAAGAAAAATGTCAATAAGAAAAAAACTGTTGCAAAATCCCTTTCTCTTGACTCAGTGTAGACGATATATTAACCTGAAAGAGATTGCTATCGGCGAATTGTTATAATTACAAAGGGGGACAGACATGCAGCGTATCAGTTTTGGCACTTCAGGATGGCGTGGTATTTTATGTGAAGATTTTACGTTCGAAAATATCAGGGTGGTTACCCAGGCAATCGCTGATCATGTGCGAGCAAGCGATGATCGTGATAAAGGTCTTATCGTAGGGTATGATACCCGTTTCATGGGTGAAAAATTTGCGAAAGAGGCGGCACGTATCCTGACGGGCGCCGGTATAAAGACCTATATCTGCAAACGGGATACCCCGACCCCTGCCATCGCATTTGAAATTTTGCGGAGAAAAACCGCTGGAGCTATCAATTTTACTGCCAGTCACAATCCGTCTGAATACAACGGAATTAAATTTTCACCCGCATGGGGGGGGCCGGCCCTTCCTGAAACGACAAGAGATATTGAGCGTCGGGCGAATGAAATGGCTGGTCAAATATCCTGCAGGGATAAATTTCTCGAAAATTCTATTCAAAGCGCTCTCCTTGAGGAGATCGATCCGAGGGAAGCCTATCTGAAAGAGCTGGAAGAAAAGATTGACTTCGCTTCCATGGCCGGTTGCGGGGTGGTTGCCGTGAACCCGCTATACGGTGCGGGGTGCGGCTATCTGGACGAGTTGCTCGAAAGACATAATGTCAAGACCAGGCTGCTGCATGTGAACCGCGATCCCTATTTCGGAGGGTTTCCACCTGAGCCCTCCGAGAAGTACATGCAGGACTTTATCAATCTGGTCAAAAATGACGCAGATGTAAAACTGGGGCTTGCCACGGATGGTGATGCCGACCGGTTTGGCATAGTGGATGAGGATGGTTCTTTTATAGAACCGAATTACATCCTGGCACTGTTACTCGATTATCTGATCAGGGTTCGGGGGATGAAAGGGGGGGTTGCTAGGAGCGTTGCCACTTCTCATCTGGTCGATGCGGTTGCGGCAAAACATGGCATTGAGGTCTTCGAAACACCGGTCGGCTTCAAATATATTGGTGAACTTATCTCCAGGGACAGCATAGTTATAGGTGGTGAAGAGAGCGCAGGCCTTACAATAAGAGGCCATGTGCCCGAAAAAGATGGTATTTTGGCCTGCTTTCTGGTCGCCGAGATGGTGGCGAGGGAGAGAATGTCGGTCAGAAAGCTGCTTGACCGCCTATATTCGGAAGTAGGGCGATTTCTTACCAGGAGAGAAAATATTACCTTGTCTCCGATGCGTGACGCCGGCTTCTCAGAAAAGGTACAGGCCATACCCTCTACTTTTGCCGGCTCCAGGGTGAAGGATGTAATTACCATTGACGGCACGAAATGTATTCTCGAAGATGGCCGATGGCTCCTGTTTCGCAAGTCTGGTACGGAGCCGGTAGTTCGCCTGTACGGCGAGGCCTCCTCGGAGATTGGATTACAGGATATCATGGCCGCAGGGAGGGAATTTATCCTTAAGTAGTCTCCATCCGGAAACTCAGTTCTGAAACAAGCGAGGTTCACAACAACGATGACAGAAATACTGTCGTTGCTAAAATAGCAGGCTATGTAGTATACTGTACAGTCAACCAATACTGTTTTTGGAGGATTTAATGTGGGATTACACTGATAAAGTAAGAGAGCATTTCCTGAACCCGAGGAATGTTGGTGAGATAAAGGATGCAGATGCTGTTGGTGAGGTAGGTAGTCTGGCCTGTGGAGACGCCTTGAAGCTTTACCTGAAACTGGATGAAAAGAAGGAACGTATTCTGGACGCCAAATTCCAGACTTTCGGCTGTGCAAGCGCCATTGCTTCATCTTCGGCCCTTACGGAAATGGTCAAGGGTAAAACGCTGGAACAGGCGTTGCACATAACTAATCAGGAAATTGCAGATTTTTTGGGGGGGCTTCCCGAGGAAAAAATGCACTGTTCCGTCATGGGGCAGGAGGCGCTGGAAGTCGCAATTGCCAAATATATGGGAACTGAAGTCAAGTCACGCCCCCACGACAAAGAGCATCTGGAAATGGAAGGGGCGGTTGTCTGCAAATGTTTCGGCATTACCGACCTCTTCTTGAAGAAGGTAATCGGCGCCAACAAGCTTAATACTGCGGAACAGGTGACTCATTTTACCAAGGCCGGTGGCGGTTGTGGTGGTTGTGTTCCCAAAATAAAAGAACTTATCGCCGAGGTAATTGGAGGGGAGCCGAAAGAAGAGTATAAAAGGCCGGAAAAGTTGACCAACCTCCGTAAGATGCAACTGATCCAGGACACTCTTGAGAAGGAGGTGCGCCCCCTTTTGTGGGCCGATGGCGGTGATCTCGAGCTGATCGATATTGCCGGGGTTAAAGTACAGATTGCTTTCAGGAAGGCATGCGCCGGTTGCGTTTCATCCGGGCAGACTGCGAAATTTGTGGAACTGAAGCTGAGGGAATTTGTGGCTGACAATATCATTGTTGAGGAGGTTGAGGGATGAAGGAAATCTACCTTGACAATAATGCAACTACAAAAGTCGATGAAGCTGTTTTCGAGGAAATGCGGCCCTATTTCTGCGAACTTTACGGCAATCCCAGCTCCATGCACTTTTTTGGTGGCCAGGTACAAAACAAGATCGACGAGGCGCGTAAAAGGGTTGCGAAACTGCTCGGCTCACTCCCTGAAGAGATCATCTTTACTTCTTGTGGGACGGAAAGTGATAACGCCGCCATCCGTTCTGCCCTGGAAGTCTTTCCGGAAAAACGGCATATTATAACAACGAGGGTCGAGCATCCTGCAGTATTAACTCTCTGTCGTAACCTTGCCAAACGCGGATACCGTGTAACGGAATTGTCAGTGGACGGGGAGGGGAGGCTCGACCTGGGGGAATTGAGAAAAGTTATTGATAATGATACCGCCATTGTCTCTGTCATGTACGCCAACAACGAGACCGGAGTGATTTTCCCTGTAGAGGAGGTCGGAGCAATAGTGAAGGAAAAGGGGGCGCTCTTCCATACCGATGCAGTGCAGGCGGTTGGCAAAATACCGATGGATATGTCTAAATCAACGATCGACATGCTGGCGCTCTCCGGACATAAACTGCATGCCCCCAAAGGGGTCGGCGCCATGTACCTGCGTAAAGGGGTCTCATTCAGACCATTTATGGTTGGAGGGCATCAGGAGCGAAGCCGTCGTTCAGGAACGGAAAACTCGGCTTCTATTATTGCGCTGGGGAAAGCCTGTGAACTTGCCGGACAGTTCATGCTTGATGAAAATACTAGGGTCAAAGCGATGCGCGACCGTCTGGAAAAGGAGATTCTGGCCAGGATACCGAGCGTCAGGGTAAATGGTTGTCAGGCTGAAAGGCTTCCTAATACCTTATCGATTGCCTTCGAGTTTGTGGAGGGGGAAGGGATACTACTTCTTCTGAATGAAAAGGGTATCTGCGCTTCATCCGGAAGCGCCTGTACTTCAGGGTCTCTTGAACCCTCCCATGTGCTCAGGGCAATGGGTGTTCCATTTACCTGCGCCCACGGCTCCATCCGGTTTTCCCTTTCACGTTTCAACACCGATGAAGAAATTGATCTGGTTATAAGGGAGCTGCCGCCGGTTATCACCCGTTTGAGGGAGATGTCTCCCTTTGGAAGGGATCTTCTGTCGAGCCACTGATTAAAGTCGGGGAGTTTAAGAAATAGTGAAAAAGTCTGCGGCCGTCATACAACTGATTACTGTCCTGCTTGTTGTTGGATACGGAACTTATAATCTTTTTACCGGCAATTTTGAACAGAGCATTTTGACCCTGCCTCTCCTGGTGGTTTACTATCTGTTTGTCGTTGTAAGACAAAAGAGGGTGCCATCAGATGGGGAGAAGGAGGGTCCGGTCGGCAGGTAAAAGGGAAACCGGTCTCTTCACCGGAAATATTTCGGGCGACTCTGCTTATTGCGCGGCATCCCGAGGTTTTTTGCAGAGTTCTATGAAGGCTTCCAACAGATCGGTGATGGAAAGTATCCCTTCAAGATTTCCCTGATCATTGACCACACAAAGACCGTAGAGTTTCTTATCGTGCATCAGTTGCGCAGCTGTAACTATGTCTGCGTCGGGTGAGACTGTGTATGGGTTGGAAATCATCGACTCCGTTACAGGGATCTTGGATAAAAGGTAATGGAGCTCCCAGGTGTCGAGCGAGGTAGCCTTACCGGGTGTCGATCTCTGGATTGAACCTTCGGTAAGAAGACCAATCAGCTTCTCCTTCCGCATAACCGGTAAATGCCGGATGTTTTCCTCTTTCATGATATGGATTGCCTCTATTAAAGAGGATTTGTCTTCAATGGTCAATGCCTTCTTCATCCAAGTTGAAACTTTATCCATGGGTACTACCACCTCCGTTTAAATTCCAAGAAAGGCCTTCTTTACATGTTCTTCATTCAGGAGAGCCTCACCTGTTCCGGCTAGAACAACTCTGCCTGTTTCAAGAACATACCCGCGATGGGCGACACGCAACGACTGGTAAACGTTCTGTTCGACAAGGAGTATGGTTACCCCCTTACGGTTGATCTCCGTGATTATATCGAAGATGTTTCTCACCAGAAGCGGGGCCAGTCCGAGTGATGGTTCGTCCAGCAGAAGCAGCCGAGGGTTGGCCATGAGCCCTCTGGCGATAGCGAGCATCTGTTGTTCGCCTCCCGACATGGTGCCTCCCAGCTGTTTTTCTCTCTCCTTGAGCCTCGGGAAGAGGCCGAAGACCCAGTCAATGTTTCTGGCCCGGTCTTTTTTCGCGCTCTTTATATACGACCCCATGCGCAAATTTTCCATTACAGTCAATTCTGAAAATATCTTTCTCCCTTCGGGAACCTGGACTATTCCTTTTTCCACAACTTCGTGTGACTCCAGTTGTGTCAAATCTGTTCCCTCAAAGGTGATCGAGCCGGAACCGGGCTTGAGCAGTCGGGAAATATTCTTTAAAGTAGTAGATTTTCCGGCGCCGTTACTGCCGACAACCGTCACTATCTCTCCTTCGTTTACCTCAAGATCTATCTCCCAAAGGACTTTCAGTCCGTCATAGCTGAAGCTCAGTTGTTCGATCTTAAGCATGACTTTCTCCGAGATAGGCATCGATCACTTCCTGGTTGTCGGCAATCTCGGCAGGAGTCCCTTCGGCAAGCTTTTCTCCTGAATTGAGGACGACAATCCGGTCTGAAATTCTCATTATGGCTTTCATGTCATGCTCAATTACCATCTGGGTGAGGCCCCGTGACTTCGTTTCAAGGATAAGTTGGATTATTTCTTCACTTTCGGAGGTATTCAACCCCCCCATGACTTCGTCCAGCAGAAGCAATTCCGGGTTTGTGGCGAGGATACGGGCAATCTCAAGTCTTTTTCTTTCACCAATCGGCAGTCCTCCGGCAGGCATGTTTGTCTTGTGTTCAATGTGTACAACCTTTAACTGTTCCATGGCAATTTCCCTGGCTATTTTAAGTGAATTAGTCCTGCAGAGCGCCCCGACCATAACATTGTCAAGAACGCTCATTTTTACCAGGGGCCGGACCTTCTGCCAGGTTCTCGCCATGCCGAGTCTGCAGATCTGGTGAGGCTGCAATCCGGTAATATTCTGCTTTTTAAAAAGGATCTGACCCTGAGATGGGGGGTAAAAGCCTGTTATACAATTAAAAAGTGTGGTCTTGCCGGCGCCATTCGGGCCAATAAGACCGATAATTTTACCTTCTTCCAGGGAAAATGAAATATCGGTGTTGGCTGCCAGTCCGCCGAAAAATTTGCTCACATTTTTCAGTTCAAGAATTGTCATGAGACCCCTCTACGGGTCTTTCCGTGTACAAATTTACTGATAAAGCCGAGGACACCTTCCGGCATGAAGAGGATAACCACCACTACCAGAATGCCATAGATAAGAACGTGTGAATGGGCAAGGTTATCCTTGAGGAATATCCCGATAGAGGATTCTTCACCCACCAGTCCGGCCTTGAAGAGGCCTTGAGCAATCATATTGCTCCGTAATGCCTCGGAAAGCGGGACCAGTATTATTGCACCGGCAACTGGCCCGAAGATGGTGCCAATGCCGCCGATTATACAGATCAGAACTATCTGGACCGACATGTCAAGAGAGAGGACACTTGTCGGATCTATAAATCCTATATATACGGCATAGAAGCTGCCTGCCGTTGAGGTGAATGCCGCAGAAATGATCAAGGCTATATTCTTGTGCAGTGTGAGATTGATTCCGAGGGAATGGGCGGCGTCCTGGTCTTCCCGAATGGCCTGTAAACAGTAGCCGAGTTTGGAGTGCTGCACCAGCCAGGTCATTAAAATTGTCAGGAGGACGAGTATGAGGCCGGTGTAATAGAATGGCAACTTCGACGAAAAATCAGTTATCAGGATTGCGCCGAGTTTAAGGGGAGGAATATCGGTAGCCAGAATCCCCTCTGCACCGTTGGTGAAACTTTTCACATTTAATGCGGTAAGCCTGATTATTTCAGCGGCAGCTATGGAAGCGAGAACAAAATATGGACCGCGGAGGCGAAAACAGATGGAGCCGATGGCCAGCGCGACTATTATGGCAACGGCAACTCCAACCCATACACCCAGCCAGGGAGGAACCTGGGCGTATTGCATGAGCATCATTGTCGTGTAGGCACCGGTGCCGAAATAGGCCGCATGACCGACCGAGTACTGGCCGGTGTACCCACCGAGTATATTCCAGCTTTCACCCAAGATAATACTGAGAAAGATCAAAATCATCATGTGCAGGGTGTACGGACTATCCACAATCTGCGGAAAAGCGAAAAGCAAAGAGAGTAAGGCAACCGTTGCAAGGAGGTAAGTAACAGGCGGCGCCTTGGACTTTGGAGGCTTGGTGATAGCAGATTTTGCGGGACTGTTCATCAGGCAATGCTTCCCTTACATTCTAGATTTACCCATAAGACCCGAGGGTTTGAAGAGGAGTACAAGGAGGAAAATAACGTAAACCAGAACTTCTTTCCATCCTGAAGATATATAGACAGCCCCCATCGATTCGGCGATACCTATGATAACCCCCCCCAGAGTTGCACCAATTACGCTCCCCATTCCACCAAGAACCGTTATGACAAAAGCTTTCAGGGTAAATGTACTTCCTATCTGGGGAAAGATGTAATATGTAGGTGTTATCAATGCACCGGCCGTTCCGGCCAGTGCCGTGCCGAGGCCGAACGCTATTACGGACATCCGCTTCACATTTATTCCCATAAGCTGGGCTGCCTCCCTGTCCTGGGCGGTAGCCCTGATTGCTTGACCCATGTCGGTTTTCATCAGAAACCAGTATAATGCAGCGGTAATTATCACTGTTATCAGGAAGGATATGGCGAGGGGTTCGGAAATGGATATTCCGGCAATTCTGAAGCTCCCTGAGGAATACGAGGTCGTCAGTATTTTGTAGTCTGAGGTGTAGATGAGCATAATGGTGTTGCTCATGATAAGACCGAGGCCGATAGTCAGCAGAATCTGGTTCTGAGGAAGGGCGTTCAGTACCCGGTTGATGAATATTTTCTGCAGGAAACCTCCGAAGAGGAACATGACCGGGATGCAGATGACTACCGAAGCAAAGGGATCGATACCGCACAGAGTGAACAGGTTGTAAGTCAAATACATGCCGACCATCATAATGTCACCATGAGCGAAATTTATCACGCGCATGACACCGAAGATCATGGTCAAACCTATACCTATAAGGGCATAAACGCCCCCTATAAGGATTCCACTGATAAGGGATTGAAGGAAAACGGTCATTCTCTCTGCTCCGGAATTAGAACGAGAATAAATATCGCCATAAATATTAAGCGTACGAACTGTAATGTTCCCGTAGAGCCTAAGGGAACATTATTCGTTCCGATCAATGATCAATCTTATTGCCATTTAGGGAAAGGATACAGATGTTTTTTTGTGGCGAATATTAATGGAAATACCGTCTCGTATTTTCCGTTCTGGATCTGTTCCACGAGCATCTGGTGTCTGTTCTGATTGGTAAAGCCGTCATAATCCGCAAATTTCACCTCGCCCATAATCCCGTTCCATTTACCTTTTTTCAGTTCGATGCGGACTTTTTCCCTGTCACCGCCGGCCTTGGCTGCCGTTTCGGCCATAACCATCATCGATGCGTACGCACAAGCTGCATGGTAAGTCGGCTCTTTGCCGAACCTGGACTTGTAGCGTCTGGCAAATTCCTTTGCATCGGGCCAGCTTACATCATCGGTCCACTGGGTACAGGCAAAAACGCCATTGGATATTTCTTTCTCTCTGGCGAATTCCGCCGTCGTAAAACCGGCTCCACCCCCAAGGAATGCTTTTGGCTGGAGTTGAATTTCCCGCGCCTGTCGCATGAGGAGAATTGCATCGGCGACATAGGAGACCATGAAAACCAGGTCAGGATTCCGGGCTTTGATTTTCGTCAGTGTGGAGCGATAGTCAGGAGAACCTTTTGAGTAAGATTCATCCGCTACAACCTTGATCCCCTTTTTGGCAACGTACTCCCGGGCCGTTTTCGTTGTAGAGGTTCCGAAATCGGTGTTTTCATAGATAAAAGCTATAGTTTTTGGCTTCCCCATGGAGAGTGCGGCGTCAATAAGGACCGAAGCGTAGACATCGGCAGGGGCGTTCATCCGATAGACCCACTTGTAGCCTTGTCTGGTGATCTCTTCTTTTGCTGCGGCAGGCACCAGCAGGGAAACTTTGTATTTTTCGGCTAGTTTTGCTACTGCATTGGCGCATGCCGATGTGTAGGGGCCGACCACTCCGACAACCTTGTCGCGTGTAGCCAGTTTTTCCATGGCGCTCATGGCAATCTGGGGCTTGCCGGTATCGTCTTCCCATACGAGATCTACGTTTATGTTTTTCTTTTTGAGATCTTCCTGGGCCAGTTTAGTACCGTTGGTAAGGTTTTCACCGATAGGCGCTTCCGGACCGGTTATGGAATTTATCACGCCGATTTTTATGGCGGCTGCAGGGGAGAGCGACGGGATAGCTGAAAAAAAGGCCATCAGCATCAGAACAGAATACTTTTTCATTGTAGTAATCTCCTGGTATAGGGGTATTTCATGGTTGATAAACTACACTGCCAGTAGTTTTGTTCATAAAGATCGGCGCGCGATGAACTTATAAACCGGACACAAATTTATAAACCATGTTGGGAAATAAATCCAGAGAAATGCTCATTTTCTTTAGATGATCAGAGAGGTGAAACGACAGGGGTAGAGGATTTCTTAAAATAATCCGGTCTGGTCGGCCTCGCTCCCTCCCTGTTTTATGTTGACTTGGAATCGGGTCTGTTTTAAGAACTACAGAGTGATAGATGTTTGTAGCTGATCAACAGAATATATATATAGTGTGCGAGGTCATTTACCATGGGCTACCGCAATTTGAATGAGACTGTTCAAGATCTTGAAGCGCGTAGCGATCTGGTTCGCATCACCGCTGAGATAGATCCGAGGCTAGAAGCCGGAGCTGTGCAGAGAAGGGTTTTTCAAGCCGGTGGGCCGGCGCTCTTGTTTACGAATATCAAAGGGAGCAAGTTTCCGATGCTTGCCAATCTTTTTGGCACCATTGAGAGAACGCATTACCTGTTTCGGGATTCTATCGATGTCATCAGGAAATTGTGCCGGTTAAAGAGTGACCCTGCCGATCTGCTCCGTTCTCCCCTCAGCCTGGCGGGACTCCCTCTCCATCTCCTTCATATGTTTCCCAGGATGGTGAAGAGGGGTGGGGTGACTGCCAACCAGACCTCTATAGATCAACTTCCTCAGCTGCAATCCTGGCCTGGGGATGGTGGGGCATTTATCACCCTTCCCCAAGTTTACAGTGAGAGCGTGGAACGCCCTGGTTGGCGTTTTTCCAACCTCGGCATGTATCGCGTTCAAATTTCCGGGGGGTTATACAGGCAAAACGAGGAGATCGGGATCCATTACCAGCTGCATCGCGGCATCGGCGTACATCATGCCGAGGCGATCAGATGCGGAGTTCCTCTAAGGGTGAATGTCTGGATCGGGGGGCCACCGGCCCTGACTGTAGCGGCTGTCATGCCTTTGCCGGAAAATGTTCCGGAACTTGCCTTTGCCGGGTTGCTTGGAGGAAGGCGCCTCGATATGGTGCGCCTCCCAGGTCTATTGCCGTTCCCGGCCGAAGCTGATTTCTGTATTACCGGTTACATTGAGCCGGGCAGGACTTTGCCGGAAGGGCCGTTCGGTGACCATCTGGGCTATTATAGCATGACCCACGATTTTCCGGTTCTCAAGGTGGAAAAGGTATTCCATAGGGACGGGGCCATCTGGCCCTTTACAACGGTCGGCAGACCACCTCAGGAAGATACGGTCTTTGGCGAATTTATCCACGATCTGGCCGGTCCGTTGATCCCCGAAGTTATCCCTGGTCTCAAAGCTGTGCATGCGGTCGACGCTGCCGGAGTTCATCCTTTGCTTCTGGCAGTGGGGCAGGAGCGATATCTCCCCTATGCGGAGGAGCGTAGACCGCAGGAGTTGTTGACGCAGGCAAATGCCGTACTGGGGCAGGGCCAGCTTTCCCTTGCCAAATACCTCCTGATTGTTGCCCATGAGGATAATCCTGCGTTGGATATCAAAAATATTCCAGAGTTTCTCCGGCATCTCCTTGAGCGGGTCGATTTCCGGCGTGATCTCCATTTTCACTCCTGCACCACCATTGATACCCTCGATTATTCCGGAACAGGCCTAAATGAGGGTTCTAAGGTGGTAATTGCCGCAGCCGGCTCAATAAAACGTTCCCTTCCAGCAACTCTCCCGGGCGATCTCACTCTTCCTGCCGGTTTTGCCGCTCCGAGAGTCTGTCTCCCTGGGATTCTTGCTGTCACCGGGCCCAGGTTCGGTTATGATCCGGAGTCTGCATCACGGTTAATGGATCTCTTCTGCGTCTTCTTTGAAGAAAGGGGGGGGCGCCAGGAGTTTCCGCTCCTTGTTATTGTCGATGACAGCGAGTTCACAATTCGTACCCTCAATAATTTTCTCTGGGAAACCTTTACCCGCTCCAATCCTGCAACTGATATTTATGGTATCGGTGCATTCACTCAACACAAGCATTGGGGCTGTCGGGGGTCACTGGTCATAGACGCCCGGAGCAAACCTCACCATGCCCCCCCCCTGATAGCTGACCCCGAAATAGAAAAGAGGGTGGATGCGCTAGGCGCACCGGGCGGGCCATTGCACGGGATTATTTAGTTTCCATCCGGACTTCCCAAATAATAGTTGTTGAAATTTAATTATAACCATGTTATATATTGCAAATTAGAACTGTCAAATTGAATCTGTCTTAAGATTCAGCGACAGGCTTACGCCAAGATTTCAAATTGTACTGTAAAGCGGGATGAAAGGGGAATCTGACTATGAAGGCACCGAAGTTTACCCTCTATGCCAAGAGCGCCGGCATGGAGATCACCCGGTACGAAAGACGGCAGGAGGGGAAACCCCGTGAAGGGAGGGTTTCACTCAGATTCTTCAGAATGGAGAGTGGAAATCTCCAAATTCGCTTTATTGTTGAGCCTTGGGAGGGGTTCGAACTTTATCGTATGATCAGTAAGCTCTCCTCTGCCGGGGGAAAGGAATCTCTCATCCACAAGTTCGGAGGGAATGGCGGGGAAATCGTAACAAGGCTCACCGTTGAAAAGTATGAACGAAACGGTAAAGCTGGGTATGCACTGGCCATACAGCGAGGTGATGACATCATCAATGTGCCCGCATCTGTTGGCCAGTTTCTCTATGTGGGTGAATTCCTCCGATACCTCTCCCTAACCGAGGCGTGGGTGGAACAGTACGCTGGTGAAAAGGGTGACTGTATGCCGGCTGATGGAGATACGGGGAGAGAGTAAAAGTAGCAACAGCTGGCATCAGATCGTCGTCCCGATCCTGGTATCCTATCTCGTCTCTGCGAGGTCCATGCGCACTTTTAGTATTCCCGGCTGCGGGTGGTTGTACCCCGGGATTTTGGCCATGACGTCACTTTTTATCAAATCGCTCTTTAATATCCATTTTATCCCATCAAGGCTCGCCCACTCACGGTAGATCAAAATTTCTCGTGACGGAGTAACCATCAGTATTGTGCTGGCTGTCCGGGAAAAGAGAGTTCCCTCGATAGTAATTGTGATTGTGATCGGTTTGCCCGCAGGGAAGAGAAGTATATGGTCTGTCTCCGGTACTGCCTCTCCAAACTCGACAACCGGGAGTTTGGCCAGTTTTTCGTACGCCGGTGCTGCTGCCGATGCAAGCCCTGTTGAAAGCAAACAGAGAAGAAATGCTGCTATTAAACTTTTCATCTTCATCCTCCATAGTTATTTCGATTATTTATTACCCGACCTCTGCATACCCTCTTTCTCTGAATTCAACTCCTAAAGATTGCGCGAGTTTATTAATCGATGCGACATCGAGTCCCGGTACCGCTACCGCCGAAGCGGTGACCTGCGGGATATATTTTTTTGCTTCCTGCAGAAAGGTGCAGACACTCTTGAATCCAGCCTCGCCGAAAGGAGTCCGGCAGAGCTTCTCGTAGGTGACTGAGTCCGCTGCGTTGAGACTTACTGAGATGGAGTCGATCAGGCCGGCAAGTTCCGGAAGTACATTGTGCCCGTGGACCAGGTTGGCCTGACCGTCTGTATTGATCCTTATCCTGCAGTTATTTTTCTTCAATTCTACGGCAACTGTCTTGATCAGATCGAGTCTGAGCATCGGTTCACCATATCCGCAGAAGACCACTTCGTCAAAGCCGGAAGGATCACCTATCGCAGCCATTACTTCCAGAAAGGAGGGCTCGTGCTCCAGTTTGAGATTATGCCCTTTTACGTGGAAATCGGAAAACTTGGCACAAAAGGAACAGCTGTTTGAACAACGGTTGGTAATATTCAGGTAAAGGGAGTTCCTGATACTGTACGCAATCCGGGAGGTTTTATCACCCTGTTTCAGATTAAACAGACGTTGCGCATTCAGTGAAGTAATGCGGCAGACATCTTCCAGTGAAAGGCCCTTGAGCTCGGCTACCTTTTCCGCAATAATCTTCAAATTGGCCGGTTCGTTCCGCTTTCCCCGGTGTGGTACCGGAGAAAGGTAGGGGGAGTCGGTCTCCAGGAGAATATCCTCGATTTTTATTTTGCGAACAACCTCCCTCAGTTGTTCATTGCCGGGAAAGGTAATTGTCCCAGGGATGGAGAGAAGAAACCCCATCATCACACATTCCTTGGCCATTTCGAGATCACCGGAAAAACAGTGCAAAACACCTCCGACATCCATCGCGTTTTCTTCCCTGAGAATATTCAACAGCTGTGCGTGCGCGTTACGGTCGTGGATAATGAGAGGGAGCGAAAGTTGGCGGGCAAGACGGATAAAACGACGGAAGACATTTTCCTGTATGTCGCGCGGAGAGCGGTCACGAAAGAAATCTAGACCTGTCTCGCCAATTGCGACAACTTTCGGATTCCCGGTTGCCAGTTGCTGAATGATATCGTAGCACTTTTCAGTAATCCGGGCCGCATCATGGGGATGAATACCGACGGCGCAATAAATGTTTTCATAGGCGGCTGAAAGGGCACAGGCAGCCTTGCTCGATTCCATGTCTGCGCCTATTGTGATAATTGTTGCCACCCCTGCATTGTTTGCGCGCTGCAGCATGGAATCAAAATCTGTAGAGTACTGATGCCCATCTATATGTGCATGAGTATCGATTAGAAAAAATTTGGAAGTCATTTATTAGTATCCTGTGTAGAACTTGGAGTCTGAACCCTTTGCAAAGCGGGTTTACGGATTGGCACCGGTCTAAATTGTAAAATATCGGTAACGTCCCAACTGATTTCCATCCGGAAACCGACTAAAGGAGACAGATTTTAGCAGTATTTCAAGACAGATTCCACCATTCTTTGCGATCCTCCATGTTATGGATCAGAGATCTAGCCGGTACAAGGGGCCGATTGCATTTATTCTCCTTTGATGTTATACATTAACTCGTTTCTCGAGGGTAAGGGTATTTGCAGACCGGTTGCCGGCAAATGGCGCCCCGATACGAAAAAATGGGTTGTTCGTTATTGATGCCCGTCAGGCTTCCTGCTATGATGGGGATCCTGCTCTCCAGGATATAAATTCCGGGGTACCGGTTCTTAAGGAGTATTCACCATGCGGATTGCTGAACTTATTTCTGCGGAAGATCAATTTCTCTCCCTGGAGTTTTTCCCACCAAAAGAAAAGGCGGACTGGCCAGCTTTTTTTCAGGTTGTCGACAGGCTTACTTCCATCAACCCCCTGTTTGCCTCTGTAACTTACGGAGCGGGGGGGACTACCCAGGAATCTACCCTGGAAATAGTAACCCGATTGAAAAGGGAGTTTAACCTCGAACCGATGGCTCATTTAACCTGTGTTGGGGCTTCTAAAGAGGGAATTCAAAGCTTTGTCGATTCTCTGGTTGAAGCCGGCATCGATAATCTCCTGGCCTTGCGGGGTGATCCCCCCCAGGATCAGCAGAACAGCCCCCCTCTTGCCAGTGACTTTGAGTATGCTTCCGATCTTGTATCTTTTCTACGGAAAGAGAACGGCCGGATCGGTATCGGAGTCGCCGGGTATCCTGAGGTTCACCCTCAGGCATCCAGCCCCGAGGCTGATCTCGAATTCCTCAAGCTGAAGCTCGATCTCGGTGCGGATTTTGCGGTCACGCAACTCTTCTTCGACAATCTCTATTACTGGGATTTTCTGAAGCGCGCAAGAAACATCGGAATTACTAAACCTCTCATACCTGGAATAATGCCGGTATTCAACCTGAAGGTTGTGCAACGGATTCTCACTTTGTGCGGAACCTGTGTGCCTCACTCTTTTATGAAGCAATTAGAGGAAGCCCAGGCAAAGGGTGGTAGCGCAGCTGTTCAGGAGTTGGGGATAGAGCACGCAAGAAAACAGATCCAGGAACTTCTGGATAAGGGGGTGCCAGGTGTCCATCTTTATACTTTGAACAAGGATGATGCCTGTCTTGATTTGATTTCCAGGCTTAATTTAGCGCATAACGGTTGAGTTGACCGCAATACTTCTATAAACCATATGCAAAAAAACAGGAGAGTTAAACATATACCATGAGCAACGACGGAACCAAAGTGATCTACTCCATGATGGGAGTGGCAAAGTTTTATGAAAAAAAGGCGGTCCTGAAGGATATATCTCTTTCCTATTTTTACGGTGCAAAAATTGGAGTGCTCGGCCTGAACGGGTCAGGCAAGAGTTCTCTTTTGCGAATCATGGCGGGGATTGATAAGGATTTTATCGGTTCAACCATCCATTCTCCCGGCTATTCTATCGGTTATCTGGAGCAGGAGCCAAAGCTTGATGGTGCAAAGACGGTACGGCAGATCGTAGAACAGGGTGTACAAGAAACGGTAGATTTACTTCATGAGTTCAACCTTATCAATGAAAGATTTGCCGAACCGATGTCAGATGATGAAATGGCGGCTCTCTGTGATCGGCAAGCGGCGGTTCAGGAAAGACTTGACCGATTGGATGCCTGGGACCTTGACAGCAGGCTGGAGATGGCGATGGATGCCCTTCGCTGCCCTCCTGGAGAGACTTCCGTACAGTTTCTTTCCGGCGGCGAGAAGCGGCGGGTGGCCCTCTGTCGTCTCCTCCTGCAGAAACCTGATATACTGCTCCTTGACGAACCTACAAACCATCTGGATGCCGAGACGGTGGCCTGGTTGGAACATCATCTGCAACGGTATCCCGGTACCGTGATTGCAGTGACACATGACCGATATTTTCTTGACAATGTTGCCGGATGGATACTGGAGCTGGACAGGGGAGAAGGGATTCCCTGGAAAGGGAATTATTCTTCCTGGCTGGAGCAGAAGCAGAACCGGCTCAAGCTGGAGGAAAAAACCGTTACGGATCGCCAGAAGACCCTGCAGCGAGAGTTGGAGTGGATCAGAATGTCGCCGAAAGGACGACATGCCAAAGGCAAGTCGCGTCTCAATTCGTATGAACAGCTGTTGAATCAGGAAAGTGAAAAGTGCGCGAAGGAACTGGAAATTTATATACCGCCAGGCCCCAGGTTGGGTGGGGTGGTGATTCAGGCTGACCAGGTCACTAAGTCATACGGTGATCGGCTGCTATTGGAGGGAATGGAGTTTTCTCTGCCGCCTGGCGGGATTGTCGGCATTATCGGCCCGAACGGGGCTGGTAAAACCACCTTGTTCAGGATGATTACCGGTCAGGAAGAGCCAGATTCGGGCTCATTCCGTATCGGGGAGACCGTTAAGCTGGCCTATGTGGATCAGAGCAGGGACCTCCTTGATGCTGAAAAAACGATCTGGGAAACTATTTCGGAAGGTCAGGATACGCTTCAGCTCGGAAATAAACAGGTTAATTCCCGTGCCTATGTTGCCCGGTTTAATTTCTCCGGATCGGACCAGCAGAAAAAAGTGGGGATGCTGTCAGGCGGGGAGCGTAACCGGGTCCATCTGGCGCGGATACTGAAAGAAGGGGCCAATGTACTACTCCTTGACGAACCTACAAATGACCTTGATGTAAACACCCTCCGGGCGTTGGAGGAGGCTCTGGAAAATTTTGCCGGCTGTGCGGTGGTTATAAGCCATGACCGCTGGTTTCTCGACAGGATTGCCACGCATATCCTGGCTTTTGAGGGGGAGAGCAAGGCAGTCTGGTTTGAGGGGAACTATTCTGAATACGAAGCGGACAAAAAAGCACGGTTAGGCGCCGCGGCCGACCAGCCGCATCGGATAAAATACCGTCAACTGACGAGGGTATGATGCCGGAGTGTACGCTCTGCCTCATTACCATAAGAGCTCCCGTTCAGAGATGAACTCCAGGTTCCTGCCGGTAACCGGGTCCTGGAATCTTACCATTCTGGCAAGCAGCTGTAGTGGGTTGTCGAAGTTATCGTCGGTTTCTGGCTGCAGTTCCGGATAGTATCTGTCGTTCAAAATCCCGAACCCCAGACCGCTCATATGGATCCGCAGTTGATGCGTTTTGCCTGTTAGCGGGTGTAAAATGAAGCGGGCCATCCCCTTTTTTAGACCCATCAGACAGATAGTTGAGCGGGCATTCACCGCACCAGGCGCCGTTTTCATCAGGAACCGCGGTTCTCCCTGTACAATTCTGTTCTCGACAACCCACGAGGCCCTTTCCTGGAGTGGAGAATATGCCGACAAAGCCTGATAGGTTTTTTCTACCTTACCATTCATGAAGAGTTCGCCATAAAGTCCCCTTGTCTTTTTATTGACTGAAAACATGACAATCCCCGCTGTTTCACGGTCGATCCGGTGGATAGGGGCAAGGTCCCGGATTCCCGTGCTCTTTCGCAAACGGTTTAGCAGGCATTCGTCAACATAGCGGCCGCCCGGGGTCACCGGAAGGAAGTGGGGTTTGCAGGAAACCAGGATATCGTCATTCTGATAAAGTATCTTTTCACTAAACGGAATGACCGGCTCAATCTCGACTTCTCGGAAATAAAAAATCTGTTTGCAAGGGGCATATTCTGTATCCGGAGTTATCGGGTTGGACTCCCCGTCAAGCACCTTCCCTTCTGCAATCCGTTCTTCCCATCTCTTTCGTGGAATGGATGGGAACCTGCTGCTTAAAAAAGAGAGGATGGATGGGTAGGGCTTTATTGAATTCGGCATGGTAACGGTGGAAGGGTATTTAGATATCCCCATTGATCGATTCCCCTGTCGGTTATTATCACATTTAACGGGCGACCGTATCAGTTTCTGGCCCCTGACGAATAGATACGGGTATACTACCTCTATCTGAGTATGATCACAACTGATTTGCGCACTATACCTGCTGTTTTGGTCAGTTTTGCCTTGATTTTGCGGGCTATTTGCTTTACTCTTCAATTGCCCGTCAGGCGACTCCTCAGGAGGAGCGGTGCCAGTTTCGGATCTCTGAGCGGAATCAGAGGGCGGGTTGCGGTCAGTTTTTTATGATAATAGTTGTATGAAGAAAGCTTTCATGTACTGAAATTTGACAGAAGGTTTTTATGGCTGAAGAAAATTTACCACGCAGGCTCTGCTCTGAGATTAAATTGTTTGATTTATGCACAAAAAATCTGTGCGGAAGTAAGGATGGCCGCTTTTGTCTGGACAAGGGCATTCTTGCGAAATTTGAGACCATAAGCGAAGAAGATATAGATTACACTGAACAATTAATGATCGATGAGGCTGAAGATTTCGAAGATTCGGATTATACGGAATATGAAGAAGACGCTTATGATGATAGCGATGAGGATGATGACTGACCTGTTCTGAGCTTTTTTCCAGTTGCCTCTGCGAGGACATCAAAATTGATTTCAATTAACAGATGGTAATTATCCCCAAATAAACCCTGAGACAGGAGAGTGCAATGGAGAGGCCGCTCTTCCTGCCACTTCTGGCAACCGTAGTCGGAGTTCTCCTTGCAGACCTTTTCCTCTACTTTGTCCCGGATCTGCTTCTCTACCTTTCTTTAGCTGCAACCCTTCCATTTCTTTTTCTTCAACGAAGAGCTCTTTTTTTTGCGGCGCTCTCTCTTTTTTTCTTCTCATGGGGAAACCTTTCGTTAAAACCATTCCTGCTTCAGGGAAGCTCAACTCAAACGGTCCTCCAAATGTTGACTGACGATCCGGTGACCGTTGAAGGTGTAATTGAGAGCAGACCAGAGACTTCTGAAAAGGGGAGCCGTCTCTACCTTCGAGCGGAAAGAGTGTACAGGGAGAAGAGTTACGCCATAGTTACCGGGAGGATATTGCTGTTTGTAGCTGAAGGTAAAGGCGAATTGTATACCGGGGACAGGATCCGTTTCATTTCCCGGATCAAGGCCCCGCGGAATTTTGGCCTGCCCGGGGAATTCGATTACGTTCGTTATCTCGCATACAGACACGTATATTGCACTGCATTTGTAAAGAGCAGCAAGGATCTCCTACTCATGCGGAAAAGAGCCGACTACTCTTTACAGAATATCGTTGATGCTTTAGCCGCTGATTTCGGCAGATTTATCAACAGGTGCGCCCCGGGTGAGGAAGGTTATATCCTTCAGGCACTCCTGTTGGGTGATATGGGGGGGATCTCGAAGAGTACCAAAGACGCCTACACTAGAACCGGTGTTAACCATATCCTCTCGATTTCCGGTTTTCACATCAGCATAGTAGTCTTTTTCATCTTTCATCTCCTCCTTCTTCTCGCAAGGAGCTCCGAATTCCTCCTTCTGCAATACAATATGCGCCGCTTGATACTGATTTTTACCATCCCGGTTGTCATCTTCTATCTCCTTCTTTCAGGTGGCGCTCCAGCCACAGTCCGGTCGGTGATAATGGTTGTAGCTTTCATAACGGCAATGCTGCTCGGTCGTGATGTCGACCCACTGAATTCGCTGATGCTTGCAGCCATGGTTATTATTGTCGGCTCTCCCCCTGTACTGTTCGATCTTTCCTTCCAGCTTTCGTTTCTTGCACTTTGGGGAATAGTTGTTCTGACCCCCCTCTTTATTGCGCCGTTCAGGAATATTGAAGGGACGCTATGGTATAAACTGCTTCTATTTTTCATGGTTTCTGCTGCAGCGACCTGTGTAACCCTCCTGCCGGTAGCGTATAATTTTCACAGGACAACGCTAACTGGCCTGATCAGCAACTTTTTCATAGTTCCGCTCATCGGTTATGGAGCTGTTGTTCTTGGTTTCTCCGCGTTACCCTTTATCTATATCGTTCCTTCGCTGGCCAGGCTGCTCCTGGTTACTGCCGCTCTTCTTGTGCAGCTCTCCAACTTCATAATAAATCTGCTCGCGCAACTCCCTCTGCTCCCCTTATTAAATCCGACCAGATTTGATCTCTTGCTTTTCTTTGTTTTTCTCGTCATGCTCACATTTGTCAGACGTAACAGGATGAAGCTGGTTTGCTGCAGTTCCGTTACACTTATTTATCTCGTGGTAAAACTTATAACACCCCCGGTTAGCGGAGACGACGGTCTCCTTGCGATAACATTTTTCAGTTTAGGGCAGGGGGAGTCTACCCTGATTTCCTTTCCGAACGGAAAAAAAATGCTCATCGATGGCGGCGGTACCATTCGGGAAGGGGGTATGGACCCTGGTGAGAGACTGCTGGCGCCCGCCCTCTGGCGGATGGGCGTTGAACGGCTGGATTATGTTGTACTTTCACACTCTCATCCTGACCATCTGAATGGTCTGAAATTTATCCTGGCCAATTTTGATGTGGGAGAATTCTGGGAGAGCGGTATTCCGTCCAGTTCTGAGGATTACATAAATTTGAAGCGCCTCCTGGCGGCAAGGCAGATACCGGTACGTTCGATACATGCCGCTATTGCGCCGGTGGATATTGGAGAGACCAAGATAGAACCGCTTGCCCCTTTTCTGTCCGGCCTGACTCCTCAGGATTACCGTAATCTGGATCTGAATGAATCCTCTCTTGTTTTCCGTTTGAAATACGGAGACTTTTCACTCCTTTTTACCGGGGATATAGGGAGTGTGACCGAAGGTAAACTCCTCCTGCGTCCGGAATATCTTCCCTGCGTAGTTTTGAAAGTACCCCACCATGGGAGTTCCTATTCTTCAACCTTGCCATTTCTCTCTGCTGCCTCTCCAAAGGTTGCGTTGATCTCCGCGGGGTACAAGAACAGTTTCGGGCTTCCATCCCGGCAGACGACGTTGCATTTGGATCAAATGAATGTAAAAGTATATAGAACGGATCTTGATGGGACTGTAAGGCTCTCTTGCGGTAAAAACGGGTACGAGGTCTCTACTTTTTACGCATCAGGGCATTTTCGTTGACAATAGTCGAGAGTCTTTGATAATTTCAACCGGTCACCTCTTCACTTTGTTTCACCCGGCTTGAGGCCGTTTTATATGGGAGCAGGTATAATGGAAAGAATACTGATTGTTGAAGACGACCGTTTTTTCAGGGAAATGTATTATCACCTGTTGCGGGGCGAAGGGTATAAGGTAGACACTGTATCCTCTCCGGAGGAGGCAATCGATAATCTGATGAAAACTGATTATCAACTGGTAATAACGGATCTTGTTATGCCTGGCATGAGCGGTATAGATCTCCTGTTTCGTGTTAAGCAACTTAATCCTGATATTGATGTAATTCTGGTGACATCCAGCACTAATCTGGAAACTGCAGTCTTTGCTTTGAAAAATGGCGCCAGGGACTACCTGGTAAAACCTATCAATAGTGATGAGTTCAAGCATATTGTCAGTCTATGCCTTGAGCAGCGGAGACTTTTGAATGAAAATATAGAACTGAAGGGGCTTGTACATCTCTTTCAGGTCGGCCAGACTATATCAAACTGTCTTGAGCTCGACCGGCTTTATACTTTAATTGTCGACACTCTTGCCAAAGAGGTTGGTTCCGGGAAGGTTCTGGGTTTATTCACCGATAACGAGAACAGGCTTAACTTGCTGGAAAGACGTGGATTCAACGAACAGGAAAGTGAGAGTCTTGTCGAGATCATGCTCCCTGACTGTTTGCGATATGAAGGGACCGCCTGCGATCTGAAACGTCTGGATGCTTTCTTTCAGACCGAGAACCGACTGGAGAAAGGGCTCAGATCGGAGTTGCATGAAGCTCTCATACTGTTCATACGTTCCAAAACGACATTGCAGGGGGTTGTGATTCTCTTTAATAACCCAGGTGGTACAATCCATTCAGATATTAATTACAAAAATCTGACTTTTATACTGGATCAGTCATCGTTAGCATTTGAGAACGCGACCCGCTATGCAACTGCAAAGAATCTTCTCTATATTGATGAGTTGACAACCTTGTATAATTACCGGTATCTGGACATCGCTCTGGAGCAGGAAATTAAAAGATCAGAACGTTACGGTACCTGTCTTACGGTAATTTTCCTCGATCTGGACTTTTTCAAAAACGTGAACGACACGCATGGCCATCTTGTCGGAAGCAGCATTCTCAAAGAAATAGGCAAAATATTGAAAATGTCGGTGCGTGAGATTGATCTGGTCATCAGATATGGCGGAGATGAATATACCATCATCCTGGTAGAGACAAGTTCTTCGGGGGGCGCTTTGGTAGCGGAGCGTATTCGTTCAACGATTGCCAATTACCATTTTCTCTCTGATCAGGGGTATGCCATCAGATTGACTGCATGTCTGGGGTATGCCTCGTATCCTGACGATACGAAATTAAAACAGCGCCTTCTTGATCTTGCAGACCAGGCAATGTATCGTGGTAAATCGAGTGGCAGAAACAGGGTGTTTCACGCTCTGGAAAATAAATAAAACCTGCTCTGGCCTCAACCTTAATCCGGTCTCATTCACCTTTGAGAAATCGGACTGCTGGCTCCGAATCCCCTCAGCACCAGATGCACCAGGGGAAAAGCGAGGGGGGATCCGATCTTTGATACCCCTTGGTCAATAACCTGGATCTTCAATAATTAAAACAGTCAACTTGTCGAGGTACCTGAAAGGAAGTTTACAGATGACAATAACAGGAGTTAAAGGTTTTAATGATATTCTGCCAGCTGATGTCGGGAAATGGCATCATATCGAAGGGGTCGCCAGGAGAGTATTTGAACTGTACGGTTTTTCCGAAATACGGGTTCCGGTTCTGGAAAAAACCGAACTTTTCACCCGTTCGATCGGAGATGATACCGATATCGTAGAAAAGGAGATGTATTCTTTTACTGACAAGGGGGATAATAGGGTAACCATGCGTCCCGAGGGGACTGCAGGAGTTATCCGCGCCTTTATAGAGCACAAACTCCACAGAACAGATCCGGTAGCCAAGCTTTACTACATGGGGCCTATGTTCCGCTACGAACGCCCCCAAAAAGGACGTTACCGCCAATTTCACCAGATAGGCGCAGAGCTTTCCGGTGTGACCAGTCCTATGGTTGATGCCCAGATTCTTACGATGCTTTGCCACTACTTTGCTGAACTCGGTCTGACTGAGCCGACCTTGCAGATCAACTCCCTGGGCTGCTCCGAATGCAGGCCCCCTTACAGGCAAAAATTGAAGGATTTCCTCCAGGTAAGGTTGCACTCCCTTTGTGAAGATTGCAGGCGCAGATATGAAAATAACCCTCTGCGCGTCCTTGACTGTAAGGCAACAGGTTGCCGGGAAGCAACAGTTGCCGCCCCTTCCGTACTTGATAATCTTTGTCATGGATGCGCTGACCACTTTGCAGAGACGAAGTGCTACCTTAGGGATGTTGGCACAAGGTATGAGATTAATTCCAGAATGGTGAGAGGGTTGGATTACTATACCCGTACCACTTTTGAGCTTGTAACGTCCCTCCTTGGTTCCCAGAGTGCAGTTGCAGCCGGAGGACGATATGACAGGCTGATAGAACAGCTTGGTGGACCGCAATTGCCCGGCATAGGTTTTGCCATGGGGGTAGAGAGAATAGTGTTATTGCTCAGTGAACAGGATTTCAGAAAGAGACCGGATCTTTTTTTCGTATATCTGGGTGAAAGCGCGCAAAAAAAATCGTTCACTCTGATGAGCGAATTATTGCAGATGGGGGTATCGGTAGAGATTGATTACGAAGGTAAGAGTCTGAAAAGCCAAATGCGGCGGGCAGACAAATCGCGGGCGAGGTATACTCTGGTCATCGGCGAAAATGAATTGAATAAGGGTATGGTTGTGCTGAAAGATATGGATAATGGAGTCCAGCTGGATATGGTACTGGATTCGCACAATATTTCACGTATCGTGAGGTGTAATCCGTATCAGCCGACCTGACCGGCGACGTAATCTTTCATCTGCCTATACATGCGATTCTGTTTCTGCTATTCTCTTGCAGTTGTCCTGATATAAATTAAACCTGAGATAATTGGATCATTCGGATTCCGCCTATGGACTATACTTTTCTGATTATCGGCCTTATTATCGGTGGCGTAGCCGTATGGTTTTACTTGAAATCAAGGGTCGCCCTTGCCTTTCAAAAGGGGAGGTCAGGTTTGGAGTCGGAGGTTGCGGCGCTCAACGAACGGCTCCAGGGGAAAGAGCGCAATATTGCCGAGTATAGACTGTTTCTCGATAAGGCTGAAGCTGAAGTCGCGGGGCTCCGTCTCGAATTAAGATCGGAAGCGGAAAGAAGATCATCAGCTGAGGAGAAAACTACCAGAATCGCTGGACTAGAGATAACGTTAACGGCCAGGGAAAAGCTGCTGCGGGAATTATACAATGAAAATACTGACCTGAAGGAAAAATCCTCGGCGCTTCTTACCCGGTTGCAGGAAGAGCGGAAAGCCACAGATGAAAAACTTGCCATATTGGATGCCGCTCATGCAAGGTTGTCCGATGCCTTCAAGGCTTTGTCAGCGGAGGCGTTAACCAGCAACAACCACTCTTTCCTGGTTTTGGCCAAGGCCACTCTGGAAAAATTTCAGGAAGGGGCAAAGGGTGATCTGGAATTGAAACAGAAGGCCATAGAAGAACTGGTTCGGCCAATGAAAGATTCCCTGGAAAAAGTTGATGGTAAAATTCAGGAGTTGGAAAGACTCCGCACAACTGCCTATGTCAGTATGACCGAGCAGATAAAATCGCTTGCTGCCTCGCAGAACCAATTGAAATGCGAGACATCTAATCTTGTAAAAGCACTGCGTACCCCTACCGTACGTGGCCGCTGGGGAGAAATCCAGCTGAAACGGGTTGTGGAAATTGCCGGAATGGTCCCTTATTGCGATTTTACAGAACAGGAAACTTCCTTTGGCGCAGATGGACGGCAGCGCCCTGACATGGTAATAAAACTTCCGAACAGCAAAAATATAGTCGTTGATTCTAAAGCGCCCCTACAGGCATATCTCGAAGCCATTGAGGCTCCGGACGAACAGGTGCGGCTGAATAAGCTCAGAGAACATGCCCGTCAAATCCGGACGCATCTCCAGAAACTCAGTTCCAAGTCCTACTGGGACCAGTTCAAGTCGACACCGGAGTTTGTCGTACTGTTCCTCCCAGGAGAGATGTTCTTCAGCGCAGCCTTGGAACATGACCCGAGTCTGATTGAATACGGCGTTGATCAGAGGGTCATACTTGCCACCCCGACGACTCTCATAGCCTTGTTGAGGGCTGTTGCCCATGGCTGGAGGCAAGAACAGATTGCGGCTAACGCCCAGGCCATCAGCGACCTCGGCAAAAACCTTTATGACCGTATTGCAGTCCTTGCCGGCCACTTCACAGATCTCCGCCGCGGCCTGGAGCGGGCTGTCGATTCTTATAACAGGGCCGCCGCTTCACTGGAATCGAGGGTTCTGGTTACGACACGAAAATTCAAGGAACTGGGCGCATCGAACGGCAACGATATTCCCCTCCAGGAAATGCTAGACAAGGCTCCACGTTTTGTTAATTTTGAAGATCTCTTCCCGGATCTGGATATATCGGAAACCAAAGCAGATCAGTGAAACCACCCCTATCCATACATTCAGGAGGATTTACATAGATGATCGAAGCATATCTGCATCATGAAGAAGAAAGGGCGAGTCTTGGCATCCCTGCCAGGCCCCTTGACGCAATTCAGACCGGAAAATTGTGCGCCCTTTTGCAAAATTCTCAGGCGGGGAACGGGGCATTTCTCCTCAAGCTTCTCGAAGAAAGAGTTTCACCCGGTGTGGACCCAGCGGCTAAAGTGAAAGCCGAATTTCTCTCCGGAATTATTACAGGGTCGGTCCGGTCATCGCTTATCAACGGAAAAGATGCGGTAATGATGCTCGGCGCCATGCTTGGCGGATACAATATCCCCCCACTCATTGCTCTCCTCAAGGATCTGGAACTGGCTGCAGATGCCGCTGCAGCGCTTTCCGGTACCATTCTGGTCTATGATGCCATCGATGAGCTCTGCCTGCTCGCAAAAAGCTGTCATATGGCAAAAAAAGTTCTATATTCATGGGCAAATGCGGAATGGTTTACCAGTAAACCGGGGATTCCGGAGTCGATCAAGGTTAAGATCTTCAAGGTTGACGGTGAAATAAATACCGACGATTTTTCTCCTGCAGGTGACGCCTGGAGTCGACCCGATATTCCGCTTCACGCACTCTCAATGGGGAAAACTCGGTTTCCGGAAGGTCTTGCGACAATATCCGGATTCCGTGCCGACGGGTATCAGGTTGCGTTTGCCGGCGATGTTGTCGGGACCGGCTCTTCCCGCAAGTCTGCCTGCAACAGCCTTTTGTGGCATATCGGCAACGACATTCCTGCAGTGCCGAACAAACGCCGTGGCGGCATCGTGATCGGTGGAACAATTGCCCCTATCTTCTTCAATACCTTGCAGGATTCCGGGGCGTTACCTATCCAGGCAAGCGTTGCCGGCTTGGAAACCGGAGATATCATTGTCATCCATACAAGAAAAGGGGAGATCTGCTCGGAGAACGGCGTGTTGCTCACTACCTTTGACCTTCGGCCCGATACCCTTTCTGACGAGTATCGTGCAGGGGGCAGAATTCCCCTGATAATAGGCCGTGCTCTTACCGCCAGGGCTTGTTCTGCCATCGGTCTGGAACAGCCCGCTATCTTTACCATCCAGGAAAATCCAGCAACGAAGCAGGGGCAGGGGTACACGCTGGCCCAGAAGATCGTCGGCAACGCCTGTGGGCTTCCCGGCGTCCTCCCAGGCTTTTCTTGTGAACCGCGAGTTACCACCGTTGGCTCACAGGACACCACCGGCCCCATGACAGCTGATGAGTTGACGGAACTGGCCTGTCTGAAATTTCAGGCACCCATGTTCATGCAGTCGTTTTGCCACACCGCTGCCTATCCCAAGCCTGCTGATGTAAGTATGCAGAGGAAGCTCCCAGCTTTTGTCGAAGAGCGTGGTGGAGTTGCTCTTCGTCCAGGTGATGGCATAATCCATAACTGGCTGAACCGGTTGCTCCTGCCGGATACCGTAGGGACAGGGGGCGATTCCCACACCCGTTTCCCGCTTGGTGTTTCTTTCCCTGCCGGGTCTGGTCTGGTTGCCTTTGCAGGTGCACTCGGCTTCATGCCGCTGAATATGCCTGAAAGCGTGCTGGTCAGGTTCAGGGGAGAACTGAACCCTGGGATTACTTTGCGCGACTTGGTCAATGCCATCCCTTTATGGGCCTTACGGAAGGGACTATTGACAGTGCCGAAAAAGAATAAGGTCAATATTTTCAGTGGCCGCATCCTCGAGATAGAAGGCCTTTCCGACCTTCCTGTTGAACAGGCCTTTGAATTGACAGACTCCGCCGCTGAAAGAAGCGCTGCAGCGGCCTGCATAAAGCTTTCGGAAAAGAGTACAGCCGCCTATCTCCGTTCCAATGCCGCTCTTATGCGAAAGATGATTGCCGATGGCTACCGGGATGCGGACACTATCCGCAGGCGGATCGACGCAGTGGAAGA
Organism: uncultured Geobacter sp.; assembly: GCA_903915655.1. Classification (GTDB taxonomy): domain Bacteria; phylum Desulfobacterota; class Desulfuromonadia; order Geobacterales; family Geobacteraceae; genus CAIWTU01. The sequence goes on from CAIWTU010000126.1 coordinate 31,308, forward strand.
GTGGCTTGCGAATCCATGTCTCTTCTCCGCCGATCGCCATGCGGACTATGCGGCCGTCATTGAAATCGATCTGGCAGAGATCAGTGAACCGATCGTCGCCTGTCCTAATGATCCGGATGACGTCAGGCCCCTTTCCGAAATAGCAGGGACCCCGGTTCAGGATGTGTTCATCGGGTCGTGTATGGTCACTATCGGTCATCTTCGAGCCGCCGCCGAGATATGGCGGGGTTGCAGTTTCAATCCCGATGTCCGTACCTGGCTCTCCCCGCCAACCAGGATGGACCAGCAACGATTAAAGGAAGAAGGACTTCTGGCGATTTTTGGCGCCGTCGGCGCGCGGATCGAAATCCCTGGATGCTCCCTATGTATGGGCAATCAGGCAAGGGTACCCGCCGCAGCAACAGTCTTTTCCACCTCTACCCGCAATTTCGATAACCGTATGGGTGATGGCGCAAAGGTTTATCTCGGTTCTGCCGAACTCGCTGCTATTGTGACAAATCTTGGCAGGATTCCCACAGCCGAAGAATATCATACGGTTTACCGGGAAAGAATAGAATCGAACAAAGCCCGAATCTACGCAACTATTCAGTTTGAAGGGATGGATGGTTATTGTCTGTCAGATTATATCTTGAAGCCGGGTGACAATTTAAGTATACTCAGCTAACCGGTTTCCTTCCGGAAAGTCTGTTTTCCCCCCTGGCGGCGTCTATTTTCGGGCTTGCTTGCCAGGACGATAAAATCCTAGCTTTCGAATCGGAAACTGGTGGTTTCTAACTATATAACATGTTAATTTAACTGGAGGAAAGAAGTGATAGATTTTCTTGGAGATTGGAAACGGAGTCATTATTGCGGTGAACTCTCCGCAGATAATATAGGGAAAGCGGTAGTCCTGATGGGATGGGTGATGCGTCGCCGTGACCATGGAGGTTTGATCTTTGTCGATATGCGCGACAGGGACGGGCTTACACAGATAGTTTTTGATCCTGACAAGAACAGGGATGCTCACAAAAAGGCTGAAACATTAAGAAACGAGTACGTGGTTGCCGTTAAGGGGGTGGTTGCTCCCCGCCCCGAGGGAACCGTCAATCCGAACCTCAAGACCGGATCGGTCGAGATTATAGTTTCGGAATGCAAGGTGTTGAACCGATCTAAACCGCTTCCATTCAGCCTTGACGAGCATATTGAAGTCGCGGAAAATCTGCGGCTCAAGCATCGCTATCTTGATTTGCGCAGGCCCGTCCTTCAGGGTAATATGATCCTCAGATCGCGAGTAACGCAGCTTACACGTAATTATTTGACCACAAACGGTTTTTTGGAAATTGAGACCCCTTTTCTGACCAAGTCGACACCTGAGGGAGCCAGAGACTTTCTGGTGCCGTCCCGCATCAATCAGGGTAATTTTTACGCGCTACCCCAGTCTCCCCAGTTATTCAAGCAGATCCTTATGGTTTCCGGATTTGACCGCTATTTCCAGATAGCGAGATGTTTTCGCGATGAAGACCTCCGTGCCGACCGGCAACCGGAATTCACCCAGATAGACTGTGAGCTCTCTTTCATCGACAGTGAAGAAATCATTTCGATTATGCAGGGTCTCATTGCCACGATCTTTGCGGAAACCCTTGGCGTAACCGTTGAACTTCCAATGCCGCGACTTACCTATGCCGAGGCAATTCGACGTTTCGGTGTCGATAACCCAGACATACGTTTTGGATTAGAGCTGGTGGACCTGTCGAATATCGTCAAAAATGCCGGTTTCAAGGTTTTCGCAGATGTAATTGCCACCGGCGGCATGGTAAAAGGTATTAACGCCCGGGGTTGTGCCGGGATGTCGAGGAAAGATATTGACGAACTGACAGACTTTGCCAGAATTTATGGGGCAAAGGGGCTGGCGTATGTCAAGATGACCGACCAGGGATGGCAGTCTCCTATTGCAAAATTCTTCACCGAAGAGGAAATAGCGCTCATGACCGAAGCCTTCTGCGCCGAGGTAGGGGATCTGCTCCTTTTTGTCGCCGATAAACCGAAGATCGTACACGATTCTCTCGGGAGGCTGCGGACTCATCTTGCCAATAAACTCGGTCTTCTCGATAAGGGTACCTATAGTTTTGTCTGGATAACCGATTTCCCACTCTTTGAGTGGGATGAAGAGTCAAAGCGCTGGGCGGCGGTGCACCATCCATTCACTGCCCCTCTCGATGAGGACCTGGCGAACATCGAAACGAGCCCGGGCAGTTGCAGGGCCAAGGCGTATGACCTGGTCCTGAATGGGAGTGAAATTGGCGGTGGCAGCATCCGGATACATCAGGAAAAAGTTCAATCCCTCATGTTCAAGATGCTTGGCCTGGCCGAAGACAATGCCAGAGAGAAGTTCGGCTTTTTGCTTGATGCCCTGGAATACGGCACACCTCCGCACGGAGGGATTGCCTTCGGTATGGACAGGCTGATCATGCTTATGACCGGCAGCGATTCTATCCGTGATGTAATTGCATTTCCAAAAACCCAGAAAGGGGCGTGTCTGATGTCCGAGGCCCCTTCGCTGGTTGATCTGCATCAATTGAAAGAGTTAGGCTTGAAATTATCGGTAAAGGGTGATAGCAAGGGTTGATATGTTGAACAGGTTTTTTACGATTGCCGCTGTCACGATCTTTTTCCTCCCTGGATGTGCTGCTCCTGCTCCCCAGTGGCGAGCGGAAGCTGTAACTGCCCTTGAGAGGATCAATACCAGTGATCCTGCGGCTGCTCTTACTGATCAATATCATGCTGCAGAGGAAGCTTTTTTTAAAGGGGAGCGGCTGTCGCTATCTGGCCAGAAAGATTCTGCAGAAAGATATTTTTACCTTGCCTTACAGGAAGCTTATCTGATCGAAAAAATGCTTCCTGAAGAGAGAACGCAGATATATCTGGAAAAGAAAAAGCTGCAGGAGCAACGGGAAAAGAGAGAGCTGGATCAGCGGATAAAGGCCATCAGAGAGGAACAGGAACAACGTAAGGCGATTGAACAGAAAGAAAAAGAAAAAAGGCTGAATGAAGAGAGGCTGAAACAGGGTAGGGAACGAGCGATTCACCTCTACCATACAGTAAAACGTGGTGAATCACTCCCATCTATATCAGCGTTGCCTGAAGTCTATGATGACTCGCAGCTTTGGCCGATTCTCTACCGCGCAAATCGCGATCAGATCAGGGATCCAAAATACATTTCACCAGGGCAGCTATTGCGGATCCCGAGAAACCTGACTCGTGAAGATATCTTGGAAGCAGTGAGATCCTCTCGGGGAAAGCCGATCTAGATTCTATCCGGTAACTCTGGATGAGAACCTGCCGACGCTTTTTCATAACAACAGAAATAGAATGAAAGGAGTGTAAAATGTTAAGAAAATGTATAAAAATATTCACAATATTGTTTGCGCTGTTTATTATCAGCGTACCTGTCATGGAGATGGATGCACATGCTAGGGCAGGGGGGGGGAGGTCCTCCGGAAGCAGGGGGGGCGGTAGTTTCTCCGGCCCGAGTCGCTCCTATTCGCGGCCAGCCACGTCACCCCTTAACCGAACGGCGCCATCTCAACAGGGAGGCGGTTTCATGAGGAGTATGGCCGGAGGTCTGGTCGGCGGTGTTCTTGGCGGCATGCTGTTCCGCAGCTTAGGGTTTGGCGGCGGCGGCGGCGGTGGTGGCGGTGGCATCGGTTTTTTTGAAATTATCCTGCTGGCCGGCATTGGCTACATGATCTACGTAATGATACGCAAGAGAAGGGCTGCGGCAAAATCCGGTAGCGGGATTTTTGACTTGGGAAGAACCCCCGAGACTATATCGCCTGTTCCAGTCAACTACCTTCAAAATTCAGCTGCAGATGATGTATCAGTCGGACTGGCGAATATCCGGCAAATGGATCCGGCCTTTGATGAAGGACTGTTCAACGATAAGGTAATGGATATCTTCTTCAAAATACAGGGCGCGTGGATGCACAGGGACCTTACGCCGGTAGCCGGCCTATTGACTGGTGAGATGAATCGAATCTTCCAGGATGACATCGATACCCTGAAAAGGGAGAGAAAAATCAATAAACTGGAAAATATTGCAGTCCGGACTGTTGATGTTGAAGAGGCCTGGCAGGAATCAGGTCAGGATTTTATTACAGCAAGGATTTATGCCAACCTTCTTGATTATACAACCGATGACACCACCGGGGGAGTAATTTCAGGTAGTACTACTGACCCTGTAAAATTTGAGGAGTACTGGACGTTTACACGGGAAGTCGGAAATAACCCATGGAAACTGTCGGGAATCAACCAGTCCTAACAGGGTTGCTAATAGTCAAGGTTGAGGGATTATTTTTACCTCAACCTTGACTATGAACTTGAGCCGACCGCAAAATGCCGGTCTGGCGCAAGGCTTCATAGAGAATGATCCCAGCAGAGGTAGAAAGATTCAGGCTGCGGACCCTCCCTAAAATTGGTATCCTTATCGCCCTCTCCCTGTTTTTTTGTATCAATTCATCGGGTAAACCCTTGGTCTCCTTGCCGAATACAATAAAGTCTCCCTCCCTGAATTCTGCATCCAGATAGCTTTTTTCTGCTTTTTTACTTGTGAAGAAGAACCGTCCGGTCGGGTAGTTCTCCTGTAACTGCTCAAGATCCTGCCAGTAGTAGATCTCTACCTCGCTCCAATAGTCTAGTCCGGCCCTTTTCAGCATACGGTCATCGGTGGAAAAACCCAATTTCCCGACGAGGTGCAGGACTGTGCTTGTCGCGCCGCAGAGGCGTGCAATGTTGCCTGTATTTGGAGGTATTTCAGGTTCTATTAAAACTATATGAAACGGTTTGAATGAATTCATGGCAGCTCCCGGTATTTATTAGTATCGATGGCGGATTACGGAAAGTATAGGTGTAGTAAAGTCAATAACACCCCGATTGTCTTGAGCTATCCGTAAAGGTCCCCCCGGAATTGTGTTGACGGGGTGACCTTTTTTTAGTAATTTTATAGCTCGGAAATCGAATTCCTATCCCCATAAAGGAGTACCCCATGACAGGATTCTGCAAAGCGTTCATCACCGCGAGCATCGGGCTCTGCATCTCCGCTTGTGCGACCACCGAAAAAGCGCAACTAGCGATGCAATCCCAATTTATCGGTCAGCCGGTCGAGGCCTTCTTTTCAAAGTACGGTATGCCGATGTCATCGTTTCCGATGAGCAACAGCACCATCTACCGCTGGCGCGGCGGCGAGACCTCGATCTATGTTCCGGCTGAATACAGGAAACTGAATCCAAACTCGCCGGTCACGGGGGTGAGCAAGAGCACGAGCACGACGCAGGTGTCAAATCCGAATCCAAACACAACGGTCACCGAAACCACGACCACAAAGTTCAGTGTTGACCTTGGCGACCTTTTGACCCCGCAGGGGCAGGTCTCGCCGGCGCACACCGTGCCGATATTCTGTGAGGCGCAGATCACTGCTGACACCAGGGGGGTGATCACTGCTATTCATGCCACGCAGGATACCCGCGGCTTCGGCTTGAGCCTGTCGCGCTGTGCCGAACTGTTCGACGTGAAATAGTTCATAAACCGCAGTTGCCCAGACTTTTGTGATTCCGGGGAGATAGATGATAAGTTTCTTCAAGGGGAAAAAGGATATTTCCCCATAACTCCACGGGCTACCAACGGGGCTGTAGACGGTACAACAGGTAGCTATGAGTGGTGAGGAGCTTGGACCTCAATGCCTTATAAAGGGAATTTGAGTTATCATTTTTCTATCCCTATCCTGGCGGTAACCCCAGATTTGTAGTAGTGCTTGACTTCACGCATCTCTGTTACCAGGTCGGCGGCAGTAATTATTTTTTCATCTGCATTTCTACCCGTCAGCACCAATTCCACCTGGTCCGGTTTGATTGCAATAAGATGCAGCACGTCATCAACTGAAATCAGACCGTAATGGACGGCATTATTGATCTCGTCGAGAATGACCAGATCATACCGGGCTTCAGTCAAGGTTTTCTCTGCCAGGGAGAGCGCTTCACGAGCAAGTAGTCTATCAACCCCGGCGGCATTGTCTCTCCGGCACCAATCACTGGTTCCCGTCTGGAGTATTGTAAAATTTGGGGCAAGTTTTCTGGCAGCCATTTGTTCACCGTAGGGTCCGCCACCCTTTAAAAATTGAAGCATGCATACCTGCAAATCTCTGCCGACTGCGCGAAGGGCAAGACCCAGGGCAGCAGTTGTCTTACCCTTACCGTTACCAGTATAAACCTGTACAAGACCTTTTTCCAGTTTCATGCGCCACCAACTCAAGATTATTTTTGCAACAGTTCAGCTTGTTACCCTGGTAAATAGTTTGCTTTCTGGCTTTTGTCCCCCTTGACAGGAGAGGAGATTTTATTCCTGGATTGCAGCTTGAGCGTTGCAGAGAGAGTCCTGGCCATGAAAGGCTTATTTTTCTGCAGTCAGCATTCAGGTTGAGGAAATCGTGTCAAGGAGAGCCACGTTTCTAGAGGGAGTATAAAATGCCGGATGCTCAACTGTAAAGCTAAAACGAACTTGACAAGAACAACTGGTACTGCTAATTAAGGTATAGATAAATAGGGCGATTAGCTCAGCGGGAGAGCACTGCCTTCACACGGCAGGGGTCACTGGTTCGAACCCAGTATCGCCCACCATAAAAATCAAGGGGTTAGAGAATTTCTCTAGCCCCTCTTGCTTTGCAATTAATTGCCATGCGGCAAATATGCGGCATGAGAAAATATTTTTTTATTTCTGCCGTAACGTCCAACCTTTACTTGAGCTAAGGCTGCTTGAGGCTCTCTTGGCAATCTCGGGAAGGTGGAAAGTGTGGAGTGTCTTCTGAAAATGCCCTGGCGGCCTGATTTGGTAGCTTAATCAATCTTATTGAATTGAGGGATTGGTGAAGCTGGCAAATTATTGTAACCGTATTGCGAAAGCCTTTTTCTGGCAATCTTTCTGCCTGCTTCGGTGAATAACTCACCCCATTGCGATTCTAAAATGAACGCCTCTACTGTTAGGTCGAGCCGTTTGCGCTCCCATAATTCAGTTTATCCTTCGGATACATTATTGCTGTGCAAGAGGATTTTGGCGGTTTCAAGCCCGCCATGATCGCATAACATCTGATGGAATCGCGTCGCCTTATACTTTACTTCTTCCCAGGCGCGGTGGTAAATGCCCATCATTGGAACAGGCAGCAGGATAAAAGGCAGCACTTTTCTACGTTGACCGGCAAACTGAGTTGACGTGGGCAAGAAACGGCAATATTGCCGACAAGCCATTGTCCTTCAGCTACATGATTACTGTTGGGACAGTTTCAGCTCATTAGGAGAGAGCCAGTTCTCAAATTTTTGCATACTTTCAAAAACGCTGCATTTGGAACAAGGGATATTATCCGTTTTTGGCACTAATCCCATCAACATTTTACGCGCATAGCGCATTTTATCATTATTCAGTTGTTCAGAAAAAATCCCTTCAAAAACATTTTCTGCGTACACCCCCCAAATATTCCGACTGCACCCCAACAGTTTGCCGTCCCAGTTTATTTGAGGACTGTGCCACATATGGTAGCACAGATGCCTCATATAATGGACTTTCTCGCGGCCAAGATACTCATTACGATCAGAATATCCGGTTAACTCTCGTACTTTTTCTGCCCGCTCATCTTTTACTTCGCCAGAAAGACAATCCAGTTTGTATTCAATTTTCATCTTAAGCATCTCGGCCAACAGGGCAGCTTGTTCTATCTGGTTAATATTGTGCTCAAATATGATGAACTGGAATACAAGGTGTGGTGTCGAAGACCCATATTTTTTTTTCAATTCATTTATGCGGCTGATATTCTTTATCACGTTCCTGAGTGATCCACCGACCCGATACTGCGCATAAACCGACTGAGTTACCCCATCAATTGCACATCGCACTCTGGATGTTCCAAAGCGCACAAGAGCGTCCAAGGCGTCATCTGAAGCGTGATTCAGGTTGGCGCCCTCATCAATTTCGGTAATAATTCCTTGCCTATGGGCAAATTCGAGAATCTCGGGAAGCTGAGGATTAAGGAAAACCTCTCCGAAGTTCCCAAGTTCTATACTTTTGATGGCTGGATTCCTGATTAAAAAATCGCTGAATTTTTTAAAAGTCAGCTTCCCGTGACCTATTATATTGGTACTATTGCCTATAAGCTGACACATTGGGCAGTGGAGTTGACAGATAGAACATGCCTCGATCCTGACAGTGGACGGCAGTTTCTCCAGGTCGCCGGAAAAGATGCCATAGGTATTCTCTCTGGTCATACTAGGTCCTGCTCAATCATCATGATCCTGTTGTTAATATCATCCTCAGTAATCCAATTTTTATAATGGCACATCGCCTGATAACAGTCACAGTGACAACAGGGTACATCTTTTCGGGGAGGCTTTTTCCCCATAAGCATTTCACGAGCATAGATCAATGCCTCGCTGTTAAGGGATTCGCGCAAATCATCCGTAAAAACATTGCCGGGAAAGTATCCGAAGTCGTTGTTACAAGTACAGCCGATTATCCTGCCATCCCATGTAATACGAGGACTGATCCAGGGCTGAGGACATAGCTGCCGAAAAAAATGACATTTCGTTTTGTGAAGGTATTCAGCTCTATCGGCATAACCGGCGTATCTCCTTATTTTTTCACGTTCGACTGGCGACAGCTTTTCAGGAAATCGATTCAGTCTGATCTCGAATTTCATTTTGAGCATCTGTGCCAACAGGGCAGCCTGATCTATTTCATGAATATTGCAGGCCATCGGGATAAATTGAAAAATCAGCAGAGGAAAAGGCGAACAATATTTATGTTTCAGCTCATTAATACGTTTGATATTACGTATCACCTTGCGAAGGTCGCCTCCGACTCGGTACTTTTCGTACGTACGCCTGGTTGCTCCATCCACAGCACAGCGGACGGCTTTGACACCAAAACGAACAACAGCTTCAAGCGCTTCATCTGTCGCATCGTTCAAGTTGGTGCCGTTAGCGATTGTAATTGCGATGCCACGTTCGGCGGCAAACTGAATCATTTCCGCCAGATTTTCATGAAGAAACAACTCGCCCCGCCCCCGTAGATACACTTTTCTGATCACGGGGTAACGGGTCAGAAAATCCCGGTAATCATTCAGAGCCATAAAACCCTTTTCCGGATGTTGATTGACCGATCTTGCCGGACATTTCGGGCAACTCAGATTGCATACCGACGTCGGTTCGAGGCCGACCGATTTGGGGAGAGGAACTGTCTGTTTTATTTCATTCGGCATGATTATCTTTCCAAGATTGCAATACATTTTCCGGCAATAATCCGGATTCGTTGAGAATTATCGGAGGCGGCATATTTCTGCGCCAGTGCGCCAATATTTTTATGTAAGGAGTTGTCATTAATCAGTCCCCTGATTTTGGATTCCATATCGGGAGTAGTGTCGAAAATTGAGACCATACTGCATAGATGCTGTGATGCAAGGCGATAGGCCAGTAACTGCTGCTCCAACTGCGAAGGGAAAAGGAGGATCGGCACGGCGTTAAGCAGTAACTGTGAAGTTGTGTTGTGGCCTGCTTCCGTTATGGCGAGACAGCAGTGGTTGCTGACATCTTCAAGACTGACCGGAGAGTCGGTGATCCTGATAGAGGGGCTGCTCAAAGCCTGTATGTCATCTTTTGAGAGACCCGGAATGACGGCATAAACTGGCAGTCCCAGTTTTCCAAGGGCGGCAAGAAGCGATAGAAGGTTCCGATTCTGAAATCCTATGTAGGCGAATATGTTGTCTCTCCCGGATGATGGCCAGTCGGCAAAAATGCCTGCAACCGATTCCGTTATCGGCCCGAAGTAAAAGGGCTCTTTCCGGTCAGAATAATGATCGAATTCCGGCCAGGTGCATAAAAATAGTTCCGCACCGGTAAAAATATCTGCGGCTGAAGTCAGAAAAGAATGCCCGGAACTCTCCAGAGCGGGGTTTACAGCGGCAAGAAACTCTGCCTCTTTTTCGGCAAGGGTATGCCTTGGAATATTGAGCCAGGGGTGTAGTGACGGCATTGGGGTTGAAAGAGGGGGGATAGTGAAGCCGGTTCCCGTAACAGCACGCGGTATATTCATGCTCCTGGCGGCGATAAGCGCTGTCGGAGCATGTTCGGCAATTATCATGTCCGGTTTTGCAGAGAGAAACAGGGAGCGCCAGATCAAAAGCTGATTCTTCAGGTTGTCGCCATGACTGTAGCCGTTTTTCAGAAGATTCTGGCCATAGGACAGTGAAAGAACGGATGAAATCGGCGGAGTATTCTCTCTTTCAACACTGTGGCAGACAAAACCCTCTGCCGTAACAAGTTGCCAAGCTACAGAGTGCGTCTTACTGAACGCCCAGACAATGGCATGCCCTTGCACTCTGAGGATTCTGGCAAGGGGGAGAAGCCTCATGACATGGCCCAGATTGCCGCCAAGCTCCCAACAGATAAGTATTCGGCTCATTTTGAAGTCTGCAGACTCTGTGGCTGCTCCGGTTGATTGTCCGCCAAAACTTCTTGGTTCAAGCTAACACGACTTTTGGCGGTTACTAAGACGGACTGTAAGGAGGCTATGAATACGCATTGCCGTCTGCGCCAGTACCAGTGTTTCCTGACAGAGTAACGTCTTTGATGTCCCAGTCGTTTATAGTCGGTGTGGTCCACTGCTGTTTCCCCCCTGTTGCTTTTACAGCCTGCAGATTTTCGCTGTTCATACGGCCTCCTCTTCTGGATGTTCTGTTATTTACAAGCTTTCTATGCAATGGATATAATCTGTCGTGACAGCAGCTTCACCAAAAAATCCAGTGTCTCTTTCTCCAACAACGAGCGCTCCGCTGAAAACTTACTTTCAAGAATATCGCAGAGAGCGCAAAAAGTCAGCGGCTGTTGAAGAGCGTCCCATATTTCTCCCCCGACTGGATTCAAGAGGTAATATTTGCCGGAATCCACGCTCATCATCATGATGTCGGAGTCCACCTCGCCGGTAAACATATCCTCATTTCTAGTTATAATAGTATCAAGAGTGAATTCCGAATACAGCATAATCGCTCCTAAGAGTGGTGTATGTAATGCAACTTAACATAAGCTGCCCGACAATTCAATCACCTGATATTGTCCGGGAAAAATGGCATAGCAGGTTAGATGGATTATCTCTCAAGCAGCGTTTCTATCATGTAAAAAAGTTCGTCCGGATGCGGTTTGGGGGACGAGAGCTCCAGCGAATAAATCGGCACTTTGTTCGCAATATTTATTATAGTATTGAAGTTGTTGGCTGTTCCACCCATGCCTGAAAGAAAGTCACGGCAGAAAATATGCCGGTTTATCAGATGGAACGCTTCTCCTCCCCTCATCTGCTTTATGCCGGTTTTTGAAGAACCGTGCGACGTAAGGATGAAAATCGCTGAAAGTGGCCTCGGATGCTCTTCGAAGAGATTCTGCATCAACAATCCATCTTTTTCCCAGCTGGGGAGTGAATCTATACCGTCTGTCCAGTCATCAGGCCATAGAGCGATTGAATCTTTATGGAGCTTCAACTCCGGAGTCCCTGGCAGAACCAGCAGCTTGTGGTCTTTACTATCTATGGCCGTGGTGTTGTCATCAAGCAGTCTGTAGCCTTTGTGGAGAAAAGCTGCGGCAAGAGTAGACTTCCCCATGCCGGAGTCAGCGCAAAAAACTATGCAAGATCCCTGCTGATTGGCTACTGAGGCGGCATGAAGAGGCAAAACTCCCCTTTGGTGAAGAAGAGCCCCCAGACCCCAGCCAAGAAGCAGCATCCGAATATCTTCGATTTTGCTCTCAACCAACGGCTCAACAAGGATATGTGATCCGCTGGAAACAAGTATCCGTGCAATAGTATCAGTTATTATAAGGAGTTGCTCTTTGCCGGCTTCGAATTTGAACCCTGTCCGTTTGTCGGGATCGGTTATTTCAGGTACCGTTCCGGTTGTAATTGTGACATCCACTTTTCGTCTGCCATCATCTCTGCGAAGTTGAGGGCACTCAATAGCGGATGAGATGGTAAGGCCAAAGGCTCTGTAGAGGAATTTCTTTTTTGTTGTCACAAGCGGCTACCGTTGAGAGCATCCTCGATAAAACAGCCGCACATGATCCCTCGGAGAAGAACCGTTGTTGCCTTATTTGCACTTTCGGCTGTTACGCCGATCTCCAGAGCCTTCCAGACATTGCGCATCATGTTCAGGTCAAGAATTGCTGAAATTTCAGGAGTATTGCTGAATCTATCAAGGACGGCTCTCATCTCTTCTCTATGATGCAGTAATCTAAGGGCAACATCCGCCCCCTGTTTTCCCCGGACGGTGCTCCACTGCACTTCCGGAGGAAGAATCCCTTCCATCCCCCTTCTTATAAGCATTCTATCTCCACCTTTCCAGTTATGCTGAATCTCCGGAACAGAAAGGCAATATTCTATAAGTGGGATGTCCGCAGTCGGATCCCTTACCTCCATGTTGAAGGCTGAGCCGAAGAGATGCCAGATCGGTCCTGCCATTGCTCCGTTTCTCTGAAGCGTAAGAAAACGTTCTTCAGCAGGAGAGATGAAATCGCCTGAACCGGGGGCGTTGCGAATTGATTTGAGTGCCTCTCTCAAGCCGAATCTTCTGGCAAAATCCGGACTTATTGCAGAATAGCCAGACCAGGAGTCTTTCCTCCCCCTCCCTATAATACAACCTGCCCGGCTCCGAAGGGGACGGAGCAGAGGTTTGACAACTGCCGAGGTTATGGCAGAAATCCAGGATACTCCATGGCACTGTTTCCATTCTGCTATCGCCTTCATCCCTTCGTCCCATCGTCCCGAAGCAAACAGAAATAAAATCCGATCCCTCCCGCCACTCCACGAAACCCCGCCATTACCCAGTTGACCGGTAAGCATAACACGAACTCCACAATCTTGTGCCTGATCTAGCAAGGCCATGATCCAGTGCATATTGGCAGCAGCATGCATCGGAGCGTGAGCGATTACGGCTATTCGCTCAATGGCCTTGATTGGCGCCACATTAGAAGCGTTAATCTTGTGGTGTTTTATGTTTTTGAAACGGGAAGATACGGTTGAAGCAAGTCCCCATTCATCCGCCAGGGCTCCATTGAGCAAATATTGGCAAGCAAACTCAGGAACTGAAGTGAAAGCATGGAGAGTTTCTCCGCTACGTCCCAGAATCTGAGCAGCAAGCGCAGTGACAGCCCCTGAATCAAGCCCCGCACTCAGGGTGCTGCCGATCGCGTATCTTGATCGAAGACGACTCTTAACCGCCGATTTGAAGCTGTCTAAAAAACCGGCTAGATAATTATCTTCTGAACTGACCGAGGCAGCGGTCAAGTCATTCATATTCCAATAGCGAAGGTTATTTAACCCTTTTGTAGAAACACTAAGTTTGCAACCTGCTGAAAGTCGTTTTATGCCTGCCCAGCAGGTGTCATCTGCATCTCCAAGCGGAGAGATCGTCAAATATGCAGCAATCTTGGTCTCGTTGATTTTGCGCTCTATCTGTTTTAGGGCGAACAGACCTTCCGGATCACTGGAAAAGGCAAAGAAGGGTGGACGGTAGTAGTAGTAAAGTCCTGTGTTTCCGAGATGATCTCTTGCGATAAAAAGGGTTTTTTCCTTTAAATTACAGGCTGCAAAGGACCAGTCGCCATAAAGATGCCGGGGTGCACTCTCTCCCCATTTGCAGTACGCCTTAAGGACAAGATTTGTGTCAGGGGTTGAGTTTCGGTCAGGACACGGGATACCAAAAATGCCGCAAAGTTCATCTCTGTTATCCAGCCTTGCAGCCGAGGTAAACAGCAACTGTTCCGTTTTCAGAGGCATTGATTCGTGCAGAGACTCCGGAGTTATTGAAAGATTGGCAAATCCCATAAAAACCGAATTGATATTAAGTGAATAAAGGCCGTCAGCCCCCCATCTCCTCATTGACTCGCTCATATACGCCAGATCATCCGGGGGGAGGGTACCTCCATCAAAATTGATGCATCCAAAAATAGCGCTCAAAAGGAATGAAACCTTTCAAAAAAGTAAATTGTGAAAAAACAGCTTTTTCACGTCAACGAGATACATATTTCCTTGATTGGACCTAATAGTCAAGACCATAATGCATCGAGTTTAAGTCTTTTTGCCGCTGAGCGCGGCGCAGCAAGCTGCGGGGAATATGACCCGCTGAGATTAAAAAAATACTTTGAGCTCTTGTTTGTCTTCGACGGAGCAACTTGGCAAAGAACAGCACGTCTTCTGTCCAACCTGTAAACCATGAACTAGGAACTTTACTAAATGCCCTTTTGTTTTTTCTCCTCTGAAGAAAGTTAGTTTTTTGTAAAAATAAAACCAGCCTATAAGGTTTTAGCAGAAGGCTAAAGTAAGGGGGCGAGATACTTGTTTTGACATTCGGAATAAACGCCTGATGCCCAATGCAAAGCATGAGTTCTTTGACAGTGAACTTTAGGTAGTGAGAGATGCTGAAAATATTTTTGACCGTATACAGAACAAAATGGAGGTGCCATGAAAGACACACACATTTTTGCAGAAGTTCTCGAACCGAAAGCACTTGAACAGTTTGAAAGTGCCATGCTTCAACCCTTCGCCGTCAAAGGTGCCTTAATGCCTGACGCACACGCTGGCTACTCTCTGCCGATTGGTGCAGTTGTGGCGACCGATGGCGTGATTTTGCCAAGCTGGGTTGGCTATGACATCGGCTGTGGTATGTGCGCCGTACCCACCACGTTCAAACGTGCCGATGTTGAGACTAATGCCGAACAGATTTTCAAGAGCATTTACCGAGCCGTACCTGTCGGATTCAGCCACAATAAGAAAGATTCTGTTTGGGATTATTCTGCTCTGGCGTACACTCCAAATCTGGCTTCTATTTTCGCAAGGAACGGCTTGAGGCAACTGGCTTCTTTGGGGGGCGGAAACCACTTCATTGAGATTGGGTATGATGAAGATGATGCAATCTGGATTATCAATCATTCCGGCTCGCGGGGAATTGGTCACGCCGTAGCAACCCACTACATGAAACTGGCATCCGGTGACGGCAAAGCCCGTGAGGGTCATTTCGGGTTTGCTGTTGATTCGGCTGAAGGCCAAAACTACGCCACCGATCTTTCTTTCTGTCTTGCGTTTGCCCTAGAGAACCGCCACCAGATCATTCAGCGGGTAGTTCACGAAATAGTGCATTACTGCGAAGGTTACGCCGATTATGGCCGGTTGATAAACCGGAACCACAACCACGCCGAACTGAAAGAGGGGCTGTGGATTCACCGCAAGGGGGCCACCCATGCTGAAGCGGGAATGATGGGCGTTATCCCCGGCAACATGCGGGACGGCTCTTTCATCGTGGAAGGGAAGGGCAACCCTGTCGCTCTCTGGTCTAGTTCTCATGGGGCGGGGCGGGTTTTGGGCCGCAAAGCGGCACAGGTTACTCTTACTGTAGAGCAGTTTTCTAAAACCATGCGAGGTGTAGTTGCCAAGATTGACGCTGAAACACTGGATGAATCACCATTTGCATATAAGGACATTTTCGACGTAATGCGGCAACAGTCTGACATGGTGGGAATCAAGCATTATATCCGTCCCCTTATCAACATCAAGGGCTAGAGAGTTATAACGACCGCACCCTCTGGATTCTGTTTCCACTAAGCTATTAAGCAGATAAGATGAATCAACTACTTATAATGGAGGCTGAATAATGGCAAATATAAAAGATTGCCAGCAACATCCCCAAGGGAAGTTTAGCAATAATAGAGATGTGGCTCAAGCCTAGTGTGCAAGAACAGAAGGAAAAAAGGGAAGCAACAAAGTTGTGTAAGCAAAGCAAGTTTAAGCTTATTAAAGATGACAACAGTATTGATTACGGGAGTTGGTTCATATGACACCACTTGTAGTTAGTTTCCATCCGGAAACTCCGGATGAGAAACTATCGGTTTCCAATTCGGAAAGCGGGGATTTTTTCTTCTGGCAAGAAAATCAAGGGCTTGCGCGGAGGCGTACATCGGTACACCGCACAAGTAAGCCCGAAGATTGAC